>DXEW01000033.1 GCA_019114755.1 Candidatus Borkfalkia faecavium
ACCCGCCCACCCTAAACTCGTCACCCGCAAGTACTTGCCTTCCCCCTCGGGGGAAGGTGCCGCGCGCCGTTTTCGGCGCGCGGCGGAAGAGGGGCGTAGGGCAACGCGAAAGCCAACTCCCCTCATCAGTCGGCTTCGCCGCCAGCTTCCCCCCAAGGGGAAGCCGAGGCGCATCACCCGCCCGCCCCTGCTTACCTTCCCCGCCCGCCCGCCCCGTAGTCACTACACGCCCGAACGAGGAGATCCTTCGTCGCTTCGCTCCTCAGGATGACAGGAAGGAATCGCCCGCTGTCGCAACACGCCCGCAGAATTTTCAAAAAACCTATTGACAAATTAGCTAAAATCGGATATACTATAATTAGTGAAAACGGGAGGTGAAAATATGGCAGTCCAGGCGGTAACGGCGACAAAGTTTCAGAATAATTTCGGAAAATTTCTGCAATTTGTGCAGGAGGGGAACGAGGTCGTCATCTTCAAAAACGGAAAAGAGGTGGCGCGGCTGATCTCTAAGCAAACTTCGCGTCAGTTTTTGGTAGATTCGCTGGCGGGCATTCTCAAAAACGATACAGACGAAAAGGAGATGACCGAAGAGCGGGTGCGCGCGCATGAAGATCCTGATCGACACTAATGTGCTGTTAGACGTGCTGTTTCGGCGAGAAAAGTTTTTCGATCATTCGCGCAGCGTGCTGCTGCTCTGTGAGATCGGCTTGGTCGAGGCGGTCGTTTCGGCGATGTCTGTTCCCAATATCATCTATATCATGCGCAAAGAGCTGGCGCGGGAAGAGATCGAAAAGGTGCTGCTGACGATCGGCGCCATTGCGGCGGTGGAGCCGCTGACCTTTGAAGACCTGCGCGCGGCCGCGCTGGGCGATTTTGCCGATTTTGAAGACGGCGTGCAGCACGCCTGCGCGCTCCGCTGCAAGGTGGATTGTATTGTCACGCGCAACGTCAAAGATTTTGCCCCCGGCAGCATTCCTGCCATCTCTCCCCAAGACTTTTTAGAAAAGTTTTTCAGGTGAGTGGCGTTCGCTTTGATAGGTGAGAAGGCGGGCGTTTTTATCTTATACATGAGGCACGGCTTCCCTTTGGGAAGCCGTGCCTCTTTGTCTGCACACAGGGGCGCATAACAGGCGGGCAGTTGCGCAAACTGCCCTTGTGGAAAAGAAAGATCGGCCGGGGCAGCCGGCTTCAAACAGTCAAAATAAATATTCGGAAGAGCCGCCAAAAGAGGCGCAGGACGGGCAGCCGGCTTCAAACAAGCAAAATAAATATTTGGAAGAGCCGCCAAAAGAGGCGCAGGGCGGGCAGCCGGCGTCGGAACAAAAGACCGCGCAGGGCGCGTTCAAGAAGGCCGCCGCTCATAAGGAAAACGCCGATCAAGCAGCCGCCGATGGGCAGACAACGGAGCGGGGCGGGGAACAGGAAAAGGGAATCGCCGCCGGCACGGCCGCCGCGGAGACTTCAAAAGAAAAAGCCGCCTGTGCCGCCGATGTGCAGGCAAAGGTCAAAGAGATCAAGCGGCTGCTGCCTGCGCCCGATATCCTCGTATACGAATTTTCGGCGGGGGACGGCACCCCTTGCGCGGCGGTGTATGCGGACGGCATCACCGACAAAGAGCTTATGGGCATGCTGGCGGCGCGGCCGCTCGCCGAGCGCCCCGCGCCCTGCTCGCGCGAGGAGGCAAAGCGCATGTTGCTCTTCCCCGAACTTCGCGAAGCGGACGAGGCTTCCGCCTGTTCGCGCGAAATTTTGGCGGGCAACCCCGCCCTCGTCATCGGCGGGGTGGAGGGGTATATCATCCTCGGCACCAAAAAGGTGGCGCTGCGGGCGGTCAGCGAGCCGCAGACTTCCATCGCCGTCAAGGGCCCGCGCGAGGGGTTCATCGAAGACATCAAGACGAACATGGGCCTCATCCGCCGCCGCCTCAAGACGCCCGACCTGATGTTCGTGATGCTGGAAGCGGGGCGGCGCAGCGGCACGGCGGTGGCCATCGCCTACCTCAAAGGCATTGCCGACGAGCGGGTGGTGAAAAAGGCGGAAGAGCGCATCCGCGCCGCCGATATCGACGGCGTGCCCGACTCTTCCTATATCGCCAAATTCCTCGCCGAACGGCCTCGCTCGCTGTTCAAGCAGGCGGGCACCACCGAAAAGCCGGATATCCTCTGTGCCAAGATGCTGGAAGGGCGCATCGCCGTGCTGGTAGACGGCTCGCCCATCGTCCTCACCCTGCCGTATCTGCTGGCGGAAGACTTCCAGAGCGCGCAGGACTATTTCGTCTCCCCCTACCGCGCCACGGCCAGCCGCTGGCTGCGCATGGGGGCGGCGTGCACGGCCGTGTTCCTGCCCGCCTTTTATGTGGCGGCGGAGCTGTTCCGCCTGCGCCTGCTGCCCTTCGACCTATTGATGACCGTCGCGGGCGGGGTGCGCAGCATCCCCCTCTCGCCGGGGCTGGAGCTGTTCTTTCTGCTGCTGGTGCTGGAAGTGCTCATCGAGGCGAGCGTGCGCATGCCCAAATACGTCGCCCTCGCCCTCTCCGTCATCGGGGCGCTGGTGCTGGGCGACACCGCCGTCAAGGCGGGGCTGGTCTCTTCGCCCGCCATCATCATCGTGGCGCTTTCGGGCATCTCCGCCTACACCGTGCCCGACCTCACGGGCACCCTGTCGCTGGTGCGCCTCGCCTTCATCGTGGCGGCGGGCAGCATCGGCACCTACGGCATCCTGCTGTTGGCGGCGCTCCTCGCGTATTATCTGGTCACGACGGACAGCTACGGCGTGCCTCTGCTCGCGCCCTTCTCGCCCCTCATCCGCAGCGACCTCAAAGATACGCTGTATAAGGCGGAACTGTTCTCCCTGTGGCATCGGCCGCGGGTGCTGCGGGGCAAAAACGAGCGCAGGCTGGCCTCTTTTGGGAAGGAAGGAGAAGAAATGGAGAGCGAGGTGGAGCAGGAAGAGACGAAGAGTTCCGCGGAGAGGGAAGAAATGAAAGGCGCCGCGACCGAAGAAGGGAAGGATATGCAAGAAGGGAAAGGCGGCTTTCAAAATAGGGAAAAGACGAAGAGTTCCGCGGAGAGGGAAGAAATGAAAGGCGCCACGCCCGAAGAAGGGAAGGATATACAAGAAGGGGAAGGCGGCCTTCAAAACAATAAACAGGCGGGCGGCACCTCGCAAAACAGAGAAGAGGCGGGCGGCCGCCCTTCTGAAACGCCATGAAAGGGGAGGGAAGGACATGAACGACATCAAACTGCGGCAGCTGTGCTTTATCTTTGCCGCCATGCTGCCCGTCACCCGCATGATCGTGTACCCCGCCACCCTCGCCTATCACGCCGGCAGCGACCTGCTGCTCTCCGCCGCCCTCAGCCTGGCGCTGGAAGGGCTGGTCGTGGGGCTGATGCTGTGGCTGGCGCGCCGCACGCGGAGCACTTTTTTCGGGCTGCTGGCAGAAAACTTCGGCGACGCCGCCGCGCGCATCGTCTACGGGCTGTTCGCCCTCTTTTTCGCCCTGTCGGCGCTGCTGCCGCTGCTCGAGCAGCGCGGCTTCGTCATGCAGGTGCTGTACGAGAACGTGCCGCCCCTCATCTGCTACGCGCCCTTTTTCGGCGTCTGCTTTTTCGCCTGCACCAAGGGCCTGCGCGCCGTCGGCCGCGTGGCAGACCTTTCGCTGCCGGTATTCGTTCTGTCGTATGCGGTCGTCATCCTGCTGGCGCTGCCGCAGGCAGACTTCGGGGCGCTGCTGCCCGTCGTCGAGAGCGGCGCACGGGTATGGCGGGGCTTTGCGGCGGGCCCGTGCTGGTACACCGCCTGCCTGTACCCCCTCTTTTTCCTCGGCCACGTCCGCTATGAGCGGCGCGCGGCCGCAAAAGTGCTGGGCGCGTATGTCGCCGGCGCCGCCGTCACGCTGCTGTTTTTGGCGGTGTTTTACGCCGTGTTTTCGGATATCTCCATCTTGCAGCACAACTCGCTGGCGCAGATCTCCAAATACGCCACCGCCTTTTCTTCGCTGGGCAGGGTAGATCTCCTGTTCATCTTTGCCCTCACCCTCGTGCTCGCCTTCGCCCTCTGCATCCCCGTGCAGCTTTCGGTGCACTGCGCCGCGCGGGCGCTCGGCTGCCGCCCCCTTCTCCCCGCCGCCGTCATCAACGCGGCGCTGCTGGCGCTGACCGTCTTTTTCAACACTTCCTTCCGAGAGGTACAGCAGTTCTGCACGCAGCGGCTGTGGTTCGTGTACGCCGCCTTTGCCTATCTCGTGCCTGTTTTGGCTCTGTTTTTGAAGCGGGAACGGCCGCCGCACGGCGGGGGAAGCGCTTCTCATTTGTTGAAGAGGGAAAGTCCGCCGCAGGGAGCAGGCAGAAGGCCGCCGCTTTTTTCTATATTCAAAAAGAAGGAATCACATGCACCGTGCAGGGGGAAACGGCATGGCAGAAGGGCGCCGCTCCTTTCAATATTCAAAAGGAAGGAAGCGCATAAGCCGCAGAGGGGGAGAAGACATGGCAGAAGGGCGCCGTTCCTTTCTATATTCAAAAAAAAGGAAGCGCATGCGCCGCAGCGGGGGCGGGGCAGGACAGAGAAGCGCGCCCGCGGCAGGGGGAGACGGCATGGATAGAACAAACAAGCGTGTCCGCGGTAGGGGCGCGGGCATGAGCAAATTCTGGCAGCGCGCCTTTGTGTTCGCGGCGGCGTTTTTGCTGCTGCTGTTCGCTTCCAACGATTTCGGCCTCATCGACATTCAAAAGACCGCCATCGTCCTCGCCCTGGGGGTAGACGCCTCCGCGCAGGAGGGGCTGCTCGACGTCACCGCCCAGATCGGCTCTGCCGACGCAAACGGCGCCGCGCAGGCGAGCAACATCACCATCGAGGGGGTGAGCACGGTGGGCGAGGCGATCGCCCGCCTCAACCGCCGCACGGGCTGGTACCCCACCTTCGTGCACTGCCGCCTGCTGCTGCTCGGCGGGCAGACGGCGGAGCGCGACGTGTTCGGCATCCTCGACTATTTTCTGCGCAGCGAATATATCGAAGACTCCTGCCTGGTGGCGCTGTGCGCGGGCAGGGCGCAGGCGGCGCTGGAAGCGGGCGCGCCCGGCGGGGAACTGACGGCGAACGCCATCGCCAAGGTGTTTTCGGGCGAAGCGCAGAAGACGGGGCTGGTGAGCGCCGTCTCCTTACGCGAGTTCGCCAAGGGCTACTACGGCGCGGGCGCGAGCGGGCGCCTGCCGTATCTCACGCTGCTGCAAGAGGCGGAAAGCGGCCCGCCGCAGGGGAGCGGACAGGGCGCGGCTTCGGCTTCGGGTTCAGATTTTGCTTCCGCCGCGGCTTCGGTTTCTGCTTCGGGTTTAGATTCCGCCGCGGCCTCTGCCGCCGCTTTGGAAGGGGATGTCTTTGTATCTGCGTCGGAAGGCGAAAATTTTGTATCTGCTTCGGGCGGGGCGCAGCCTAGCGGCGCTTTGGCGGAAGGGAAGAAAGGGGTGCTCACGCCCTGCGCTTCGTCGAGCGGCGGACAGGGAGATTCGGGCATCGGCGCGGATATGCTTTCTTCGACAAACGGAAATAAAGAATGGCTCACCCCCTGTGCTGCGGGCGGCAGGCAGGGAGATTCGGGCGCGGGCGGGCAGGAAGTGTTCGACGTATCGCAGACAGCGCTGTTTGCGGGCGGCAAAAAGGTGGGCATGCTGCGTGCAAGCGAAACGCTCGCCGTCAACCTCGCCGAGATCTCTACCGACTTCGCCTACGCCGCCGTGCGCGTGCAGGAAGAGGGGGCGGAAGTCGTCTATCAGCTCAAGGTGCGCATCGAAGGCAAAAAAAAGAAGCTGCGCATAGAAGGCGGCGTGCCCGTGCTCTCTGTGCGCGTCCGCGCCCTGGCGCAGGTCATCGACGCCGCCCGCCCCGCAGGCCTTGTAGAGGTGGCGGAAAGCGCCATCGTTCCCGCGCATGTGCTGCGCGCCGCCGAAGAGCAGTACCGCGCCGCCTTTTTATCCGCCGCAGAGCGGGCGCACGCGGCGGGGTGCGACCTGTTTTCGCTGCACGAAAAGCTGCGCCGCCACTTCCCCCGCCAAAGGCAGGCGCTCGCCGCGCAGCTTTTAGAAAAGGCGCGCATCGTCTGCGACGTCCGCTTCGATACCCTGCGCTGACAGCAGATTTGAAACCCGCGCGGCCATGCTTCAAACCCCTGTGATAAAAGTTTGATGAAAGGCGGAAACATTTTTTTGCGATTTTACCACAAAAAAGTTAAAAAATTTTCAAAAAAACTATTGACAAATCTAAAATTTATGCTATAATAGAAGTACCAAAAGGGAAAAACCAAAACTTCCCTTACGGTACACCCAAAGCCCGCGCAGCACGCGCGCAGCCTGCATCCCCAATATACAAGTTTGCGTCGGTTCCTTCCGGAAAAGTGCACAGGGATATCGTCGCAAGGGCAGACGGATGAGGTAAATATGTTTTGAATCGGCAGGCGGCGGCGGGGTCTTGCGCAAATCTCCTCTCACACGCTCGGCGTTCGTAATGGGCCGAAATCTAACATCGAGAGGCGCGCACGGCTCGGCAGGCGGGCAAAAGGAGGTACTGGTATGTACAGATCCGACTTGCGGAAACTCACAAAGTAGGAGGGCGGTCCAATGTACAAATTGAACGAAGGGGCTGTAAAATAAGAGAAAGTTCCCCGTATGCAGGCAGGGCAAAATGCCGTCTGCGCCTTTGATGGCACATTTGAACGAGTATCGGAGCAGAGCCTCATACAACTGAATAGAAATTCGGAAACGAACAAAGAAATTTGAGTGACGAATGGATATCGCCCGCAGCGCCATCGGTTCTGCGGGCCGCTTTTCCCGCTTTGCGCGCGTATGTTTTGCGCGGCGGCGGGGCGCATATGTTTCTCGCGGCGGCGTTTGAACGCAGGCGGCGCGTGTTCCCGCAGGGGCGGGCGCACGGGGCGGCATGCCTGCCGCCGGGCGGAAAGGCGCAAGGGCGCGGGGCGTTCCCGCGGCGCTTTTGGCAAAGGCCGCTGCAATGCCGGTCGATCGCTCGGGGCGCGGGCCTTGGCGGCCTGCACCCGATCATTCTTTTTGTTTTTGTTCATTTTTCCCCCTTTTTTAGTTTTTGCCGCACGGGCGGCGCCTTATATGATAGGCGCCGCCCGTGTTTTGCTATTCACAAATTTTGTTTCAAGCTGATGAAACAAAATTTCGTGATTTGAAAGACAACCCGACGTTCGCCGCCTGAAGGCGGTTCTGCGTCTGGTTTTCTCTCGGCTGCGCGCTTTTGAGGGCACGCTTATTATAAGACGCGCGCAGCCTTCACTCTTTCCGCAAAAGCCGCAGGTATGCGGCAAATGGGGTGCGCTTACCGAAAGGCGTGGCTTTCGGACGCGCAGTAATGATTCATGTAGTTCTCACGATTTGTTTTGAGCCGACGCTGTTCACGAAAATTCTTTTGAGCTGACAAAAGAATTTTCCGTGAGGAAGGGGGAACCCTGCCGTGCGTTGCCGCGCAAAATTGCGCGGCATACTGGCGGCGGTTTCTCCCCTCTTTTTTTGCCGTTTAGGGGCTCACGTTTTATAAACGGCAAAAAAATTCACCTCCATCCGTATGCTCATAAGGGAAAAGAGGCAAAAGCGTCGTTTTGCCTCTTTTTCGTATTTGTTTTCAGAGATCCTTCGATGCGCGCGGCTGCACCGCGCTTACTCAGGATGACAGGAAAAAAACCCTACCATGTCACCCTGAGCGGAGCGGCGAACGGAACGTGAGCCGCGCAGTCGAACGGGTCTCAAGTATAAATGTAAAAAGTAAAGTGTAGAATTGAAGAAGTATTAAAAAATATTTTTCATTTCCTCAATTTTACATTCTACATTTATCATTTGCTTTGCGCCCCGCGCAGCGCGTTACGCTGCCCTTTTCCCCTCTTCCGTCACTTCGTGACACCTTCCCCCCGAGGGGAAGGCAAGGGTGGGGGAGCGGACGTCTCAAACCGCCCCTTTACAAGGGGCCCGAAAGGGAGCCCCGCGCCGCCGCGCTACGCTGCCCTTTTCCCCTCTTTCGTCACTTCGTGACACCTTCCCCCTGGGGGGGGGGAAGGCAAGGGTGGGGGAGCGGGCGCCTTACACCGCCGCGTTACTGCAAAATGAGCCGCACGGCGACGGCGGTCATGTCGTCGATGGCGATGCCGCCCGTCTTGGAAAGGGCGGCGGCGAGCAGGCCGTCGGCAAGCGTCTGCGGGTTGTCTGTCCGCGCGCGGGCCAAAAAGTCGGCGATGTCTGTGCTCGAGCCGAAAGCGGCGGTGATGCCGTCGCTGATCAAAAGCAGCACGTTCCCGTCCGAAAGGCTGCGCTGCAATGCGGTGGGGCGCACCCCTTCCAGCACCCCCAGCGGCAGCGAGTTGCTCTCTAAAATTTCGATGGAGTCGTCCGCCAGCAAAAAGCCGAGGGGAGAGCCGATCTTGATGATGTCCGCCCTGCCCGTATCCAAATTGACGGTCGCCATGTCGATGCAGGCAAAGCTCTCTTCGCGGTTGAACGAGAGCAGGCGGTTGACGGTGGAAAGCACCGTCTCGCCCGCCATGCCGGCGCGGTAAAAACTTTCGATCAGCGACACGGCGCAGTCCGAGATGCGCCGCGCCTGTTCGCCGCTTCCCATGCCGTCGGAGAGGGCGCACAAAAAGGTGCGCTCGTCGATGCGGATGACCGAGCAGGTGTCGCCGCTCGCCGTTTCCCCCGCCTTGGTGGCGGAAGCGATGCCGAAGGCGGCGTCAAAGCGGGGCAGCCTGCGCAGCAGCCAGCAGTTTTTCCCCGCCGACAGGGCGTGTTTGGCGGCGACGGTGACGCGGTACCCCAGCGCCCCCTCCGCCACGGCGCGGATCTTGTCGCCCGCCGCGTCCGAAGAGGCGGTCAGGTAAATTTCCGGCTCCGCGCCGCAGATGAGCGCCTCGTCGCACAGCACGCCCGCGCGCGAGAGCGCCAGGCGCAGCTTCCGCTCCGCTTCCGGGTGGACGCCCACGGGCGTGCCCTGCTGCAGGGCGAGGTTTTTAAGCATCTCCGCGAGCCCGCGCGCCTGGTCGGCGAACAGCTTGCGCCCTTGGGCGGCGCTCTCGTCGTCGGCGGCGGTGCGGCTGTATTCGGACAGCTGTTTGTTGAGCGAAAACAGCAGCGACGAGGGGTTGCGGCACCCCGCGGCGATGGCGGCGGGCAGGTCGATGAGGCTGACCTTGCCGCGGGCACAGCCGACGGCGACCAGGCGAGAGAGCGCCTCTTCCACCGCGCCGCCGCACTCTTCCCGTTTGTCGCAGCCTACGCACACCTCGCCGCGCAGGGTGCGCAGCATGGCCTCCTGCGCGTTTTCGGCGGGTTCGCCGCCGTCTAAGCTGACGAACACGTTTTCGATCTCTTTGAAGGCGGCAGAGATCTCGAACAGCCGCTCGCCCACGCGCGCGCGGTTGCGGTTGATGCTGGCGCGGGTCAGGCGGCCTTCGTCAAAGCGGTGCACCCGCGCGTGCAGCGCCTGTATCCACCGTTCGGGCGCCAGGGCGAACAACAGGCAGGGGATGAACGGCACCAATAAATAGAGGTAGAAGGAAGGGGAAGAGAACGCCGCCAGCGGGTCTGCCGAGGCAAAGTAGCGGGTAAAGTAGTGCATAAAGGCGTCTGAAAGGAACACAGCCACCGCCGTGGCGATCTTCCCCGTGCGCAGCAGTGCCAATGCCACGGCGGCATACAGGGCGAAAGCCGCCGTGGCGGTGAGGACGGGCGCGGCGGCAGAAGCGCTTTCGCAGATAGAAAGGGGCAGCGAGATCACCAGCGCGCACAGCACCGCCCCGCTGCCGCGCAGCAGGGCGCAGGCAAGCAGCAGCGCCAGTATCGCCGCCGCCCGGTAGGCGTACGGCCCCAGGCAGTTGACCATGCCGATGCCCGCCGCGGCGACGGCCGCGGCGCAGAACACGTATTCTTCGGGCGAAAGGCGGCACTTGCCGGCGCGGAACATGGCACAGCGCAGCGCCCCCGTAAAGATGAACGCTAAGCTGAAGATGACGGCGGCGATGAGCGCCGCGCGTATGTAGTCGTGGTAGATCAGCTGCCCGTACAGGCACAGGTAGGGGATGAGCGCCGCAGCGAGGGCGATGGGCGGCAGCGCCTTCAAGGGCTGCGTCCGCCGCTGCAAAAAGAAGAACGCCCCGCCCAGGATGATGGCCGCCGCCGCGTGGGCGAGAAAGGCGATCCAGCCCTCCGGCAGGCAAGCGGCGCCCGCCACCAGGCACAGCCCCGCCGAGGGCAGGGCGGGCAGCCCGCACACCAGCCCCGCCGCCAAAAGGGCCAGCGAAAAGGGTTCGCCGCGGTCCATGGTAAAGTTCAAAAACAGCATCCCGAGAAAAAATGCCAAGTAAAACAGCACCGTCTCGTAGCCGTATTTCAGCCTGAAAAATTGCGCCATATCCACTCCGTGCGCGGCAACCGCCGCGCCTGATGCTTTTTGACCATCATACCATGGCGGCGGCAAAACAATTTGACTTATGTTGGCGAATTTTGGCAACTTCGCGCCCTTTATACTTTTCACTTTTCTCTCTTCCGTTTTGGAAGGAAGAAGCAAACGTCGTTTCGGCTTCTTCGGGCGAGAAATTGTAAAAAATAGATAATTCGCTCGATATACGAAAAGAATTGTTAGAAAAAGAAATAAATAGTCATGGGGCAAGCCGGTTTCCGCACGGGGAGCAGGATCCGCTCGTCTATCTCGCGGCGGATGCTGCGGCGGACGACCGGATACTGACGCTGCAGAAGGCGTATGACGGGGGATTTATTACCCAAGGGCAGCTGCGGCAGATCGCGCGGAATATGCCGTAAAGGCAAAGGCAGGGGCTTCGGAGATGTTCCGAAGCCCCTGTCTTTCTTTCACCGCCGCCCGTATCGGGGAGGCGGTGCCTATTATGCCCGCCGCTTTGCGTTACTTTTTCAAGCGCAAAAATGCCATGGCACGGCATATCACTTTTTCAAACTCAAATATACCATCAGCACGGCGATGTCTGCGGGGTTGACGCCGGAAATGCGCCCCGCCTGCCCCAAATTCGCGGGGCGGATGCGGGCGAGCTTTTGCCGCGCTTCCAGCCGCAGGCCGTCGATGGCCTCGTAGTCGATGTCGGGCGGCAGCGCCCTGTCTTCCATCTGCTTGGCTTTTTCGATCTGCTCCAACCCGCGCTTCAAATACCCTTCGTACTTCACGTCGATGACGGCGGTCTCGATGTCTTCCGCCCGTTCGCCCGCCAAAGCGCCGAACGCCTCTTCGATCTCGCCGATGGCGATGCCCCGCCGCAGCATGTCCGCATACGAAACGCCGCCCGCGGGGGCGGGGAAGCCGCGCTCCGTCAAAAAATCGCCGCACAGCTTGGGGGAGATGCGCTCGTTCAGCTTTTGCGCGATGCGCTCCACCGCCGCCTTCCGCTGCAAAAACCGCTCATAGCGGGCGGGAGTGGCGAGCCCCGCCTCGTAGCCCTTCTGCGTCAGGCGCAGGTCGGCGTTGTCCTGCCGCAGGCAGATGCGGTATTCCGCCCGCGAGGTCATCATGCGGTAAGGCTCGTTGGTGCCCTTGGTCACCAGATCGTCGATGAGCACGCCGATGTACGCTTCATCCCGCCGCAAAACGAGGGGCGGTTTGCCGCGCAGCTTGAGCGAGGCGTTCAGGCCCGCGATGAGCCCCTGCGCCGCCGCCTCTTCGTAGCCGCTGGTGCCGTTGATCTGCCCCGCCGTGTATAGCCCTTCGATATGCTTATACTCCAGCGTGGGGTATACGGCCAGCGTGTCGATGCAGTCGTATTCGATGGCGTAGGCATAGCGCATGATCTGCACGTGCTCCAGCCCCGGCACGGTGCGGTACATGGCCAGCTGCACGTCGTGCGGCAGCGAAGAGCTCATGCCCTGCACATACACCTCGTTCGAGCCCGCGCATTCGGGTTCCAAAAAGATCTGGTGCCGCTCCTTGTCGGCAAAGCGCACCACCTTGTCTTCGATGGAAGGGCAGTAGCGGGGGCCGGTGCCCTTGATGACGCCCGCATACAGCGGCGAGCGGTGCAGGTTGGCGCGGATGATGGCGTGCGTCTGTTCGTTGGTATAGGTCAGATAGCAGGGCGTCTGCGTCTGCGGCACCCCGTCCGACAGGTACGAAAAGGGATAGATGCCCGTGTCGCCGTCTTGCCGCTCGCATTTGGAGTAGTCGATGGTGCGCCCGTCTACGCGGGCGGGGGTGCCCGTCTTGAACCGCCGCACCGTAAAGCCGAGGTCGATAAGGTTCTGCGTCAGCGCCGTGGCGGGGGCGAAGCCGTTGGGGCCGGCGCTCTGCTTCCATTCGCCGGCGATGACGGCGCCGTTCAGATACACGCCCGTGGCGAGCACGGCGGCCCTGGCGGGGATGATCTCGCCGTAGGTGGTGCGCACGCCGCTCACCTTCCCGTTTTGGGTGAGGATCTCCGCCGCCTCGCTCTGGCGGATGGTCAAATTGGGCGTATTTTCCAGCGTCTTTTTCATGCGGGCGTGGTAGGCGTGCTTGTCCGCCTGCGAGCGCAGGCTCTGCACCGCCGCGCCCTTGCCCACGTTGAGCATGCGCATCTGCAGCGCCGTCTTGTCGGCATTGACGCCCATCTCCCCGCCCAGCGCGTCTATCTCGCGCACCAGATGCCCCTTGGCGGTGCCGCCGATAGAGGGGTTGCAGGCCATAAAGGCGATGCTGTCTAAATTCAAAGAAAGGAGCAGCGTCTTGATGCCCGTGCGCGCCAGGGCCAGCGCCGCCTCGCAGCCGGCGTGCCCCGCGCCCACGACCACCGCGCCGTATTCTTCGGTCACAAATCTGTTGGTGATGCTCATAGTTTTCAAAAAAGAGGGCATTGCGCCCGTCCGCGCAATGCCCCGCTGCCGGCGCAGCTATTGTTTCAAGATGATGTTGCGGATATCCTCCACCTCTTTGCCGATGCGGTCGTTGAGCTTGATGAGGCTCGCGATCTTGTCGCGCGAGTGTATCACGGTGGTGTGGTCTCTGCCCCCCAGCGCCTCGCCGATGGAGGTGAGGGGGATGTTGAGGATCTCGCACATCAGATAGGCGCAGATCTGGCGCGGCTGCACCAGCTCCTTTTTCTTGCTCTTGCCCAAAAGTTTTTCCGTATCGATCTTATAAAACCCGCACACGGCGGCGATGATCTTTTCCGCCGTCACCGTTTCCTGTTCTTCGCCGATGGCCTCGTTGAGCGCCGTGGCGGCGAGCTCTAAGCTGATGGGCTTTTCGTGCAGCTTGCTGGCGAAGATGACCTTGGTCAGCCTTCCTTCCAGCGTGCGCACGTCGGTGCCCGAATCGCGCGCCAAAAATTCCAGCACGTCGGGCGGCAATACCGCCTTGCGCTCGAACGCCTTCTGGCGGAGGATGGCGATCTTCGTCTCCATATCCGGCGGCTGCACGTCGGCGATCAGCCCGCCCTCAAAGCGGGTGCGCAGCCTCTCTTCCAGGGTGGCGATCTCTTTGGGCGGCACGTCGGAGGTGAGCACGATCTGCTTGTTGTCCGCCTGCAGGGCGTTGAAGGTGTGGAACAGCTCTTCCTGCACCGCCTGCTTGCCCGCCAAAAACTGCACGTCGTCGATGAGCAGCACGTCTACCCCGCGGTAGCGGTTGCGGAAGCGCGCCTGCCTGTCGCGGTTGTTGCCCTTGCTGCGGAAGATGGAATCGATCAGCTCGTTGATGAACTTTTCGCAGGTGGTGTACAGCACCCGCATGGCGGGGCGGTGGATGGTGATATAGTTGGCGATAGACTGCAAAAGGTGCGTCTTCCCAAGGCCCGAAGCGCCGTAAATATACAGGGGATTGAAGTTCGCGCCCGGGTTTTTCGCCACCGACTGCGCCGCGGCGAACACGAATTCGTTGCTCTTGCCCGCCACGAACGATTCAAAGGTGAAGCGCGGGTCGATGCTGGCGGCGGCATAGTCTTCGTCCGCCTCGTCCTCGTCGGAAGAAAAGTACACGTCGTCGCTGCCCTCTACCGTCAGCTCGAAGTCGGTGATGCCCGTATCCGCCTTTTTCAGCGCCTCTTTGATGCGCGCCGCCAGGTTTTTGCCGATGAAGTTGGCAAAAAATTCCGTGTCCGTGCGCAGCACGATCTTGGTCCCCTCGATGTCTACGGGCGTCAGTTTAGAAATATAGGTGTTGTAGGTGATGGGCGAAAGGGTATCGCTCAGCACCGTGCGGATGCGCCGCCATAATACCTCGTATTGATTGTTTTCGGCCATAAAACACCTCGCAACACTTTGTCTTTTCCCTGAAAATATGGTATAATTGAAATAACTTCGGCCGGGCGCGGCAAAGGGGCGCCGTTAGTTGCCGAAAGCGGAGCCTTCTGCCCCGCCCGTTCCATGCACAAAAATCAAGCCCTACCATTATAATATAAATCGGGAAGAAAGACAAGCTAAATCGGCGGCTTTTCTGCGGAAAATCGCGTCGGCGGACATAGAGATGCAGATCGATACCCTCACACTCAAAAACTTCAGGAATTATGCGGACGAGACCTTTCGATTCGCACCGGGGCTGAACGTGCTCTACGGCAAAAACGCGCAGGGCAAGACCAACTGCGCCGAGGCGCTGTTCTACCTGTGCACGGGCACTTCTTTCCGCACCAAAAAGGACAGGCAGCTCATCCGCGAGGGGGAAGAGCACGCCCACATCTTTGCCGCCGCCCGCACCCGCTTCGGCTCCGTCACCATCGAGGCAGACATCTTTGAAACCAGGCGCGAGGTGCGCATCAACGGCGGAAAGATCGCCCGCAACGCAGACCTTTTGGGCAATATCGACGGCGTGTTCTTCAGCCCCGCAGAGCTGCGCCTCATCCAGGACGGGCCGGACGAGCGCCGCCGGTTTTTGAACGTTTCCCTCTCGCAGCTGTCGCGCGCCTACTACACGGCGCTGGTGCGCTACAACCGCATCCTTTTGCAGCGCAACAAGCTGCTCAAAGAGCGAGACTTTGCCTTCATCATGGATACCCTCCCCGTGTGGGACGAGCAGCTGTGCCGCTACGCCGCCGAGATCGTGCTCGCCCGGCAAGACTATGTGCGCCGCCTCTCCCCCCTCGCCGCCGAAAAGCACGCCTTTTTGACGGGCAGCGCCGAACAGCTGCAGATCCTGCCCGAAAAGTCTTGGGGGGAAAGCCGCGAACAGATCGAAGAGGGGCTGAAGCGCGAATTTTCGCAAAATTACGAGCGCGACGTGCGCCTCGGCTTTACCGCCTCCGGCCCGCATCGGGACGATTTGAAGATCCTCATCGACGGCAAGGAAGCGCGCGCCTTCGGCTCGCAGGGGCAGATGCGCACGGCGGCCCTCGCATTGAAGCTCGCCGAAGTGGATATCTTCACCGGGCTTGCCGGCGAGCCGCCCGTGCTCATTTTAGACGACGTGATGAGCGAGCTCGACCTTGCCCGCCGCCGCAAGCTGCTCTCCGCCATCGGCGGCGTCCAGACGGTGCTCACCTGCACCCACACCGAAAAGGTGCTGCAGGGCAGGCAGGTGCAGAAGGTGCGCATCGCCGCAGGGGCCATCGTTCCCGCCCCCGCCCGCAAAGGGAAGGGGGAATAGGGCGACCGCAAAGCTGCCGTAAACGCGCAGACTGCCTTGCGTCCTGTTATTGTTCGCTCTCCGCGATCTTCCGTATATTTTCATACAAAGGCGCGCATACTGCCGAAAGAGGGCGGAATATGCGGGTGTTGAAACAGTTCATACAAAAACTTTGCCTGCTCGCGCTCGCCGCGGGCTTTTTGTTTTGCGCCTGCGGGGCGGGGGCGGCGCGGCTGCCGCAGGGGTGCGCGATCGACGGGCAGAACGTATCCGGCATGAGCGTGCCCTGTGCGCGCAGGCTGCTGCTGCGCAGGCAGAGGGAAGAGCTGGCGGGGCGCACCTTCACCGTGCGGGTCGGGGGCAGGGCGTATGTGTTCCGTCCGCCCGAGCTCGCCGTCCGCTCCGACCTTTCCGCGGTGCTGGCGCAGGCGCAGCGAGAGGGCGGCAGCCACACCCTGCAAAAGCAGCTGTATCTGCGGGGAGAAGAGCGCCTCCTGCGCGGCATCTGCGACGAGCTGTACCGCCCCTCTTCCCCCGCGCGGGCGGAATTTATCAAGGGCGCGGCGCAGCCCGTGCGCTATGTGGCGGAGCGGCGGGGCAGGTTCGTAGACGGAAAGGCGCTGCGCGCGGCGGTGGAAGAGGCGCTCGCCGCCTGGGAGTGCGAGGCGTGCGGGCGGGTGGTGGCGGTGGTGCCCGCCTTCACCCTGAAAGATGCGCGCGCGCAGATGGCGCCGCTGTCTTCCTTCACCACCTGTTACAGCGAAGAAAACGCCTCCCGCGCCCACAACATCGCCCTTGCCGCCCGCAAGTTGGACGGCGCCTATATCCGTGCGGGCGGGGTGCTTTCCTTCAACGCCGCCGTGGGCGAGCGCACGGCGCGGGCGGGCTTTGCCGAAGCGCCCGTCATCCGCGGGGGCGAGTACGTCTCCGGCGTGGGCGGGGGCGTGTGCCAGGTCAGCACCACCCTCTACAACGCCGCATTGCTGGCGGGGCTTTCCGCCGCAGAAGTGCACCCGCACAGCCTCGCCGTGGGGTATGTGCCCCCCTCGCGCGACGCCATGGTCAGCGGCGCCGACTGCGATCTGAAGCTGAAAAACGACCTCGCCGGCGGCGTGCGCATCGCCGTGCATGCCGGGGCGGGGCAGCTCACCGTGTCCGTATACGGCAGGCGCTCGCCCTACCGCTACGCCATCGAAAGCGCCGTCACCGCCGTGCTGCCCCCGCCCGCACCCGAAGTGCGCCAGGGCAGACAGGAACGCGAGCTGCGCTCCGCCAAAGAGGGGCTCATAAGCGAGGCATACCTCGTCCGCCGCGGTCCCGGGGGCGAGGAAACGCGCACCCTGCTGCGCTCCGACCGCTATGCGCCCGTGCGCGCCGTGCTCGAACGCGCCGCGGGCACCGAAAAGAATGTAAGCAGTGAGCGGCGCGGGGCGCCTTCTGCGGAAGGCGCCCCGCGCCTTTACATCGTCATGCACACACATTAGCCGCAGGGCGGCGGCGTGCGGGCATATGTACAGAGGGGGCGGCATGGGCAAGGGGGTAGGCTGCGCGAACGCTTCCTCTCCTGTTCGAGGGCGCTCTTTTTTGCCCGAAAGCAAATTTAACGCCGTTTGCGCTTGATAAACAAAAAAATTTTTGCTACAATAGTAAGAAGCAATAATAGGGAAATTATCCTGTAGTATTCTGACCTTTTGTAAAAAGGAGATAGAAAGGCATATGCAAAGGACCACCATCAAGCAACTGTATCGGCAAACGGAAGAATTCGGCGGCAGGCAGGTCACCCTGTGCGGCTGGGTCAAGACCCTGCGCGATTCCAAGGCCTTCGGCTTTATCGAACTCAACGACGGCAGCTTTTTCAAAAACTGCCAGATCGTGTTCGAGCGCGAAACGCTCTCCAATTACGACGAAATCGCCCGCCAGAACGTGGGCGCCAGCCTCGTGGTGACGGGCACGCTGGTGCTCACGCCCGAAAACCGCCAGCCCTTCGAGGTCAAGGCGGAAAAAATCGAGGTGATGGGCGCTTCCTCGCCCGATTACCCCCTGCAAAAAAAGCGGCATTCGATGGAATTTCTGCGCGAGATCGCCTACCTGCGCCCCCGCACCAACACCTTCAGCGCCGTGTTCCGCATCCGCAGCGAGGCGGCGTTCGCCATCCACAAATTCTTCAACGAGCGCGGCTTCGTGTACGTGCACACCCCCATTTTGACGGGCAGCGACTGCGAGGGCGCGGGCGCCATGTTCCAGGTGACCACCCTCGACTTAGAAAAAATCAAGGGCGAAGTCGATTATAAAAAGGACTTTTTCGGCAAAAAGGCCAGCCTCACCGTGTCCGGCCAGCTCAACGTAGAGCCCTTCGCCATGGCCTTTTCCAACGTGTACACCTTCGGCCCCACCTTCCGTGCCGAGCGCTCCAACACCACCCGCCACGCGGCGGAGTTTTGGATGATCGAGCCGGAAATGTCCTTCTGCGACCTCGCGGGGGATATGGACGTGGCGGAGGCGATGGTCAAATACATCATCGACTATATCTTAGAGCACTGCCCCGAAGAGATCGAGTTCTTGAACAACTTCGTCGATAAGGGCCTCATCGCGCGGCTGAAAAACGTGTCGGAAAGCGAATTTGTGCGCCTTAGCTATACCGAGGCCGTCGGCATTTTGGAAAAGGTGAAAGAAAAGTTCGAATTCCCCGTCTACTGGGGGTGCGACCTGCAGAGCGAGCACGAGCGGTATCTCACCGAACAGGTGTACAAAAAGCCAGTGTTCCTCACCGATTACCCCAAAGAGATCAAGGCCTTCTACATGCGCCTCAACGACGACGGCAAGACGGTCGCCGCGGCAGACCTGTTGGTGCCCGGCATCGGCGAGCTGATCGGCGGTTCGCAGCGCGAAGAGCGCGAAGACGTGCTCCTTGCCCGCATGAACGAACTGGGCCTCGACCCCAAAGATTACGATTTTTATTTGAAGCTGCGCCGCTACGGCGGCACCGTGCATTCGGGCTACGGCCTGGGCTTCGAGCGCATGATCATGTATTTGACGGGCATCTCCAACATCCGAGACGTGCTCCCGTATCCGCGCACGGTGGGGAATTTGGAGTATTGAGGGAGTTCACAAAAACCTCGCCGCGACGGCGGCTGCGGTTTTTCGTGATTTGAGGACAACCCCGCTGTCCGCGCTTTTAGCGCGGCGCAGCCGGAGTTTTCCTCGGCGGCGCGCTTTTAGGGGCTCACGTTTGATAAACGCGCGCCGCCTTCACCTTTCCTGCATGTAGCTCCCCGCTGTAAAGTGAAAAAGCAAAAAGCGCGGTTTTTGCTTTTTCGAGCATTATTTGGAATAACAAAGGCCTTGCCTTCCCCCTGGGGGGAAGGTGGCGGCGCAGCCGACGGAAGAGGGGCGTAGGACAATGCGGGAGCGGGCGCCTTCTCCTGTCATCCTGCGGCCGCGCGGGTGTAACCCGCGCGCACCGAAGGATCTCTGAAAACAATTTCATCCAAAATTTTACATTTTACATTCTACATTTACCATTTACCATTTCCCCGCGCGCGCATAAAAAGAGGCACGCTGCGCAGCGGGCGCGCAAACATGCGGCAAAGCGAACATCAAAAAAGGAGTATTTGTCTATGATCAAGATCGTTGTCGATGCGATGGGGGGCGACAATGCCCCGCAGGAGATCGTAAAGGGCGCCGTGCAGGCGCTGCAAAGGGACGCGGAACTTTCGGTGGTGCTCACCGGCGACAAGGCCAAGATCGAGCCCTGCCTGGCGGGTATGGCGTACGACGCCGCCCGTTTGCAGGTGGTGCACTGCAGCGAGGTCATCACCAATGACGACGTTCCCACCCTCGCCATCCGCCAGAAGAAGGACTCTTCCCTGGTGGTGGCGCTGAAGATGCTCAAAGAGGACGAAGAGGCGCAGGGCTTCGTGTCCGCGGGTTCCACGGGCGCGGTGCTCACGGGCGCGTTGCTGCGCGTCGGCCGCATCCGCGGCATTTCCCGCCCCGCCGTCTGCCCGGCGCTGCCCACCGCCAAGGGCGGCAAGGTGTTCATCATCGACGCCGGCGCCAACGCCGAATGCAAGCCCGTCAATCTGTGCCACTTCGCCATCATGGGCACGGCATATGCCAAGGCGATGGGCGTCAAAGACCCGTGCGTGGGGCTGGTGACCAACGGCACCGAAGAGCACAAGGGCGACCCGCTCCATCAGGAGACCTTCCACCTTCTGAAAAAGCTGCAGGGCATCCGCTTTGTCGGCAACGTGGAAGGGCGCGACATCATGAGCGGCGACATCGACGTCGCCGTCTGCGACGGCTTTTCGGGCAACATCGCCCTGAAGACGGCCGAAGGCACGGCGCTGGCGGTGATGAGCGTCATCAAGCAGAACATCAAATCTTCGCTCGCCGCCAAGATCGGCTATGCCCTGTTCATGCGCGGCGCCTTCAAAAAGATCAAAAAGGTGCTCGATTACAGCAAATACGGCGGCGCGGTGCTTCTGGGCATTGAAAAGGTGGTCGTCAAGTCGCACGGGTCGAGCAAGGCAGAGAGCATCTGCGCCTCCGTCCTGCAGGCGAAAGAGGCGGCGGAAAGCGGCCTCGTGGGCGAGATCCGCCAAATGCTGACGGGCATCGACCTGGAGATCGCCCAGGATGCCTGAACTGCATGAAGCGGAACAAAAGCTCGGCTATACCTTTCGCGACAGGCAGCTGCTGGAAGCCTGCTTTACCCACTCTTCGTATGCGGCGCAGCACGGCTGCCAAAGCAACGAGCGGTTAGAGTTTTTGGGCGACGCCCTGCTCGGCTTTATCGTGGCGGAAGAGCTGTACCGCGGCGGAGAGGCGCCGGAAGGGGAGATGACGCGCGCGCGCATCCGCATGGTCTCCGCGCCCCCGCTCGCCGCCGCCATCCGCGCCGACGGGCTGGAACGGTTTCTGCGGGCGGCGGATATCCGCAACGTGGGCGAAAAGGCGGTCTCCAGCCTGTTCGAGGCGCTGGTCGCGGGCATCTATTTAGACGGCGGCATCGCCCCCGCGCGCGCCTTCGTACAGGCGCGGCTGTCCCTTGCGGGCGAAGACGTCAATCACAAAGGGAAATTACAGGAGTGGCTGCAGGCGCGGCACCTGCCGCGGGCGGAGTATATCCCCCTCGCGCAGACGGGCGAGCCGCACGCGCCCCGCTTCACCGTGCGGGCGCAGGCCTGCGGTGAGAGTGCGGAAGGGGAAGGCGGCAGTTTGCGCGCCGCGCAGCAGGCGGCGGCAAAAGAGCTGCTTTTTCGCTTAGAAGAGCGCACGGGAGGATGATCGGTGCATTTCAAAAAGGTAGAACTCAACGGTTTCAAGTCGTTTGCCGACAAAACCGAGATCAAATTCGACGACGGCGTCACCTGTATCGTGGGGCCGAACGGCTGCGGCAAGAGCAACGTTGCCGACGCCATCCGCTGGGTGTTCGGCGAGCAGTCTGCCAAGACCATGCGCGGCACCAACATGCAGGACGTCATCTTCAACGGCACGCAGGCGCGCAAGAGCCAGTCGTTCTGCGAGGTGACGCTCACCTTCGATAATTCCACCCACATGTTCGCCGACCTCGACTATGCCGAGGTCGCCATGACCCGCCGCCTCTACCGCAGCGGCGAAAGCGAGTACCTCATCAACAAGCAGCCCTGCCGCATGAAGGACATCGTAGACCGGCTGCACGCCGTGGGCCTGGGCAAAGAGGGGTATTCCATCATCGGCCAGGGCAAGATCGAACAGATCATGAACGCCAAGCCCGAAGACCGCCGCTCCATCTTTGAAGAGGCGACGGGCATCGTCGTGTTCAAGGCGCGCCGGCAGGAGATCGAGCGGCGCCTCAACAATTCCTACAACAATCTCAACATCTTTTTGCAGCGCATGGGCGAGGTGGAGCACATGCTCGCGCCCCTGTCGCGGCAGGCGGAAAAGGCGCGCCGCTACAACGAGCTGTACGGCATGCTCAAACAGGCGGAGATCAACCTCTATATCTATAAGCACGACAATGCCGAGGCCTCCCGCGCCGCCATCGGCGCCGCCATCGCCGCCGTGCAGGCGGAAATGGAAGAGTGCCGCGCCCGCAGCGAGGCGCTGGAAGCGCAGTGCGCGGCGGACAGGCAGAAGCTCGCCGAAAGCGACGCCGCCCTGCAGCAGCTCAACGAGCGCATCCTGCAATATACCGTAGAACTGCAAAAAAAGGAGGGCGACGCCAACGTCATCCGCGAGCGCATCGCCTTTTTGCGCCGCCAGCGCGAGAGCGCCGCCGCCGCCGCTTCCGAAGGGCGGGCGCGCCTTGCCGCCATCGCCAAAGAACTTTCCGCAGCCCAAAAGGCAGCCAAGGCGAACGACGCCAAGGCGGCCGATTCCCGCCGCGAGATCGCCTCGCTCGAGGGCGAGGTGGCGGAACTTTCCCAAAAGGCGGCGGAGTACGAAGAACTTTCCGACAAGACGCAGCGCAGCGTCATCGATTCCATCCAGGACCTTTCCGAGATCCGCCGCAACATCGGCACCCTCTCCGCCCGCAAAGAGGCGGTAGAGGAGCGCATCCGCGAAGTCGCCGCCGCCGCCGAAGAGGCCAAGAGAGACCTCGCCGCGGCGCAGAAGGCGCTTTCCGACTGCGAAGACTGGCAGGCGGAGCTGGACGAGTACGTCTCCCGCGAGGGGCAGGCGCGCGCCGAGGGAGAGCGGGGGCTGGAGCAGCTGACGCAGGCATTGGAAGAGGCGGGCGAGGCGCTGTTCTCGTGCAATGCCCGCATTTCCGCCCTCAAAGACCGCGAGCGCTTTTACCGCAACGTCAAAGAGGAGTTCGAAGGGTATAAATTCGCCGTCCGCAAGCTGATGGGCGACGCCAAAAAGGACGCCCGCCTGGCGGGGCTGGTGCGCGGCGTCATCGCCGACATCGTCCGCTGCGACGAAAAGTACGAAGTCGCCATCGAAACGGCGTTCGGCGGCGCCATGCAGAACGTGGTCACCGCCACCGCAGACGACGCGCGCCTTCTCATCGAGCATTTGAAGCGCACGCGCGGCGGGCAGGTCACCTTTTTGCCCGTCTCCGCCCTCAAGCCCCGCTACGAGACGGATTATACCAAAAAGGCGCTCAAAGAGGCGGGCGCGGTCGGCCTCGCCACAGAGCTCGTCCGCTACGACAAGTATTACGAAAACGTCATCTATAACCTCATCGGCAACACCCTCGTCGCCGATACCATCGCCAACGCCACCGCCATCGCCAAAAAGTACCCGCACGCCTTCCGCATCGTCACCTTAGACGGCGACGTCATCTCCACGGGCGGGTCGATGACGGGCGGCTCGCGCAAGGAAGGGGGCGGGAACCTGCTCGCCAACGAGCGCAAGATCGCCGAGGCGCAGAAGGACCTTGCCGCCGCCGAAAAAGAGCGCGCGCAGCTTACACAGCGCCGCGCGCAGCTGGAAGAGAGCCGCACCAAGGCCGCCAAAGAGCTGGAGACCATGCGCGAAGGGTTTGCCGAAGCGCGCTCCCGCCGCGCCGCCCTGGCCGAAAAGCGCGATACCCTCGCCGCCAAGGCCGCCGAGGGCAAAAAGGCGCTGAAATTGCAGGAAGACACCCTCGCCGTCCTCTACGAGCGCCTCAAGGGCATCGACACCGATTTTTCCGCCTCTTCGGAAGGGGAAGAACAGATCGCCCGCCGCAAAAGCGCCGCCGAGGGCGAGGCGGAGGGCCGCCGCGCCGAATACGAAAAGATCCGCTCCGACCTGGGCGAGCGCAATCTGCGCCTCAACGCCCTGCAGGTGTACGTGGCGCAGTACCGCGCCGCGGCGGAGTCTGCCCGCGGCGACGAGGCGCGGCTCGTCTCCGAGCGGGAAGAGCTGGAAGCGCGCATTTCTGCCGCCGAAGAGAACGCGGCAAACCTCGCCGAAAACATCGCAGAGCTGGAAAAGCAGGCGGAAGACGCGGCGCTCACCCCCGCCCAGCGGGAAGAGCTCGCATCCCTTCGCTCCCGCAAAGACGCCGAAACGGAGGGCAAGGCCGCCCTCAACGCCGCCATCGAAGGGGCGCTGCGCGAAACGCGCGCCCTCACCGAGCGCAGCGAGGCGCTCTCCGAACAGCGCCACGCCCGCGAGATCGAGCTGACCAGGATCGACACCGAGCTTGAAAACCTGCAGGCGCGCATCGAAGAGGAATATCACGAAACGTACGAGACCTGCCTGCCCTATAAAGAGGAAGGCTTCGACCCCAAGGCGGGGCAGACGATCCTCAACCGCTGCCGCCGCGAGATCACCGCCCTCGGCGCCATCAACCACAACGCCGTGGAAGAGTACGAGGCGCTCAGCGCCCAGTACAGCGAGATGTGCGCCCAAAGGGACGACGTGCAGCGCGGCATCGACGATACCTCTTCCGCCCTTGAAAATCTGAAGGCGGAAATGCAGAAGCAGTTCGACGAAGGCTTCAACAGCATCAATCAGAACTTCCAAAAATTGTTCAAAGAGCTGTTCGGCGGCGGCAAGGCGGAGCTGCAGATGGATTATTCGCTGGCAGACGACCCGCTGTCTGCGGGGGTAGAGATCGTCGCCTGCCCGCCCGGTAAAAAGCTGACTAAAATTTCGCTGCTTTCGGGCGGCGAGCGGGCGCTCACCGCCATCGCCATCCTCTTCGCTATCCTCATGCTGCGGCCCATGCCCTTCTGTGTGCTCGACGAAATAGAGGCCGCGCTCGACGAGGCGAACGTCGATAAGTTCGCCCAGTTCTTAAAAAAATTCGCCAAAGAGACGCAGTTCATCGTCATCACCCACCGCAAGCCCACCATGGAAAAGGCAGACAGCCTCTTCGGCGTCACCATGGAAGAAAAGGGCGTCTCCAAGATCGTCTCTGTCAAGCTGTCGGAGGTGGAGGCGAAGCTGGGCGGCGATACCGTGGCGTGAAAAACCGCGTATAGCGGCACATCTCGCGCCCTTTCTGCGGCATGCGCGCGGCGGTCATGTACGTCTGTGTACACTCCCTTGCGCTTGCCTTGTAAGTGCACGATCTGCACCACTCTCCACGGTTTTTGGCAGAAGGGGCAAACCTTTATTAAAATCGCGGCGCATTCACCCTCATCCGTATGCCCATAAGGGAAACGAGGCAAAAGCGTCGTTTTGCCTCGTTTTGAGTATTTATTTTTAAGCATCCAAAATTTTACATTCTACATTTTACATTTTACATTCTACATTTTCGCGCGGCGCAGCGCATTTTCAATTCAAAAACAAGGAGGCCATGCAAATGGGCATTTTCGGCAAGATCATCGGCGCTTTGAAAAAGACCAAAGACAACATCTCGTCTAAACTTTCGGCGCTGTTTTCGCGAGGCATCGGCGATGATTTTTACGACGAGCTGGAAGAGATCCTCATCTCTGCCGACATTTCCGTCGTCACGGCGGAAAACATCGTCGAGCAGATCCGCGAAGAGGCGCGGCGCGAAAAGCTGAAAGACAAAGACTATATCATCGACCTCATCAAAGACGTCATCGAAGATACCCTCTGCGAGGCGCCCGTGCCCGAGATCGAGTACCCCGCCGTCATCATGCTGGTGGGCGTCAACGGCGTGGGCAAGACCACCACCATCGGCAAGCTGGCCAATTACTTCGTCAAAGAAAAGAAGAGCGTCACCCTCGCCGCGGCGGATACCTTCCGCGCCGCCGCCGCCGACCAGCTGAGCGTGTGGGCGGAGCGGGCAAAGGTGCGCATCGTCAAGCACGAGGAGGGGAGCGACCCTTCCGCCGTGGTGTTCGACGCCCTCTCGTCCGCCAAGGCCAAGGGCACGGACGTGGTCATCGTCGATACGGCGGGCAGGCTGCACGTCAAGGCCAATTTGATGGCGGAACTGCAGAAGATGGACCGCGTGGTGGCGCGCGAGTATCCCGAAGCGCACTTCTATAAATTTCTGGTGCTGGACGCCACCACCGGGCAGAACGCCCTCTCGCAGGCGAAGATCTTTGACGAAGCGGTCGATTTGGACGGCATCGTGCTCACCAAGTTAGACGGCACCGCCAAGGGCGGGTTCGTCGTGTCGCTGTGCGGCGAACTGCACATCCCCGTCGTGTTCGTCGGCACCGGCGAAAAGATGGACGATCTGCAGCTGTTCGACGCCGAAGAATTCACCGAAGGCATCATTTAGCGTCTGCCGCCCTGCCGAACGGGCAGAAGAGGGCGGCTTTTCGGCTTTTGTTTTAGGAAGGAAGAGGCAGTATGCAGGTATTTTTCCGCCTCGCATTTTTATATATGCTTGGCAGCGTGGGCGGCTGGGTGATCGAGCTGTTCTTCCGCCGCTTTTTCAGCACTAAAAAGTGGATCAATCCGGGCTTTTTGAACGGCCCGTATCTGCCCATGTACGGGGCGGGCACGCTCATTTTGTACGGCGCGTGCTTTATCCCCCTGCCCCGCTGGGCGCTGGTATTGCTGCTTTTGGTCTCCCTTACCCTGCTCGAATATATCACGGGCCTTATCTTCATCAAGGGCATGCACATCAAATTGTGGGATTATTCCGCGCAGTGGGGCAACGTGCAGGGCATCATCTGCCCGCTGTTTTCGCTGTTGTGGGGCGCCATCGCCGCGGGCTTCGTGTATGTATTGTTTGGACCGCTGCATGCGGCGGCGGTATGGGCGGCGGAAAACGTGTGGACGATCTTTTTCATCGGCGCCTTTTACGGCATCTTTTTTGTGGACGTGTGCATCAGCTTTGACCTTTCCCTCAAGATCCGCAAGGCGGCGGCGGAATTGCAGGCGGCCGTCGAGTACGAGCGCTTCAAGGCCGCCCTCAACGAGCGGCGCAAAGAACAGCGGCAGAAGCGGCGCTTCCTGTTCCCCTTTGCGGGCGTGCCCCTGCACGAGGCGGCGAGCGAATGGCTGAAAAAGCGCAGACAGGCGCTCGGCGTCCTGCTCGAAGAAAGGCGGCGCGGCGGCAAGGGCAGATAGGCGGAAATCGTTTGACAGCGCCCGCCCCTTTCTTTTATAATGAAAAGCGGATATCCCGCAGGGCGGAACGGAAAGCTGCCCGCGGAGGAAGCCCGCGCGGCGGATATGCCGCACGGCAGCGCGAGCGGCGGACATTCCGCTAAGAAGCCTGTGCGGCGAATATGCCGCACGGCGAGGAGGCGCGCATGAAAGACATGAAAGATCTGAAGTATTTACAGCTGTTCGACGCCTACGGCGCCCTCCTCAACGAGCACCGGCGCGAGGTGTGCGAACTGTACTACCTGTGCGACCTGTCGCTTACAGAGATCGCCGAGCAGAAGGGCATCTCCAAGCAGAGCGTTTCCGACGCCCTCGCCCAAAGCCGCCGGCTGTTAGACGAGTACGAACAAAAGCTGCACCACAACGAGATCAATCAGCGCGAGTCGCTGGCGCTGTCTGAAATGCTCACGCGCGTGCTGCGCGCCTTAGAGCAATTCGAGCGCGACCATCCCGAACATGCCGCAGAGATCGAGCGCATCATCTCGCTGATGCAAATCGATAGCGAGCATTCCGCCGTCATCACCACCCGCGGCGAAGGGGAGAAATTTTAGAATGTAAAATGTAGAATGTAGAATATAGAATTTTGGAATAGGCATAAAATATTTTTTAATTTATCGATAATTTTACATTTTACATTTATCATTTTACATTTTCATCCACCGTGGATGCGGCGCGGCGCCGCCGCGGCGGCGAGATCGAAACAGGAACAAGGAGTAAACTATGGCACTTTTTTCCTCTCTCTCCGAGAGGCTCAACCACATCTTTTCCAAGCTGACAAAGCGCGGCAAGCTCACCGAGCTTGAGATCAAGGGCGCCATGCGCGAGGTGCGCATCGCCCTGTTGGAGGCGGACGTCAACATCTTCGTCGCCAAAAAATTTATCGCCGACGTATCCGCCAAGGCGGTGGGGCAGGAGATCTTGCAGAGCCTCAACCCCGCCCAGCAGGTCATCAAGATCGTCAACGAAGAGCTGATCGCCCTCATGGGCTCTTCCAACGCCAAATTAGAGGTCGCCGACCGCCCGCCGACGGTCATCATGATGTGCGGCCTGCAGGGCGCGGGCAAGACCACCCTGTGCGGCAAGCTGGCGATGCTCCTTAAAAAGCAGGGCAAAAAGCCGCTGTTGGTGGCGGGCGACATCTACCGCCCCGCCGCCATCCACCAATTGCAGGTGGTGGGGGGCAAGGCGGGCGTGCCCGTGTTTGAAAAGGGCACCCAAAACCCCGTCAAAACGGCAAAGCAGGCCATCGAAGAGGCGCGCTCGCTGGGCAACGACACCGTCATCATCGATACCGCGGGCCGCCTGCACATCGACGACGCCCTCATGCAGGAGCTGGAAAATATCAAAAACGAGGTGCATCCCACCGAAATTTTGCTTACCGTAGACGCCATGACGGGGCAAGACGCCGTCAACGTCGCCGAGACCTTCAATAAAAGATTAGACGTGACGGGCGTCATTTTGACCAAGCTGGACGGCGACACCCGCGGCGGCGCCTGCCTCTCCATCAAGGCGGTCACGGGCAAGCCCATCAAGTTCATCGGCGTGGGCGAAAAGCTGACGGACCTCGAGCCCTTCTATCCCGACCGCATGGCATCCCGCATCTTAGGGATGGGCGACGTATTGTCCCTCATCGAAAAGGCGCAGGAGGCGGTCAGCGAAGAGCAGGCCAAAAAGCTGGAAAAGAAGATGCGCGAGGCGTCTTTCACCTTGGAAGACTACCTCGACCAGTTCGAATCGCTGAAAAAGATGGGCGGTATCTCTTCGGTGATGAGCCTGATGCCGGGCATGGGCAAACTGAAGATCAAAGAGAGCGACTTTGACGAAAAGCGCATGGAGCGCGTCAAGGCGATGATCCTCTCCATGACCAAAAAAGAGCGCGAAAAGCCCGAGATCATCAATTCTTCCCGCAAAAAGCGCATCGCCGCGGGTTCGGGCACCACCGTGCAGGACGTCAACCAGCTGCTCAAACAGTTCGAGCAGACCAAGGTGATGATCAAACAGCTGAAAAAGGGCAAACGGCTTCCCTTTTAAAGGGAAGGGCGCGCGCCGCGCGGAGAGAAGCGCGGCGCGTTTTTGAAAGAGGAACAGGCCATGAAGTTTATCGAATTTACCGTGCACACCACCACCGAGGGCAGCGAGCTTGTCGCCGATATCTTTTGGAACTACACCAATTACGGCGTCACCGTGTGCGACTATAACGACATCGTCGCCCTGCAGAGCGATAAGCGCACCTTTTGGGACTATATGGACGACGACGTCGCCCGCCCTTCGGGAGACGTGCTCGTCAAGTGCTTTCTGCCCGTCGACATCGCCGACGAGAACATCCGCTCCATTATAGGGGATATCGAAGCGCTCAAAGAGCGCAGCGCTTTCCCCCTGGGCACGCTGGAAACGGCGCGGCGCGAGGTGGACGGCGATGACTGGATCGATATCTGGAAAAAGCATTTCCGCCCCTTACACATCGGCGGACGGGTGGTCGTCTGCCCCGAATGGATCGAATACGCCCCCAAAGAGGGCGAGGCGGTGGTCAGGTTAGATTCCAACATGGCCTTCGGCACCGGCGAACACGAAACGACCGCCATGTGCCTGGAACTGCTGCAGCAGTACCTGCGCCCCGGCGACGCGGTGGTAGACGTCGGCTGCGGCAGCGGCATTTTGGGCATCGCCGCCCTTTTGCTGGGGGCGGGCTTTGCCTACATGACGGATATCGACTACGTCGCCGTGCAGAGCGCCACGCACAATGCCGCCCTCAACGGGGTAGACGGCCGCGCCAAGATCGCCCTCTCAGACCTGTTGGAAGACGCCGACGTGCGCGGGCAGGTGATGACGGCGAACATCACCGCGGATATCCTCTGCCGCCTGGCGGGCAGCATCCCCAAAAACCTCTGCCCGGGCGGGGCGCTCATCTTGAGCGGCATCATCGCCCCCAAGCTGGCGCAGGTCATCGCCGCCTACGAGGGGGTGGGGCTGCATTTAGTAAAGCAGCTGCAGCGGGGCGAATGGTACGCGCTCGCCTTCCGCGCGCCCGCGGGGGAGTAGGGCATGGAACGCAGGTTTTTTGTGGAAAAGATAGGGCAGCAGGCGATCCTTGCGGGCGACGAGTTCTCGCACGCCAAAAACGTGCTGCGGCTGGGCGTGGGCGACGAGCTCGTGCTCTTTGACGGCGGCGGAAAGGAATATACGGCCGTCGTCGCGGCGATAGGCAAGCGCGAGATGGTGTGCAGCGTGCTGGGCGAAAAAATTTCCGATAAAGAGCCGAAAACGCAGGTGCGGCTGCTCATCGGGGCGCTCAAAGGGGATAAGACGGAGCTGGTGGTGCAGAAGGCGACGGAGCTTGGCGCCTCGTCTGTGGGGGTGTTCTCTTCCCGCTACTGCGCCGCGTATATGAACGAAAATAAATTGGCGCGTCTGCAGAAGGTAGCCGTCGAGGCCGCCAAGCAGTGCGGCAGGGCTTCGGTGCCGCAGGTGGAGTATTTTGAAAGTTTTGCAAAGGCGCTCGCCTCCTGCGCAGACTATCAAAACAAGCTGTTCGCCTGCGAGTTCGCCCAAAAGAGCGAGGCGGACCTTGCCGCCATCGCGGGCGGCACGGCGCTTATCGTCGGCAGCGAGGGCGGCTTCACGCGCGAAGAGGCGGAAGAGGCGCGCGCCGCCGGCTTTGCCCTGCTCACCCTGGGCAGGCGCATCCTGCGGGCAGAGACGGCCGCCGTCGCCCTCACGGCCGTCGCCATGTTCGCCCTGGGGGAACTGCGATGAAGGCGGTGGTATTTACCCTCGGGTGCAAGGTCAACGAGTGCGAAAGCTGGTCCCTTTTGGCGGGCCTGCAGGAGCGCGGGTACGAGGTCTCCGACCGTTTAGAGCCCGCCGACCTGTATATCCTCAACACCTGCGCCGTCACGGCCGAGGCGGAAAAAAAGTCTCGCCAGGCGGTGGCGCGCATCCGCGCCGTCAGTAAAGACGCGCCCATCGCCGTGTGCGGCTGCGCCGCCGAGCGCGCCCCCGAAGCGTTTTTGCAAAAGAGCGGCGTGTTTTTGGTGACGGGCGCGCGGCAGAAGGGCGAACTGTTCCGCCTGTTGGACGAAAAGGCGAGCGGCGCGCATATCGCCGCAGGGGGCGGGTTTGACGAGCTCCCGCCGCCCCTGCAGATGCGGGCGCGGGCGTTCATCAAGGTGCAGGACGGCTGCAACAACTTCTGTTCCTACTGCATCATTCCCTACCTGCGCGGGCGCACCTGCTCGCGTTCTTTGGAGAGCGCTGCGGCGGAGATACTGTCGCAGAAGGCGGCGGAAACCGTCATCACGGGCATCGACCTCTCTTCCTATAACGATCGCGGCCGCGGCCTTTCCGAACTTCTCCTCGCCGTCAAAGGCGCGCCCTGCCGCATCCGCCTCGGCTCGCTGGAGGCGGGCGTCATCACAGAGCATCTGTTGGAGGCGGCAAAACAGGTGCGTAGGTTTGCCCCGCACTTCCACTTATCGCTCCAGAGCGGATCGGACGCCGTGCTCAAAAAGATGAACCGCCATTATACCCGCGAACAGTTTTTAGAGAAGGTGCGGCTCATCCGAAGCTTCTTCCCCGACGCCGCCGTCACCACCGACGTCATCGTCGGCTTCCCCGGCGAAACGGAAGAAGACTTTGCCGCCACATTAGACCTGTGCGAGAGGGCGGGTTTTTCGCAGGTGCACTGCTTCCCGTACAGCCGCAGGGCGGGCACGGCGGCGGCGCGCCTTCCCGATCTTCCCGCCGCCGTCAAAAAAAGCCGCCTGCACCGTCTGCAGGCGCTGGCGGGGCAGCTGCGCGCAGCGTACGAGGGCGGGTATATCGGCAAACCCCTCGCCTTCGTGCCCGAAGAGGAAGAGGGCGGCTATACCGTCGGCTATTCGCAGAACTATATCCGCCTGTACGCGGAAGGCCGCATCGAGGGCCCGTGCACGCTCATCCCCGTGCGCCCCTTCCAAGGCGGCCTGCTCGCCGAGCGGCTGTAATAATTATGGAGGAAACAAGATGGAAAACTGCATTTTCTGCAAGATCGCTGCGGGGGAGATCCCCTCGCAAAAGGTGTATGAAGACGAAAACATGATCGCCTTCAAAGATATCAACCCGCAGGCCAAGGTGCACGTGCTGGTGGTGCCCAAATCGCACTTTGCCACCCTTGCCGACATGAACGCCGACCAGGCGGAGCTCGTCAAGCAGTGCTTTGTCAACATCCCGCACATCGCCGAAAGTTTAGGCCTTACAAACGGCTACCGCCTCATCGTCAACCAGGGGCAGGACGCCGGGCAAACGGTGCATCACCTGCACATCCACATCCTCGGCGGCCAGCCGATGGGCGAAAAGATGCTGTAAACGGCTTCGGCGCTTCCCCTTCGCGGGGCGGCGCCTTTTTTGTTTTTTGAAGGAAACAAGGGGCGGCGTTTTTGAAGAGCCGCGTTTTTTTATAACGCCCACCCTTTTTGAATAAAAAAGCCGCGCCCCTTCTCCGCAGAGAGAAGGGGCGCGGCGGGGGCGCTTTTTATCGATAAAAACGCGGCGGGCTCCTTTTTTGTTTTTTGGAAGGAAACAAGGGGCGGCGCCGTTATTTTTTGCCGCGCCTTATTCTTCCTTCCCTAAAAAGCGGACGAGCACGGCGATGAGCACGAGCGCCCTTGCATCTATTCTTCCTTCCCCAAAAAACGGACGAGCACGGCGACGAGCACGAGCGCCCCGCCCGCGATGAGGTAGTAGAGGGGGAACACGGCAAACAGCGAAAATACGAGCAAAAACACGCCCGAAAAGGCGTACCCCCGCCACGCCCCGCGGGCAAAGCGGGGGCGCAGCCTGTCGCGCAGGCGCTGTTTTTTGCGGGGCGGGGCGATGAGCGGCTCGGGCATTTGCCCGCCCTTCTGCACCAGCTCGTACACCTGTTCGGCGCCGTACAGCTTCACCCCGAAGGCTTCGGCGAGCCGCTTCGCCTCGTCGGTGAACCCGCCCGCCAGCACCGCCTTGTCTTTGCCCGCCGCGCGGATGACGGGCGAAAGTTCGTCCGCCGTCACCTTTTCCAGGCGGAAGCGCAGAAAGGCGCGTTTGCCCGCCGCCGTCACGCAGCCGCCTTCCGCGCGCGCGTCGTCAAAGCCCGCCGCGCGCAGGCTGCGGGCGATGAGCTCGGCGCTGTTTTGCGGCTCTTCCATCGCCAGATGAAAGGCGAGGTCGGCGATCTTTTGCTGCTGTTCGCGCGTTTGGTGCTTTTTGGCGCGGCGCGCCCGCATCCAAAGGTGCAAAAGGGCGGTCCCCGCCGCCGCCAAGGCGAGCGAGAGCGCGGCCGCCGCCCACAGCTCGCGTATATAAAAGCGCAGCAGGCAGAACGCCGCCGTCAGGCTCATACAAAAAAAGAATACGGTATCCGACCACAGGGTAAACTTCTGCCGCATCGCCCCTCCGCGCGCCCCGCGGGCGCATTTCCCCGCGGGCGCTTTTTCCCGCAGGCGCATTTCCCGCAGGCGCTTTTCCCGCGGGCGCTCTGTTTTTTGGGAAGGTATCTCCATTTTTTTATATAAATATACCCGCGCGAGGAAGTTTGGGCAGGAAATATTTTGCGGCGGCTTCGGAAGGGAAAGTTCTGTGCCGCGGCGGGCGTGTTTTTTTGCAAAACGTTTGTCAGCGGCGCAAAGATATGCTATACTTATAAAAACAAAGGCCGAAGAGGCCGCGCCCGCCTCCCGGCAGGAAGGCGCGCGCGGCGCCCGTGCCAATGGTTTTGGAGAACGCCCATGAACATCGTCATTTTCGGCGGCTCGTTCGATCCCGTCCACGCCGAACACATCGCCCTCGCGCAGGCGGCAAAGCGGCAGCTGGCGGCGGATAAGATCGTCGTCGTGCCCGCCTTCGTGCCCCCGCACAAGCGCGAAAAGAACATGGCCCCCGCCGAAGACAGGCTGGCCATGGCAAAGCTCGCCTTTGCGGGCGTGGAAGGGGCGGAAGTCAGCGCCTACGAGATCTCCGCCGGCGGCACCAGCTACACCGTGCGCACGCTGCGCCATTTCCGCGAGCGCTTCCCGCAGGACGAGCTTTTCTTCCTGGTAGGGGCAGACATGCTGCGCGATTTTTATACCTGGAAGCAGCCGGAAGAGATCCTCTCGCTCGCGCAGCTGGTCGCCTGCGGCAGAGAGGGCGACCCTGCCGACTTCCGCGCCGAGGGCAAGCGCTTTTTTGCCCGCTTCGGCAGGCGGTTTCAAGTGCTCTCCTATACGGGGAAGCAGGTCTCTTCCACCGATATCCGCGTGCAGATAGCCTTCGGGCAGGAACCCGCCGAGCTTCCCGCCGCCGTCTTCGACTATATCGAGGGCAGGCAGCTGTACCGCGTGGGCAGGGTGCGCGAGGCGCTGCGCGGCTTAAAGCCCGCCCGCCGCGAACATTCCCTGCGCGTGGGGCTGATGGCGGCGGAGTCCGCAGCCCGCTGCGGCGTATCGGAAACGGACGCCATCCTCGCCGCCGGCATGCACGACTGCGCCAAGTATTTAGACCTTTCCTCGCCCGAACTGCAGGGCTTTACGCCCCCCGCGGGGGTGCCCGCGCCCGTCCTGCACCAGTACACGGGCGCCTATTATGCCGAACACGCCTTCGGCGTTTCCGACGCCGCCGTGCTCGACGCCATCCGCTACCACACGTCCGGGAAGCCGGAAATGAGCGCGTTGGGCAAGCTCATCTTCCTTGCCGACATGCTGGAATCGGGCAGAGATTTTTCCGGCATCCATAAGCTGCGGCGGGCGTTTTATAAAGAGGACAGCTTAAACGAATGTATGTACCAAAGCCTGCGCGCGGAGCTTAGGCACCTCAAACAGGGGGGCGGCGCCATTTACCCGCTCACCGAGCAGGCGTATCGGTATTATAAAGATATAAGGTAAAAAAGGAGAAGATAGTGAATATGCAAGGAGAAAACAGCATGCAGCCGGCAGAACTCGCCGAGGCCATCGCCCGGTACCTCTCTTCCAAAAAGGCGGAAGACATCCTCATCGTAGACGTGCGCGAAAAGACGACGCTGTGCGACTTTTTCGTCATCGCCAGCGGGCGCAACACCACCCAGGTGCGCGCCCTGTGTGAAAACGCGGAAGAACAGTTCTCCCGCCAGGGCATCGAGCCCCGCCGCACCGAGGGCGTGCGAGACGGCCGCTGGGGCGTGCTCGATTACGGCGACGTCATCGTGCACGTGTTCAACGACGAATCGCGCCTCTTCTACCACCTCGAACGGCTGTGGGACGAGGGCGAAAACGTCCGCCGTATCGATTAAAGGCGCGGCGGGCATGAGCCGCCCGTTCCGCCGCATCGACTGACGAGCGGCGGGCGCGGAGCACGCCGTTTTTGTGCCGCCGTATCGATGGAAGGCGCGGCGGGCGCTTCGCAGCGCGCATCGCCGCCTCGTGCATACGGGGCGGGCGTTTTGCCGATACTGACAGGGGTCGGCATCGGCGCGCCGTCTGCAAACGGGCGGCTTTCATTCTGTTTCTTATTTTCGGAACAATATCTCGCGCGGCTCGCTGTAGGCGGCGCTTTTGCGGGCGCGCTTTTTTTCCACAAAGTAATAGACCGTCTGCGGCTGTTCGGGCGCGGGCGGGGGAGCGGGCTGCTCTTCTTCCTCTTCTATGTATGCGCGTTCGCGCTCCTCGCGCCGGCGCAGGGCATAGCGTTTGGCAGCCGCCACGCCCCCGAAGCACAGCCCGAACAAGATCAAAAGGTACGCGCCGCCTGCGGCGGCGGAAAGTAGGCACAGCTGCATCCAAAAGCACCTCCGCTGTTTTTGCGGGTATTGTATCACGGCGGAAGCCGCGCCGCGGGGCGATTTTTGCCGCGGCAGGGGAGGATTTGACGAATGACCGTCTGCGACATCATCCAAAAAAAGAAGGAGCGCCGCGTTTTGAACGGCGAAGAGATCTCCTTTTTCGTCTCCGCCGTGGCGGACGGCTCTGCAACCGACGCGCAGATCGCCGCCTTCTGTATGGCGGTGCTTTTGAACGGCATGGAAGAAGAAGAGTGCGCGCTTCTCACCCTCGCCATGGCAAACAGCGGGCAAAAGACGCCCCGCCCGCAGGGCGGCGGCGTGTATGCCGATAAGCACTCCACGGGCGGCGTGTCCGATTCCACCACCCTCATCCTCGTGCCCGTGCTGGCGAGCCTGGGCGTGCGCTGCGCCAAGTACTCGGGGCGGGGCCTGGGGCATACGGGCGGCACGCTGGATAAGCTGGAAAGCATCCCGGGGCTCACCACCGCCCTCTCGCCCGCGCGGTTCGAGCGCCAGGCGGAAGAGGTGGGCGCGGTCGTCGCCGGGCAGACGAATGAGACGGTGCCCGCCGACAAGCGCATGTACGCCGTGCGCGACACCACCGCCACCATAGACAGCATCCCCCTCATCGCCTCGTCGGTGATGAGCAAAAAGCTCGCTTCCTTTGCCGACGTCATCCTGTTGGACGTAAAGTACGGCCGCGGCGCCTTCATGCCCACGCCCGAAAAGGCGGAGGAGCTGGCGCGGCTGATGGTCTCCATCGGCACCGCCGCGGGCAGGCGCACCGCCGCCGCCGTCACCTGTATGGACGCGCCCCTCGGCAGCGCCGTCGGCTGCAATGCCGAAGTGCGCGAGGCGGTCGCCGTGCTGCGGGGCGAGGCCGAAAACGACCTTGCCGCCCTCTCCCTCTTCCACGCGGCGCTTTTATACCGCATGGCGACGGGCGCTTCCAAAGAAGAGGCGGAAACGGCCGTGCGCGGGGCGATCCGCTCGGGCGCGGCCTTCAAAAAATTTGCCCAAATGGCGGAGGCGCAGGGGGGCGACGTCCGCGCATTGGAAGACCCGTCTCTCCTTCCCCTGGCGAAGCATTGCGCGGCGCTCACCGTTTCCGCCGCGGGCGTGCTGGATATAGACGCGCTGGCCTTGGGCAGGGCGTGCGCCCTGTTGGGCGGGGGCAGGCAGCGGCCGGGGCAGGCCATAGACCACACCGTCGGCTTTGTTTTGAAGAAGCGGGCGGGCGAGCGCGTCGCCGCGGGCGAGGCGGTGGCGGAAATGTATTATAACGGCGAAAACGGCGAGGCGTTCTCCCTCGCATGGGGCGCGTTCCGCACGGCGGAAACTTTTACGCCGCGCCCGCTCATATACGCAGTGACAGGAGGTTGATACCATGACTGACGATATCGAAAAAAAGCAGCAGGCCGCGGGCGAAACAGTGTCGGCCCCCGCGGCAGGGCAGGCGGCTTTGCAGGAAGAGCACGCCGCGGAGGAGCGGCCGCTCGCCGCGGAAGAGAGGCGCGAATTTGAAGAATTCAAGCGGCAGAAAAAGATCGAAGAGATCCGCCGGCTCCTTCGCACCATCGACCACACCATGCTCAAACAGACGGCGACTTCCGCCGACATCCGCAAGCTGTGCAATGAGGCAAAGGAGTACGGCTTTTATTCGGTGTGCGTGCAGCCCGTGTATGTGGCAGCCTGCCGCGAATTTTTGCGCGGCTGCCCGCAGGTGAAGATCGCCTGCGTGGTCGGCTTCCCCATGGGCGAAAACCTCACCAAGACCAAAGTGTACGAAACAAAGCAGGCGGTGCGCGACGGCGCCGACGAGATCGACATGGTCATCTGCATCTCCGCCGTCAAAAACGGGCAGTTCGGCTACGTCCGCCGCGAGATCAAAAAGATCGTGCGCGCGGCGCACGGCAGGCCGGTCAAGGTCATCATCGAAACTTCGCTCCTCACGCGTGACGAGATGGTGCGCGCCGCTTCCTGCGCGCGCGACGCGGGCGCGGCGTTCGTCAAGACCAGCACCGGTTACTTCGGCGAAGGGGCGCGGGCGGAAGACGTGCGCCTTTTGAAAGAGACGGTGGCGGGTAAGTGCCAGGTGAAGGCTTCGGGCGGCATCCGCACGGCAGAGCGGCTGAAAGAGATGGTCGCCGCCGGCGCCGACCGCATCGGCACCAGCGCCGGGAAAGACATCGCCAAGCAGCTGCGCGAAGCGGATGAGCAAAGCGGCTCTGTGCATTCCTGACGGACAAAAACGGGGCAGGCAGGGCGTGTTCCTTAAAAAATTTTATAAAAACTTTGCGCCGTCCGCTTGACAGGGCGGCGCGTTTTCTGTATAATGGACGTATAGTAAACCTTGGTTAATTAAATACAGGCGGCGGAACAAAGCCGCCGCGGGTTTACTTTTAGGGCTTTGCACACTCCGTTATAATAACCTACCGAATCGTCAAAGGCGGCAGCTTCGCGCTGCCGCTTTTGCGCTGCGAAAAAAGAGATCCTTCGGCGCTTTGCGCCTCAGGATGACAGGGTAGGGGCGTATTGCGCAGGTGCGTGGGCGCGTCGCGTATGCGGCGCGCGGCAAGAGGGGAGGCTTGGTGGAACTATCGCCGTTTGGGCAGCAGCGGGGGCGGGGCGAAAAATTTTTCAAATTCATTGTCAAAACTCTTGACATTGCCGCGCAATGAATATATAATAGGTTTAGCACTTAGGAGATGAGAGTGCTAACATTGATAAAAACAAAGTGCCAACGCGAAAGAGGTGTTTGCGGCGATGAAGATGTCTGACCGTAAAAGGAAAATTTTACAGATCGTTGTAGACGAATACATCAACACTGCCGTGCCCGTCTCCAGCAAGAGCATCACCGAAAAGCACCTGACGGGCGTCAGTTCCGCCACCGTGCGCAACGAGCTCGCCTCGCTGGAAGAGCTGGGGTATCTGACGCAGTTCCATACCTCGGGCGGCAGGGTCCCCTCGCCGCAGGCGTACCGCTTTTACATCGAAGAGCTGATGCAAAAGAGCGACCTTAGCGCGAGCGACCTCGACTACATCCGCCAGACCTTCAGCCGCCGCTCCAACGACGTGGAGCACCTCATCAAAGACGTCGCCAAGGTCATCAGCGAACTTACAGACTACACCTCGGTGGGCATCGGCCCGCACGACGGGGAAGAGACCATCCGCAGCCTGGCGCTTTTGTATTGCGGCGAAAGGCGGGCGCTTCTGGTCATCGTCACCGGCGAGCGCATCCTGCGCGACAGCTTTATCGACATCCCCGAAGACATGCAGAAAGAGGACCTCGAAAAGGCTTCCGCCGTCATCTCCAAACTGTTCGAGGGCAAGTCGCTTTCGCAGGCGAAAGAGGTGGAAACGGGCGTTTTGGAAGAATTCGGCCAGTACCGCCAGGTGGTAGACGAGGTCATCGACGCGCTCAAAGCCTACACCGCCCCCCGCGAGGAGGACGTGGTGCTCTCCGGCGCGGACAAAATTTTCAATCATCCCGAATATGAAGACGTCGAAAACGTCAAAAACTTCCTCTCCGTCATCTCCGATAAAGACAAGATCGCAGAGCTGATCGAGGGGGACGAAGACGAGATACAGATCAGCGTCCGCATCGGCTCGGGTGAAGACGCCGAGGTGCCGGGCGACTGTTCGGTCGTCACGGCGACGTACGCCGCGGGCGGCAAGAACCTGGGCACATACGGCGTCATCGGTCCCATCCGCATGGACTACACCAAGGTCATTTCGGTGCTGGAAAGCGTGGGCAAGGCGCTGGAAGAGATCGCCCGCAATAAAAAGAAGGAGCATAGCGACAAAGATGAGTGAACAGACAGAAAAGCAGCAGGGCGCCGAAGAGCTGAAGGCCGAAGCGGTGAACGAAGAACCCGCCGAGGTCCCCGAAGAGGCCCCCGCCGCCGAGAGCGCGGAAGAGGCGTGCCGCCGCGAATTGGAACAGGCGCAGGCCGCCGCCGCCGACTATAAAGACAAGTGGATGCGCAGCGTCGCCGAGTTCGACAACTTCCGCAAGCGCAACGAACAGACCCGCCGCAACGCCTATTTGGACGGCAAGGCAGAGGTCGTCGTCAAGGTGCTGCCGGTAGGGGATAATTTAGAGCTCGCCCTGCGCTCCTGCGCAGACGAGCAGACCAAAAAGGGCATCGAGATGGTGCTGCGCGCTTTCAACAAGCTGTTGGAAGAGGAAGGCATCACCGCCATCGACCCCAAAGACGAAGAGTTCGACCCCGCCTTCTGCGAGGCGATCATGAGCGAACCCGCGGCGGAGGGCGTGGAGCCCGGCTACGTCAAAGAGGTGTTCCGCAAGGGATACAAGCGGGGCGACAAGGTCATCCGCTTTGCACAGGTCAAAGTGACGACCTGATAAAAAATCGCAGAACAATACGCATTTTACGGGCGAGCGATCGCCGTAAAAATAAATCAGACAGTATCTTACAAGAAGGAGTGATATATCATGGGAAAAGTAATCGGCATTGATTTAGGTACGACCAATTCCTGCGTAGCCGTCATGGAAGGCGGCGAAGCAGTCGTCATCCCCAATCCAGAAGGGGCGCGCACGACGCCTTCCGTCGTCGCATTCCAAAAGGACGGGCAGCGCATCGTCGGCCAGGTGGCAAAGCGCCAGGCCGTCGCCAACCCCGACCGCACGGTCAGCTCTATCAAGCGGCACATGGGCAGCGATTATAAGGTAGAGATCGACGGCAAAAAGTATTCCCCGCAGGAAATTTCTGCCATGATCCTTTCCAAGCTGAAGGCAGACGCGGAGAGCTATCTGGGCGGCAAGGTGACGGACGCCGTCATCACCTGCCCGGCATACTTTACCGACAGCCAGCGCCAGGCCACCAAGGACGCCGGCAAGATCGCCGGCCTGGATGTGAAGCGGATCATCAACGAGCCCACCGCTGCGGCTCTGGCCTACGGCGTTGACAAGGAGTCGGACCAGAAGATCATGGTCTACGACCTGGGCGGCGGCACCTTCGACGTGTCCGTGCTGGAGGTGGGCGACGGGGTCATCGAGGTGCTAGCCACCGCAGGCAACAACCGGCTGGGCGGCGATGACTTTGACAAGTGCGTGATGGACTGGATGGCCGAGGAGTTCAAGAAGGCCGAAGGGGTGGACCTGACGGCGGACAAGGTGGCCATGCAGCGGCTGAAGGAGGCCGCCGAGAAGGCCAAGATCGAGCTGTCCGGCGTCACCACCTCCAATATCAACCTGCCCTATATCACTGCCGACGCCAACGGTCCCAAGCACCTGGACGTGACCCTCACCCGGGCCAAGTTCAACGAGCTGACCGCCCATCTGGTGGACGCCACCATGGGCCCCGTGCGCCAGGCCATGTCCGACGCGGGCCTGAAGCCCAGCGACCTGAGCAAGGTCCTGCTGGTGGGCGGCTCCAGCCGGATCCCCGCGGTCCAGGAGGCCGTGAAGAACTTCACCGGCAACGAGCCCTTCAAGGGCATCAACCCCGACGAGTGCGTGGCCATGGGCGCCGCCCTGCAGGCAGGCGTCCTCACCGGCGATGTGAAGGGCCTGCTGCTGCTGGACGTCACCCCCCTGTCCCTGGGCATTGAGACCATGGGCGGCGTGTTCACCAAGCTGATCGACCGGAACACCACCATCCCCGTGAAGAAGAGCCAGATCTTCTCCACCGCCGCTGACAACCAGACCAGCGTGGAGGTCAACGTCCTCCAGGGCGAGCGGGAGATGGCTGCCGCCAACAAGTCCCTGGGCCGCTTCCACCTGGACGGCATCGCCCCGGCCCGCCGCGGTGTGCCCCAGATCGAGGTGACCTTCGACATCGACGCCAACGGCATTGTCAACGTCTCCGCCAAGGACCTGGGCACCGGCAAGGAGCAGCACATCACCATCACCTCCTCCTCCAACATGAGCAAGGAGGACATCGAGAAGGCTGTGAAGGAAGCCGAGCAGTATGCCGCCCAGGACAAGAAGCTGAAGGAGGAGGTCGAGGTCCGCAACCAGGCCGACCAGATGGTCTATCAGAGCGAGAAGACCCTCTCCGAGATGGGCGACAAGATCCCCGCCGACGACAAGAACAAGGTCCAGGCCGGCATCGACAAGCTGAAGGAGGCCCTGAAGGGCACGGACACCGCGGCCATCAAGACCGCCACCGACGAGCTGACCCAGGCCTTCTACGCCGTCAGCGAGAAGCTGTACCAGCAGGCCAATCCCCAGGGCGCCCAGGGCGGCGCCCAGCAGCAGGCCGGCGGCGATGCCGGCAGCCAGCAGGGCCAGTACTACGACGCCGACTACAAGGTGGTCGACGATGACGACAACAAGAAGTAACAAGACATCATGCGGCCGCGCTGGCGGGGGACACCCCGCCTGCGCGGCACGCTCGCGCGAGTTAGGAATTAGGAGTTAGGAATTAGGAGTTATGAAATCCGCCGCAGGCGGATGGAACCATAAGATCCGTCCAGCCTTGCCGGACACCACAATTCCTCATTCCTAATTTCTAATTCCTAATTGAAAAGTTGGTGATTCTATGGCAGAACAGAAACGAGATTACTACGAGGTCCTGGGGGTGAGCCGCGGGGCTTCGGAGGACGAGATCAAAAAGGCATATAAGAAAATGGCCCGGAAGTACCACCCGGACCTGAACCCCGGAGACAAGTCGGCGGAGGAGAAGTTCAAGGAGGTCAACGAGGCCTATGAGGTCCTCTCCGACGCGGACAAGAAGGCCCGGTACGACCAGTACGGCCACGCGGGCGTGGATCCCAACTTCGGCGCCGGCGGCTTCGGCGGCGGGTTCGACGGGGGCTTCGACTTCGGCGACCTGGGGGACATCTTCGGCAGCTTCTTCGGCGGCGGGTTCGGCGGGGGACGGCGCACCAATCCCAACGCCCCCCAGCGGGGCGAGAGCATCCGCATGTCCATCGCCATCAGCTTTGAGGAGGCGGCCTTCGGCTGTGAGAAGGAAGTCACCGTGGAGCGGTACGAGACCTGCGACACCTGCCACGGCAGCGGCTGCGCCCCCGGCACCTCGCCGGAGGTGTGCCCGGACTGCCACGGCACCGGCACGGTCCAGGTCCGGCGGCAGACGCCCATGGGCGTGTTCGCCACCTCCGCCCCCTGCGCCAAGTGCGGCGGCAAGGGCCGCATCATCCACCAGCCCTGCAAGGACTGCCGGGGCAGCGGCATGGTGCGGAAGAAAAAGACCATCCAGGCCAGCATCCCGGCGGGCATCGACAACGGCCAGACCATCTCCATCCGGGGCCAGGGCAACGCCGGCAAGAACGGCGGCCCGGCGGGCGACCTGCTGATCACCATCACCGTCCGGCCCCATGAGCTGTTCCGGCGGGAGGGCACCAGTGTCCTGTGCGAGGCGCCCATCACCTTCACCCAGGCGGTGCTGGGGGCGGAGCTGGAGATCCCCACCATCGACGGCAAGGTGAAGTACACCCTGCCGGAGGGCACCCAGTCCGGCACCACCTTCC
>DXEW01000034.1 GCA_019114755.1 Candidatus Borkfalkia faecavium
GGATCGCGTCGCTCGAAAATATCGCGGGCGTCAAAGAGGCATGCGGCAATATGGAACAGATCTGCGAAACGGCCCGCCGCATCCGCGGCAAGTGCGACCTGTATTCGGGCGACGACAACCTCAACCTTCCCATCCTCGCCATCGGCGGGGCGGGCCTCATCTCCGTGTCCTCCAACATCCTCCCCAAAGAGACCAAGCAGATGTATCTGCTCGTCGAGGCGGGCAGGCTGCGGGAGGCGAACGAGCTGCAGGACGCGATGCTGCCCGTCATCGACCAGCTGTTTACCGAAGTCAACCCCATCCCCGCCAAAGCTGCCGCCAATATGCTCGGCCTGGATGCCGGGCTCCCGCGCGGCCCGCTGACCGAACTCGAACCCGCCCACAAGGAGTCGCTGCGCGCCGCGCTGCGCACCTTCGGGCTCGACGTATAAGGAGCCGTTATGACCGATATCCTCATCAGCGGCATCTGCGGCCATATGGGCCGCAACGTGCTCGAACTCGCCCTCGCGGACGCGGAGATCCACTGCGTCGGCGGCGTCGACCTCACGGCGGGCGAATTGCAGGGCGTGCCCGTCTTTGACAGCTTCGCCGACGCCCCCGCCGCGGACGCAGTGATCGACTTTTCCTGCGCGGACAACCTCGAAAACGTCCTCGCCTATGCCGAGCGCACGGGCGCGGCCGCCATCCTCGCCGCGACCGGCTATACGCAGGAGCAGCTCGCGCGGATCGAGGATGCCGCCAAGCGCATCCCCCTCTTCAAGACGGCGAACCTGTCCGTCGGCATCAACCTGCTGCAAAAGCTGGTCCGCGAAGCGGCGGCGTTCCTCGGCGAGAACTTCGACATCGAGATCGTGGAGCGGCATCATAACCTGAAAAAGGATGCCCCTTCCGGCACCGCCTATATGCTGGCGGAGAGCGCCAACGCCGCCTTTGACGGCGGCAAGGAATATGTGTACGGCCGCGAAGGGATGGTCGGCGCGCGCAGAAAGGCGGAGATCGGCATCCACGCGGTGCGCGGCGGCACCATCGTCGGCGAACACGAGGTGATGTTCGCGGGCGACGACGAGATCGTTACCCTCGCCCACAGCGCGCGCAGCAAGCGCGTGTTTGCGGCCGGCGCCGTCCGGGCTGCCAAGTTCATGCAGGGCAAGCCCGCCGGACGCTACGATATGCAGGACGTCCTCCGCGGCTGACACGCCTGCCGAAGGATAAAAAGCCGATCCGATTTGCAAAGACCGGGGCGGCGCCGCAGCTTTCGCTGCGGCGCCGCCCCTTTTTTCGCAAAAACGCACGCGGACTTTGCGCTTACAAATGTAAGAGATGATAGAGAAAACCGATTTGCGCGCGCTCTTTCATGCGGCGGGCCACGCCCCGATGTTTATAAATTCAAAAGATCATAGAGAAAGCCTATCTCTGCGCTCTTTCATGCGGCGGGCCGCGCCCCTGTGTTTATAAATTCAGAAGATAATAGAGAAAGCCGACCGCCGCGCCCGAGAGAACGCCGAAGACGATGATCGGCCCCGCGACGACGAACATCTTCGCCGCCATACCCGTGATCATCCCCTCCGCCTTGAATTCGAGCGCGGGGGAGGCGACGCTGTTGGCAAAGCCGGTGATCGGCACGATGGAACCCGCCCCCGCCGCCTTGCCGATGCGGTCGTACACGCCCAGACCCGTGAGCAGGCAGCCGAGGAAGATGAGCGCGACCGAGACGGCCGCCGCGAGCTCGTCCCCCGCCAGCCCGAAGATCGCCTCGAACTCGTAACGGAAAAATTGGCCGACGCAGCAGATCAGCCCGCCGACGATGAACGCGCGCAGACAGTTGTGAAAATGTTTGGTCGGCGGCGCGAGCGAGCGGACATACGCGAGATAATTTTCGTTGACGTGCGGCTGCGCGGCGTCCGCGCCGGCTCCCGAACTTCCACCCCGCGCGCCTCCGCCGCCCGAGCCGCCGCCCTGCGCGCTCCCGCTTTTGCCGCCCTGCGCGCCCCCGAAGAAAGCGGACTTTCCCATCCGCGCCTGCGCCGGGGTCTGCATCCGCCCGCCCTTACCGGTCATATCGTTCCTCCGCGGGGGCGAACGCGGGGATACAGCTCTCGCGCTCGTCGCGCGACTTGACTTCGTCCTGCGGCATGATCTTCCTCTTCATGCCAAAAGTATGCGCAGGATCGTGCAAATCATACGGCAGGAGGCCCGCCATGCGGCGGACCTCCCTCTTTTTTGCAGATTTTGGCAGGCAACGGCCTTACCGGATCGTCACCGTTCCGTCGGCGGCGTAATCGAAGGAGCCGATCGAACACTCATTCCCGAAAAGATAGGCGGAGCCGTCCTCGCCGACCTCGGCAAAGGAGAATGAGAGGAACACATTCCGCATATCGAACCCCTCCCCCGGAAGAGAGCCGCCGTCCTGCGCGAACCCTTCCAACAGAGCATCGATACAGGCGGAAACGGAACCGCGATAGCCGTCCTCGCCCGCTTCCAGCGACACGGCGATGGAGCCGCCCTCGGCGGGATCGAACCAATAACTACGGTATCCCTCCCAATTTTCACCGCCCGGTACGAATTGCGTGCCGGTAAGCGTCGCGCCACCCGCTCGCAGCAGCAGGACCAACTCCCCCGGCCGGGCATCGTTCCATTCCACCGGGATGAAGATGCTGCCGTCCTCCGAAAACTGCGCCTCATTTCCGACTAACGTCGGCAAAATGCTGCCGTCTGCCTTCAGATCCAGATCATAGGTGTCTTCATAGATCTTGATCGTTTCCCAATAATCTTCCCCTTCCTCGTACGCTCTGGCGAAAAAATCGATCTCGAAGTCGTACCATGTCGCCTGCTCCGACAAGGAAGGGTCGATGTCGATATAGGAAGCCGGATCCTCCAAAAGCGGCCGAATATCCAGCCGATAGCCATCCTCCGTTTGCTCCACGGGATCCAGCCCAGACACATACACATTGGAATCGATCAGATCCCCGTTTTCGTCATAGACGTCGGCATGAATATTGCGGCCGACGTCAAAATCTTCGGAGCTGTATCCGTTCCACTCGACGGGAAGCAGCAAAACACCCTCCTCCACTTCGGTGATCTCCCCGAATTGCGGCTGCGCGGAGCCGTCCGCCTCAATGCTTACAGCATCAAAATACCAGCCATCTAAATACAAACCATCGTCCCCGACGGTTAAATAGGCATACATATCGAAAGAAAGTTCGTAGAATGCGGCCCATTTGAGCTCGCCGGGGGAGAACTCGCAGAGCGCGACCATCGCGTCCAGATGATCGACAAGGTCGATGGAGAAGCCATCCTCCTCCGCCGTCCATTGCAGGCCCGGCGATCCGATATCATAGAGCCAATCTCCGCCCATTGCATATCCGGAATCGCTGTACGCACGCAAATCAATATTATAAATCTGCAGCGAGATCTCCTCGGGCGAAGCGCAGTTCCACTCGACGGGAAGAAAGATCTTCGAGCCGTCGACCTGCACCTCGCCGACGGAGGGCAGGAGCTGCTCCTTCGTGGGAGCGCGCAGCGCAAATTCTTCGTACGAAAGGCGGCACGAACTGTCGATCTGCAGCTGATAGCGGCTGATCCTGCCGTCCGGCTCCTCGAACGTCCCATAGATATCCGCCTTCAGCGCGGCGCGCGTCAGCAAACCGCCCGTAAACGTGCTCTCGATCACGACCTCGCTGTCCCCGAGATCGAGCATGGCGATCGTCTCCAACAAGGTATAGTCGTCATGCGTATATTCGTGCCAGAGCATATCCAAGAGGTCGAGCGCCGTGTATTGCTCTTCCGCCCACCATGCGGCTTCTTCGCGGATCTGCCCGAAAAGGTCTGCCCCGTATCCCTCTCTGCCGTACCACCGGTCGAGGAGATCGGCCGCTGCATACGAGCCGAAGTTGCGGAGCAAATAATCCAGGAGGCCCTCTCCCGCTTGCGGCTCGTCGACGATGGACGCAAAGGCGCGCGACTGCGAGAGACCCTCGTACAGATACCCCACGGGGTCGCGCAGGGCGGCGATCGTCTCCTCGATATCATGATTCGCTTCCGCGAAAAACAAGACGCTCGAAAGGATGGTATCGCTGCAGAGCGCCTCGAGATCGATATCCAAAGACGTCAACATTTTGTCCAATTGCCCGACGAAGTCGGCAAAGAGGATATCCTCGGCGAACAAGGCGTCCAGATCCGCCTTCCACAAGGAGAGCGGCAGGCCGTCCAGCCGATGGAAGATCTCTTCCGCCCAATCGAGAAAAGCCTCGGCGCCGATCGTGATCGTCTGCTCCGTCACGCCGCCTTCGGTCTCCTCTTCATATGTAATGAAGGGAAGCTCCTCTTCCGGGAAAACCGCCATGACCGCGTCGGGCAGGACCGCCGCCGTCTCCGCCATGAGGAAACAAGCCTCGATCGCGCCGCCCGACTCCTCGGCGGTCTGCCCCGTAGCGGGCTCGTAATAGAGCGTATCCCCCAGCGTGACGCCGGAATATGCTTCGCCGCCGATATACAATAACCGATTTGAACGACCATTCTCCGTCGCGACGGCGTCCATATGATAGCCATACTGCTCGTCGCGGTCAAAGCGCGCAAACAGATTGACCGCTGACAAGGGAAATACGTAACCGTCCTCGACCGCCTGTCCGCTCCAGGTGAAATCGAGCGTCACATATTCCTGCTCGTCCAGCGCCAGGACGCCGTCTTCCCAGATCTGCCAAAAGGGTATCGGCGAACCGTCGGACGGTTCGCCCGTGCCGGGATCGTCCGTGCCGGGCTCGTCCGTACCCGGTTCGTCCGTGCCGGGATCGTCCGGCGTCGGGGTCACGATGCCCGTTCCGCCATCCGTGCCGTCCGTCGGTCCGTCCTGCGCGGGCGCGCACGCGACCGAAAGGACGAGCGCAAACGCCAGCAAAACCATGCCCACAAATTTACACATTCTTTTCATACCGTAAATTCTCCCTCTAAATATTATGACATCTCCCTGTCACGCCTATAATATACAATAGGTGCCATGCAGTCGTCAAGCCGCTTTGCGCGTAAATATTACAAGATCCCCGTATATCCTGCGTACACCCGATCTACGTCACGCATAGTACTATGCAAACATACCTTTTAGCGGGTTTCGCCGCCATGACAGCCTGCATCGCGCGATTTTTCGGCAACGGGCGTGTCCCGCAGCTTTTGGACGACGGGCGCGTCGGCGGGCGCCCACGCCGCTGGATCGAGGGCAGCAAGCGGCATCCATTCGAGCGCTTCGTGCTCGGTATTGCAGAAATCGGATAAAAATTCACAGCGATAGGTATGGAGGGTCACGATGAAGTCGGGATATTCGTGCGTGACGCATGCGAAGGGCGCGAGCACGCGCGCCTGCACGCGCAGCTCCTCGCGCAGTTCGCGCAGCAGCGCCTCTTCCTCCGTCTCCCCCGCCTCGACCTTGCCGCCCACAAATTCGTACTTGTGCGCGACGTACGGATAGCGGCTCTCCCCGCGCCTAGCGGCGAGCACCTTCCCCTCCCGCACGACGACGGCGCCGACGACCTGCAGATGCTTTTTCATACAAACCTCCCGCGAAATTCTCCGCAAAGACATTTCCGCTAAAATTTCCCGCAGAAACATTTCCGCTAAATTCCCCGCGGAAAAAGCCTGCCGCGCGGGCAGGCTTTTTTGGATCTTGCTTATTCCTCCGCGGCCGGCTCGATGCCGAATTCGCGGCGGGTCTCTTCGACGAGGCTGTCGCTCTCGCGGTGGCCGGTGACCAGCTGCGGGCTGACGTTCTTGTAGTCGCGCACGCCGGTACCTGCCGGGATGAGCTTGCCGATGATGACGTTCTCCTTCAAGCCGATCAGCGGGTCGACCTTGTTCTTGATCGCCGCTTCCGTGAGCACGCGGGCGGTCTCCTGGAAGGATGCCGCGGACAGGAAGGAATCGGTCGAGAGCGCCGCCTTCGTGATGCCGAGCAGCACGCGCTTTGCCGTGGCGGGGCGGCCGCCGTTCTGGATCGCCTTCTCGTTTTCGTCTTCAAAGGTGAACATATCGACCAGTTCGCCGGGGAGCATATCCGTGTCGCCGCAGTTCTCGATGCGTACCTTTCGCATCATCTGGCGGACGATGATCTCGACGTGTTTGTCGTTGATGTCGACGCCCTGCGAGCGGTAGACGGACTGGACTTCGTTGAGGATATAGTCCTGTACACCCTTGACGCCCTTGATGCGCAGGATGTCCTGCGGGTTGACCGAACCGACGTTGAGCTGGGTACCCGGCTCCACTTTGTCGCCGTTCTTGATCTTGAGTTCCGCGTTGAAAGGAAGCAGGTACTCCTTCTTGTCGGTGCCGGCAAATTCGTCGCGGATGATGATGCGCTTCTGGTTGTCGTGCTCGCTGACGAACGCGATGCCGCCCACCTCGGACAAGGTCGCCACGCCCTTCGGTTTACGCGCTTCGAACAACTCTTCGACACGAGGGAGACCTTGCGTGATGTCGCCCGTCGCCGCGATGCCGCCCGTGTGGAAGGTACGCATGGTCAGCTGCGTGCCCGGCTCGCCGATGGACTGCGCGGCGATGGTGCCGACCGCCTCACCCACCTGGATGGGCTGGCCGGTGGCCATGTTCTTGCCGTAGCACTTGGCGCAGACGCCGTAGCGGGAATTGCAGGTGAAGATGCTGCGGATGGATACCTCTTTGATGCCCGCCTTGACGATCTCGTCCGCCTTGTCTTCGGTGATCATCTCGTTGACGGGGACGATGATCTCGCCCGTGGCGGGATCGACGACGTCTTCCGCCGTGAACCTGCCCGCGAGGCGGTCTTTGAGGCTTTCGATCTCGCCGTTGGGGCCGACGATGGCGCTGATCTTCATGCCGCGCGGCTTTTTGCCGGCGCAGCAGTCGTCTTCGCGCACGATGACGTCCTGCGAGACGTCTACAAGGCGCCTCGTGAGATACCCCGAGTCCGCCGTCTTCAGCGCCGTATCGGCAAGGCCCTTGCGGCCGCCGTGCGAGGAGATGAAGTATTCGAGAACGGTCAGGCCCTCGCGGAAGCAAGATTTGACGGGGATCTCGATCATTTTACCCTGCGGGTTGACCATGAGGCCGCGCATGCCCGCCAGCTGCTTGATCTGGTCGATGGAGCCGCGCGCGCCCGAGTTCGCCATCATCCAGATGGGGTTGAAGTCGTCCGCGTCTTTGCGCAGCTCTGCCGTCACGGCGTCGGTGGTGTCTTTCCAGACGGAGACGACGGCGTTGTAGCGCTCTTCATCCTTCAACAGGCCGCGGGCGTACTTCTTTTCGATGTTTTCCACGCGGTGCTCCGCTTCGGAGATGAGCGTCTTTTTGGCTTCGGGGATGTGCATGTCGAATACGGAGGTGGTCAGCGCGCCGATGGTCGAATACTTGAAGCCGAGCGCCTTGATGTTGTCGAGCACTTCCGCCGCCTTGCCCGCGCCGCCCTTGGCGTTGAGCTTGGCGATGGGGCTTTCGGGATCTTTATACTCCCAGTTCTTGCGCTCGCTGCCCGTCTTGAAGCAGCGGTCGACGATCTTGGAGATCATCTTTTTATCGACGGGGACGCTCTTTTCCCTGCCGTCGGGGCCGGTCTTATAGCCGGAGATCTCGTACTGGAGATAGTCTTCTTTGTTCTTCCTCTCCACAAAGCCGAGATCCTGCGGGATCGCCTCGTTGTAGATGATGCGCCCCACGGTGGTCTTGACGCGGCCGGTGACCGTTTCGCCGTCGTAGGGACTGGCGGCATCGGAGATGGTGACGGTGCGGCGTACCCAGATCTCGTCCTGCAAGGTGATGCACTTGGTCTGATAGGCCATGATCGCCTCGTCTTCGGAGATGTACAGCCCCGCACGGTACTGCTCCGCGCCTTCGGTGCCTTCGGGCACTTCGTTGTGGTCTTTATCGTACCAGCGGCCGTCGTAACGCTTGACGATGGTCAGGTAGTAGGCGCCGAGGATCATGTCCTGCGTGGGGGTCATGACCGGCTTGCCGTCGGACAGCTTCAAGATGTTGTTGGAAGAGAGCATCAGGAAGCGCGCTTCCGCCTGCGCCTCGATGGAGAGGGGCACGTGCACGGCCATCTGGTCGCCGTCGAAGTCGGCGTTGAAGGCGCCGCAGACGAGCGGGTGGATCTTGATCGCCCTGCCCTCGATGAGCACGGGCTCGAACGCCTGGATAGACAGGCGGTGCAGCGTGGGCGCGCGGTTGAGAAGGACGGGGTGCTCTTTGATGACGCTTTCCAGCACGTCCCAGACGGCGGGCTTCGCCTTTTCGACGGCGCGCTTGGCGCTCTTGATGTTGTGGCACTGGTTAGATTCGACCAGCTTTTTCATGATGAAGGGCTTGAACAGCTCGATCGCCATCTCTTTGGGCAGGCCGCACTGGTAGATCTTCAGTTCGGGGCCGACGACGATGACCGAACGGCCGGAATAGTCGACGCGCTTGCCCAACAGGTTCTGACGGAAGCGCCCCTGCTTGCCGCGCAGCAGCCCCGAGAGGGACTTGAGCTCGCGGTTGGACGGGCCGGAGATGGCCTTACCGCGGCGGCCGTTGTCGATGAGGGCGTCGACCGCCTCCTGCAGCATGCGCTTTTCGTTTTTGACGATCATGTCCGGCGCGCCCAGCTCCATCAGCCTCTTCAGGCGGTTGTTGCGGTTGATGACGCGGCGGTACAAGTCGTTCAGGTCGCTCGTGGCGAACCTGCCGCCGTCCAGCTGCACCATGGGGCGCAGGTCGGGCGGAATGACGGGGAGCACGGTGAGGATCATCCATTCGGGCTTGTTGCCGCTCTTGCGGAAGGACTCGATGATCTCGATGCGCTTGACCGCACGCAGGCGCTTGGTGCCGCTCTGGTTGTTTTCGATGATCTCGCGCGTTTCCTTGCTCTCTTTTTCCAGGTCGATGGCCTGCAACAGTTCGCGGATGGCCTCCGCGCCCATGCCCACTTTCAGGCCGGTCTTGGACGAGTCGCCGTACTGCTCTTCGATCTCTAAAAGGTCTTTATCGGTGATGACCTGTTTGTAGGTCAAGGTGGGGATATTGCCGGGGTCGAGGACGACGTAAGCGGCAAAGTAGATGACCTGTTCCAGCTGCTTGGGGCCCATGTCGAGAAGCAGGCCGATGCGGGAAGGCACGCCGCGGAAATACCAGATGTGCGATACGGGCGCCGCCAGTTCGATGTGGCCCATGCGCTCGCGGCGCACCTTGGCGCGCGTGACTTCGACGCCGCACTTTTCGCAGATGATGCCCTTATAGCGGATGCGCTTGTATTTGCCGCAGTGGCATTCCCAGTCTTTGGTCGGCCCGAAGATCTTTTCGCAGAACAGGCCGTCGCGTTCGGGCTTTTGGGTGCGGTAGTTGATGGTCTCGGGCTTGGTGACTTCGCCGTACGACCATTCCCTGATCTTTTCGGGAGATGCTACTCCGATCTGTATAGAGTCAAAATCGTTTAATTCGTACATATTTACCCTCCCGATCTACTTATTTGTCTTCGTCTTCGTCGTCGAACAGGGAGCTTGCGTCCTTGTCCTCGTCCTCTTCCTCTTCGTCCGCCTCGTCCACCTCGTCGTCTTCGTCGTCATAGGCGTCGAGGTCGTCCAGTTCGTCGTCATCGTCAAACAGGTCGGCGGAGCTGAAATCTTCGTCGTCGATCTCATCGTCGTCGTCTTCGAAGATGGAGTCGACTTCGTCTTCCTCCTCCTCTTAGTCTTCGTCGTCGTCGATGTTGAAGTCGAGCTCTTCGTATTCCTCGTCGCGGCGGCTCGCCCTCTCGTCCTCTTCCATCTCGGCGTCGGACAGGTCTTTGAGCTGCAGCTCGTCTTTGCTTTCGGTGAGCACTTTCACGTCCAGCGCCAGAGACTGCAATTCTTTGAACAGCACCTTGAACGCCTCGGGGATGCCGGGCTCGGAGATGTTGTTGCCCTTGACGATGCTCTCGTACGTCTTGACGCGGCCGACGATGTCGTCCGACTTGACGGTGAGGATCTCTTGCAGGATATGCGCGGCGCCGTACGCTTCCAGCGCCCACACTTCCATCTCGCCGAAGCGCTGGCCGCCGAACTGCGCCTTGCCGCCCAGAGGCTGCTGGGTGACCAGGGAGTACGGGCCGATGGAACGGGCGTGGATCTTGTCGTCGACCAGGTGGATGAGCTTGATCATGTACATCTGGCCGACCGTGGTGCGGTTTTCAAACGGTTCGCCCGTGCGGCCGTCGTACAGCTGGATCTTGCCGTCTACCTTGCCGTTGGGGTTGACGATGTTGTTTTCGGCAAACAGCTCGCGGATGTCCTTCTCGGTGGCGCCGTCGAAGACGGGGGTGGCGATCTTCCAGCCCAGCTGCTTGCACACATGGCCGAGGTGCACTTCCAGCACCTGACCTATATTCATACGCGAAGGCACGCCCAGGGGGTTCAGCACGATCTGCATCGGGGTGCCGTCCGCCATGAAGGGCATGTCGCTCTCGGGCAGGATGCGGGAGATGACGCCCTTGTTGCCGTGGCGGCCCGCCATCTTGTCGCCGACGGAGATCTTTCTCTTTTGGGCGATATACACGCGCACCAGCTTGTTGACGCCGGGCGAGAGTTCGTCTTTGTTTTCACGGGTGAAGATCTTGACGTCTACGACGATGCCGCCTTCGCCGTGCGGGACGCGCAGGGAAGTATCGCGCACCTCGCGCGCCTTTTCGCCGAAGATGGCGCGCAGCAGCCGCTCTTCGGGGGTGAGCTCCGCCTCCCCTTTCGGGGTGACTTTGCCGACGAGGATGTCGCCGCTGCTCACTTCCGCGCCGATGCGGATGATGCCGTCGTCGTCGAGGTCTTTCAGGGCGTCGTCGCCGACGTTGGGGATGTCCCTGGTGATCTCTTCTTCGCCCAGTTTGGTATCGCGCGCTTCCGTCTCGTGCTCTTCGATGTGGATGGAGGTGAACACGTCTTCGCGCACCAGCTTTTCGGAGATGAGGATGGCGTCTTCGTAGTTATAGCCTTCCCATTCCATGAAGCCGATGAGGATGTTTTTGCCGAGAGCCAGCTCGCCGTTGTTGGTGGAAGGGCCGTCGGCGATGATCTCGCCCGCCTCCACGCGCGCGCCGGTGTTGATGATGGGGCGCTGGTTGAGGCAGGTGCCCTGGTTGGAGCGCTCGAATTTTTTCAGTTTATATTCGTCCACAAAGCCGTCGTCGCGGCGGATGCGGATGAGGTCGGAAGCGACGCCGACGGCGGTGCCGGCGTACTTGGCGCGCACCATGACGCCAGAGTCGCGGGCGATGGCCGCCTCGATGCCGGTGGCGACGATGGGGCTTTCCGTCTTCAGGAGCGGCACTGCCTGCCGCTGCATGTTGGAGCCCATCAGGGCGCGGTTGGTATCGTCGTTTTCCAAAAACGGGATGAGCGCCGCGGCCACGGAGACCAGCTGCTTGGGCGAAACGTCCATATAGTCGATCATCTCGCGCGGGAGCTGGGTGATCTCTGCCTGACGGCGGCAGGAGACGCGGTCGTTGACGAAGCTGCCGTCTTCGTTGAGCGGCTCGTTCGCCTGGGCGACGATATATTTGTCCTCTTCGTCGGCGGCGAGGTAGTCTACCTCGTCGGTGACGCGGATAATAGAAGGATGGCCGTGCTCGTCGAACCCCTCTTTATGCACGCGGCGGTACGGGCTCATGATGAAGCCGTACTCGTTGACCTTGGCGAAGGTCGCCAGCGAGGAGATGAGGCCGATGTTCTGGCCTTCGGGCGTCTCGATGGGGCACATGCGGCCGTAATGGCTGTGGTGCACGTCGCGCACGTCGAAGGTGGCGCGCTCGCGGTTGAGGCCCCCGGGGCCGAGGGCGGAGAGCTTGCGCTTGTGCGTCAGCTCCGCGATGGGGTTGGTCTGGTCCATGAACTGCGACAGCTGCGAAGAGCCGAAGAATTCGCGGATGACCGCCGACACGGGGCGGACGTTGATGAGGCCCGAAGGGGTCACGTCGTTGGGGTCCTGCGTGGCCATGCGCTCTTTGATGAGGCGCTCGAGGCGGGCGATGCCCACGCGCAGCTGGTTTTGCAGCAGTTCGCCCACGCTGCGCACGCGGCGGTTGCCGAGGTGGTCGATGTTGTCGATGGTGCCGATGCCGTAGCGCAGGTCGAGGTTGGTGGAGACGGCCGCCACCACGTCGTCCACGGTGATGTGGCGGTGGTTGAGCTTATCGACGAGGGGGCGGATGGTCTTCTTCTCTTCGGGGGAGACGGAAGGGTCTTCCCTGTTCAAAATGGCGTGGAAGCACTTGCAGGCGGCGACGAACTTGATGCGGTCTTCGCGCCGTTTTTCGCGGTTGCGGCGCTCTTCCGTCTTTTCGTCTTCCGAAGGCTTGGTCTCCGCCGTGAAGTACACCTCGTTGATGCGGTCGCGGTAATGCTCGGCGACCGTTTCAAAGTCGCCGTTGTCGCAGGCGGCGGCGATCTCTTGCGAGAACACGAAGTTGGGATAGTAGATGGTGGGCAGAAGGCCGAAGCTCTTGGGATTGCGCTCGGATACGGCGCTGAAATCGACGGTGTTGTTGCCGATGATGCGGTGGCGGATGCGGCCCGCGCGCTCGTCGGAGACGAGCACCTCTACCACGTTGATGCCCGCGTTCTGGATGCGGCGCGCCGTCTCTTCGGAGATCTTTTCTTCCTTTTGGCACAAGATCTCGCCCGTGGCGGGGTCGAAGATGTCGTCGGCGGCGATGCAGCCGGGCAGGCGGTAGGCGATGTTCAGCTTTTTATTGAATTTATAGCGGCCGACTTTGACCACGTCGTAGCGGCGCGGATCGAAGAAGAGGTTGTGCATGTGCTGGCGCACCGCGTCGTCCGTCGGCACTTCGCCGGGGCGCAGGCGGCGGTACAGCTCGATGAGGCCGTCCTGCTCGCTGTGGGCGGTGTCCTTTTCGATGGTAGCGTTGATCATGCGCTCGTCTTCGCCGAAGAGGTCGCGGATGGCGGCGTCGGAGCCGAAGCCGAGGGCGCGCAGAAGGACGGTAGCGCAGATCTTGCGCTTCCTGTCTACGTGCACCCACATGACGCCCTGGCTGTCCTGCTCGAATTCCAGCCACGCGCCGCGGTTGGGGATGACGGTGGTCTTGAACATCTCGCGGCCGGTCTTGTCCTTTTCAGACTCGTTGTAGGCGCCCGGCGAACGGACGAGCTGCGAGACGATGACGCGCTCGGCGCCGTTGATGATGAACGAGCCGTTTTCGGTCATCAGCGGGAAGTCGCCCATGAACACGTCCTGGTCGATGACTTCTTCTTTGACCTTGTTGACGAGGCGCACCTTTACGCGCAGGGGCAGGGCGTACGTCGCGTCGCGGTTGCGGCATTCTTTTTCGTCGTACTTCGGCTTGGTGCCGAACTCGTGCTCGAGAAAGTACAGTTCAAAGTGATCGGAATAGTCGGTGATGGGTGAAAAATCTTCGAACACTTCGCCGATACCCTCTTCGATAAAACTCCGATAGGAGTCTTTCTGGATCTCGACGAGGTCGGGGATGTCGATCACCTCGTTGATCTTGCCGAATTTCCGTCTCTCCGTCTTGCCGTACTTTTGAATGGGTAAATTCATCAAACACACGCTCCTTCAAAAATTTCGTTCACATGGTACGCGCAATACCGCGATGTGCCGCCGGCAGACGCGAAAAAAATTTTTCGCTCATTTATCCTCCGCCTCTTTACAACTTCGGAATTTTGCTGTATAATGGTACTTGCAGCGGGGAATAAGGCGCTGCAGACGCCCCGTTTTTTGAACAAAACGAACAAACGCCTGCCGCGGACCCGTGCCCGCGCTCCCCTTTTTTTGACCGCGAAATCGCCAAAAGGGTAAAATGCACATTATACTCCATAATAGATACAGTTCTATATTATATAAAATCCGGGAAATTTTGTCAATCGATTTCGACAGATGTCCCGTATTTTTTACGAAAATTTTTGCATGCCCCCTATTGCTGCAAAAATCGGCAAATTTCGTCAAAAACGGCGGGGCGAAGGCAGGAAATATATATGCGCATCGATAAATTTTTGAAGGTATCGCGCATCCTCAAGCGCCGCACGGTGGCAGGCGACGCGTGCAAGGCGGGCAAGGTGAGCGTGAACGGAAAAGAGGTGAAGCCCTCCTACCAACTGAAGGTAGGCGACGTGGTGGAACTCGCCTTTGCGGCGGGGAGCCTCAAGTTCCGCGTATTGCAGCTGAAAGAGACGGTGAAAAAGGACGAGGCGCCCTCGCTGTACGAGATCGTCTCCTCCCCTGCGGGGCAGGCATGAACGGCGCGGGCGCAAAGGGTCTGCGCGTGAACGGCGCGGGCGCGGGCCTGCGCGTGAGCGGCGCGGAGGCCGCCGCGCGAGGTACCGAAGTAAAGCGCGCGGGCGCAAAGGGCCTGCGCGTAAGCGGCGCGGAGTCCACCACGCGGGGTACCGAAATAAAGCGCGCGGGCGCGAAGGGTCTGCGCGTAAGCGGCGCGGAGGTATCGGCATGAACATCGCGGCGATCATCCCTGCGGCGGGCTCGGGCAGCCGCGCGGGGTTTGCGGAAAACAAGATATTCCAAAAGATCGGCGGCGTGCCGGTGCTGCTGCGCTCGGTGCGCGCCTTTACGCGCCGCGAGGATATCGGCGCCGTCGCCGTATGCGCGGCGGAAGGCGAGCTGGCGCGGGTGCGGGAGCTGTTGGCGGGCGAGCCGAAGGCGGCCGTGGTCGCGGGCGGAGATACCCGCACGGCTTCGGTGCGCGCCGCCCTCGAATACTTTGCCGCCCTCCCCTGCCCGCCCGACTATGTACTGGTGCACGACGCGGCGCGGCCGTTCGTGTCGCAGGAGGTCATCGGCGGCTGCATCGCCTGCACGCGCTCGCACGGCAGCGGCGTCTGCGCCCTGCCCTGCACCGACACGCTGGCGAAGGGGCAGTTCGGCATGATCGCCTCTTTTTACGAGCGCGGTTCGGCGTACGCCGTACAGACGCCGCAGGGCTTCGGCTTTGCCGAGCTGCTGCGCGCCTACCGCAGCATCGGCGCCGATGAAAACTTCACCGACGATTCGGGCGTGTACGCCAGGTATATCGCCCCGCCCTTTTTGTGCGGCGGCGAGGCGAAGAACAGAAAACTCACCTTTGCGGAGGACTTTATGGAGATCAAGCTGCGCACGGGCGTCGGCGTCGATACCCACAAATTCGGCGCGGATGCAGACCATATCGTGCTGGGCGGGGCACGCATCCCCGCAGAGAGCGGCCTTGTCGCCCACAGCGACGGCGACGTGCTCTGCCACGCGCTCATGGACGCGCTGCTCTCGGCGGCGGGCCTGCCCGACATCGGGCAGCAGTTTCCCGATACCGACCCGCAGTACGCGGGCGCGGACAGCCTGCGCCTGTTGGAACGGGTACGGGAGGCGATCGAAGGGGCGGGGTTTGCGGCGGAAAACGTCTCCGCAAGCATACTGGCGGAGCAGCCAAAGCTTGCCCCCTATATCCCGCAAATGAAGGAGAACATCGCCCGCGCCCTGGGCATCGGCGAGGACGCCGTCGGCATTGCGGCGGGCACGAACGAGGGTCTGGGATATATCGGCCGCGGCGAGGGCATCACCGTCGTCGCCAACGTACTGCTGCGCGGCATCTGAACGCTGCATCCAAGCGACGGGCGCGGCTCCCCTTCCTTATTATCATTATAAAGAAGGGCGCGCAGTTCCTTCCTTATTATAGATAAAGAAGGGCGCGTGAGCCCTTCCCAATGCAGAACACAAAAAACACGGGCGCGGACTTTCTTCCTCCAAAGAAAAAACGCGCGCATACGGAGAGAGACATGGCAAAGAGCAAGAGCGTTTACGTCTGTTCGGAATGCGGGGCGCAGACGCCGCAGTGGATGGGGCGCTGCCCCGCCTGCGGTAAGTTCGGCACGCTGGTGGAAGAGATCGCCGAGCCCGCCCCCGCGGCGAAGAAGGAAAAGCGGGAGCGCTCGGCTGCCGCCGCCCGCCCCGTGCCCCTGTCACAGGTGCGGGAAGAGGCGGTGCGGCGGGTGTCTTCGGGCATCGCGGAGCTGGACACCGTGCTGGGCGGGGGCATCGTGCCCGGCTCGCTGGTGCTCATCGGCGGCGACCCCGGCATCGGCAAGAGCACCCTCCTCACCGAAGTGGCGGCGCACCTTTCCGAACACGAAAAGGTGCTGTACGTTTCGGCGGAGGAATCTTGCTCGCAGGTGAAGATGCGCTGCGCGCGGCTGGGGCTGAATTCGAAAGATCTGCTGCTTTTGAACGAGACGTGCTTGGAAGACATCGAAGAGGCGATCGGGGAAGAAAAATTTGTGGTCATCGACTCCATCCAGGCGGTGTACACCAGCCAGCTCTCTTCCGCGGCGGGCTCGGTGGGCCAGGTGCGCGAATGCGCGGGCAAATTGCAGCGCATCGCCAAGGGGCGGGGCATCACCTTTTTCATCGTCGGGCATGTCACCAAAGAGGGGGCGCTGGCAGGGCCGAAGGTCTTAGAGCACATCATGGACACGGTGCTGTACTTTGAGGGGGAGAAGGAAGAAAACTACAAGATCCTGCGCTCGTATAAAAACCGCTTCGGCTCGGTGCAGGAGGTGGGCGTGTTCGAGATGACGGGCGAAGGCATCTTCGGCGTATCCGATTACGCGGGCATCTTCCTCTCCGAAAGCCGCGGCGAGGCAGCGGGCAGCTGCGTGACCCCTTCGGAGACGGGCAACCGCTGCATGATGGTGGAATTGCAGACGCTGCTTGCCAAGACGGCGTACGGCCTGCCCCGCCGCATGCCCCTGGGCATCGACTACAACAAGCTGGTGCTGCTCATCGCCGTGCTGGAAAAGCGGTGCGGCATCCCCTTCTACAACCAGGACGTGTACCTCAACGCCATGGGCGGCATCCGCCTCAACGAGCCGTCCGTCGATTTGGCGGTCTGCGCGGCGCTGGCGGGAGGGTTTAAGAATATCCCCATCGACAAGTACACCGCCGTGTTCGGCGAGGTGGGGCTGACGGGCGAGGTGCGCGGCGTGACCTTTGCCGAAAAGCGGGTGAGCGAGTGCATCAAGATGGGCTTCAAGCGGGTGATATTCCCCGCCAAAAACTTCAAGAGCGTGAAAAAATTCGAGGACAAGATCGAACTCGTCCCCGTGCAGTATGTGTACCAGATGATCAAAAAGCTGTTCCCGGCGGAAGATAGGGAGTGAGATAAACAGTATGAAAAAGGAGCGCCCGTGGGGCGCTCCTCTGCGTTTGGTCTGCAATTTCATTTATTCCTGCGGCGCCTCCGCTCCTTCCTCGGCGGGCGGGGCGGCGTCGACGGGGCAGAAATCGAACTTCGTCACGTCAAACAGACCCTTGTCCGTCAGCTTGAGGGCGGGGATGACGGGCAGCGCCAAAAAGGAGAGGCTCATGAACGCTTCATAATCGCGCGAGACGCCCAAGTCGTACGCAGCCTGCAGCAGCTCTTCCGAGCGGCGGATGTACTCGTCGGCGGGCAGCGAGCTCATCAGCCCGGCGATATCCAGCGGTACCGACTGTACCCTGCCGCGGCCGACCACCGCCATGCCCCCGCCGATGCGCCGCAGCTCCGCCACGGCGGCGGACATATCCTCGTTATTGTCGCCGAGGACGATGATGTTGTGCGAATCGTGGGCGATGGTCAGCACCAGCGCGCCCCCCCACAGCCCGTAGCCTTCCAGCAGCCCCAAGCCGATATTGCCCGTGCCGTGGTGGCGCTCGACGACGGCCAGCTTGCAAAGGTCTGTGCCGCGCAGCTGCACGTCGCCCCCTTCGCTCGGCACCTCGCGCACCACTTTCTGCGTTACCACGCCTCCCTTGACGATGCGGATGACGTTGGCGTACTTGCCTTGGAGGGAAAGGCGGAAGCGTTCGGGCGGGACCTGCCCGACGCGCACGGTGTTTTTGACCGCTTCGGGAAGGGCGGGCGCGCCCGTTTCGAACAGGGGGATGCCGTCCATTGCCGCCGCCTTGCCGCCGATGACGGTCAGCGTGCAGCGGAAATGCTCTAAATCGTCGAACACGGCGATGTCTGCGTCGTAACCGGGTGCGATGGCTCCCTTCCCCTTCAAACCATAGCATTCCGCGGCGTTGAGGGTGGCGGCGATGACCGCCCAGACAGGGTTCATGCCCGCCCGCACGGCGACGCGCAGGGCGTTATCGAGGTGGCCGTTCGCCTTCAGGTCGGCGGCGTGGCGGTCGTCGGTGCAGAAGAGGAAGCGGCGCAGGTTGGCCGCCGTGACCGCGCGGCAGTTTTCCGCCACGTTGCGGGTGGCGGAGCCCTCGCGCAGGTGGACGTACATGCCCTTGGATACCTTTTCTTCCGCCTCGTCGGCGCAGGCGCACTCGTGGTCGGTGGTGATGCCCGCGGCGATGTAGGCGTTCAGCCCTTCGCCGCTCGTTTCGGGGGCGTGGCCGTCGACGATCTTGCCCAAAGCGCGCGCCGCCTCTAATTTTTTGATCACTTCGGGATCTTTGCCGATGACACCGGGGTAGTTCATGAACTCGCCCAGCCCGAAGATGAAGTCTTCCTGCAGATATTTTTGCGTATCGTCGCCGCCGATGACGGCGCCGCTGGTCTCAAACGCGGTGGCGGGCACGCACGAGGGCAGCATGACCTTGACGTTGAGGGGCGTGTTTTTGGAAGCCTCGGCGATATAGCGCGCGCCGTCGATGCCGCAGACGTTGGTGATCTCGTGCGGGTCGGCGATGACCGTCGTCGTGCCGCAAGGCACGACCAGCTTTGCGAACTCTTCGGGGGAGAGCTGCGAGCTTTCGATATGCACGTGCGCGTCAATGAGCCCGGGAACGGCGATCTTGCCGCCGATGTCGTATTCGTGCTCGCCCTCGTAACTGCCGACGCCGACGATCTTGCCGCCGGCGATGGCGATATCCCCCCGCTGCACTTCGCCCGTGAATACGTTGAGCACCCTGCCGTTCTTTAACACGACGTCTGCCCGCGTTTTGCCCAATGCCGCATCGATATAGCGCTCGATCATTGCCGAAAAACCTCCTTGGTGTTACGACCATTATACCATATCCGCTGCAAAAAAGAAAGCGCCGAACGAAAATTGCGAAAATTTTTCTTTGCAGGAAGGAGGAAAAGGCGGAGGCGGGCAAGACCATTTGCGCCCGACCGCGCGGCGCGAATGGAGAGTGTAGAATGTAAAATGTAGAATGTAAAATTGAGGATGATTTAAAACGATACTCGAAAAAGGCAAAATCACACTTTTGCCTTTTTCACCCTACAGCGAGGAGCTGCACGGGGAAAGGTGAAGCCGCGGCATTTTGATAAAGGTGTGCCCTGAAAACAAACAGGGTTCCCGAAAATCGCAGCGGAGCGAGATTTTTGGGAAGAAGAGCGGCAGGCGCTGCGGGCAAGGCGGCAAGCATAGCGCGCCGTCTGCCACGGCGCCTTGCCAGCGACGAGGCGGCGAGGAAAACCCCGCGGCTAGCCGAACGGCGCCCCGCGGGGTTGTCTTCTGATCACGAAATTTTGTTTCATCAGCTTGAAACAAAATTTGTGAACCTTTTAGTGCGTAAACAAGAACGTAAACAGGAACACGAGCGTGAGGATGGCGGTGACGGGGCTGATGTCTTTGACTTTGCCCGTGCACAGCTTGATGATCGTGTAGGAGATGAAGCCCGCCGCGATGCCGTAAGAGATGGAATAGGTGAAGCTCATGACGGCGATGGTGAGGAAGGCGGGAACGGCGGCTGCGGGGTCTTTCCAGTCGATATTGACCACGTTGCCCATCATCAATACGCCCACGTAGATGAGCGCGCCCGCCGTGGCGCACTGCGGGATGAGCGCGGCGATGGGGCTTAAGAACATGGCGATGATGAACAGCACGCCCACCACGAAGGCGGTGAAGCCCGTCCTGCCGCCCTCGGCGACGCCCGAAGAGGACTCGACAAAGGTGGTGACGGTGGAAGTGCCGCAGATGGCGCCCGTGCAGGTGGCGATGGAGTCACACAGCAGCGCCTTTTGGATGTTTTTGACCTCGCCCGTTTCGTCGAGCAGGCCGCTCTCTTTGCCCGCCGCCTGGCAGGTGCCCATCAGCGTGCCGATGGTATCGAACATATCGACCATGGCGAAGGCGACGAGGGTGGCGATGAAGTCGAAGATCTGGCTCGCTTCGATGTTCTGCCAGCCTTCGGTGAACGCCTTGCCGAAAGAGACGGTGCCGAAATCGACGAACGCCTGCAGGGGGTTGTTGAATTCGATCTCGTCGAACACGGCCTTGCAGGAGTCGGAACCCGCCGCCAGGCCGATGCCGAGGAAGGCGTAGTACAGGAGCGCGCTGCCGATGATGCCGAACACCATGGCGCCCTTGACTTTGAGCTTGGCGAGGATGGCGATGATGAGCAGCGACACGATCGCCATGGCGGCTTTGATCATGGCTGCGCCGGAAACAGTGAAGTTCAAGAGGTTGAAGGAAATGAGCGTGACCTTGGTGCTCGCATCCAGCGCCACGATGCCGGCATTCTGCAAGCCGACAAAGGCGATGAACAGGCCGATGCCCGCGGGGATGGCGATGCGGATGGCCTCCGGCACCGCGCGCACGATCATTTTACGCGCGCCGACGATGGTCAGGATGAGGAACAGCACGCCCGAGCACAGCACGATGAGCAGAGCGTTGGCATAGGTATAGCCCAGCCCGAAGCAGACCGTGTACACGAAGAAGGCGTTGAGCCCCATGCCCGGCGCCTGCGCGAAGGGGAGCTTGGCCAAAAACGCCATCAGCATGGTGCCGATGATGGCGCCGATCGCCGTGAAGATGTACGCCGCGCCGAACGTGACGCCGTACGCCGGCTCTAACGCGGAGAACATGTCGGCATTGACGATGAGGATGTACACCATCGTCATGAAGGTGGTCAGGCCTGCGAGCATCTCCGTCTTGAAGGAAGACTTCATCTTCGTGATGCCGAAGTAGTTGTCCACCGCCCCGAGGAAGCCCTTGTTGTTCACGGTGACGACCGCTTCGCCGCCTGCCGGCTCTTCGACCTGCGGCTGTTCGGTGTTTTGATTTTCAGTCATCAGAAAACCTCCGGTAAGTGTAATATCTATTCCCCGCACAAACGGCGGGCAATATCCCCTGTTCTTTCCCGCACGAGCGGCGGGCAACGATTTATTTTGCCGCGGCGGACGCCGCGAACGGGCAGCGAAACGCTCTCCGCCACCGCTTCTACTCTATTTTATCACAAGTTTTTAACAAAGGCAACCGCTTGCGGAAAATTCTTACACTTTTTGACAAATTCCGCACATTTTGCGGGCGGCAAAAGCGGCTCCCCCGCAGGGAAGCCGCACGTTTCAGCCGATCTTATAGATGAGCTCGTCCAAATAGTCGCAGGAGCGCTTGAGCTCTGTATAATCGCCGTAGTCTTTGGGATACACCTCGATGAGGGCGGCGCCGTCAAAGCCGGCGTCTTTCAGCCGCCGCAGGCACTCTTCGAAGTCGAAGGTGCCCTGCCCCGGCAGGCAGATATTGCCGCGCTCGTCAACGTCGGAGAGGTGGACGTGCGAGATGCAGCCTTCCATATCCTTGATGTACATTTGATAGGGCCAGCAGGAGAGGCGCGCCTGCTTGACGTCTAAAACGCCCAAAAGGTCGGGGCAGAGGCGGCGCAGGGGCGCAAACAGCCCCGGGCGGTTGTACAGCGCCCAGTGCACGTTTTCCAGGCACAGGCGCACGCCGTGCTCGGCGCAGGCCGCCATGATCTCGGCAAAGGCGGGGGCGAGCTTTTCAGGGTCCGCGGGGGCGGCGTTGCGCTTGAGGCGCGTGGTGCCGTGGAAGGTGTAGCGCCCCGCCCCGAAGATGTGCGCCGAACGCATCGCCCCGTGCAGCAGGCGGAAGGCGTCCGCCTTGGCGCGCGGGTGCTGCCCGAACAGCTGCGGCTCGAACTCGGTATTTAAGATGTGCACGGAATTGACGAACAAATTCCCCTTCCGCTCGGCGAGCAGGCGGGCAAATTCTTCGGTATATTCGGAAAAGGTGGTGAGGAAGACCTCGGTGGCGCGCACGCCCAGCCCGCTGAGGACGGAGAGCGCGTCTTCGTTCATTTCCCGCAAAAACAGAGAGGAGGTGGAAACGCCTGTGATCATGCTGTACCTCAGTAGAAGAGCGACATGAGCTCGTCCGCCGCCCCTGCCATCAGCCCGTACTTGTTGTATAAGGTCATGACGGTGAAGCGGTCACGGATCTTATAGCAGTTGAAGAGCATATCGCGCACGGTATCCGCCGAAACGCCGATCTGCGAAAAGCGGGTGGGGCAGCCGAGGGAAGAGAGCACCTCCCCCACCCACGCGGAGTCGGGGAGCGCTTCGGCAAGCGAGACGGCCGCCTCTTTGCCGGGGAACGCCTGCGGGATCGTTTGCAGGCGGTGGTACATGTGCAGCGACACCATCGTGCCCAGCCCCACCTTGACCCCGTGCAGGGGGATGGGCTGGCCGCGGCGCAGAAAGTCCATCTCTAAAAAGTGCGACATGTGGTGCTCCGCGCCGCTGGCGGGGCGGGAATTGCCGGCGATGACCATGGCGTAGCCGGAGATGAGCAGGGCGCGCATCAGGCTGTCGATCCCCTCTCTTCCGCAGGCGGTGATGCTGCCGATGTTGTCGACGCAGGCGGAGAGCGCCGTGCGCATGAGCGAAGCGGCCTCTTCGTCATACTCCTCGCCCGTCAGAAGGTGCGAAAGTTTCCAGTCGGTGAGGCAGCAGAACTTGGCGAGGATGTCGCCGATGCCCGCGCCCGTCATGATGCGGGGCGCGGCGCAGAGGATATCGAAGTCGATGAGGATATCCGACACCGTTTGGGCGTTTTCGGTGATCTTGAACCCCTTTTTGATGAGCGGGGTGACGCCCGAGGTGAAGCCGTCCATACTGGCGGCGGTGGCGAGCACGCCGCACTTCTTCCCCAAATGGAAGGTGGTGTATTTGGCGATGTCGTTGAGGGTGCCGGCGCCCACGGCGAGCACATAATCGCTGCCACCGATGGCGGAGGAGACGCGGGCGCACGTCTTTTCGTCGGCGACGGGTTCGCGCTCTTCCAGCACAAACAGGCGCGCCTTGACGCCCGCGGCGCGAAGGGAGCCGAGCATGGGCTGCGCGTAGATTTGCGTGTTCAAGTCGCACAGCACCATCACATCTTTGCCCTGCATGCGGGAAAGAAAGGAGGGAAAGCCCCCTTCCTGCTTATACTCGGCATGAATGCCGAACTTTTCAGACAATTTGCAGATATCTGTCACGTTTTCCATACTTAAAATTGTAGCACAACCGCGGGGCAAGGTCAACCGAAATGCGAAAATTTTGCATTGACAGAAAAATTTTCGGGTGGTATAATGGCAGAAGAGACATAACCAAGCCAAAAGGGCGCATGGTGCTTCCAAAAAATAAAGAGCCGCCGCCCGAAGGAGGAATGAATGAACTTTTTGCCCTACCGCCACAAGGCGCAGTATTACGAGACGGATACCATGAAGATCGTGCACCACTCCAACTACATCCGCTGGATGGAAGAGGCGCGGGTGGATATGCTGGAGCAGATGGGGCTCGGCTACGACGCCATGGAAAGAGAGGGCGTTTTGAGCCCCGTGCTGTCGGTGGAGTGCGAATACAAGTCGATGACGCGCTTCCCCGAAACGGTGGAGATAACCGTGCGGCTTACCCGCTATACGGGGGTGAAGTTCGAGCTGGAATACGAGATGCGGGATGCCGCCTCCGGCACCCTGCGCGCAAAGGGCAAAAGCGCCCACTGCTTTATCGACCAGAGCGGCAGGCCCGTCTCGCTGCGGCGCAAGTTCCCAGCCTGGGATGCGCTGTTCAAGTCGTATGCGGAAAATCAGGCTCCCCCTGTTCAATGAGCGCACTTTCGGGGCACCGACGTCCGAGCGGGCGCCCTTCCGCAAGGGAGGGCGCCCGCTTTTTGTTTTGCCCGAACGGACGTTTTTTGAAGAGAGACCCGGACGGGCGGCCTTGCCCGCTTTGCGGCGCCCTTTTTGGGCGGCTTTTGCCCGATTTTCAGAGAGATTCCTAAAACTTGGGAGCAAAATACGCCCCTTCTGCCTTGAAAACATATCCCGCATATGGTAAAATGTTCGGCGAAGAACGACAAGAGGTGAACAGACAATGACGAAGACGGATGTGGGCGGGTTCCTTGCCGCCCTGAGAAAAGCAAAGGGATATACGCAGGCGGAAGCGGCGGAGCTTTTGGGCGTTTCCAACAAGACGGTGAGCAACTGGGAGACGGGCGTGAGCAGCCCCGACATCTCTATGCTGCCCGCCCTCGCCGAGCTGTACGGCGTGACCTGCGACGAGATCGCCCGCGGGCAGCGCATCGCCCCCGCGGAGAGCGAAAGAGCGACGAGCGCCAAGCGCGAAAAGGCGATGGCGCGGCTGCTGGAAAAACAGCGCGCCGACCTGTTTGCCGCCTGCTGCATCTGCGGCGGGCTGACGGTGCTGGGCATCATCCTCGCCCTCGCCGTCGGCTGCGGGGCGCTGGAAAGCCTGATCGGCTTTTTTGTGGGGCTGATCCCCATCGCCGCCTCGGCGGTAACGGCGGCGGTGATGGTGCGGCGCATCCGCTTTGCCGCCGGCGGCGAGGCGGAGAGCGCGGGGCAGGCGAAGCTGCTGCGCGCGGCGGACAGTTCGCTGTTCTGGCTGCTGCTGGCGGACATCGCCGCCTTCGGCTTCATCTTTCCGCACGCCTTCGCGCCCGTGCATACGGGGCTGAACTTGGAAGACGCCCTGCTCGCGGGAACGGCCGCGGCGCTGCTGTTTGCGGCTGCGGCAGCCGTCATCTATGCCGTCGCCCGCGCCGCGCGCAAAAATAAGGCGGTGCAGGCGGCGGTGGCGGCGGGATCGGTGCCGCCCGAACGGGCAAAGGCGATGCGGCGCCGCTCGCTCCTGCCCGTGTGGCTGTTTGCCCTGCCTTCGACAGCGGCCATCCTGCTATGCCCCTTCCTTTTCGTACTCGCCGCCAACGTGACCGTCTATATAGAAGGCGACAAGACGAACACGTTCGATACCGTGCAGGAGATGGAAGCCTTTGCCGAAGAGAGCGAACTGTTTGCAGACTTTGCCCACGAGCTCGTCTCCGAAGAGGAGCCGCAAGAAGGCGAGGCTGACCGCTGCGCCCTCGTGTACCGCTTTGCGGAAGCGCCCGCAGAGCTGCTCGCTTACTACAACTATGAAGAGCGGGAGGACGGCCTCTATGTGACCGTCTACGAATACAGTTACGAGGCGGTGACAGAAGAAGGAACAAAGACGCATGAGCTTTTGGCCCGCAACCCTAAGCTGCAGGGCGGCGTGGAACAGATCGAAGCCGACGAAGCATGGGGCGTATGCTCTATCCGCTATGCGCCCGACCTGCAGACCTCCGCCACCGTCCGCCTGCGGAGCATGCTGCAAAGCGGGCTGTACGCGGGCGCCATAGGCTTCGGCTGCCTGTACCTTATTTACCTCGCCGTGAGCATCCCCCTCTACGCCCGCAAGAAAAAGCAGTGGCTCCGCGAGGAAGATGCGAAGAAAAATGCGGCAAACTGAGCACCTGCGGCAAGGCAGTTGCGCGCAAAAAGACAGGAAAACGCAGCGGCGGGCGCCCTTCCGCAAGGGAGGGCGCCCGCTTTTGTTTTGCTTTGTTCTGCTTTGTTTTGCCCGCGCCGCACTTTTGCGCGCTTACAGGCTGTTCATGGCGCCGACGATGGTCGACAAAAAGTTCTCTTCGCCGACGGTGTTGACCTTGAAAAAGGTCGCTTGGCTGCCTCCCGCCGTGATGGCGGAAATTTTATATACGCCGTTGGAACCCGCCACCGTGACCGCCATGCTGACGCGGTTAGATCCAAACCAACTGTAGCGCTCGTACACGCGCACCACGCACTCGTATCCCTCGCCCGAAAGGACGCTCTCTTCTTCAAACGAGGCGGACATGCTGCCGTTCATCACGGCGTCGTGCAAGGTCTTTACAATAGTTTGGAAGTCGCCTTTGACCGTGCGCTCCGCTCTTGCCATATCCCCTTCCTCCTCAAATCGATATGCGCGCCGCCCTATTCGCTCTTTTCAAACAAAAAGGCGCCCGCCGTGTATTCGGACTTGGGCGAAAAGCGCAGAGCGCCCCCCTGCAGCGAAAAGTCAAGCGTGGTATATGCCCCCGCCAGGCGCCAGCCGGAAACGTCTGCCTCCGCCCGCGCGTAGGGGCGGCGGAAAAAGTGCGCCAGCAGCAGCATGCGCCTGCCGTCCGCCGATACCTTTTTGTACAGCTGGCAGCCGCGCGGGTCGCGGTAGTACTTGACGTCGCAGTATATTTCGGCGATGCTGCCCGTGCGGACGACCTCTTTGACGGCGTTGTAGAATTCGATGCCCTCGCGGATCTTCGCCTTTTGCGCCGCGCCGATCTTATGCACATCGCCCGAGACGCAGATGCGGCCGAACATCGCCGCCGTCATCGACCAGACGATGCGGTCGATGGAGTCGCCCTCGCGGATGACCGCCCAGATCTGGCTCTGCCGCGCGGGGACGACGCGGGAGACGTTGGCGGCGACCAGCGGGATCTCGTTGCATTCGTGCGCGTCGGAAAAGCTGCACATCGACACCTTGCTCATGCGCAGCGGCTCGATGCGGGAGCCCCCCGAAGAGCAGTTTTCAATGACGATGCCCGGCACCGCCGCTTCCAGCCTGTCAAGCCACGAAAGGCTCTCTTCTGCCACCTGCCGCCCCGCCTCGCCGAGGCTTTCCGCCCCGTCGCAGCCCATGCCGTAGTTGTCGTTGTAGTCGATCTTGATATAGCCGAAGCCGTTTTCGCGCAGAAAATCGCACATCTTTTCCTGTATGTACGCCTGCACGGCGGGCTTGCGCAGGTCGAAAAAGCGCCTGTTTTTGCTGGTGAGGGTGACGCCGTCGCGCGAGAGGAGCATTTCCGGTTTGCGGAATGCCTTGCTGTCTCGCCCCGCCACCTCGAACTCGAACCACAACCCCGGCAGCATGCCGCGGCTTCGGATCATTTGGGCGACGGCGCCGATGCCGCGGGGGAACAGCTCTTTGTTCTGCTCCCAATCGCCCGTGGCGTTGCACCAGCCGCAGTCGTCCGGCTTGTACCAGCCGCAGTCGATGACGAAATAGTCGAAGGGGATGCCCTCGACGGCGCGGAGGATGGAAGCGATGTTCTCTTCGCTCGGCACCCCCCAGGTGGTACAGTATTCGTTGAAGAGGACGGGCATGTTCTCTTCGCTTGCGGGAAGGCACAGGCGGGCGTCCTGATAGCGCAGAAGGTCGTTGCAGGCGTCTTCGAGGGAGCCGAAGCGGACGCGCACAAAGGCGCGGTGGGTGCAAAAGCTTTCCCCCGCCCCGATGCGCTTGTACCAATGGCCGAACTCGCGGTCGGCGAGCCCGCCCGAGAGGGCGCAGGTCTCCTTCTCCTTATACACCTCCATCTGCCAGCTGTACGGCGCTTCGATGGCGGCGGCGAGGATGAAGCCGCTCCCCTCGTCGCAGAGGGCGGCGAAGGGATACCAGCCGCGGTTCGGCATGCTGCCCACCTGGCCGAAGCGCTCGGCCTTGACGCCGTAGCGCCCCCAGCTCATGTCTAAGCCGAGGTCGCAGAACTCGTCTTCCTTGAGGCGGCATTCGCGGCTCCAGGCGCTGGTCATGCGGACGAGCTTGAGGCCTTCGTCCGTTATCCTGCCCGCGGAGGGGGCGAAGATGCCGCTGAGGGAAAAGCTCTGCAGGCTTTCCAGCACCTGCTCTTTGCCCGTGTGGTTTTGGTATTCGACGAAGATGCAGAATACCCCCGTAGCGGCGTCGTAAGCGAGGGTGTGGATATATTCGTTGCCCTGCCCGTCGGCAAGGCGGGTGACGACGGTATCCCCTTCCCGCCGCTGCTCCGCGATCGTGAGCAGCACGGACGACATGTTGCGCATGGTGACGCCCTGCGTGTAGTCGACGAGGTTATACGCCCCGCGCAGGGAGACCTGCACCATGCTGTCGCAGGAGAGCTCGTCGGGGTCGGCGGAAACGGAGACAGGCAGCAGGCACAGCCCCGTGCCGAAGCCCTGCATCTGTACATAATAAGCGGCGGTATCGCCGAAGATGTATTTACGGTATAACATAGGCTTGTAAATCTTCAAATGATATGACTTTGAATTGGTGTTTGAAAAAACCGCATCAAGAAAAAATGTAAAATGTAGAATGTAAAATGTAGAATTGAGGATGGTTAAAAAAGTATTTTATTTTCTTTCCATAATTTACCATTCTACATTTTTTGCCGTGTTCGGAACGGCTTTAACGTTCCAGACAAGATCCCTCGACTGGCGCTTAGGATGACAAGGTGGGTATTCGTTTTCAGAGATCCTTCGGCTTGCTTCGCTCGCTCAGGATGACAGGAAAGGCGCTCCTTAGGATGACAGGATAAACAGCCTCGCGAACGAAGAAAGGGGCAGCGGCGCCGCCCCCTTCCGGATCATAGCAAATTATTTGCGCTTCCAGACGATATCCGACCACTGCAGGTCTTTTTTGAACTGCTCGATCTTGGTGTTTTCGTCGATGAGGACGACCTCGATTCCCCACATGTTGCCGAGGTCTACCATTTCCTGCGCGGTGATCTGCGACGAGACGACGGTGTGGTGCGCGCCGCCCGCATAGATCCATGCTGCCACGCCCTCTTTGAAGTTGGGCTGATATTTCCACATCAGGCCGCCGACGGGCAGGTTGGGCATCTTGTGCGGGTACTTGACCAGCTCGATCTTCTGCACGATGAGGCGCAGGCGATCGCCCATGTCGATCATGGATACGGCGATGGCTTCGGGCGCGGAGATGCCTTCGAACACGAGGCGGGCGGGGTCAGACTTGCCGCCGATGCCGAGCGGGTGCACCTGGATCTCGGGCTTGGTGGCGGCGAACTGCGGGGATACTTCCAGCATGTGCGCGCCCAGGCAGAGGCCGTCGGCGAGGTCGTAGGTGTAGTCTTCCATCAGGCCCGTGCCCTTCTGCCCTGCCATATACTGCATGGTGGCGCCCAGCGCCGCGATCTTCCAGTCGCCTTCGGCGCCGAAGCCGTAGCCCTTGCCCTGCAGGTCCTGAATGGCGAGGCCGGGCAGCTGGTTCATGCCGTGCAGCGAGCCGAAGTGATCGACGATGCCGATATAGCCGCCCTTGTCTTTGCAGAATTTATCGATGGCGATCTCGTACTTCGCCTGTTCGCGCACGACGTCGATGCGGTCGGTGGCCATGGTGTACTTTTGGGCATATTCCGCCATCAAAGCGTCCACCTCGGCGTCGGTGACGACGTCGATATAGTCGACAAGATCGCCCACGGGATAGTAATCGACCTGCCAGCCGAGGTCGATGTGCGCTTCCACCTTGTCGCCCTCGGTGACGGCGACGTCGCGCATGTTGTCGGAGAAGCGGCAGACCTTGAGCTCTTTGGAGAAGGCGTAGCCGGCGGCGACTTTGCACCAGGAAGCCAGCTCTTTGAGGGCCTGTTCGTCCTTATAATAGCCGACGATCACCTTATTGTCCATGCGCAGGCGCGCCACGATGTAGCCGAATTCGCGGTCGCCGTGAGCCGCCTGGTTCTCGTTCATGAAGTCCATGTCGATGGTGTCGTACGGCAGCTTTTCGTTGTACTGGGTGGCGAAGTGGCACATGGGCTTTTGCAGCTTGGAAAGGCCGCGGATCCACATCTTCGCCGGGGAGAAGGTGTGGCACCAGGTGATGATGCCGATGCAGTCGTCGTCGGCGTTGACCTGTTTGACCGCCGCTTCGATCTCGTCGGAGCTCTTGCAGGTGGTCAGGTACTTGACGGTGACGGGCATATGCTCGTTGACGTAGTTTGCCATCTCTTCGGAGTGCTGCGCGACGTGCTCCAACACGTCGGCGCCGTACAGCGTCTGAGAGCCTGTGATCCAGTAGACGATTTTTTCTTTCATTTTATTTACCTCGAAAAATTTTTTTAATTTGAATGTGCCGTTGGGCGGAGCCGCCGATATAAAATTTAAAATGTAAAATTTAGAATGTAAAATTGCGGAGAGATAAAAGGATCATTTTTAAACGCATCCAAAATTCTACATTTTACACTTTTCATTTAAACATGAGATCCTTCGACTGCGCATTTTTAGGCCTCCCGAAAATCGCAGCGCAGCGAGATTTTTGGGAAGAGGAGCGGCAGGCGCGGCTTGCGGATGCGCTTGCGCGCAAGATTTCTCCACTCGGTCACTCTCTACGTTCGTTCCCTCGGTCGAAATGACAAGGGTGGTATTTTTTTCAGAGACCCGTTCGACTCGCTTCGCTCGCTCAGGGTGACAGGGGCGCACCCGCGTGCTCGCCGCGCGGGAATATAAAATGTAGAATGTAGAATGTAGAATGTAAAATTGAGGTCGCTTCAAAACAAGACTCGCGCAAGCAAAATCACATTTTTGCGCCAGCGCACCCAATTTGCCGTAAGGCTTTCGCAGGAAAGGTGAAGGCTGTGCGCATTTTATAATGGCGTGCCCCTAAAAGCGCACAGCCGAGGAAAACTCCGATTGCGCCGCCCAAAGGGCGGTCAATGGGGTTTTCTTCAAATCACGACAAATAATTTTGTCAGCTCAAAATTATTTGTGTGAACCCTGCCCATAGTAGGCGTTTTTGCCGTGCTTGCGCAGGTAATGCTTATCCATCATGAATTTATCGGCACGCTGCACTTTGGGATTGACCTGCTCGGTGATGAAGGCCATTTTGGCGACTTCTTCGATGACGGTGGCGTTGTAGACGGAGCCGTCGGCATCTTTGCCGAAGGCAAACACGCCGTGGCTTTTGATGAGCACGCCGGGCACTTCGATGGGATCGAGGCCGTCCTTTTTGAAGCGCTCGATGATGACAAGGCCGGTATTCTTTTCATACTCCCCTTCGATCTCGGCCTGCGTCAGCGAGCGGGCGCAGGGGATATCGCCGTAGAAATAGTCGGCATGGGTGGTGCCGTAGAAAGGGATATCCCTGCCCGCCTGCGCCCAGGCGGTGGCAAAGGTGGAATGGGTATGGGTGACGCCGCCCACGTTGGGGAACGCCTTGTAGAACTCGATATGGGTGGGCGTATCGCTGGAAGGGCGCAGCTTGCCGTCTACGACCTTGCCGTCTAAATCGACGACGACCATATCGTCGGCGGTCATGTCGTCATACGAAACGCCGCTGGGCTTGATGACGACGAGGCCGCTGGCGCGGTCGATCTGGCTGACGTTGCCCCAGGTAAACAGCACCAGATGATGCTTGACCAGATCGAGGTTTGCCTGTAATACCTTTTGCTTCAATTCTTCTAACATATACATGATCTCCTATATGTTTGTTTTTTTGTTGCTGAAAACTGCTTTGGCGCCCGGATACGGCAAAAGCGCCGCTTGCGGATGCGCTTGCGCACAAGACCCGTTCGACTCGCTGCGCTCGCTCAGGGTGACAGGGGCGGACGCCCCTCATCCGTCATTCGTTCCGAATGACACCTTCCCCCTAGGGGGAAGGCAAGGATGGGGCGGGTACCCGCGCGCTTGCCGCGCGGGACTGTCCGCAACTCTCTGTCGCTTCATCAATACTCGAAAAAGGCAAAACCACGCTTTTGCCTTTTTCACCCTACAGCGGGGAGCTGCACGCGGAAAGAGTGAAGGCGACGCGCGTTTATAAACCGTGAGCCCCTAAAGGCGCGACGCCGAGAGAAAACCGGACGCAGAGCCGCTTTTCAAGCGGCGAACGTCGGGTTGTCTCTCCAATCACGAAAAACCGCAGCCGCCAACGCGGCGAGGTTTTTGTGAACCCCTTTTACCCCTCCCCGCTGCCCAAAGTAAAACCGTGGAGAGCGGTGCAGATTTCTGATTTATGAGCCAAGCGCAAAGGAGTGTATACAGAAATACATGACCGCCGCGCGCAGGCGATAGAAAGCGGAAAGATGCGCCGCTATACGCGGTTTTACATGTCTTTGACCGCTTCGCGCACGATGGGCAGACCCTTCACATACCTCTTTGCAAACTCTTCAAACCCTGCAACGTCGGCGGGGTCGGGGGCGAGGGTGACGCCCTCCTGCCCGGCGAAGACTTTGTTGTTGAGGTAATCTTGCAGCGACTCGCCCGGTTCTTTGGTGACGACGTAGTTGGCGAGGATGGCGATGCCCCAGGCGCCGCCTTCCCCTGCCGTCTTCATGACGGTGACGGGCGCGTTGATGGCGGCGGCGAGATAGCTTTGGCCGACGCGTTCGGTCTTGAACAGGCCGCCGTGCCCGGTGATGGCATCCAGGCGGACGCCCTCTTCTTTGAGCATGATGTCGCACCCGACTTTCAGAACGCCCAGCGACGCGAACAGGTGGGCGCGCATGAAGTTGGCGAGGCTGAAGTTGCTTTCGGACGTGCGCACGAACATCGGCCTGCCGGCATCTACCTTGGTGATGTGCTCGTTGGAGACGTAGTTATAGGCGAGCAGCCCGCCGCAGTCTTTATCCCCCTTTTCGGAGCAGAAATAGAGCATATTGTACAGATCGGGCTTAGCGATCTCGACGCCCGCCAGCTTTGCGAACTCGTCGAACAAGTTCACCCAGCCGTTGAGGTCGGAAGTGCAGTTGTTGCAGTGCACCATGCCCACGGGGTCGCCCACGGGGGTGGTGACGAGGTCGATCTCGTCATACGGCCTGGAAAGTTCCTTTTCCAAAACGATCATCGCAAACACGGACGTGCCCGCGGAGACGTTGCCGGTGCGCGGCGCCACGGAATTGGTGGCCACCATGCCCGTGCCCGCATCGCCTTCGGGCGGGCAGAAGGGAATGCCCGGCTGCAAATTGCCGGAAGGATCGAGCAGTTTTGCCCCCTCTTCGGTCAGCCTGCCCGCCTCTTCGCCTGCGACCAAAATTTCGGGCAAAATATCTTCCACCTTGAAAGGAAGCCCGTACGGGGCGATGAGCTCGTCAAACTGTTTGAGCATGGCGGGGTTATAGCAGCGGGTGCCGGCGGCGATGGGGAACATGCCCGACGCCTCGCCGATGCCGATGACCTTGCGGCCGGTCAGCTTCCAGTGCACATACCCTTCGAGGGTGGTCTGGAAGTCGATATCCTTGACGTGCTCTTCGCCGTTGAGGATGGCCTGATACAGGTGCGCCACCGACCAGCGGGCGGGGATATGATAGTTGAACAGCTGCGTCAGCTGTTCCGCCGCGGGGGCAGCGTTGTTGTTGCGCCAGGTGCGGAAGGGAACGAGCAGCTCGCCCGCCTTGTCGAACACCATATAGCCGTGCATCATGGCCGAAAAGCCGATGGCGCCCAGCGTCTTGACGGTGACGCCGTACTTGGCGCGCACGTCCTCCGCCATCTTGACGTAGCAGTCCTGCACGCCCGTCCAGATGTCTTCGAGGGTGTACGTCCAGATGCCGTTTTCCAGGCGGTTTTCCCAGTCGTGGCTGCCCGAGGCGATGGGGACGTTGTCCTCGTCCACGAGCACAGCCTTGATGCGCGTAGAGCCGAACTCGATGCCGAGCGCGGTCTTGCCGTTTTCAATGATCTGCCGATAATTTTTTTCCATGATAGACCCCTACTCTTGCCGCGCGCTGTCGCCGCGGCCGTACTTTTGCCGAACCGAAGCGCACGCTTGTCCGCTTCCGTCCGGTTACATCTATTATAAAGAAAAACGGCGGAAAAATCAATAGTTGTACGAAAATTTATCGTAATTTTTTTCAGAAATTGAGCGAAAGGTTCACCGCAGCGGCCCTTTTTTGTGCAAAACGACGGGCGGCATTCCTTTGACGGCGAACGGCGAACACAACAAACGGCAACGCAAAGCGGCGGGCACTTTGCCCGCCGCGTTTTTGTGTTCTGTACTTTGCATTTTCCGTCCGTACGCCTGCCCGCTATTTATGGGGCAAAAACAGCCCGACGAGCAGCAAAATAATGCCGCCGACCAGTCCGATCCCCCACAGCACATATCCGAACACCGCCCCGTTTACCGCGGCGATCACCCCCATCACGCCGATGAGCAGCAGCGCTATAGACGACAACAACAGTTTTGTACTCATATACCCTCCTGAATTTTAATCATAGTAATAGAAATTTACCGTATCACTTGCTGTATCGTTCAAAGCCGGTGCGTTGATAGTAACGCCAAACCCACTGATTTGAAACGAAATTGATCCAAAAAGTGGAGTTCTATCGTGTGTATAATTCATATTGATAGCCGTGACCTTATGATCTCTTTCGCTATCAACATAAATCGTATCTTTGGGTAAGAGATCAAAATGAGCAGACCCTCTAAAATATGTTATATATTCATATGTATATTGCATTAAACTGACGCTATAACCCAAGCCCCCTTGTTCAACCAAATCAGGACGATCCAATCTATAATACGTATACCATTGTGCCGTTACGCTATCCAAATCATCCGTGGCTTGACAAGCCGAATTAAAGCTATCGTCTTCATAAGCAAAAAGCGATTCATCCCGGTTCATAGCAACGCCGTCCGTTTTCTGTATAATCGGCACTTGTTCCCATCGCTATAACCATAGATAAAACTACATACATAATTTTTTCATAGCCATGTCCTCTTTTTTATCTCTACCTTTATTTTACCACAGAAATCTTGTTTGTCAATAGGAAATCTAAAAATATTTTGTTGAAAACGGAAATTTTTTCATGCGACAGGCAAAGCGGCGGGCAAAGTGCCCGCCGCGTTCTTTTGTTATATAAAATGCAAATTTCTGCGCCCGCGTTTTGCGGGCAGGTCTTATTTTCAGACGTAAACGGAACTTCAAAAGCCCGAAACGGCAAATTTTACTCCCGGCGCAAATAGAACTTCAAAAAAAGCCAAAACGGCGGCGTTTGCCGGAAGCGCACTGCGGCGACTTCGGCAGCGGCAAATTTTACTCCAACCGCACTTCGGCAAGTTCTTTGGGCGGCAGCTGTTCGCTGGAAGAGGCGACCGTCTTTTTCACCAGCGCCGCCGCCTTGCCGACGGCGATGTTGGTGCCCGCGCCCGCCACGCAGCCGCCCGGGCAGCCCATCCCCTCGATGAGGGAACCGTTCAGCTTGCCCAATTTTGCCAACAGCAGGATCTTGCGGCAATCTTCCAGCCCCTCTACATGCTGGATATTGACCTGCGTGCCGGGGTAATAGGCGTCGATACACTTTTGGATGGCGCCCGCGACGCCGCCCGCCACCGCATAGCCGCGGCCTGCGCCCGTGGCGTCGTGCATGCCCTTGTGCGCTTCCACCGCTTCGGGGTCGATGCCCTTGGCCTCGAACATGGCGGACAGCTCTTCAAAGGTGATGACGAAGTCTACGTCACTGCGGACGGTGCGGCGGGAAGCTTCCAGCTTTTTCGCCGCGCAGGGGCCGATGAACACCACCCGACAGTCGGGATATTTTTGCTTGATGGAGCGGGCGGTGGCGACCATGGGCGTGAGGGTGCGGGAAATTTTATCCGCCGATTCGGGGAAATAGCGCTTGACGAGCATCGCCCAGGCGGGGCAGCAGGAGGTGAGCATGAAGGGCTGCTGACCCGTCGCCACCCGTTCGGCGTAGTGCTCCGCCTCGATGGCGGCGCCCATGTCTGCACCCAGCGCCACTTCAAACACCTCGGCAAAGCCGAGTTCGAGCAGCGCCGCCTTGATCTTGCCGGGGGTCGCCTTGTCGCCGAACTGCCCCACATAGGCGGGCGCAACGGCGGCGACGACCTTATCTCCCCTGCGGATGGCGCGAATGAGCTGGAAGAACTGCGATTTATCGGCGATAGCGCCGAAGGGGCAGCTGACCATGCACATGCCGCAGGAGACGCATTTATCGGGGTTGATCTTCGCCCTGCCCAGTTCGTCAGACTCGATGGCCTTGACGCCGCACGCCTCCGCGCAGGGGCGGGTGCGGTGGGCGATGGCGTCGTACGGGCAGGCGGCCTTGCACTTGCCGCACTTGATGCATTTGGACTGGTCGATGACCGACTTTCCGTTCACGATGGACACGGCGCCCTTGGGGCAGACGGTGGTGCACGGGTGCGCCACGCAGCCGCGGCAGTTGTCCGTCACCTTGTACATGTTCGGCTCGCAGGCGGCGCAGGCGGAGGGAATGACCTGGATGAGGGGCGGCTCGTAGTATTTATCGGCGATGTCGCTGGCGCGAAGGCCTGCGGTGACGTGCACGGGCTTGTCTTCGGGGCGGAGAGAAAGCCCCATCGCCAGGCGCACGCGCTCGGAACAGATGGCGCGCTCGCGCCAGATGCTCTCGCGGTAGAGCGGCTTGTCGCCGGGGGTGATCTTGTACGGGATCGCCTCGACGGCGTCTTGCAGTTCCGCCTTGTCCGTTTCAAAGGCGACGCGCGCCATCTCTACAAACACCTGACGGCGCAGTTTTTTTAAGGGAGTCAAGAGGCCTCTTTCCATGATGATATTCTCCAACGATCGTTATAGTTGTATGTATAATATGCAAGAGCCGCCGTGGCTAACTACACAAGAGCCGCCGCCGCTCCGATGGTTCCCCTTCAATTTTTATCGTAAATATACACGGCGTCTTCGCCGTCAGTCTCCAAAAAGCGGACGGCGATGCCCTCCCTGCGGGAGGTGGGCACGTTTTTGCCCGTGTAGTCGGCGTGGAAGGGAAGCTCGCGGTGGCCGCGGTCGATGAGCACCAAAAACTGGATGGAGCGCGGGCGGCCCAGCTGCATCACCTCGGAGATGGCGGCGCGCACCGTGCGGCCGGTGTAGAACACGTCGTCGCAGATGAGCACGTCTTTGCCGTCGACGCCGAAGCCGATCTCGCTGCCCAAAAAGGCGATGTCGGCATTTTCGCCCAAATCGTCGCGGTAGAGGGCGATATCGAACTCGCCCATGGGCACGGGCGAACCCTCGATCTGCTGCAAAAACGCGCGCATGCGCTGCGCCACCACCACGCCGCGCGTCTTGATGCCGATGAGGGCGAGGTTGGCGGTGCCGTCGTTGCCTTCGATGACCTGATGCGCCAGGCGGCGGAAGGTATTTTCCATGCCGGCGGCGTCCATCAGCTGACCTTTCAGTTCCATGGCTGTTCCTCCTGCGGGGGTGCTTCCCGCTTTTCCAATAGATCGAGCACCCGCGTAAAGTGCGGGGGGAGCGGGGCTTCAAAGCACATGCGCTCGCCCGTGCGGGGATGGGTGAGCGAAAGGCGGCAGGCGTGCAGCAGCTGCCCTTCGAGGTTGAATTTCTGTTTTTTGCTGCCGTAGACGGGGTCGCCCACGATGGGGTGGCCGATGTGGCGGCAATGCACGCGGATCTGATGGGTGCGGCCGGTCTCCAGCCGGAAGTGCACGAGGGTGTACCCCGCGGCGTAGCGGCGGACGACGTCGAAATTGGTGACGGCGAGCTTGCCCTTTTCGGCGGGCACGACCGCCATTTTGACGCGATCGGTAGGACTGCGGCCGATATACGTTTGGATGCGCCCCTCGTCCTGCCCGAAAATGCCCTCGCACAAAGCGAGATACTCGCGGGCGCACGTCTTTTGGGCGATCTGTTCGGAAAGGGAGAGGTGGGCGGCGTCGTTTTTGGCGACGACCAAAAGCCCGGACGTATCTTTATCGATGCGGTGGACGATGCCCGGGCGCACCACGCCGTTGATGGAGCTGAGGCTTTTGAGGCGGTACAGCAGGGCGTTGACCAGCGTGCCCGAGAGGTTGCCGCTGCCCGCGTGCACGGTGAGCCCCTGCGGCTTATCGATGACGGCGATGTCGTCGTCTTCATAGACGATGCGGATGGGGATATCCTGCGGGGTGAGATCGAGCTGCTGCGGGGGCGGGATATCGGCCGTGACCCTCTCCCCCGCCGCTACGGCGTGCGACGCCTTGGCGGGCGCGCCGTTGACGGACACATGCCCCTCGTCGATGAGTTTTTTTGCCGCCGAGCGGGTGAGGGAGAGCTGCTGCGACAGGAACACGTCCAGCCGCATCCCCCCTTCCGCCGCCCGCAGTTCATGCGTTTCCATGCCCTGCCTGCGGAGCCCGGGGCTCCCCTTTCCCTTCTTTCGTATCCGCCGCAGAAGAGGCGGCTTCTTTTCCGCAAGCGCCGTCTGCGCCTTCCCCGGAAGAGGCGGCTTCTGCGGAGGCAGGCTCTTCTTCCGTTTCAGAAGAAACATCCTCCGCGAATTTTTCTTCTGTTTGGGAAGAAGCGTTCTCCGTCGGCCCTTCTTCCGTTTCAGAAGAAGAATTTTCTGCGGGCAGCGTTTTTGTTCCCGCTGCGGCTTCGCCCTGCCCGTACACTTCCCCGCCCTCTGCGGGGAGCTCTTCTTCCTTCAATCCCCCTGCGGGGGGCTCTTCGCCCTTCATTTCCTGCGCGGGGGACTCTTTGGGGGCGGGGCGGAAGATGGCCTCTTCATCCACGAACAACAAGCAGATGATCAGCATCACCGCGCCCACGGTGATCTCGAGGTCGGCGACGTTGTTGCTGAAATCGACGAAGCCGAAATTCATATAGATGAAATCGCGCACGGCCTGCATGGCGATGCGGTCGATGAGGTTGCCCACCGCCCCCGCCAAGATGAGCACCAGCGCGTAGCGCAGCAGCAGGCGGCGCTTGGGGATCTTGAAGATGAGCACGGCGATGACGATGCTCGCGACCGCCGTGATGGCGATGACGATGGGCTGCGTCCATTCGCCGCCCTCGCCGATACTGAAGGAGATGCCCTCGTTCAAGACGGTGTTGAACCCCAAAAAGCCGGGGATGACCATGGTGACAGGCGCGTTTTCGCCCATGACGGCGAAGGCAATCGCCTTGGTGATCTGGTCTGCCGCCAGCAGCACCAAAAACACGATGCCGAGCAGCAGCAGGTCCTTTTTTGTTACTTTCATAGAACTGTCCTTATGCGTTGTCTTCGTCCATCAGCCCCAGATTGCGGCACAGCTTTTCCAGATCGAGCTTGCCCTTGGGGTTGATGACGTCGCTGAGGTTGAAGCCGGAATCTTCTTCCCCTTCGACGTATTTCTGGATGACCGCCTTCGGGTCGAAGGGTTCGGCGGGCCGTTCTTCCGCCTCCGCCGCGGGGGCGGGGGCTTCGGGCGGCTGCGCCGCGAACTCTTCCGCCGCCGCAAAGGGAGCTTCCTTCCCCAAAAGCGCCGATAAATTTTCGGCATAGCGGGCGTATTTTTCCGACTCGTCCTGCGGGAGGATCCCCTCCGTCTGCGCGGCGAGCGCCTTCCACTTATCCGCGAACAGGCGCAGCGTCTGCCACTCCGTCTGCGCGGACATGCGGTAAAATTCTTTGATCTCTTCGCCCTTTTCTTCGGCGGCGACGATCGCCTTGCCCACCTTGCCCTCGCGGTCTTTATACTCGGCGAGGCTGGCGCGCAGGCTGCGGTTTTCGCCCGTCAATCCCTCTAAGCGGTAATTGAGCTGGCGGATCTTGATCTCGTACGCTTCGCGGATGCCCGCGATGAGCTGCTCTACTTCGCGCTGGGTAAACTTTTTAGCCATGGCTCCCCCGTATACTCTCGATGAGTTGATTTTTGATATCGAACAGCCGCTGCGACAGGTCTACCTTGTACACATGCGGGTTGTCGTTGCGCTTATATTCGTCCCAGAAACTCTCCTTTTCGCGCGCGGCGTAGGCGCAGATGTCGGCCAAGGAAGGCAGCGGCATGGCGAGCTCTCCCCCGCGGATGACCTGCACGGTGAGCGGGCGGACGGTGTAATCGGTAAAGGTGGTGCGCTTCCACGTCTCTTTGGGGTGGAAGATGGTGAGGGGCTTGCTCTCGTCGGGCACTTCGCCGCGCACGACGATGAGGTCCGCCTCCGCCTTGCCCGTCTTTTTATCGTAGATGCGCCACACGTCTTTGAAGGCGGGGTTGGTGATCTTGTCGGAATTGTCGGAAAGTTTGATCTTGGGAACTTCGCCGCCGCCCGCGGGATACAGGCAGGAGAGCTTGTACACCCCGCCCAGAGAGGGCATATCGGCGCTGGTGATGAGCTTGGTGCCCACCCCCCACAGGTCGATCTTTGCGCCCTGGTTTTTGAGGGAGGCGATGAGGTATTCGTCCAGATCGCCCGAGGCGCAGATGACGGTGTTCGGGAAGCCCGCCTCGTCCAGCATCCTGCGGGCGCGCTTGGAAAGGTAGGCGAGGTCTCCGCTGTCTAAGCGGATGCCGACGGGCTCGTGCCCTTCCGCCCGCAGCTCTTCAAACACGCGGATGGCGTTGGGGACGCCGCTGCGCAGGGTGTCGTAGGTGTCGACGAGCAGCATGCAGGCGTCGGGGAAGACGGCGGCGTATGCCTTGAAGGCCTCGTATTCGGAGGGGAAGTTCATCACCCAGCTGTGCGCGTGCGTGCCCGCCACGGGGATGCCGAACAGCTGCCCCGCCAGCACGTTGGAGGTGGAGGTGCAGCCGCCGATGACGGCGGCGCGCGCCCCGTACACGCCCGCATCCGGGCCCTGGGCGCGGCGGAGGCCGAACTCCATCACGCTGTCGCCCTGCGCGACATAGGCGATCTTCGCCGATTTGGAGGCGATGAGCGTCTGGTGGTTGACGATGTTCAAAAGCGCCGTCTCCACGAACTGCGCCTCCAGTACGGGCGCCTTGACGGTGATGATGGGCTCTTCGGGGAAGACGAGCGTGCCTTCTGGCACGGCGTACACGTCGCCCGTGAAGCGGAATCCCTTCAAATACTCTAAAAAGTCTTCGCCGAACAGGTGCAGCGAGCGCAGGTAGGCGATGTCGTCTTCGGTGAAGCGGATGGAACGGATGTACTCGACCGCCTGTTCCAGCCCCGCCGCCACCGAATAGGTGATGATGTTGTTGCGGCGGAAAAACAAATCGAACACGGCGACGTCTTCCGTCTTGCCGCTCTTGAAGTAACCGCTCATCATGGTGAGCTGGTATAAGTCGGTGAGGAGGGTCAAGTTGCGCGCCATGCTATTGTTCCTCCCCTTTGCCCACCTGCGGGGCGGCGTCTTTTGTCTGAGGCGCGTCCGTTTGATTTGTTTGAGAAGGGGCGTCGGCTTGCGCCTGCGGGGCGGCTTCCCCGTCTTCCGGCTGCCGGGCGGCGTCGGCCCCGTCCGTGCCGCCTGCCTGCGAAGGTGCGGGCGGACCCTGCTTTTTAACGGCGGCGCGGGCGGCCTCCCGGCGGCGGCGCTCCTCTTCCGCCTTGCGGCGCTGTTCCGCCGTATAATAGACGGGCAGCACGGCGCTGCCTTCCGCCTCGTCGTCTGCGCCGAACAGCCTGCCATACTTTTTATAATTCCAAATGAGCAGACAGATGGCGAGGGTGAGGCCGCCGAAGGCCATGACCAGGGCGATCACCTGCGATATGGGCATGCTGCTGCCGAGGATGAACTGCGGGTCGCGCAGCGGCTCCATGATGGAGCGCACGGTGCCGTAGCCGAACAGGTAGCCTGCAAGGGCGAGGCCGCTCGGCTTCTTTTTGAACTTCCACATCAATACAAACAGCAGCGCGAAGATGACGAGGTTGAGCATGCTCTCGTAAAAGAAGAAGGCGTAGTGCCATTCGCCCGTCTTTTCGATGAACACGGCGAAGGGGAACCACTGCAGCGCCTCGTTGGTGACTTCGGCGCCGTACACTTCCTGGTTGACGAAGTTGCCCCAGCGGCCGATCGCCTGGGCGAGGATGACGCCCGGCACCAGGCAATCTGCCACGCGGAAGAAATTGATCTTGTGGATGAGGCAGAACAGCACCACGCCCAGCGAACCGCCGATGACCCCGCCGATGATGGAAAGGCCGCCGTCGCGGAAGGTGGAAAACCACTCTGTAATGTCCGACGAGGGGTCGGTGAGCACGAAGAAGGTGCGCGCGCCGACGATGCCGAGGGGCAGGATGCATAAAAGGAGATCCAGCACCCACTCGGTGGGGATGTTGCGCCGCTTGAACAGCAGCGCCACCACCACCGTCGCCAGGATGATGCCGCAGACGATGATGACGGCATAGTAGTAGATGGGATAGCCGAAGATGGTAAAATGCGGGTTGTCCGCTACCAAGGCGGAAAGTTCCATAAGCGTTTTTCTCCGAATTTTCTCTGATGGGGGTGCGCCGAGGCGCATTTGCAAACCTATATTTTTCGCCGCCCGACCTTTGGTGGGCGGTTTTTGTGCCCTTTTCTCTTGTGCAGCCTTGCGCAGCCGCACACGGGGGGGCGTTTTGCGCCGCTTGCTCTGCGGGCGGCAGAGTTTTTCTGCTCCCTGTCCTTGCAGGGCGGCAGAATTTTTACCTATTATAGCACATCGGCGGCAGAAAGGCAAAGCTATTTGGCGGCAAAATTTGTTTCGCCCCAAAACGCCCCCTTCCGCACACAAAACGCATCCTATTTTTTCACAGAAGGGGGCGCGTTTTATACAGAACGTACAGGCGAAAAATATTTCTGACCCGCCCCGCCCGTCTACGGCGGGCGGGGCGGGCCATTCTGCCCCATCTACGCTTGTTGTGCCCTGCGCCTGCGCCCTTCGCCGCGGGGTGAGGACTTCGACCTGCTCCGCTTGCAAAATGCGCCTCTTTTTGCATATCTTTCCCATGCAAGGTATAAAACTTCCTTCAACGGGGCAAACCATAGGGGAAGACCCGAACGGCTGTGCCGCAGAGTTACATATGATGATATGACCGGGTAAAAACGGCGAACCGTTTTAGCTCGGCAAAGGGGCCTTCAAAAGAAACCGAACGAGGGATCAACGTATGGAAATTCACAGAGGGGAACTGTACTATGCCGACCTCAGCCCCGTAGTCGGCAGCGAGCAGGGCGGCGTGCGGCCCGTGCTCGTGGTACAAAACGATATCGGCAACAAATATTCGCCGACCGTCATCGCAGCGGCCGTGACCAGCCGCATGACCAAGGCGCGGCTGCCCACGCACATCGAGATCGCCGCCCGCAGCTACGGGCTGCAAAAAGATTCGGTGATCTTGCTCGAGCAGATCCGCACCTTAGATAAGCGCCGCCTGAAAGAGCGCATCGGCACCCTGCCGGAGTCGACCATGCGCAAAGTGGACGGCGCCCTGCTCATCAGCCTCGGCTGCGCCGCGCGCAGCGGCTAAAACAAAAAAGCGTTCTCCTCTATCGGGAGAGCGCTTTTCTTTGGTGTTTGCAGGTTTTTTTTGGAAAGACAAAAGGCGTTTTCTCCGCGGAAAAGTGTCGCTTTATGCCTGACATAGGTCTTTTTTTGAAGGGCAAAAAGGCGTTGCTTCCGGCGAAAGACGCCTTGTTATGCGTGACATAGTTTTTTTGAAAGGACAGAAACGCTTCTTTCGGCGAGAAACACTCCTTTATGCCTGACATAGGACTTTCCTTTTTTTCGGAAAACCAAGCGGCGAAGGGATATATCCTTTTCAAAGCCAAAAAACAGACGGGCTTTACGCCTGCAAACAGACGGGCTTTACGCCTGCCCGCGCATCAGCTGCGTGATCGCCTGCGGGATATGGGCGATGACGTCGGAAGCGAGAGGGCTGTATTCGTTGCTCTTTTCCGCCGCCAGCACCCCCGCCCTGCCGAGCAGGTGCGCTGCCGCCGCCGCGCCCTCGAAGGGAGCGACGCCGCGCGCCAGAATGGCGCAGAGGATGCCCGCGAGCACGTCGCCGCTGCCGCCGCGCGCCAGGGCGGGGCAGCCCTCTGTGTTGAGTGCCGCGCGCTTTCCGTCGGTGACGATGCTCGTGTTACTCTTCAAGAGAAGAGTGACGCCCAGGTCGGCGGCGAACTGCCGCGCGATCTGCATGCCGCCGGCGCGCACCTCTTCCACCGAGCAGCCCGCCAGGCGGGAAAATTCTTTGAGGTGCGGGGTGAGGACGACGTTCGTGCGCCCGCGCAGCGGCGCGGTGCCATAGCGCGCCAGGGCGTTGAGCGCGTCGGCATCGATGACCAGCGGCCCGCGGAAATGTTCTGACAGGTAACAGACGATCTTGTATAATTCTTCCGAAACGCCCGCCCCCATGCCGACGGCGATGCAGTCGGACAACTCGCACACCCGCGCAAGCGCCTCCGCGTCAAAGGCGAGGCGGCCGAGCGCGTCGGGCTGTGGGCACAGCAGCAGTTCGGGATATTTTCCGATGCAATGCGGGAAGAGGGAGCGCGGGCAGGCAAGGCGCGTATAGCCCGCACCCGCAGCCAGCGCCGCCCGCGACGACAGCAGCGCCGCGCCCGCCATTTCTAGGCAGCCTCCCAAGATGGTCGCCCTGCCGTAGCTGCCCTTGTGGCTGTTCTTCTTTTTGGGAGGAAAGGTGTGGGAAAGTTCGGCGGCGGAAAAACGCACGGCGTAACCGTCTGCGGGCAGGGAGATGCCGATGTCCGCCCGCACGATCTCGCCGCAGACGTCGGGCCCGTCGCCCAGCAGCAGCCCCGCCTTGTATTCGCCGATAGTGACCGTCTCGCAGGCGCGCACGCACAGCCCCGCCTCGCCCGTGTCGCCGTCGAGGCCGCTGGGGATATCGGCGGAGATGACAAAGGCGCCGCTTTGCTCTATCCAGCCGATCGCCGCGGCGGCTTCCCCCTGCGGCTCGCCGTGAAAGCCGGTGCCGAACAGGGCGTCGATGACGACGTCGTACTTCTCCTGCGGGAGGGCGGCATGCACTTTGCCCTTGAATTTGGCGCGCACGGCGGCGCAGTCGGGCGAATTTTTCCCGGGCAACACATACGCCTCGGCGGTATAGCCGCGCTCCGCCAACAGCCGCGCCGCCACGAAGCCGTCGCCGCCGTTGTTGCCGCCGCCGCACACGGCCAGCACCCTTTTGCCGCCGCGAAGCCCCAGCGCCCGCTCGGCGCGGTCAGCGATGGCCTCCCCCGCCCGCTCCATGAGCGTAAGCGAGGGCACGCCCAGCTCTTCGATGGTGTACTTGTCTGCCGCGCGCATCTGCGCGCAGGTGAGTATCGTATCCATAGAGATCCCCTTTTTGCCTCGATTTCAGCGATCGGTCATTTACCGCTTATCGGAATTCGCTTATCGGTCATACCGCCGCAAAGCGGCGATGTATGCGCGGCATAGTAGTTGTTTTACGCTTTATATTATTGTCTTTTCCGCCGCAAAAGCGGCGAACTATGCGCGGCATAGTAGTCGTTTTACGCTTTATACTATTGTCTTTTCCGCCGCAAAGCGGCGAAGTATGCGCGGCATAGTACTCTGCAAACGTTTTGTTTTTGAAAGATATAGGCGCATTTACAGCCGGCTGCTGCCGTTTTGCACAAGGCCCGCCGCATTCTTTCCTTATTCGCCGCCTTCTCCCCCGCCGCTTTCGCCCTCGCCTTCTTCCGCACCGCCTTCTTCCGCCCCGTCGCGCAAGGCGGCGACGGCTTCCTTCGCCTCGTCGTAGCCGAAGCCGCGGGATATGAGGTGGCGGTACGCCTTGGCGAAGTTTTCGCGCGTGGGCGGCTTGTGGCGCATGTATTTTTGCAACACCGCCTCGGCGGCGTTTGCTGCGGGCGGCAGTTCGGAGAGCGCCGCCTCCACCGCCTCTTCGCCCACGCCCTTCTGTTTGAGTTCGAGGGCGATCAGCCGCGCCCCCTTGCCGCGGGCGGCAAAGCGCGCATACTGGCGGCCGTATTCGGCGTCGTCTACAAAGCCGTAGCCGCGCAGCTTTTCCAACACATGGTCGCACACGGCGGGAACATACCCCTTTTTGGCGAGGTAGTCGCGCATCTGCTTTTCCGTCTTCATGGAGGCAGAGAGGTGTTTGAGCGCTTTATCCAGCGCCTGCGATTTTTCGCTTTCCAGCTGGATCTCGTCCAGCTGCGAAAGTTCGATGTGCTGCCCCACGCGCAGGCGGCAGCGCACCGCCGTCTCCAGCCGCAGGCCGCAGTAAAACCTGCCGTCTACATAGATGTTGCAGCGCTCCTTGTCTTTCAGCTGCGGGGTGATGGAAGTGATCTCCGCCATGTCCGCCTCCTTTGGCGATGTATGCCACGCATAGTACTGTGCAAACCGACAAAATCTGCTTCTATGCGAAAAATTCCGCCCCAAGCGGTGCGGAATTTTGTTTTCAGGGAACAGCCGTAAAGCCGATGCAGCCTTCCAGCGAAGGCGGATAATGCGCCTGCAAAAGCGCGGCCACCTGCCGCAGATAGCCGTCTTCCATGTGGTGGAACACCAGGCGGGGCGGGGAGGCTTGCAGGTCGAAGGCGAAGCGCATGCCCACCTCGGAGTCGAGGCAGCAGAGCTTGAGCGCCTTGCCGACCAGCCCGTTCAGCCAGAGGAAGTCTTCGCTCTCTTCATCCCCTTCCGCCAAAATATCGGCGTACAATTCGGCGCGGCTTTCAAACTCTTTCCAGAATTTGACGACCGCCTTTTCTTTGGGCTTTTTCGCAAACAGCTTTTCAAACATCACAGCTTCACGACCCAGCCGAACGGATCGGGCAGGCGGCCCGTCTGGATGCCGGTGATGGTGTCGTACAGCCATTTGGTGATCTCGCCCATCTCGCCGCCGTTGACCACATAATCGGTGCCCTTATATTCCATCATGCCCACGGGGGAGATGACCGCCGCCGTGCCGGTGCCGAACGCCTCGTTCAGCTTGCCGTTCTTCTGCGCCTCGATGACCTCGTCGATGGAGACGCGGCGCTCGGAGACCTTGTAGCCGTGCGCGCGCAGCAGCTCGATGCTGCTCTTGCGGGTGATGCCGGGCAGGATGGAGCCGACGAGCGCGGGGGTGACCACTTCGCCGTCGATGACGAAGAACATATTCATCGAGCCGACCTCTTCGACATACTTCTTTTCGTTGGCGTCAAGCCACAGCACCTGGTCGAAGCCCTTCTTTTCCGCCTCTTCGCCCGCCTTCAAGGACACGGCGTAGTTGGCGATGCACTTCGCCTCGCCCGTACCGCCGACGGTGGCGCGGGTGTAGTAGTCTTCCACCAAAAGGCGGGTGGGAGCCAGGCCGTGCGCGTAGTAGCTGCCCACGGGCGAGAGGATGATGAAGAACAGGTATTCGCTGCTCGCGTGCACGCCCAGGGCGACGTTGGTGGCGATGATGGAGGGGCGGATGTACAGCGCGGTGCCGGGCGCGGTGGGGATCCAGTCCTTTTCCAGCCGCAGCAGCTCAAACATCCCTTCCAAGACCTTCTTTTCGTCGATCTGCGGGATGCACATGCGCTCCGCCGAGCGGTTCATGCGCTTGAAGTTTTCTTCGGGGCGGAACACGCGCACCTCGCCCGCCTCGTTGCGGAAGGCCTTCAGGCCTTCAAAAATGCCCTGCGCATAGTGAAATACCGTGGTGGCGAGGTCAAAGGCGACGGGGCCGTACGGCTCGATGCGGGGCTCGTCCCAGGCGCCGTTTTTATAGCGCATGGTCAGCATATAGTCGGTAAAGATCTTGCCGAAGCCGAGTTTGCTCTGGTCGGCGGGTTTTTCTTTGAGTTTTTCCGCTCTGATGATCTGCATAATACCTATACTTCCTTTATTTTTTGCGGGAAGGCGGCCCTCCCCGTTTATTTTTGACAACATTATAGCACACGCGCGCGCGTTTGTAAATTATTTATAAATCGGATAAAACAAATTGCCGCAATCGGTTTTTTCGATTGCCGACAAGAAGGCTCCGTGTTGCCGGGAGCGGCATTAAGCCGCGGCTTTCGTTTGGCTGCCGCCGTTTGACCCCAGTTGCCGTTCGGCGAGGCCGACGTTTAGTTTTGACCGGGCTTGCCGCGCGCGTCGCGGCAAGAGGCGCGCGCGGCAAGGCACTTTTCTTCGCCGGCGCACAAGGGGGCGACACTGAAAGACGCGGCGCTAAAAGATACGGCGCGGCGCTGTTCCTTTCCCAATTATTCCCCAAAAACGCCGCTCATTCGCCGGGGAGGAAGGGATGCAGAAAACTTTCGCCCGCCGCGACCTCCACCCTGCCCGCCATAAAGTCGCGGAGGGCGGCGGCAAAGGCGGCCGCCTCCCCTTCCGAAACGAAGACGTGCACGGTGACCTTGTCGGCATAGTCGGTGGACCCTTCCTCGCAGCGGTTTTGGGCGAGGAATTTTTTCAGGGCGTCGAAATTTTCATACCCCACCGTCAGCGACAGGGCGCGGCAGGGGCGGAATTCGCGGATCTGCGCCCCCGCCAGCACGTCGGCACAGGCGCCCGCATAGGCGCGCACCAGCCCGCCCGCGCCCAGCTTGATACCGCCGAAATAGCGGGTGACGACCACGGCGGTCTGCACCAGTTTTTTGCTCTTGATGACCTCTAACATGGGCATGCCCGCCGTCCCCTGCGGTTCGCCGTCGTCTGAAAAGCGCTGCAGATTGCCGGCGTCGTCGGCGATAAAGGCGAAGCAGTTGTGGGTGGCGAGAGAATGGGCGGCGCGGACGCCCGCCACAAAGGCGCGCGCCTGCTCTTCCCCTTCCGCATGCGCGCACGAGGCGATAAAGCGCGAGCGCTCGATCACCTTTTCGCAGGTATGCGGGGCGACGACGGAGAGATACGGTTTCATGTTCGGCACCTGATCGTTTGCTGACGGCATTCCCCGAAGGGGGAGGGCCATGTAAAATGTAGAATTGTGTACGATTTGAAGAATATTTTACCCCGCCCTGTCATCCTGAGGAGCGAAGCGACGAAGGATCTCAAGAGCAAATGTAAAATGTAGAATGTAGAATTTTGGAAGAGATGAAAATATTTTTGCATATATCCTCAATTTTACACTTTACACTTTACATTTTAAAGAGACCCGTTCGACTGCGCGAAAAAACAGGGCTCCCGAAAATCGCAGCGAAGCGAGATTCTTGGGAAAGAGGAGCGACAGGTGCAGCGGGCGAGGCGGCAAGCATAGCGCACCGCCTGCCATGGCGCCTTGACGCGACGAGATGAGAGGATACCGTCCTTGTTATAGGCAAAGTAGACAAAATAAGGATGAGTCAACCCTCATTCGTCACGCGCAGCAAGCAGCGCGTGCCACCTT
>DXEW01000035.1 GCA_019114755.1 Candidatus Borkfalkia faecavium
AAAAAATTTTATACCAAAATTTATACCAGCTTTTTTCCGCCCCGTGAAAATAAGCATAAATCAAGCGGTTTTGCCCGAAAGACGTGCGTCTTGGGCAATATCTTGTGGATAGAACAATACCTTAGGAGGGGGCTGTTATATCCATTTAACTACGGAAGCATATGAAACTAACGATATTCCCGCCGACTCCCGGCGGGTATCTGCCGAAACCCCTAAAGGGGTCCCCTCGGCAGAGTGTCGCTTCGCTCGCGCGAACCCACAACGGCCCCGAAGGTGTGAGGGCTGTACTATCCATCGAACTGCGGAAGCATACAAGTAGATATATAATACAATATTTTCAGGAAAAAATCAAACACTTTGCGGCGGATGGAAGAAATTTATAAAAAAAGTCCGTATATGAAAATATAATCAAAACCAATAGGGGAGGGCGTGAAAAAATAGTGGCGGAAGGGTGTTTCGGGTAAACTAAAAATTTGCTTTTTCGTCAAAAATAGGATATAATAGAAATGATTTGTATTCAAATGTTGCCATGGAGGTATTATGGATAAGATCAAGTTGCTGCAAGCGCGGCGCGCGAAGGTATTGGCGGCAGGTACCGCCATCCGCAAGGCGATCTCCGTTTGCATCGATGCCGACAGCTTTGTCGAGCTTTCCGGGTTCAGCTTTTCCAAAAACGATTTCTACGATGAAGAGGCGGAAGGAGAAGGCGTCGTGACCGGGTTTGCCACCATCGACGGTTATCCCGTCTACATCGCGGCGCAGAATTTTGCCGTGATGCACGGCGGCGTCAGCGAGGCCGGCTGCGAAAAGATGCTCAAATGCCTGCGCCTTGCCGAAAAGAATTCGACACCCGTCGTCTACATCCTGCACAGCCTGGGCGTGCAGGTGGGCGAAGGCGTTGCCGCGCTGGAAGGGTTTGCAAAGCTCCTTTCGGCGGCCGCGCGCCTGCACGGCGTGGTGCCGCAGTTCGCCGTCGTCGAGGGCGAAGTGTACGGGCAGAGCGCCCTGCTTGCCGCCTGTGCCGATTTCACCTTCTTTTTGAAGGAAGGCGTGCTGGCGGCGGACAGCCCGCTGGTCATTTCCGCGAGGAGCGGCAAAAACCTTCCCAAAGAAGAAGTGGGCGGGGCGAAAGCGCTTTCGAAGGCGAACATCGTCTCCTTCGAAGCCGCCGATCTTTCTGAGGTGCGCGCGGACATCCGCAAGATCTTAGACGTGTTGCCCGATTACGGCGCCGCCGTGATCGAAAACGGAGCCGACCTCAACGCCGTGCTGCCTGCGCTCAACCAAAACTGCGGCGCGGAAGCGCTTATCGCCGGCGTGTTCGATAAGGATACCGCCGTCGAGATCGGCAAGCCGTATTCGCCCGAAGTGCGCTGCGTATTGGGCAGGATCGGCGGCATCGCCGCGGCGGCCGTGCTCTTTGACGGCGAAGAGGGGGTGGCGCTGAACGAAAACAACGTCGCCAAGATCGCGGCATTTGCCGAGTTCGCTTCTTATTACAGCCTTCCCTTTATCACCTTCGTCGATACGCTCGGCGTGCGCGCCGACTTGGAGACCAACAACAGCTTAGTGCTCAAGGCAGTGTTCAAACTGCTTGAAACGTACGACCTGCTCGAAAACGCCAAGATCGCCGTCGTCACGGGGCGCGCCATCGGCCTCGGCTATACGCTGTTTGCCGCCAAATCTGCGGGCTTCGATTACACCTACGCCTTTGCGAACGCACAGATCGCTCTGTTCGACGGCGTAAAGGGCGCGGAGATCGAATTTGCAGGCGAAGCGAATGCGGACAAGCAAAAGCTCGCCGCCCGTTATGCCGACGAGAATGCAGACCCCGTCAACGCCGCCAAAAACGGCTATGTGGACAACATCATCGAGCCGCAGTTCGTGCGCCAGTACCTGATCGCATCGCTGCAGATGCTCTTGAAGTGAGGCGGCCATGATCTATTCGTTATTGGCAGCCGCAGGGCAGGAAGTAGACAGCGTCACGGGCAACGTCGTCCCGTACGTCTCCATCCCGGAGGCGCTGCTGTACGCCCTGGTCGGGTTTCTCGTCACATTCATGGGCATCATCATCCTCATCCTTTTCGTGTGGCTGTGCGGCAGGATCATGAAGGCGGTCACGCTGCGCAAAAAAGAGAAGAAGGAAGAGCCCGCCGCGCAGGCGGCGCCTTCCGAAGACAAGGATGCGGAAGAGGTGGATGCACGGGTGCGCGCCGCCATCGTTGCGGCGGTCGCGGCTTACCTCGCAGGGGAGAACAGTTCCTGCGAGTTCAAGGTCAAGAGGATCAAGAGATTATAAGGCATAAGGAGAAACATCATGCGTAAATTTATCATCACCATCGAAGGAAAGAGCTATGAAGTCGGCGTGGAAGAAGTGGGCGCAGAGCAGTCTGCCGCTCCCGTCATTGCGGCTCCCGCCGCCCCCGCAGCGCCCGCAGCGGCGCCCGCCGCTCCCGTCAGCGGAGAAAAATTGCTTTCTCCTTTCCCCGGGCTGATCAAAAAGTTCCTGGTAGAGGAGGGCGCTTCCGTCAAAAAAGACCAGCCCGTGCTCGTGCTGGAGGCGATGAAGATGGACAACGACATCACCGCCCCCTGCGACGGCAAGATCTCTTTCAAGACGGCGGTCGGCAGCAACGTCGAAACGAATACTTTACTCGCCGTGATCGGCTGACAGGCGGTGCACGATGCAGTATCTTGCAGCTGAATCAGCGAATTTTATAGAAAGATTGGCTGAGATGTTCCAAAACCTGTGGGGCTCGACCGGCTTCATGCAGGGCGACTGGCAGAACTATGTGATGCTGGTCGTGGCATTGGTTTTGATGTATCTCGCCATCGTGAAAAAATTCGAACCGCTCCTTCTCTTGCCCATCGCCTTCGGCATGTTCCTCATCAACATCCCGGGCGCGCAAGACATCGTCTGGGGCAAATATGAAACTCCGGATATGTCGCTGCAGCTGGGCATCGACGGCGGGTTCGAAAATGTAGCCAAATACTTCAGCAGCGTCCTCGATCAGACCATCTTCATCCGCGAAGGGTACCTCAGTGCCAACGGAGACACGGTCACCTTCTATTCTTCGCTCGAGGCGCTCAACCAGGGCATCACCGCCGCCAGCACCATGTCGGCAGGGCAGTTTGCAAACTTTACCCTGCAGGGCTATATCCAGGGCGCGGTCACGGACGGCGCGGCGAACTTCGTCAGCGATGCCGTCGTCATCAGCCACGCCTATGACGACGTGACCAACCGCGGCCTCTTATGGTATCTGTATTACGGCGTAGATAAAGTCATCTACCCGCCGCTCATCTTCATGGGCATCGGCGCCATGACCGACTTCGGCCCGCTGATCGCCAACCCCAAGAGCATGCTCATCGGCGCGGCGGCGCAGCTGGGCGTGTTCCTGACCTTTGTCGGCGCGGTCATTCTGGGCTTTGACGCCGCGGCTGCCGCTTCCATTGCCATCATCGGCGGTGCCGACGGCCCGACGGCCATCTACCTCACCCAGCAGCTCTCCGCCTTCACCAACCGCGACCTGCTGGCGACTATCGCCATCGCGGCGTATTCGTATATGGCGCTCATCCCCATCATTCAAAAGCCGATCATGAAGCTGATGACGACCAAAAAGGAACGCGCCATCAAGATGAAGCAGCTGCGCGAGGTTTCGAAGGTGGAAAAGATCGTCTTCCCCATCCTGTGCACGCTGATCGTCGGCATCCTGCTGCCGGACGCCATCCCGCTTTTGGGTATGCTGATGCTGGGCAATCTGATGCGCGAGAGCGGCGTCGTAGACAGGCTCTCGACGCAGGCGCAGAACGGCCTCATGAACACGATCACCATCTTCCTCGGCGTATCCGTCGGCTGCAAGGCGATCGGCACCACCTTCCTCACCGTCGATACCCTCTCCATCGTGCTGCTCGGCCTGTTCGCCTTCTGCTTCGGCACCGTGGGCGGCCTGCTGATGGCAAAGATCATGAACAAGATCTCGGGCGGAAAGATCAACCCGCTCATCGGTTCTGCGGGCGTCTCGGCGGTGCCGATGGCGGCGCGTATCTCCGAAGACGTGGGCAGGGAAGAAGATCCGAGCAACCACCTGCTGATGCACGCCATGGGCCCGAACGTGGCAGGCGTCATCGGCTCCGCGGTCGCGGCGGGCTTCCTGCTGGCTTGCTTCGGCGGCTGATAAACTTTGCGGATGCCGCGCTCGCCGCGGCGTCCGCCGCAACTTGATTTAGGAGAATAGCAATGGCTGAAAATATTGCAAAAAAAGTGATGATCACGGATACCATCCTGCGCGATGCGCACCAGTCGCAGGCGGCGACGCGCATGCGCCTGGATGAAATGATCCCCGTGCTGGAACAGCTGGACGATATCGGCTATTATTCGCTGGAAGCGTGGGGCGGCGCCACCTTCGATACCTGCCTCCGCTTTTTGAACGAAGACCCGTGGGAGCGCCTGCGCACGTTGAAAAGATATTTGAAGAAGACGCCCATTCAAATGCTGCTGCGCGGCCAGAACCTGCTCGGCTATCGCCATTATTCGGACGACGTGGTGGAAAAATTCGTCGCCAAGTCCATCGAAAACGGCGTCGGCATCGTGCGCGTGTTCGACGCGCTCAACGACCCGCGCAATCTGGAGACGTCGATGAAGGCGATCAAAAAGTACGGCGGCGTCTGCGAGGCGGCGATCTCGTACACGACCAGTCCCGTGCATACGACCGAATACTTTGTCAAACTCGCCAAACAGCTGGAGGGGATGGGGGCTGACAATATCTGCATCAAAGATATGGCCAACCTCCTGCTGCCGTACACGGCTTACGACCTCGTCTCCCGCCTGAAGGCGGAGCTCAAGCCCGAGACCAAGGTGCACCTGCACACGCACAACACGGCGGGCACGGGCGATATGGTCAATCTGAAGGCGATCGAAGCGGGCGCAGACATCGTCGACTGCGCGCTTTCGCCCCTCGGCAACGGCACCAGCCAGCCCGCCACCGAACCGTTGGTGGCAACGCTCGCGGGCACGCCGTACGATACGGGCATCGAGATCAAAAAGCTGCTGCCCATCGTCAATCATTTCAAAACGGTGGCAGAGCGCCTCAAAAAAGACGGCTTCCTCTCCGCCAAGGTGCTCTCCGTCGATATCAACGCCCTCATCTACCAGGTGCCGGGCGGCATGCTCTCCAACCTCATCTCGCAGCTCAAACAGCAGAACAAGTCGGATAAATTGGAAGAGGTGCTGGCGGAAGTGCCCAACGTCCGCCGCGACTGCGGCTATCCGCCCCTGGTGACGCCTTCCAGCCAGATCGTCGGCACGCAGGCGGTGCTCAACGTCATCGCCGGCGAGCGCTATAAGATGGTCACCAAGGAGTTCAAGGGGCTGCTGCGCGGCGAATACGGCAAGCTGCCCGCAGAGCCGGACGAGGCGGTGGTCAAGCAGTGCATCGGCGACGAGCCGCGCATCACTTATCGCCCCGCAGACGACTTCAAACCGGAGTACGACCAGTTCAAGGCGGAGATCGCCGACTATATGGAACAGGAAGAAGACGTGCTCTCGTATGCCGTGTTCGGGCAGGTGGCGCTCAACTTCTTCAAGTGGCGCAAAGCGCGCAAAGACGGCGTCGATAAGAACATGACGGACGGGGTATATCCCGTCTGATCCTGACCGCGGGGGCCTGTGCCTTCGCGGTTTCTTCCCGCGGAGGGAACATGAAGCGAGTATGTGTGATCGGCGCGGGCGCCGCGGGGCTGATGGCCGCCTATACCGCCGCCTGCGGCGGCAATGAAGTCATCGTCGTCGAAAAGAACGAAAAGGCGGGCAAAAAGATCTATATCACCGGAAAGGGGCGCTGCAACGTCACCAACGACGTCGCCCCCGAAGGCTTTTTCCCAAACGTGGTGCGCAACCCGAAATTTTTATACGGCTGCATCTGGACCTTCCCGCCGTCCAAGCTGATGCAGATGCTCGAAGAGGGTGGCCTGCCTTTGAAAGTGGAACGGGGCAACCGCGTCTTTCCCGCCTCCGACAAGGCGAGCGACGTCACCAAATGTTTGGAACACTATTGCAGAAGGAGCGGCGTTACCTTTTCTTTTAACGAAAAGGTGGAAAAAATCGAGCGTTTGCAGAGTACTATGTTTGACATAATTACCGACAAACGCGAGATCGAAGCGGACGCGGTCATCGTCTGCACGGGCGGGCTGTCTTACCCCGCCACGGGCAGCAGCGGCGACGGGCTCCGCTTTGCGAAGGAGTTCGGCCTTGCCTTGCAGCCCGCGCGCCCGGCGCTCGTCGGCATCGAGTGCGATATGACGCGGCTCGACGTGCAGGGGCTGTCTTTGAAGAACGTGCGCCTCTCCGCCTTGCGCGGCGGCAAAGAGCTGGCGGGGTTTTTCGGCGAGATGCTGTTCACCCATTTCGGCATATCGGGGCCCATCGCTCTGACGCTGTCCAGCCTCATCAACCGCGAAAACCTGTCGGATATCGCCCTGCGCATCGATCTGAAACCCGCGCTGGACGCTGCCACGCTGGATAAAAGGGTGCTGCGCGATCTGTCCGCGTACAGCAACCGACAGATGGCGCACGCCGTGGAAGATCTGCTGCCGAGGCGCCTGATCCTGCCGGTATTGGAGCAGGCGGGCATCGCCGCAGAGCTGCCTGCAAACTCTTTGACCAAGGGGCAGCGCGAACGGCTTGTAGTGGCGTTGAAGGGCTTTTCCCTCCGACCGCTGCGGCTGCGGCCGATCGAGGAGGGCATCGTCACTTCCGGCGGCGTCGACGTGCGCGAGATCGATCCCAAGACGATGGAGTGTAAAAAGGTGCCGGGGCTGTATTTTTGCGGCGAGGTGCTGGACGTGGACGCGCTGACGGGCGGCTTCAATTTGCAGATCGCCTTTTCCACCGGCTATGCCGCGGGTAAGGCGGTTTGCGCGCAAAAATAGCCATTCAATAACAAAAATAGCAATTCAACAAAGATTTTTCATTTTTGCGAAGTACTATGTCACACATAATTCGGAGGTAAGTATGCTGGCGATCAGGGGAGCTACGACCATTACGGCCGACGAGCCGCAGCAGATCAGAGAGGCGGTGGCGCAGTTGCTGCGCGAGATCGCCGAAAAAAACCGCCTGCGCGCGGAGGAGATGCTGTTTATTCTCTTTTCCAACACGGCGGACATCCGCTCGCTGTATCCCGCCAAGGCAGCGCGCGAGGCGGGGTTTGTCTCTCCCGCCCTCTTCTCGGCGGCTGAGCCGGACATCGCGGGGGCGCTGCCCCTGTGCATCCGCGTGCTGGTGCTGGCGGAAAAAGAGGGGAAGGCCGCGCATGTATATCTGCGCGGTGCGGCTTCGCTGCGCAAAGACCTGAAGAAGTTCGCCGTCGCCCTCGACGGGCCTTCGGGCAGCGGCAAGAGCACGGTCGCCAAATTATTGGCGGAAAAGTTCGATATCCTCTATCTCGATACGGGCGCCATGTACCGCGCCTGCGCGCTGTATGCCGCGCGGGCGGGGCTTTCGGAATTTACCGAAGAGGCGGTGCGCCCGCTCCTTGCTTCGCTGCCGCTGCGCGTCGAATATATCGATGGAGCCCAGCACACGATGCTGGGGGAGGAAGACGTCTCCGAAGCCATCCGCCGCCCGGAAGTTTCGATGGCGGCATCGCGCATTTCGGCGCTGCGCTGCGTGCGCGAAAAGATGGTGGAGATGCAGCGCAAGATCGCGTCCGAGCGCTCCTGCGTGCTGGACGGGCGAGACATCGGCTCCTTCGTCCTGCCGAACGCGCCGTTCAAGTTCTATGTGACCGCTTCCTCTAAGGTGCGGGCGGAACGGCGCTGCAAAGAGCTCCGCGCCAAAGGCTTTGCGGTGGAGCTCGGCGCCATCCAAAAAGAGATCGAAGAGCGTGACGCCAACGACATGAACCGCGAATTTTCCCCCCTCGTGCGCGCGGAAGACGCGGTGCTCGTCGATACCTCCGATCTGACCATCGGCGAAGTGGTGGATACCATCTGCAAAAAAATACAGGAGAAAGTGTGAATGCTGACGTACGGTTTTTTGAAGGGGTTCATGGTGGCGGTCACGCAGGTGCTGTTTCCGTTCAAGCTGATCGGCAAAGAAAAGATCAAAGACGGCGCCTGCGTCCTGGTCGGCAACCATTACCGCATCTGGGACATCGTGCACATGGCTTGCACCACCAAAGAAAAGGTGCACTTCATCACCAAGCAAGAGCTGTATAAGAACAAGTTCCTCGCGCATCTGTGCGACATCGTGGAGGCGATCCCCGTCTCCCGCGACGGGCGCGACGCTAAGGCGGTGATGACGGCGCTGCGTTACCTCAAAAAGGGCGAAAAGATCTCCATGTTCCCCGAAGGCACGCGCAACCGCACCAAAGAAGAGCTGCTGCCCCTCAACGGCGGTTCGGCGCTGTTCGCCATCAAGGCGAAGGTGCCCGTCTATCCCGTCATGTGCCTGCGCAAGACGCGCCTGTTTTGGCGGACGAAGATCGTGGTGGGGGACGCCGTCGATCTGTCCGATTTTTACGACAAGCGCATGACGGCGGAAGACTACGAGGCCGCGGAAGAGCGCATCCGCGAGCGCATGCTCGCCACTAAGCACGACTATATCGCCATGCAGGAAGAGAAGAAGCGGCAGAAGAAGGCGAAGAGGGAGCGGAAATGAAGGTCACCCTCGCCAAGAGCAGCGGCTTTTGCAGCGGCGTGCAGCACGCGGTAGACACCGCCATGCGCATCCCGCCCGAAAACGTGTACCTTCTCGGCGAACTCATCCACAACCCCGCCGTCACCCGCGCCGTCAAAGAGCGCGGCATCGTCACGGTGGAAAGCGTGGACGAGGTGCCGCCCGGGGCGACGCTCATCCTGCGCTCGCACGGCGTGGGCAGGGAGGTTTACGCCGCCTGCAAAGAGAAGGGCATTTCCGTCGTCGACTGCACCTGCCCCTTCGTCAAAAAGACGCAGGGCATCGTCAAAGACCGTTCCGCGGCGGGCAAGACGGTCGTCGTCGTGGGCGAAAAGACGCATCCGGAGGTCGTCGGCCTTTGCGGCTGGTGCACGGGCGAGGTGCTCGTGTGCAGCGACCCTGAGGCAGATTTTTCGGCTTTGGCGGGCAAAGAAGCGGCCGTCGTGGCGCAAACGACTTGTTCGGAAGAAGTTTTTGAAAAAATAATTAAAAATATTGAGAAAGTTTGCGGAAAAACAGTTGAGATTTTCAAAACAATTTGTTATACTACTAAGGAGCGTCAGAGAGAAGCGGCGGCTCTCGCGTCGGAATGCGACGCAATGATCGTGATCGGAGGCCTGAACAGCAGCAATACCAACAAGCTGTTCCGCATCTGCAGCGAACGTTGCGGGCATGTGTTCCGCCTCGAGGACGCAAGCGGCTTTCAGTTTCAAAAAATCAAAAATTTTAAAAATGTAGGCATTGTGTCCGGGGCATCCACCCCGCACACGCAAACGCAGGAGGTTCTTTTTAAGATGGAAAACAATACAGAAGTGAAGGCAACGAACGAAATGGAAGAAGTCGTTGCACAGATGGATAACGGACAGTCGAAATTAAAGAGGGGGCAGCTTGTAACTGCGATCATTTCTTCGGCATCAGACGAAGGCGTGGCTGTGTTGTTACCGTTCTTCAAAAAGGAGATCTTGCTGGAAAAAGACGAAATCGACTGCGAAGAGTACAAAGCGGAAGATTTTGCCGCCAAAGTCGGCGACGAGATCGAAGTGATGGTGCTCTCGCCTTCCAACCCCGTCAAGCTGTCGCAGAAGGCGATCAAGCAGCTGAAAGAGGAAGAAGAGAAGATCGAAGCCATCAGCAACGGCGAAGAGTTCGACGTCACCTGCACGGGCTTCAACAAGGGCGGCCTGACCTCTTCGATGGGCACCTACTCCGTGTTCGTTCCCGCCAAAGAGATCCGCATGGGCTATGTGAAAGAGCTGGACAAATACGTCGGCAAAAAGCTGCGCCTCAAGGCCCTCGAGATCAAAAAATCCGATCGCAAAAAAGAGATCATCGCTTCCCAGCGCGTCATCCTCGAAGAGGAGAAGGCGGCCCGCGATCAGGCGAAGGCTGAAAAGGAAGCGGAATTCTTTGCCAACATCCACGTCGGCGACGTGGTCGAAGGCAAGGTAGAGCGCGCCACCAACTTCGGCGCATTCGTCTCCGTCAACGGGTTCGACTGCCTGGCGCACATCTCCGATCTTTCCTGGTCGGGCGTGAAGAACGTGACCGACGTGTTGGAGATCGGCAAAAAATATCAGTTCAAAGTGCTGAAGGTGGACGAGGAGAGCAAAAAGGTCTCCATCGGCTACAAGCAGCTGCAGCCCCAGCCTTGGGATCTGGTGGCTGAAAAATACGCCGTCGGCGACGTGGTGCACGGCAAAGTCGTCCGCATCGTTCCCTTCGGCGCCTTCGTCGAAGTGGAGAGCGGCGTAGACGGCCTGGTGCACGTTTCGCAGATCTCGCACGAGTGGCTGGAAAACCCGACCTCCGTGCTCACCATCGGCGAAGAGATCGACGCGAAGATCATCGTGCTCGACCCCGCAAGCAAGAAGATGACCCTGTCCATCAAGGCGCTGCTGCCTGAACCCGAAGTCACCAAGGTGCGTCCTCGCCGCGAGAACAACGGCGAAGAGAAGGGCGAGCGCAGGCAGAGGAAGCCTCGTCAGCCCAGAGAAAACCGCGAGGAAGACGAGTACAGGGAATGGACGGAAGGCGGCGTAGGCGGCGCTTCTATCGCAGAAATGCTGCAGAACAAGAACAACGACTAATTGAGCAGAATACGCAAAGCCCCGCACCCGTCTGCGGGGCTTTTTGCGACAGGAGGTGTTAATATGGCTAAACAAGGCAACATCCGTATATCCAGCGAAAACATGATGCCCATCATCAAAAAGTGGCTGTATTCGGATAAGGACATTTTTCTGCGCGAGATCGTGGCAAACGGCGTCGACGCCATCACGAAATTCAAAAAGCTCGTCGATCTCGGCGAAGCAGCGGCAGACGATGCGGAGTACTGCATCAAGATCTCCATCGACAAAGACGCCGGCACACTGAGCGTGGAAGACAACGGCATCGGCATGGACGAGGAGGAGGTGGAAAAGTACATCACCCAGATCGCCTTTTCGGGCGCGGCCGACTTTTTGGAAAAGTACGAGAAGGCGGGCGGCGAAGGCATCATCGGGCACTTCGGCCTCGGCTTTTATTCGGCGTACATGGTCTCCGAGAATATCGAGATCTACACAAGATCGTACCGCGAGGGCGCTGCCGCCGTCCGCTGGGAGTCTGACGGCGAAAGCACCTATACGATCGAAGCGTGCGACAGGCAGGAGCGCGGCACCAAGATCGTCATGCACATCGCCAAAGAGGAGAAGGAGTTTTTGGAAGAGGGCACCATCCGCTCTCTCGTCGAAAAATACTGCGCCTTCATGCCCTACAATATCTATCTGAATTTCCAGGGCAAAGACGATAAGCCGCTCAACGACACGCAGCCGCTGTATTTGAAGTCGCCCAAAGATTGTACCGACGAGGAATACCGTGAATTTTATCGCAAGACCTTCCACGACTATCACGACCCGCTCTTCTGGATCCATCTCAACATGGACTATCCTTTCCGCCTCAAGGGCATCCTGTATTTCCCCAAAGTCAAGAGCAAGGTGGAACTGGAGCGCGGCAAGGTCAAGCTGTACTGCAACCAGGTGTTCATCGCCGACAACATCAAAGAGGTCATCCCCGAATATTTGATGCTGCTCAACGGCGTCATCGACTGCCCGGATATCCCCCTGAACGTCTCGCGCAGCTTTTTGCAGAACGACAGGCAGGTACAGAAGATCTCCAAGCACATCACCAAAAAGGTGGCGGACAAGCTGACGGGGCTGTACAAGACCGACCGCGAAAAGTTTGAAAATTCGTGGAACGACATCTCCGTGTTCATCAAGCTCGGCTGCATCAAAGACGAAGACTTCTATTCCAAGGTCAAAGACATCATCGTCTTCAAAGACCTGAACGGCAAATATCAGACGCTGGCAGACTTTGTGGCAGAAAAATCTGCCGAAAAGGAAGACGGCGAAAAGCCCGCCGAGGCTGCGGAAGGGGAAGAAAAGCCCGCCGCTGCAGAGGCCGCAGAAGGGGAAGCAAAGCCCGAAAACGCCGGGCAGTCGGCTGAAAATGCAGAGGAAAAGAAGGAAGAAAAGCCCAAACAGCCCGCGACCGTCTACTACGTCTCCGACGAGGTCGGGCAGGCGCAGTACATCTCCATGTTCCGCGGCGCCGGACTCAACGCCATCGTCTGCGATACCTTCATCGACCCGCACTTTTTGAGCTATCTGGAATATAAAGAGACGGCGTCCTACCGCTTCCTGCGCATCGATGCCGACGTAGACGCCGCCCTCAAGGCGGGCGAGAGCAACGCCGACGACGACAAGGCGCTCGTCGAAGCCTTCAAGGGGGCTTTGAAGAATACGTCCATCGCCGTCAAGGCGGAAAAATTCAAGAGCGGCGGCATCCCCGCCATCATCAACGTCTCCGAGTTTTCCCGCCGCTTCGGCGAGATGAACGCCTTCTACGGCTTGGCTGGCGCCGACGCCGACCGCGACATGACGCTGATCGTCAACACCGCCAACCCCGTGGTCGGCTCGTTCCTGCTGCTGGATGCGGAAAAGCAGAAGTTCGTCGCCAACCAGATCTATTATCTGGCCATGCTCTCGTACAAAAAGCTCTCGCCCGAGGAGATGAAAGATTTTTCCGAGCAGAGCGTATCGCTGCTGCAAGACTATATCAAATAATACGCGCGCGTTTGCGCACGCAGTGGGCGCCCGCCGAAAGCGGGCGCTCTTTTCTTTGCCGCCTGCTGCAAACGAATGTTTGAAAAGTGGTTGCATAAATGTATAAAATATTGTATAATAAAGGCATGAAAGTCGGTGTATATTGTAATCGGGCAACAAAAAAATTTTTATCCGTGCGCCTGGCGCTGATCGAGGCGCTGCGCGGGGCGGGCATTCCCTTTGCCGAATTTGCCGAAGTGGACGCCATCGGCGGCGTCGACGTGCTCGTCGTATTGGGCGGAGACGGCACCATCCTGAAGGTGGCGATCGAAGCGGGCAGGCGCGGTATCCGCGTCCTCGGCATCAATGCGGGCAACCTCGGCTTTCTGACGGAGTTTGAAGGGGATCAGGTACAGGAGGCGGTGCGGCTGCTGTCGGGCAAGTACGATACCGAGCAGCGCAGCGTTTTGGAAGTTGTCGTCAACGGCAATTCCTTTTACGCCCTCAACGAGGCGGTGTTCCAGCGCCGGTACGAGCCCGAGGCGGACGACAACGTGGTCGCCGTCTGTGCCGAAATAGACGGGAAAAAGGTGGACGAATTCGTGGGCGACGGCATCATCATCAGCACGCCCACCGGTTCTACCGCCTATTCGCTGTCGGCGGGCGGTTCCATCCTCACGCCCGGCATCGCCGCCTTCATCCTGACGCCCGTGTGCGCCCATTCGCTGCACAACAGGCCCATCGTCTATGCCGATTCGAGCCTTTTGCGCGTCCGCCTTTCCGAGCGCCGCGCCGGCGTCGCGCTGTACTGCGACGGAAAGCCCGTCGGCGATCTGCACTACGGCGACAAGATATTGCTCAAAAAGGCAGATTTCGGCGTCGAATTTATCAAAAATAAAGACAGCAACTTTTTTGACAGGCTCTTGTTCAAGCTGAACAAGTGGAGCAAATAAGCGGAGGAGATCATGCGCAGCAGCAGGCAGGCAGTCATTTTAGAGATCATCGGCAACATGGAGATCGAAACGCAGGAAGAGCTTTGCGCGGAACTCAACCGCCGCAATTACAGCGTCACCCAGGCGACCGTCTCGCGCGACATCAAGGAACTGCGCCTTTTTAAGGTGGCGGGAACGGAAAAAAAGTATAAATATGCGTTCATCGACGACGCGAGCAACAAGATCTCGCCCAAGATGCACAACCTCTTCCGCGAGTGCGTGCTGTCTATCCGCTCGGCGATGAACCAGATCGTCATCAAGACGCTGCGCGGCAACGGCAGCAACGCGGGCATGATCGTCGATAAGCTCAACCTGCCCGAAGTGCTCGGCTCCATCGCAGGAGACGACACTCTCCTCATCGTGGCGACGGATGAAGAGAAGGCGAAGATCGTCGTCGAAAAACTCAACGAATTTTTGAAGTGAGCGCGCCATGCTGGAAAAATTGACCATTCAAAACGTCGCGCTCATCGAGCGCGCGGAAATAGAGTTCGGCCCCGGGCTGAACATCCTCTCCGGTGAGACGGGCGCGGGCAAATCTGTCATCTTAGATAGTATCAACTTCGTGCTCGGCGCCAAGGCGGACCGCTCCATGATCCGCTACGGCGAGGATGCGTGCAGCGTGCGCGCCGTCTTCCGCACCGAGGGCAGCGGACTTTCCGCGCTGCTGCGGGATATGGATATCGAAGCGGACGACGAGCTGATCGTTTCGAGGCGCCTGCGCTCGGACGGGCGCGGCGATATCAAGGTGAACGGCGAAAGCGTCAATGCCGCCATGCTGCGAAAGCTCACGGCCCGCCTTGTGGACGTGCACGGGCAGAGCGAGCACTTTTACCTGCTCAGCGAGGCAAACCAGCTCGCCCTCATCGACCGCATGGCGGGGGAGCGTTTGTCGGCGCCGAAAGGGCAGCTGGCGTCGCTGCTGGCGGAAAACCGCGCCCTGCAGGCAAAGATCAAGTCGCTGGGCGGCGACGAAGCGGAGCGCTCCCGCCGCATGGACATCTTGCGCTATCAGCTGGACGAGATCGAGCGCGCGGCCCTGCAGGAGGGGGAAGAAGAGGCCCTCGCCGCCAAAAAGCTCTTTTACGCCAATATCGAAAAGATCATGCGCTCCCTCTCCGCCGCCGTCGAGGCGATGACGGGCGAGGGCGCCGCCGTGGACAATTTGCAGGCGGCGCGCCGCAGCCTTGCCGACATCGGCCGCTACGGGGAGGAGTACGCCTCCGCGCAGGCGCGGCTGGAAAGCCTTGCCCTGGAAGCAGAGGACGTCGGCGAAACGCTCGGCGCCCTGGCGGAAGAGCTCGTATACGACGAGCAGGAGGCGGAAGAAGTGGAAAACCGCCTCGACCACATCAAATCATTGAAAAAGAAGTATGGCGCGAGCGTGGCGGAGATCAACGCCTACGGCGAAAAGATCGCCGCGGAGTACGACCTTTTGGCCCATTGCGACGAAGAATTTGCCAAATGCACGGCGCAGATACAGAAAAACGGCGTCAAGATCGCCGCGCTCTGCCGCGAGATCACCGCTATCCGCAAGCAGACGGCGGAAATCTTCTGCGGCAAGGTGGAAGGGGAGCTGCGCACGCTCGCCATCGCCAACGCCCGCTTTGCGGCGCAGTTCGACGAGTATGACGACGATACGATGCGCCCCGGCGCAGACGGGGCGGACAGTATGCGCTTTCTGTTTTCTGCCAATGCCGGAGAACCCTTCAAACCGCTCAGCAAAGTCATCAGCGGCGGCGAAATGAGCCGCCTCATGCTCGCCATCAAGACGTGTATGTCGGGCACGAGCGACATCGAGACGTATATTTTCGACGAGATCGACGCGGGCATCAGCGGCAGGGCGGCAAAGACGGTCGCCGAAAAATTTGCCGACATCTCCGCCCATACGCAGATCATCGCCGTATCCCACCTGGCGCAGATCGTCGCCATGGCAGATCGGAACTTCTATATCTCCAAAAGTGAAACGCCGGAAGGGAAAACGGTCACGTCGATTGCCCCGCTCTCCGCGGAAGATAGCCGGAAAGAGATCATCCGCCTTTTAGGCGGAGAAGCCGGCAGCGACGCCGCCCAAGGGCTGGCGTCAGAACTGGCGGAGAGCTGTATTGCCTATAAAAACAGCCGCAAATAGCATTTTTCATGCGTTTGCGAAGTACTATTTCAGACATAATTCGCTGTCGATCGAAGATTTTCACAAATTTTCTTAAAAATAAAATACCCTTCCGCGCATAAACGGGGCACGCTGCGGGCAAAGTAATTGCAAGGCTATCGGGGCGACTGCCTCGGCCTTGCTGCGGGAGGGTGTATGCGAAAGCTGAAATGTAAGTGGTTGCTCCTTGTACTGTGCTGCCTGCTGGCGATCGCCGGCGCGGCGGTGCCCGTCTCCGCCGAAGGGCGCGAAGTGTATCTCGGCGGCATGCCGGCGGGGTTCACGCTGGAAATGGACGGCGTGCAGGTGGTGGGCGTGTGCGAGATCCTGACCAAAGACGGCACGCGCTGCCCGGCAAAGGAAGGCGGACTGCAGGTCGGCGACGTCATCCTCTCGTATGGCGGCATCCGCATCGGCAGCGCCGCGGATATCGGCGCCGCGCTCGCCGCGCAAGGGACTAAACCTGCCGAGGTCGTGGTGCGCCGCGGCGAAGAAGAACATACAAAGCGCGTCGAAGCCGCCGAAGATATCGCTTCCGGGCGCTTCCGATTGGGCGTGCTCATCCGAGACAGCATCTCCGGCATCGGCACCGTGACTTATATCGAAAAGGGCTCCCGCCGCTTCGGCTCGCTCGGGCATGCGGTGGCGGACGAGAGCGGAAAACCTCTGGGCGTCGGCCGCGGCGAGATCTTCCGTTGCGCCATCGTCGACGTCGTGCGCGGCGAATGCGGCAGGGCGGGCGAGTTGAAAGGACTCATCTACCGCGAAGAGGGGGTCGCCTCCGCCGATAAAAACTGCGAAACGGGCATCTACGGAAATTTTTCCGCCGGCTATGACTGTTCCACTCTCCCCATGGTGCAGGTGGGCAGCGACGCCCATCCCGGCAGGGCGAGCATCTGGGCGACGGTCGACGGCGGCGCGCCCCGCGAATACGCGGTCAGCATCGTCAAGACGGACGATGACAACCGCCGGAACAAGAACTTCGTCCTCAAAGTGACCGACGGCGACCTGCTGCGCGAGACGGGCGGCATCGTGCAGGGCATGAGCGGCAGCCCCATCGTGCAGGACGGGAAGCTGATCGGCGCCGTGACGCACGTCTTTTTGAACGACCCGACGCGCGGCTACGGCATCTCCATCGGCAGGATGCTGGGCAACTGAAGTCTTGCCGCCCGCGCAGCGCGAGGCGGCAGCAAGCCGGACCCGCAGCGGGTATAAGCCTTGCCGATATTTCTGTCCCGCAGGCCAAAAATAGGCCAAATTCAGGCCAAAATTTGGCCGCGGCGGCCAAACGATATTCAATTCAGATAAAGTCAAGATCGCGGGCGCTTCCTGTCTGCGGTATTGAAAGGAGAAAAATATGCGCGTTTTTTTAATGGTGATCGACGGCTTCGGCATCGGAGAAATGCCGGACGCCGCCCTCTTCGGCGACGAGGGCTCCGATACATACGGCCACGTCGTGGCGGCGACGCGGATCAGGCTGCCCCATCTCGCTGCGCTGGGCCTGAACAACATCTGCGGCATCGGCCCCGCCGCGGCGCAATTCCGCGTCCCTGCGCCCAACGCCGCGTACGGGCGCATGAGCGAAAAGACGTTCGCCAAAGATACGACCGCGGGGCATTATGAACTGGCGGGGCTGGTGATGCAAAAGCCGTTCCGCGTATTCCCGAACGGCTTCCCCGAAGACATCGTCCGCGACCTCGAAAAGGCCACGGGCGTGCTGTTCATGGGCAACGAAGTCGCGTCCGGCACGGAGATCATCCAGCGGCTGGGCGAAGAGCACCTGCGCACGGGCAAGATCATTTTATATACCTCGCAGGATTCCGTGATGCAGATCGCCTCCGATACCTCCGTTCTGCCGCTGACAAAGCTGTACGACGTCTGCGAGGCGGCGCGCGCCGTCATGACGGGCGAGCGCACCGTGGGCAGGGTCATCGCCCGTCCTTTTTTCCACGACGAATGCGGCCATTTCCGGCGCACCAAAGACAGGAAGGACTATTCCCTCGAACCGCCCGGGCAGACGCTGCTGGACAAGCTGGCCGCCGCAAATATCCCCGTCATCGGCGTGGGCAAGATCGGCGATATCTTCTGCGAGCGGGGCATTTCGCGCAGCTTCCATACGGGCAGCAATTCCGAGGGGCTCGACCTGCTCGCACGGCTGATCGGCGACACGGAGGAGGGGCTGGTGTTCGTCAACCTCGTCGAAACGGACATGCTCTTCGGCCACCGCAACGACGTGCGCGGCTATTCCCGGGCGCTGCGGCTGATCGATTCCCGCCTCGAGGCCATCAAAATGCAGCTGCGCAAAGAGGATATACTCATCATCACCGCCGACCACGGCTGCGATCCGACCACGCCTTCCACCGACCATTCTCGCGAATATGTGCCGCTTCTCATCTACGGGAAGCAGCTGTCGCCCTGCGATCTGGGCACGCTGGAAGGGTTCGACAACGTCGCCCGCTTCATCGCCTCGGCATTCGGGCTGGATGACGGGTGCGAGCTCTATAAAACTGTCATGCGGAGGTGAGCGATGGACGTCTGTGAACGGGCGAAAAAGATCGCCGCGCAGCTGCAAAAAGAAGCGGGCATGCCGCGCGTCGGCTTTATCCTCGGCAGCGGCTGGGGCGGCGCAGCGCACCTGGAAGAGGAACGCGCCGTCGCATTTTCTTCACTCGAAGGGATGCCCGTCTGCACCGTGGCGGGGCACGCGGGCAATTTTTTGTTCGGAAAGGAGGGCGGCAACAGCGCCGTCATCTCGCAGGGGCGGCTGCACCTGTATGAAGGGCACGCGGCGGCGACGGCCGTCCTGCCCGTCGCCGTCCTGTACGAGCTGGGCGTGCGCACGGTCGTTCTGACCAACGCCGCGGGCGGCATCGACCCCGCCATGCAGCCGAGCGAGCTGATGCTGCTGCGCGATCACATCAACCTGACGGGGCAAAATCCGCTCGTCGGCAGGGCGGGTTCGCAGATTTTTGCCGACATGACGCAACTATACGATGCAGAGCTGCGGCAGACGGTCGCTTCCGCCTGCAGGGCGCTTTCCATCCCGTGCCGCGAGGGCGTCTATATCCAGGTGACGGGGCCTTCGTACGAGACGCCCGCCGAGATCCGCGCCTTCCGCGCCATGGGTGCGGATGCCGTGGGCATGAGCACGGCGATCGAGGCGGTCTTCGCGCGCTATTTGGGGATGCGCGTGGCGGGCATTTCCTGCATCACCAATATGGCGGCAGGCGTTTCGGAAGGAAAGCTCGACCATGCCGACGTGCTGGCGCAGTCTAAGCGGAACAGCCGCGCCATCGGCGCGCTCGTGCGCGAACTCGTGCGCGTTTTGTAAGGAGTGGCGGCCAAGGGCGGCAATTCCGTCCGCCTTGCATAGAAAAGGTACAATTACAGACAATAAGGGCATACCAAATCATCGGAGTTTTTCTATGAAAAAGGTCATGCTCTTATTTTTTTCGGCTGTTTTCTGCTTTGTGTTCGCCTGCGGCGCCGTCGGCGCTGCGGCAGAGGAGGCGCTTTCGCCCGCCTGCAAGGCGGCGTACCTGTGCGACTGGCGCAGCGGCACCGCCGTATATGAAAAGGAAGCGGACAGGCACCTGCCCATCGCCAGCATGTGCAAGATCATGACGCTTCTTTTGTGTTTTGAAGAAGCGGACGCGGGGAGGCTTGCATGGGACGAACGCATCCCCGTCAGCCCGGAGGCGAGCGGCATGGGCGGTTCGCAGGTGTTTTTGGAAGCGGGCGGCGAGTATCCCGCAGAGGCCCTCATCGAGAGCATCTGCATCGCCTCCGCCAACGATTCCTGCGTGGCGATGGCGGAGCGCATCAGCGGTAGCGAGGCGCTGTTCGTAAACAAGATGAACGAGCGCGCCAAGCAGCTGGGGATGGAAAATACCGTCTTCGTCAACTGCACGGGTCTGCCCGCGCCGGGGCAGTATTCCTGCGCCCGCGACGTCGCCGCCATGCTTTCCTCGCTTTTATGTCACGCGAAGTACTATGAATTCAGTAAAATTCGACTGGATACCATCGAGCACAGGGGCGGCAGGGAGACGCAGATGACCAACACCAATAAGCTGGTGCGCGGCTATGTCGGCTGCGACGGCGGCAAGACCGGCTACACTTCGGAGGCGGGGCATTGCCTGGCCGCCACGGCGCAGCGCGGCCATATGCGCGTTGTCGCCGTGGTCATCGGCGCGCCCGACAGCGATTCCCGCTTTCAGGGCGTGCGCAATTTGTTCGACTACGCCTTCGCCAATTATACGAGCAGGCCCGTGTTTGAAGAGGGGGTGCTTCCCGATGAATTCTGCCCCGTGACGGGCGGGAAAAAAGCGGAAGCCGCCGTCAGGCCGGCGCAGGCGGGGTATGTATTCTGCGCGCGCGGCGACAGCGACGAGATCTTTTTTGAAGCGGAATACAAAAAACTCCGCGCGCCCGTTCGCGCGGGCGAAGCGGTGGGCGAGGCGGTCATCTATAAAAACAACGTCGAAATAGACAGGATCCCGCTGCTTTCCAACGAAGATATCGCCAAACGCGGCTACCTCGACGCCCTGCAAGAGATCGCGGGAAGCTGGAATTGGTAAGTTTGCGAAGTACTATGCGTGACATAAATGGAGATAAAGCGGGCTGAATGATGGTACAGTGGGCGATATTCGCGGCGGTCTGCTTTTTGCTGCTGCCGATAACTGCGCAGGCAGATCTTGTGCTGGATGCGAGGGAAAAGAAGTGCTATTTTCTGCTGCGCCTGTACGGAAAGCTGCGCCTTGCCGGCGGCTATGCCGCGCCGTACGCAGAGGGCGTCGCCCTGCACCTTTCCGGCCGGCGCGCCTTCCTGTTTCCGCTGCGCGACTTCGCGCAAAATACGAGCAGGATGCAGTTGCTGCGCGGGTTCCGCCTGCTTTCTTGTTCTTATTACGCCGAAGTCGGTTTCCGCGAGGCGGCGGGGGCGGCCGTTTTGGCGGCTGCGGCGCTGCAGATCGCGGGAGGGATCGCCGCGGGCATCCTGCGTGCGGGCGGGCACCGCGTTCGCCCGCGCGGCACGTCGCTGTATTTGGGGAAAGACCGCCTGCTGCTGGACTTCCGTGCGGTCATATTTTTTACGCCGCTCGTCTTGGCGGCCTCGCTCGGCAAGGCGCTCATTCAAAATTTTCAGGAGGGAAAGAATGATCATGAACGACGGTTCGGATAAAAAAGTAGGAGAATTGGTGGAGCAGTCGATGAAAAACCTCGGCGAGCTGATCGACGTGGACCACGTCGTCGGCACGCCCATCGCGGGGGCGAACGGGCGCACGCTCATCCCCGTTTCCAAGGTGACGGTGGGCTATCTGTCGGGCGGAAGCGACATCGGCGTGAAGATGTTTGCGGCGGACGGCTCGCCCTTTGCGGGCGGGAGCGGGGTGGTCGTCTCGCTCAAGCCTGCGGGCTTCCTCTGCGACGACGGGGCGGAGTGCCGCTATATCCGCATGGAGGGCGACCCGCTCGACAACCTCATCGACAAGGCATCGGAGTTTTTATCCGGCATCCGCGGCGATGCATAAACAGGCGGGGCGCAAACGCCTGTGCATAAAAGGGGCGGCGCTTTTCGTATGCTTCCTGTTTGCGTGCCTCTGCGCGTTCCTATTTCTTTCGGCATGCCCCGCGCCCGTCTCGGCGGCGGAAGTATCGCAGGCGGAGGCGGTCGTCGAAGTGTCCTGCGGCAGGCTGCTGCACGCGCACAATGAGCGGCGGCCTCTTCCTATGGCGAGCACGACGAAGATCCTCACCGCCCTCATCGTCATCGAAGAGTGCGACCTCAACGCCGTCGTGACCGTGCCCCGTGCCGCCGTCGGCGTCGAGGGTTCGAGCGTCTATTTACAGGAAGGGGAAAAGCTTACCGTCCGCGACCTGTTGTACGGGTTGATGCTGCGCTCGGGCAACGACTGCGCCCTGGCGCTGGCGCTGCATCACAGCGGCAGCGTGGAGGCATTTGCCGCCCGCATGAACGAGCGCGCCGCCGCCTGCGGGGCGGAAGACAGCTGCTTTTGCAATCCGCACGGGCTGCCCGCCGCGTGGCACCATACCACCGCGCTCGATCTGGCGCGCATCGCGGCGCAGGCGGTGCAGAACGAAATTTTCTGCGAGATCGTCTCCGCCGAAAGCTATCAAACTTCCGACGGCAGCCGCGTCTTTCAAAACAAAAACAAGATGCTGCACCTGTATGAGGGGGCAGACGGCGTCAAGACGGGCTACACGCGCGAGGCGGGGCGGTGCCTGGTCACCTCCGCCGCCCGCAGCGGCATGCGCCTGGTCTGCGCCGTGCTCGGCAGCCCGCAGATGTACGAGCGCTCGGCGCAGCTTTTAGACGATTGTTTTGCCGCCTACAAACTGCGGCCGATCGCAGAGAAAGGGCAGCCCGCCTTTCTCCTTCCTACAGACGTGAAGGGGAAATCCTGCCGCTGCGCCTGCGATGAGACGTGCGCCTATCCGCTGACGGATACAGAGTGCGCGCGCCTGCACGCCGCCGTAAAGCTGCCGTCGCGGGTGTGCCTGCCCGTGCGGCAGGGGCAATGTGTGGGAAATTTACAGATTTTTCTTGCAAATCAGTTGCTTTTTTCGCTGAAAATCGTTAGTATAGAAACAATAGACAAAAACATTCTCGATATACTGCGAGAAATTGCGCAAAGGAACTGACGGAATGAGGATCAACAAATATCTTGCCGAATGCGGCATCGCCAGCAGGCGCGCCTGCGATAAATTGATCGGGGAGGGGCGCGTCAAGGTGAACGGCAGGGCCGCTTCGCTGGGCGAAGACGTATCCGAACGCGACGTCGTCACCGTAGACGGGGCGCAGGTCGAACGCAAGCCCGTGCACCGGTATTTTCTCATGAACAAGCCCAAGGGGTATGTGTGTACCGTGAAGGACGACAAAGACCGCAAGACGGTCATGCAGCTGCTTCCCGAAGGGGCGGGGCGGGTGTTCCCCGTCGGCAGGCTCGACTTCGACACGGAGGGCATGCTCATCTTCACGGACGACGGCGACCTCGCCTTCCGCCTCACCCATCCCAAAAACGAGATCAGCAAGACGTATCTGGTGAAGATCGAGGGGAGCATCGGCGACGCCGAGCTCAACCGACTGCGCGCGGGCGTGGAGCTGGACGGAAAGCTCACCAACAAGAGCCGCATCAAGGTCGTGGCTACCGATAAAAAATTCACCAAGCTGCACATCACCGTCACAGAAGGGCGCAACCGCCAGGTGCGCAGGATGTTCGAGGCGGTGGGCAAGCACATCGTCTTTTTGAAGCGCATCAAGATCGGCGAAATGCCGCTCGGCTCCCTCGAACGCGGCAAGGTGCGCAAGCTGACGCAGGAAGAGATCTTTTATCTGACCAATCTGTAACATCGCAGCGGCGGGACGTCCCGCCGCCGTCTCTGTCTTTATGCCACGGAGGAAATTTATTTGATACGCGTACTGTTTGTCTGCCTGGGCAACATCTGCCGCTCGCCCATGGCGGAATTCATCATGAAAAAAGAAATTGAGGAGCGCGGCATCGCCGCCTCGTTCGAGGTCGCCTCGGCAGGCACGAGCGACGAGGAAGAGGGCAACCCCGTCTACCCGCCCGCCCGCGCGGAGCTTTCTCGCCGCGGCATCGACTGCAGCGGCAAGCGCGCCCGCAAGATCGCCCGCGCCGACTGCGCGCACTTCGACTATATCCTCTGCATGGAAGACTGGCATGTGCGCAGCGTCCTGCGGCTGTGCGGCGAAAAGGAGAAGGAAAAGGTGCATCGCCTGTCCGACTATACGGACCGCCCGCACGACATCGCCGACCCGTGGTACACCCGCGATTTTGCCGCCGCCTACGGCGACATCCGCGCAGGCGTTGCCGCCTTTTTAGACAATCTGCAAGAAAAAACTTCTCACACTTAGGCCAAGGCGCCCGCGGATACGGGGCGCTTTTTTATTGCAAAATTTTTGCGGGTAGTGTATAATGTTTTTGCGGAGTTTCCGCGCCCATACAGATATGAACGAAATTCAAGAAAAACTCAAACTGCTGCCGGACGCGCCGGGCGTGTATATCATGCTGGATAAAGACAAAAACGTCATCTACGTCGGCAAGGCGCGGGTGCTGAAAAACCGCGTGCGGCAGTATTTCCATTCCACGCAGAAGAGCGAAAAGGTGGCGGCGATGGTCGCCAACATCGCAGACTTTTATTATATCATCACCAAGTCTGAGATCGACGCCCTGTCGCTGGAAAACAACCTCATCAAAAAATATAAGCCGAAGTACAACATCCTCCTCAAAGACGACAAGACCTATCCCTATATCAAGGTGAGCACGTCGGAAAAATATCCCGCCTTTTCGGTGTCGCGCAAGCTCAAAAAGGGGGCGAAATATTTCGGCCCGTATATGGGCGGCGTGCGCGTGAAAGAGGTGCTCGAGATCGTCAACATGGCCTACGGGGTGCGCACCTGTTCCACCGCCATCGGCGAAAAGCCCAAAAAGCCCTGCCTCAACTACCACATCCGCAAGTGCCCCGCCCCCTGCGCGCATTTGATCTCCGAAGAGGAGTACGCCGAACGGGTGAAGGCCGCCATGCGCTTTTTGGACGGCGAAGACGCCAATGTGGAAAAACTTTTGAAAGAGAAGATGGCGCAGTACGCCGAGGCGGAAGAGTTCGAACTGGCGATGGACTGCCGAGACAAGCTGGAAATGCTCTCCAAGATCGCCCTCAAGCGCATCACCGCCCTTCGGCGCGACATCAATGCAGACGTCATCGCCTATATCAGCAACAACATGTACGCGGCGGTGAATATCCTCATCACCAGGCGGGGCATCATGCAGGGCGCGAGCACCTTTGCCTTAGACGGCGCCGGTTCCGACGAGGAGGCGCTCACCTCCTTCATCTCGCAGTATTACGCCCGCCACCAGATCCCCGACGAGCTCGTGGTGCAGGAATTTTGCGAAGGGCCGCTGCTGGAAGAGTTTTTCCGCGCCAATTATTCCAAAAACGTCGCCGTGCTGACGCCCAAGCAGGGCATCCGCCGCAGGCTGTTGGAGATGGCGGAAAAGAACGCCGCCGAGTACCTCGAAAAGGCGATCGACAAGATCCGCCACAAAGAGGACATGACCGTCAACGCCTGCGCGCGATTGCAGCAGCTGTTGGGGCTGTCGCGCTATCCGCGCCGCATGGAATGCTACGATATCTCTAACATCAGCGGCGTAGACAAGGTCGGCTCGATGGTGGTATTCATCGACGGCGAGGCGGACCGCGACCAGTACCGCCGCTTCAAGATCAAGACGGTAGAGGGCGCCAACGACTTTGCCAGTCTGCAGGAAGTGCTCGTCCGCCGCCTGTCTAAATTGGGGACGGAAGAGGAAGAGCGGTTCGCAAAGCCCGACCTTATCATCATCGACGGCGGCAAGGGCCAGCTCTCCGCCGTGCAGGAAATATTCGAACGCATGCACATCGAGGGCATCGACCTCATCTCCCTCGCCAAGCGGGAAGAGGAGATCTTCACCGTCGGCAGCAAAGAGAGCGTGCGGCTTGACAAGCGCGACTACTGCCTGCAGATGCTGCAGCGCATCCGCGACGAGGCGCACCGCTTCGCCATCACCTTTTTCCGCAACATCCACAGCAAGCGCTCGCTCACGTCCGTTCTCACCGAGATCCCGGGCGTGGGCAAGATCAAGCGCAAGGCGCTCATCGAGCGCTTCGGCACCATCGACCGCATCATGAAGGCGGACGAAGCGGATATCGCCGCCGTCGCCGGCATCGGCGCAAATCTCGCCGCGGCGATCAAACAATATTTCGAGGAAGAGTTATGAATCTGCGATATAAGCTGATCGTTTCCGATTTCGACGGCACCCTCCGCCAAAGCGGCGGCGGTATATCGGACGGGAACGTGCGCGCCATTCAAGAATTCGGCGCGGCGGGCGGCATATTCGCCCTGTGCACGGGCAGGATGCCGTCGTCCATCCTGCCGTATGCGCGAAAGCTCGGCCTTCGGGGGCTGCTCGCCTCTTATCAGGGGGCGGTGATCCAGAATATTGCCGACGGCGCCTTCGTGCGCGACAGCCGCATCCCTTCCGCCGACGCGGCGGAGATCTGCGAATTTTTGCAGGCGGACGGGGCGCACATCCATGTGTACGACGGGAACGACTTTTACGTCAATAAAGACGACGATTTCCGCCGCTGGTACGAAAAGACCTGCGCTGTGCGCGGCATCCTCACGCCCTTCGACGTCGCCTCCGTCGTGCGCGAAAAGGGCGTTTCGCCTCACAAGATCATCGTGGTCAGCCCCGCCAGCGAGCGGGAACGCATCCTGCGGGCGGTCACGGAACGCTATGGCGGACGGTTCTATGTGACCACCAGCATGGAAAATCTGGTCGAGATCGTCATGCGCGGCAGCGATAAGGGCGGGGCGCTGCGCTACCTGGCGGACTATTACGGCATCCCGCTCGCCGAGACCATCGCCATCGGCGACAACTTCAACGACCTGCCCATGCTCCGCGCCGCAGGGCTGGGCGCGGCGGTGGAAAACGGAGAAGAAGCACTCAAAGCGCAGGCAGACTTCGTCACCCGCACTTGCGATGAAGACGGCGTCGCCTACGTCATCAAAAAATTCGGAATGGGGGATCTGGTATGAACGAACAAGAGACCATCCTGTTGGAAAGTTTTTGCGCCAGCCTGGGGCTGGAAGTGGTGTTTGCGGGCAGGGGAAGGATGACCCTCTCCTCGTACAGCGTCGTGCGGCCGGGCCTGCAGCTGGCGGGGTACTTCAAGTATTTCGATTCTTCCCGCATCATCGTTATCGGCAATTCGGAATACGAATACCTGCGCGATTTGCCGCTGGAACTGCGGCATGAGCGTGTGCAGGCGCTGATGTCGTACCACGATATCCCCTGCATCATTTTGACGCGCGACCTGCCCGTGCCGCAGGAAGTCATCGAACAGGCGCGCCTCACGGGCTGCCCCATCCTGCGCACCGACCGCGTGACGACGGTGCTCATGAACGATCTGTTCTATTATTTGAACAAAAAGCTGGCGCCCTCCATCACCATGCACGGCGTGCTGATGGACGTCTCCGGCGTCGGCATCCTCATCACCGGGCACAGCGGCGTCGGCAAGAGCGAGACGGCGATGGAACTGATCAAACGCGGCCACCGCCTCGTCGCCGACGACAGCGTCATCATCCGCCGCGAGGGGGATACGCTGGTCGGCACCTCGCCCGAGCTCATCCGCTACTTCATGGAACTGCGCGGCATCGGCATTTTGAACATCAAAAATATGTACGGTTCCGGTTCCATCCTCAACGAAAAGAGCATCGAACTGGTCATGGAGCTGGAAGACTGGGTAGAGGGGAAGGAATACGACCGCCTCGGCGTGGGCACGCAGTACGAGACCATCCTCAACCAGAAGGTGATGAAGCACACCATCCCCGTCAAGCCGGGGCGCAACCTCTCCATCATCATCGAGGTGGCGGCGCGCAACTTCCGCCTGAAGAGCATGGGCTACGATGCGGCGCAGGAGCTCATTTCCCGCACCATCGGCAGATAAACGAAACGATGATAAAAGGCACGGCGGGCGGCCGTGTCTTTTTGCGTATTCTTGCATATTCGGCGGGAGCGCCGCTTTGCGCCCCTCGGCCGCAGGAAAATTTTGCGGCGGCGATACTAAACGCGCCTTTCCGTTCATATATTGGTCTGTATGAAGAAGAGGAAGCTGCAGGCGATCGTATGCGGGCTGCTGGCCGCCGCCTGTGTGGCGGCGGCGTGCCTGTTCGCCTATCCCGCCCTGAACGCGCAGACGCAGCCGGACCCCGCGCGGCAGGCGGGCATCCTGCGGCTGTGGCATATCGACGGGTTTGAAGGGGGCAAGGGCTCGCGCGCCTCCTTTCTTAGCCGCGCCGCCGATGCATTCGAAAAGGAGAGCGGCATGATCGTCCTCGTCACGGTGCATACCGCCGAGAGCGCGCGCAGCGCCCTGCAGGCGGGCGACGCGCCCGATCTCCTGTCTTTCGGCGGCGATGCGGCGTATATCGCCGACTTTGCCCTGCCGCTGCGCGGCCTGCATTTTGCCGCGGCGGAGACGGGCGGCGAAACGGTCGCCTATCCGTGGTGCCGCGGGGCGTACTTCCTGTTTTCGGCAGACGGCGACTTTTCGGGTATCGATGCGGAAAACACGCTGCTCTCCGCGGGGCGCGGCTCGTGCATACAGGCGGCGGCGTGGTCGGCGGGGCTGCGCGGGGCGTTCACGGCGGAAACGCCCGCGCAGGCGTATGTGCATTGGCTTGGCGGCAAATACCGCTATCTTCTCGGCACCCAGCGAGACGTACAGCGGCTTTTGACCCGCGGGGCGCAGTTCGAGGCGCTGCCCGTGGGCGGATATAACGACCTGCTGCAATACATCTGCATCTGCAGCGGCGGGCAGTACGCGGCGTCGCTCGCCTTTATCGAATACCTGCTCTCCGACAAGGTGCAGGGCGAACTTTCGCAGATCGGCATGCTCAGCGTCCGCAGCGTCGTCTATACAAGCGGCCCGCTGGCGTCGGCGCAGCCGTTTGCGGCAAAGTCTCCGCACGCCTTTTTATCCGCCGACGGGTGGCGGCAGTTCGGCCTTGCGGCGGAAGCCGCCCTGCAGGGAGACGAAAACGGCGCAAAAAATTTACAAAATTTTCTCATATAGCATTGTAAAAAGGGCGATTTTGCTGTATAATAGGGGGGAAGAAGTTTTGAGCTTTGGCGATAGCATCCTGGCGAAGTTTCCGTCGCTGCCGCATTGCAGAGATTTCCGCTTTGACGGGTATACGACGCTCGGCGTCGGCGGCGGCGCGCCGCTGGCGCTGTTTCCGCGCTGCGCCGAAGAGCTTTCGGCGCTCGTCTGTTTTTTGCAGTCGGAAAAGCTGCCGCATCGCGTCGTCGGCAACGGTTCGAACATCCTTGCGGCGGATGCGGGCTTTTGCGGAGCCATTGTGGCGGCGTCGCGCATGCGCGGCATCCGCTGCCAGGGGGAACTTGCGGAAGCGGAGTGCGGCGTTTCTGTCTCTGCGCTGCTGCGCGTGTGCGCGGAGCACGGCCTCGGCGGCATCGGATTTATGGCGGGCATCCCCGCAGCCGTGGGCGGCGCGGTGTATATGAACGCGGGCGCGCAGGGGCGGTGTATCGCCGAATGTATCGAGAGCGTGCGCGTCGCCGAAGGCGGCAGGGTGTTCGAATTAAAGGCGGGCGAATGCTGCTTTTCCTATAAGCATTCCGCCTTTATGGAGTCCGGCTGCTGTATCCTCTCCGCTAAATTCCGCCTGCAAAAGGGGCTTGTGCAGAGTATTCTGTCTGACATACGCGCCGCTTTGCGCCGCAGAGAAGGGCTGCCGCGCGGCAAAAGCTGCGGCTGCGTGTTCAAAAACGGCAGAGGCTATACCGCGGGCGAAATCATCGAGCGCGCGGGCATGAAGGGCGCAGCCTGCGGCGGCGCCTTCGTTTCCGGCGCACACGCGAATTTTATCATCAACGGCGGCAGGGCGAGCACGGCAGACTGTTTGGCGCTCATCGGCCGCATACGGGCGGCGGTGGCGGCTTCGTCGCGCATCCTGCTGCAAGAGGAAATTTGTTACATAGGAGATTTTGCATGACCCTGACGGGAGATTACCATACGCACACCGTGTACAGCCACGGCAAGGGCAGCGTGTTCGACAACGCGCGGCGCGCCAAAGAGATCGGCCTTGGCGAGATCGCCATCTCCGATCACGGCTTTGCGCAGATGGCGTTCGGCCTGCGGCGGCGGCAGCTGCCGCAGCTCATAGAAGACTGCCGTGCGGCTGGCCGCGAGACGGGCATCCCCGTATATGTGGGCATCGAGGCGAACATCTGCGGCGAGAGCGGCAAGACAGACCTCGGCGAGCAAGACTACGACAATTTTGACGTCTTTCTGGCGGGCATGCACCGCTTCGTGCGCTTCGAGCGCTGGCGCGACGCCTGGAATTTGTTGGCGAAAAACTATGCCGACTGCGCCCTCCGCCTGCGGCCGGGCGCCTCGCTCATCCGCAGCAACACCAGGGCTTACATCCGCTGCATCCAAAAAAATCCCCTTGACGCTGTCACACACCTGAATTTCCTCTGCTTTTGCGACGTGGCGGAAGTCGCCAAGGCGGCGCGCGACTATGGGACGTACATCGAACTCAATTCCAAAAAGGTACACCTGACGGACGAAGAGCTGGCGCGGGTGGCGGATACGGGCGTGCGCTTCATCGTCGGGTCCGACGCGCATACGCCGGATCGCATCGGCGACACGAAGCTGGTGGACGAGCAGCTGGCGCGCATCGGCTTTCCGCGCGAGCGCATCGACAATATCGACGGCAGGAAGCCGCACTTCCGCTTCCGCGCCTTCAAAGAAGGGCGGTGACGGGCGTGGCGAACAATTTTACCGGCGAGATCAAGCGCGAATTGGTCAAAAGCGGGCTGGAAAACGCCTGCTGCAAGACGGCGGCGCTTTCGGCGTTTTTGCGCGCCACGGGCAGCGCCGTCCGCATCGGCGGGCAGACGGGGTTTGAATTCGTGACCGAAAGCGAACCGGTGGCGGAATATATGATCGGCCTGTTTGAAGAACTGTACGGCGAAGTGCTGACCATCATCCATGCGGGCGCGGATGCGCGCAACGGGCGGGACAGGTTCGTGTTCCGCTGCCTTTCCGACAGGTCGCTGTACATCCTCATGGAGCTGGGCATCGCCGTGCGCACGGCGGACGGCTTCACCTTGCAGTCGGGAATCGACCGCTATGTGGTCGAAAACGCCTGCTGCAAGCGCGCCTATGCCGTGGGCGCCTTCCTCGGCAGCGGCTCTTGCACCATCCCCGAACGGGAGGGGGCGCGATCGGGCTACCACCTCGAGGTCATCTTTTCGGGCAGGCAGCAGGCGGAAGAGTTCTGCGCCCTGCTCGCCGAGCAGGAGATCCTCGCCAAGTGCCTCGCCCGCAAGGGGACGTGGATCGCCTATCTGAAGAGCCGCGAGAGCATTTCAGACTTTTTCGCCCTCATCGGCGCGCAGTCGGCGCTCACCCGCCTGGAAGAGCTGGCGAGCGCCAAAGACGAGCGCAACCAGATCAACCGCGTGGCGAACTGCATGCAGAAAAATTACGACAAGAGCGTGCTCGCTTCCGTCCGGCAGATCCGCGCCATCGAGGCCATCGCCCGCGCGCAGGGGCTGGACAAGCTGGACGAGCCGCTGCGGCAGACGGCACAGGCGAGGCTGGAAGACAAAGAAGCTTCCTTCAAAGAACTCGCCCAGCGGCTGAACATATCAAAGAGCTGCCTGAATCATCGGCTCAGGAAGCTGACGCAGATCGCCGATGAACTGAACGGAGGTCAACATGGAACGTGCTAATTTTACCTATCACAAGAGCACTTACAACGCCTACGACGCGCAGCAGATCGTATTTGAGGCGCGCCGCTACGAGAGCGACATCATTTTAGAAAACGCCAACAAGCGCGCCAACGCCAAGAGCATCATCGGGCTCCTGTCCATGAAGTTTTTGCAGGGCGACGAATACACCGTCTGCGCCGAAGGGCCGGACGCCAAGGCGGCGGCACGGGGCGTTGCCGATTTTATCGCCAAACTCTAAAGCGTATATATGAAATAAAACAGCGGAGAAAACAATGGCAGAATTCGTACATTTACATGTACATACAGAATATAGTTTGCTGGACGGCGCCTGCAAGGTCAAGGAGCTGGTGGGTTATTGCGCCAAAAACGGCATCAAGTCCATCGCCATCACCGACCACGGCAACATGTACGCGACGCTGCAATTTGCCGAGCAGTGCCGCAAAAACAACATCCAGGCCATCATCGGCTGCGAGCTGTACATGACGCAGGATCTGCACGTCAAAGACAATACCTCCTCGTTCGAGCACCTCATTTTGCTGGCGAAGAACAAAAAGGGGTACCATAACCTGGTCAAGCTGGATTCTATCGCCTATGTAGACGGGTTTTATTATAAGCCGCGCGTCGATTACAAGACGCTGCGTGAACACAGCGAGGGGCTGGTGTGCCTTTCCGCCTGCCTCGCGGGCAGGATCCCGCGCCTGCTGCTGCGCGGCGACTACGAAGGGGCAAAGCGCACGGCGCTGGAGCTGAAAGAGATCTTCGGCGAAGATTTTTATATCGAGATACAGGACCACGGGCTGGAAGAACAGCGCCGCGTGCTGCCGCTTTTGCTGCAGCTTTCCAAAGAGCTCGGCATCCCGCCCGTCGCCACCAACGACGTGCACTATATCCGCGCCGAAGACTGGGAGATGCAGGACGTATTGATGTGCATCCAGACAAAGCGCACCATCGACGATCCCAAGCGCATGAAATTCGATACCCACGAATTTTACCTCAAATCGGCGGAAGAGATGGCGGAATTGTTCTCGTATGTTCCCGAGGCGATCTCCAACACCCTCGTCATCGCCGAAAAGTGCAATGAAGAGCCCTGCTTCGACCTCAAAGACAACGGCGACCCCATCAAGGACAAGTCGCTCATCCCCGGCTACACGCCCGAGGACGGCTCCGACCCCAAAGACTATCTGACCAGGCTGACGTGGGAGGGGCTGCGCCGCCGCTACGGCGAGATCACCGAAGCGGTCAAAAAGCGCGCCGATTACGAGCTGGGCATCATCCTCGGCATGGGCTTTGCCGAGTATTACCTCATCGTCATGGACTTTATCCAGTGGTCCAAAGAGCGCGGCATCCCGGTAGGGCCGGGGCGCGGCAGCGGCGCGGCGAGCATCGTCGCCTACGCTGTCGGCATCACCGACATCGACCCGCTCAAGTATGACCTCTTCTTCGAGCGGTTTTTGAACCCCGACCGCGTCACCATGCCCGATTTCGACGTCGACTTCTGTAACGAACGCCGGCAGGAGACCATCGAATACGTCCGCAAGAAATATCATCCCGAAAACGTGGCGCAGATCGTCACCTTCGGTACCCTCGCTTCCAAGGCCGCCATCAAAGACGTCGGCCGCGTGCTGCGCGTGCCGTATTCGGAGACGGACCGCGTCACCAAGCTCATGGACGGCAAATCGACCATCGGCGAGCTGCTCGGCCGCAACATCCCCGGGCTGAAGCAAAAGATCGGGGAAGAGGCGGACGAAGACAAGCGCAGGGAACTGGAAAAGAAGCTGGACGAGCAGGAAAAGAAGCGCAACCCCGAATTCATCCAGATCTATGAAACGGACGAACTGCTGCGGCGGGTGATCGACATGTCGCTCAAATTGGAGGGCATGCCGCGCAACACCTCCATGCACGCGGCGGGCGTGGTCATCTGCCGCAAACCCATCGCCGACGCCGTGCCCCTTTCTCGCAACGGCGAAGACGTCACCACCCAGTTCAACATGAAAGAGGTGGAGTCCATCGGCATGCTGAAGATGGACTTCCTCGCCCTGACCACGCTGACGGATATCAAAAAGGCGTGCGATTATATCAAAGAAGACACCGACCGCGTCATCGACTGGGACGAGATCGGCTACGACAACAAAGAGGCGTACGGGCTCATCTCCGAAGGGGATACCGACGCCGTGTTCCAGCTCGAACAAGGCGGCATGAAAAAGTTCATGAAAGAGCTCAAGCCGGGCTGCCTGGAAGACATCATCGCAGGCGTGGCGCTGTACCGCCCCGGCCCCATGGCGTATATCCCCACCTATATCGCCAACAAGCTCAACCCCTCGCAGGTCAAGTACGACTGCCCGCAGCTGGAGCATATCTTAAAGGTCACCTACGGGGTCATCGTCTATCAGGAACAGGTCATGCAGATCTTCCAGGACCTTGCGGGCTTCTCTCTGGGGCAGGCAGACCTCGTCCGCCGCGCCATGGGCAAGAAGAACAAGGCGGAGCTGATGGCGCAGAAGGACAAGTTCATCTTCGGCAACCGCGAGTCGGGCGGCAACATCGACGGCGCCGTCAGCCGCGGCATCTCCAAAGAGGTCGCCGCCAAGATCTTCGGCGACATGGAGAGCTTCGCCAGCTACGCTTTCAACAAGGCGCACGCCACCTGCTACGCGGTGCTTGCCTACCGCACGGCGTATCTGAAGCGCTTCTATCCCAAAGAATTCCTCGCCGCCATCCTCAACAATCGCATCGACAAGATCGAAGAGGTCTCCAAATACATCATCTACCTCAAGGAGAAGAACATCCTCGTCCTGCAGCCGGACGTCAACAAGAGCAAGGCATATTTTTCGGTGCAGGGGAACGGCGTGCGCTTCGGCCTCAGTGCCCTGAAGGGCGTCGGCGTCAACGCCACGCAGGCGATCATCGACGAGCGCGAGAAGAACGGCGACTTCAAAAACTTTGCCGACTTCGTGTTCCGCTGCGCGCAGCTGCTCAACAAGCGCATGCTGGAAGGGTTGATCTGCGCGGGCGCCTTTGACAGCTTCGGCCACCGCCGCTCGCAGCTTTTGGCCGTGTACGACGGCGTGCTCGACCGCGCCAACAAGATCAACAAGCAAAAGCAGAGCATGCAGATGAGCCTGTTCGGCGACATCATCGAAGAGGACGTGACGGACATTTCCTATCCCGACATCCCCGAATTGGAGATGAGCGAAAAGCTCTCCAAAGAAAAGGCGGTGCTGGGCGTTTACGTCAGCGGCCATCCCTTTGAAAAGTATGCCGACCGCTTCAAAGACTGCACCTTCTCCTGCCAGAAGCTGCAAAACTACGAAGAGGACGACGAGGGCCGCAAGAGCTATCCAGAACTGACCGACGGCGCCCCCGTCACCATGGGCGGCATCATCGGCTCCTTCAAAAAGATCAATACCCGCTCCGGCGCGCCGATGGCGTTCATCTCGGTGGACGACTTGTACGGCAGCATCGAGTGCGTCGCCTTTCCCGCCGTGTTCGAAAAGATCCGCGAGGCGGTGGTGCCGGACAAGATCGTGCGGCTTGCGGGCAAACTGCAGCTGGACGAAGAGAAGGCGCCCGTCATCATCCTCGACAAGATGAGCGAATACGTCGAGCGCGAAAGCGCGCAGGCGGCCGCGCCCGAACAGGTCAAAAAGAGGGAACACGCCTTATGGCTGAACGCTTCGCTGTTGACGGAAGAGGAGTTCGACGAATTCATCGGCCTGTTCACCCATTACATGAACGGCAATACCGTCGTCAAGATCAAGCGGGGCGGCAAGTTGTTCAAGATGGCGGGCGTGCATTACTGCCACGGCCTGCACGACGAGCTGCGCCTGTACCTGAATGACGGCGAGATCGTCATGGTATAAGGCGTGGTATCGTTGAGATTGACAAAAAATGTTAAAAAGTCAAATTTTTTGCCTGTGCGGGATATAAGTGTGCAAAACACTTTTAATTTGTGTGGGAAATTTGCTATAATATACTCGGAATAGGGCAAATTTTTTGCCGGAACCAACTGGAGGAATGTTATGAAAAGAATCGGTGTGTTGACAAGCGGCGGCGACGCGCCCGGCATGAACGCCTGTATCCGTGCGGTCGTCAGAACGGCAAAGTATTTCGGCATGGAGATCTACGGGATCAAACAGGGCTATGCGGGCCTGATCAACGACGATATGGTGCCGATGGAGATGCGCAGCGTTTCCGACATCGTGCAGCGCGGCGGCACCATGCTTCGTACCGCCCGCTGTGTGGAAATGTACACGGTAGAGGGGCAGAAGCAGGCCGTCAAAACGCTCAACGACCGCGGCATCGAAGGCTTGGTCGTCATCGGCGGCGACGGTTCGTTCCGCGGCGCCAAATGCCTGAGCGAGGAATACGGCATCCCCACCATCGGTATCCCCGGCACCATCGATAACGACCTGGAATATACCGATTACACCCTCGGCTTCGATACGGCAGTCAACACCTGTCTCGACATCATCAATAAACTGCGCGACACCATGACCTCGCACGAGCGCATCAGCGTGGTCGAGGTAATGGGCCGCCGCTGCGGCGACATCGCCCTGTATTCGGGCATCGCCAGCGGCGCCGAGATCATCATCGTCCCCGAGATCGCCTACGACATGGAAGACGTCGTCCTGCGCATCAACCGCAGCCGCGCCAACGGCAAGCATTCCAACATCATCGTGCTGGCAGAAGGCGTCGCCACGGCGGACGAATTCTCGAAAAAGCTGCAGGCGATGACCACCTATTCGGTGCGCGGCACCACCATCGGCCATGTGCAGAGGGGCGGCTCGCCCTCCATGGCGGACAGGATGCTGGCGGCCCAGTTCGGCAACCGCGCCGTGCGCATGCTCAAAGACGGCGTCGGCAACCGCGTCGTCGGTATCCATAAAAACGAGATCATCGATCTGGATATCATCGAGGCGGTCAGCATGAAGAAGAAGTTCAACTACGAACTGTACGAGACGCTGCAGATGATCTCCATGTAACATAAAAAACGAAAACGGCCATGGCAACCGCCATGGCCTTGCTTTTTTGTCCGCGCCGATACGGGCGCCGACATGAGCCGTTTTTATCCGCGCCGATACGGGCAGCCGATCGCGCCGCTCATATGAGCAGCAGATTGTCCGCTTCCGCCCGCCCTGCCGTCACCGCATACAGCGATGCCGCGAGTGCGTCTTTGGCATATACTTCCGCCGCCGTGCCGCACAGCTTCTGTTCGTCCGCTCTGCGGGCGACGAGGGGAAAGGCAGAGCGCGCCAGCGCCGCAAGGAGAGGACGCGCGGCCTCTTTTTTGACGGCGAGCGGCTTGATATACAGCGGCTCGCGCAGGGCGCTGCGCACGAGCGGGGTGCGGATATCGAGGGCGGATGCGAGCAGGATGCGGCGGATGCGGGAAGAGGTGTAGCGCCTGCTCGTCGTGGCGGCGACCAGCCGCTCGTAGTCGGGATAGGTGCGGGCGGCGGATAGAAGCAGATTCTCCAGCCCTTCGCCGCAGTCGAAGATCTCCCGCAGTCGTGCGGGGCCGCCCTGCAGCAGGGCGTACAGCGCCGCGCCGCGGTAGAGTGCAGGGGACACGGCCTCTTGGAAGCAGGCGGAAACATAGGGCGGAACGCTCTCGGCGGCGTCTGCCGCGCGCCCTTCGCGCACGGCGGCACGGATGGAAGTGGCGGAAGAGAACCTGCCGCCGAGGGAAGTATCCGTATGCCCGCAGCCCCTGCGCCGAACGGGCAGAAGGGCGGCGGTGCTGCCGCAGGCAAGGAGCGCCTTCGCATATTCGACCCCCAGTGTATTGTTGGGCGAGCGCAGAAGCAGCGCCGCCGCCTGCGGAGAGGTATGCGCCAGCGCTTCGCCGCGCGCCTTCAAAAAGCTCATGCCCGATCGCAGCCCGCTGCGGAGCGCCGCGCGGAAGGCGGGGTTTTCCTCTTTGGCGGCGCGGGCGGCGGCAAAAAAGTCGTCCGCGCTCCCGCGTTCACACCCGAAGGCGAGCGCGGAAAGATCGGGCAGGGAGGCGAGCAGGCGCACGGCGCCCGCGGCAAAGATCTCGGCGGGCGCGGCGGCAAAGAGGACGGGCAGCTCGATGACGGCGTCCGCCCCCGCCAAAACGGCGTGGCGGGCCCTTGTATAGCGCCCGAACAGCGCCGGTTCGCCCCGCTGGGTGAAACAGCCGCTCATCACGCAGACGACGGCGTCGCAGCCGCTGCGTGCACGCGCCTCTTGCAGCAGGTAGGCGTGCCCGTTATGGAGGGGATTGTATTCGCAAATTACGCCGCAAATTTTCATTTTTTTTGAGAAAACCTTTACTTTTGGATTTAATTCAGTTATAATAGTAATAGTGGGCGGTCTGGCAGACGATAAACGGCCTGTGCCGTTTATTATATACCGTTTCCGCCAAAAAATAAAGCGATTGAGGTTGGTTTGCAATGGCTGATTTTTTCAACAAAGTAAAAGACAAAATGTCCGCCGTCAAGGACAAACTTGGCGAGATGATCGAAAAGGAAGAAGACACCTTTCTTTACCGGATCAAAAAGCGCGCTTCCGAGCTGAATAAGCGCATCGTGCTGTGCGAGGGGGAAGACAGCCGCGTAGTCAAGGCCGCCTCCGTCGCCGCCAAGCAGGGCGTCGCCAAGATCGTGCTCCTCGGCAATGCCGAGCAGATCGCGAAGGACAACCCTGACATCGACCTGAGCGCGGTCGAGATCGTAGACCCCGCCGCGAGCGAAAAGCGTGCGGAATATGCGGCGCTCCTGTATCAGCTGCGCCAGGCAAAGGGCATGACGCAGGAAGAGGCGGAAAAACTCTCCTACGACAATACATATTTCGGCGTGTTGATGGTCAAGGCAGGGGATGCGGACGGCCTCGTCTCCGGCGCCTGCCATTCCACCGCCAACACCCTGCGCCCCGGCCTGCAGATCGTCAAAGCGGCGCCCGGCGTGCCGCTTGTATCCAGCTGCTTTTTCATGGTAGCGCCGCCCGCTGGCAACCAGTACTGTGAAGACGGCGTGTTCATCTATTCCGACTGCGGCCTGAACGAGAACCCGAACAGCGAACAGCTGGCAGAGATCGCCATCATCTCCGCAAAGACGGCGGAAAAGATCGCGGGGCTGGAGCCGCGCGTGGCCATGCTCTCCTTCTCCACGAAGGGCAGCGCCAAACACGCGGATATCGACAAGGTGACGGCGGCATACCGCATCGCCAAAGAAAAGGCGCCCGATCTGGCGCTGGACGGCGAACTGCAGCTGGATTCCGCCATCGTTCCCGCGGTGGCAAAGTCGAAAGCGCCGGGCTCTAAAGTGGCGGGGCACGCAAACGTGCTCATCTTCCCCGATCTGGACGCCGGCAACATCGGCTACAAGCTCACGGAGCGCCTGGGCGGCTTTATGGCGGTCGGCCCCGTCTGCCAGGGCTTTGCCAAGCCGATCAACGACCTTTCCCGCGGCTGCAAGTGGGAAGATATCGTCGCCACCATCGCCATCACGGCATTGCAGACGCAGATGTAACAGTTTTGAGAAATAACAGACAGGAGTCCGACAGATGAAAATTTTGGTCGTAAACGCAGGCAGTTCTTCCCTCAAATATCAGCTGTTCGATATGGACACCGAATCGGTGATCGTAAAGGGCGGCGTGGAGCGCATCGGTATCCGCGGCAGCGTGCTGCACCACAAGTGGGCGCAGGGCGAAAAGGTGATCGAGCAGGATATGCCCAATCACAAGGTCGCCATGCAGGCGGTGTTGGACGCGCTCGTGCATCCCGAATACGGCGCTATTCATTCGATGTCTGAGATCGACGCCGTCGGCCACCGCGTGCTGCACAGCGGCGGCGACTTCGACGGGTCCGTGCTCCTCGACGACGAGGTGCTCAAGATCTGCAAAAAGAACGCCGAACTCGGCCCGCTGCACATGCCCGCCAATATCCTGGGCATCGAGGCCTGCCGCGAAGTCATGCCGCACACGCCGATGGCGCTGGTGTTCGACACGGCGTTCCACGCCACCATGCCGCCGCACGCCTATATGTACGCGGTCGACTACGACGATTACAAGAATTATAAAGTGCGCAAATACGGCTTCCACGGCACCAGCCATAAGTACGTCTCGCAGGAGGCGATCAAATACCTGGGCAGGGGAGCCGCGGGCACCAAGATCATCACCGCGCACCTGGGCGGCGGCTCTTCGCTGAGCGCCGTGATGGACGGCAAATGCGTGGATACGAGCATGGGCTTTACACCGCTGGCGGGCGTGCCGATGGGCACCCGTTCGGGTGATATCGACCCCGCCGTGCTCGAATTTTTGGCGGCGAAGAAGGGCTACACCGTCCTCGACTGCATCAATTACCTCAATAAGCAGTGCGGCGTGGCGGGCATCAGCGGCATCTCCAGTGACTTCCGCGACCTGACGAAGGCGGCCGCCGAAGGGAACGAGCGCGCGCAGCTCGCCCTCGACATGTTCGCCTATGCGGTCAAAAAATACATCGGCTCGTATATCGCCGCCATGGACGGGCTCGACTGCCTCGTATTCACGGCGGGCATCGGCGAAAACACCTGGCAGGTGCGCGAGATGATCTGCGACAAGATGGATTGCTTCGGCATCGCTCTCGACGCCGAAAAGAACCGCCTGAAGAACGACGGCGCCATCCACGACATCACCGGAGAAGGTTCCAAGGTCAAAGTGCTCGTCATCCCCACCAACGAAGAGCTCGTCATCGCGCGCGAGACCAAAGAACTGGTGGAAGCGTAAGGTGTGCGCCTAAAAAATTGTATGCCGTGCATGAATTCGGCACAAAATAAGTTGACAAAGCATACGAAAAGTTATATAATTTTACAGTCAAAGCGCTATTTGAACGTAAAATACTGAAAAGAGGTGTAAATAAAGATGGCGGTACCTAAGTCAAAACAATCGAAACAGAGAACCAATACTCGTTATGCAAACTTCAAGGCCGCGGCACCTGCTCTCGTTGAGTGTCCTCATTGCCACGAGCTGAAGCAGCCGCACAAAGTCTGCAAAAAGTGCGGGTACTACGACGGTCAGGAAGTTGTGAAAGTCGAAGAGGACAAGTAATTTGCAACCGACAAAAGCGGCGGCCATCCGGCTGCCGCTTTTTGCCGCCCAAAAGTGCTATCGTTCGGCCGCGCTTTTTGCCGCGCCCGAAACGTGCAGGGCATAGAAAAGAGGTATCGGATGGCCGATACCTCTTTTTGTTTATTTGATCTTGACGGTAAAGTCGCCGTTCATGGCGCCGATCTCGATGGTGTTGCCGGGCTGCAGGTCGTTGGCGATCATCGTCTTGGCGATCATCGTCTCGATCTTGCTCTGCAGATACCGCTTGAGCGGCCGCGCGCCGTACACGGGGTCGTAGCCGTTTTCGATGATCAGATCCTTTGCAAGGGGAGTGATCTCCAGACGCAGCTGTTTGTCTTCCAGGCGGGAAGCGAGGTCTTTGATGAGCAGGTTGATGATCTTGGCGATGTTGTCTTTGGTCAGCGGCTTGTAGTAGACGATCTCGTCCAATCTGTTCAAAAATTCGGGACGGAAGCTCTGCTTCAAAAGCTGCGAGACCTTGTCTTTCGCCTCTTCCGAAATTTCGCCCTTTTCGTCGATGCCGTCCAGCAGGTACGAAGACCCGAGGTTGGAAGTGAGGATGATGATGGTGTTCTTGAAGTCGACCGTGTGCCCCTGCGAATCGGTGATGCGCCCGTCGTCGAGCACCTGCAAGAGGATGTTGAACACGTCCGGGTGCGCCTTTTCGATCTCGTAGAAGAGCACGACGGAGTAGGGCTTCCTGCGCACCGCTTCGGTCAGTTGGCCGCCCTCGTCGTAGCCGACGTATCCGGGAGGCGCGCCGATGAGGCGGGATACGGAGAATTTTTCCATATACTCGGTCATGTCGATGCGCACGAGGTTGTGCTCGTCGTCAAACAGGCTCTCGGCGAGCGCCTTGGCAAGTTCCGTCTTGCCCACGCCCGTAGGCCCGAGGAAGAGGAAGGAGCCGATGGGGCGGTTCGGGTCGGCGATGCCGGCGCGCGAGCGGATGATGGCCTCCGTCACCTTGGTGACCGCCTCGTCCTGCCCGACGACGCGTTGATGCAGGATATCGTCGAGGTGGAGGATCTTTTCTCTCTCGCCCTCCATCAGTTTGGCGAGGGGGATGCCCGTCCAGCGCGAGACGACGCGCGCGATCTCCTCTTCGGTCACGGTGTCGCGCAGCAGGGTATGCTTGGCGCTCTGTCCGTTTTTCTGCGCCTCGTCCAGCTTCTTCTGCAATTCGGGCAGGCGGCTGTATTTGAGCTTTGCCGCCGTCTCGTAGTCGCCGATGCGCTGCGCCGCTTCGATCTCGCCGTTGACCTTTTCGATCTCCGCCTTGGTATCGGAAACGACGTGGATGCTCGACTTTTCGTTTTCCCACTGCGCCTTCATGGCGTTGAACTTGTCGCGCAGCTCCGCCAGTTCCTTTTGCAGCGCCGCCAGCCGCTCTTTCGAGAGGGTATCCGTCTCCTTCTTCAGCGCCATCTCCTCGATCTCCAGCTGCATGATCTTGCGGGCGATGTCGTCCATCTCCGTGGGCATGGAGTCGATCTCGGTACGGATGGTGGCGCAGGCCTCGTCTACGAGGTCGATGGCCTTGTCGGGCAGGAACCTGTCGGAAATGTAGCGGTGCGAAAGGGTGGCCGCTGCGATCAGCGCCTGGTCGTGGATCTGCACGCCGTGGAACACTTCATAGCGCTCTTTCAGGCCGCGCAGGATGGAAATGGTGTCTTCCACCGTCGGTTCGTCCACCATGACGGGCTGGAAGCGGCGTTCGAGGGCGGCGTCCTTTTCGATATATTTGCGGTATTCGTCCAGCGTGGTGGCGCCGATGCAGTGCAGCTCGCCGCGCGCCAGCATGGGTTTTAACAGGTTGCCCGCGTCCATGGCGCCGTCCGACTTGCCCGCGCCGACGATGGTGTGCAGCTCGTCGATAAAGAGGATGATCTTGCCTTCGCTCTTCTTGATCTCGTTGAGCACGGCCTTCAGTCGCTCTTCAAACTCGCCGCGGAACTTCGCCCCCGCGATCAGCGAGCCCATATCCAGGGCAAAGATGGTCTTGTTTTTCAATCCTTCGGGCACGTCGCCGCGGACGATGCGCTGCGCCAGCCCTTCGGCGATGGCGGTCTTGCCCACGCCCGGTTCACCGATCAGCACGGGGTTGTTCTTCGACTTCCTGGAAAGGATGCGGATGACGTTCCTGATCTCGTTATCTCTGCCGATGACGGGGTCGAGCTTCTGCTCCTTTGCCCGCTGCACGAGGTCGAAGCCGTATTTGTTGAGGGCGTCGTAGGTGTTTTCGGGCTCGTCGCTGGTCACGCGGTCGGTCTTGACCTTTTTCAGCTCCGTCAAAAAGGCGTCTTTGGTGATGCCGAGGGTGCGGAAGATATTTTTGATCTCGTCCGTGGCGTGGTCGAAAATGGCGAGCATGACGTGTTCGACGGAGACGTATTCGTCCTTCATGGAATTTGCCAGCCGCTCCGCCTCGGTGAAGATCTTGTCGGTGACGGGGGAAATATAGATCTTATCCGGCTCCCGTCCGCTGCCGCTGACGGCGGGGAGCTTCGAGATCGCCCCGTCCAGCAGGGCGAGCAGGTTGTCTACGTCGGCGCCCGTGCGCTTCAAAAGCTGCGGGATCAGCCCGCCTTCCTGGTCGGCGAGGGCATACAGCAGATGCTCGGGCATGATCTGCATGTTCTGGTTTTCAATGGCGATGCTCTGCGCGGCATTGATCGCCTCGAGAGCTTTTTTGGTAAATTTCTGTGCGTTCATGGTATCACCTCCTTCGGTCAAATGAGCTGCACGCCGCTGTTCAGGTATTGCAGGTAGCGGTTTTCGATCTCCTGCGTGTCCGCGTATTGTCCGGCGAGATAGGCCTTGAGCATCTCGTCAAAGGTAGAGATGTAGTTGCCGATCGCCTTGCCGATCTCTTCTTCGCCGTAGCTCGAATCGTTGGGTACGGCGAACGTACGCAGGAACCTGCCGTTTTCCATGCCGTATTGAACGGCGTTTTTGGCAAAAAAGTGTTTGATATAGATGTTTTCCAGCTGCATCCAGATCTTGAAAAAGTGCGTCAGCTCCAAAAGCAGCGCCGAAGACGTGGTGCGGAAGATGATCTTCAGCTGCCCGATCGTCTCGTTGGGCATGCGGTACATCTCCACCTCGTAGCGGATGGTGGGGCGGTAGTGGTAGTGCAGCGAGCTCTTGATAGACATGGTCATGTCGTGCGGCTGCGAATACAGCACATAGGCGCTGTTGTTGCCGATCATGTGTTCGATGATGTCGAAGATATTCTGCACATGCTTTTCCGGCGTGGTGACGGAGAGGTACTCTGCCAATATCTGATTGACAAGGTTGGATCGGTTCGTCGCCTGTTCCGCCGCCAGCTTATCGACGGCGCGGATAACGTCTTCGGAGAGCATCAGGCTGTACATGGACTTCTTCATGGCGGTCACCTCCTGGTAGATCTCAAACAAAAGCAAACAAGGCTCGCCCCGAAAGGCGCCAGCCACGCGCCTTGGGGCTCATCCTCATCGCTATGATTGGCTACTATTATACACGCCGTTTCAAATTTGTCAAGAGTTTTATATAATTTTCTTTGCAAAAGTTAAAAATTTTTTCGCTTGATTTCCGTGCCGCGTTCGGGTATAATAGATAAGAAGATAGTATTGCGGAGGGAAGCCATGGAAGAATTGTCTGCCGCCATCGAAAAGGCGGAAAAGATCGTCGTATACGCGGAAGGGGAGGCGCGCGCATATCTTCCGCAGGATGCCGCCTTTGCCGCGCTCATGCAGGCCTGGAAGGAGACGGTATCGGCCGCCGTGCGCATGCCCGCCTTCGGCGTCAGCATCGACGCGTTGACCCGTAAGGGCCTCGAAAGCGGGCTGTGGATGGAGTTCTGCTTCGGGGAAGAACTTCTCTGCGGCGGCATGCCGTTCGAGTCGCTGCTGTTTGAAGTGAAGCGCGATTGGCACGGTTTCAACATCGTGCGGGGGCAGGGCAGACGGTACGAAGGGCGGTGTTTTTATGTGGATCTGCGCCAAGCCACCATGCAGCCGCTGTACGATGCGCTGCAAAAAATAGCGCGCGGATAAAATTTTGCGCAAAAAAGCACGCAAAACGGCCGTTTGCGGAGATTTTTGCGGTGAAACTTCGCCGCACATGCTAAAAGATAACTTTTTTTGCAAAAAATTCCAAAAAAGTTTAATGATTGTCTTGAAATTATTTTGTTTCTGTAATATAATAGGTATGGTAGATTTTAGCAGGTCGGCCGAGTCGATGCGGCGGGATACGGATGCGGGCGGCCGAGACCGAATTTAATTTGGGAGTAAAAAGATGATCCTGACTGTATGCTTGAATCCGTGTACGGATGTAACCATCGAAGTCGACTCTTTGAACGTGGGCAAGATCAACCACGTCAAGAGCAAGACGCTGAGCTTTACCGGCGCGGCACTCAACGTCGCCATCGGCGTGGCGCGCCTGCACGGCAAGAGCCACGCCACCGGCTTTATGTACAACGAGAACGGCTCGCTATTCGAACAGGCGCTCGACCGCGAGGGCGTGCCGAGCATCTTTGTCTGGAACAAGGGCCGCGTGCGCGAGAACTATAAGTTCATCGACAATAAATCTATGCTCACGGAAGTCAACGACGTCGGCGAGTGCATCAGCGAAAACAAGCAGGACGAGCTGGTGGAAGTGGTGGCGAACATGTCGAAGTCGAGCAGCGTCATGGTCATTTCCGGCAGCCTGCCGCAGGGCATCGACAGCAGCTATTATGCCAAGCTCTTCCGCGTGGCGGCGCCCGATACGCTGAAGATCGCCGATACCGAAGGGGATAAGCTGCTTGCGGCGCTGAGCGTGGGGATGGACCTGGTCAAGCCGAATAAAGACGAGCTGCAAAACACCCTGCATAAAGAGTTCAAGACCAGAGACGACCTGTTGAAGGGCTGCTATGAGCTTTTGGACAAGGGCGCAAAGCGCGTGCTGCTCTCGCTTGGCAAACGCGGCGCCATCATCACCGACGGCAGCAAAAACTATTTCTGCAAGAGCATCAACGTCGCCATCAATTCCACGGTCGGCGCGGGCGACGGCATGGTCGCGGCGGCCGCAATGATGCTCAAGGCGGGCGCCTCGCTCGACGACATCCTGCGCGCAGGCGTGGCGGCGGGCACGGCGACGGTCACCACCTTCGGCAAAATTTCTTTCACCAAAGAAAAATACGACGAGATTTTCGCCAACATCAAAGTAGAGGAGTTCTGAGCGCTTGATCACGATAGCGGACGTCAAAAACGACGAAGAAGTCAAGACGATCATGTACATGGCCGAGAGCCAGATCGAAGCGCTCGGCTTTACCGAACATTCCGTGCGCCATTCGAGCATCGTCAGCAAGTGGGCGGGCGAGATCTTGGAAAAGATCGGCGCCGAGGCGCACAGGGTCGAGCTGGCGCGCATCGCCGGCTACCTGCATGACATCGGCAACAGCGTCAACCGCGACGACCACGCCCAGAGCGGTGCGCTTTTGGCGTATCATATCTTGACGCGCATGGGCATGAGCTACCGCGACGCGGCCGAGGTCATGATGGCGATCGGCAATCACGACGAGGTGTACGGCCTGCCCGTCAGCGACATCACTTCGGCGCTGATCATTGCCGACAAGGCAGACGTCCATAAGAGCCGCGTGCGCAGCAACACCACCCGCATGAGCATGGGCGAGCAAAACATCCACGACCGCGTCAATCTGGCGGCGGAAAAATCGTATATCGAGGTGGACCGCGAAAAGGGCGAGATCGTCCTCAACGTCACCATCGATACGGAGAAGTGCTCGGTCATGGACTATTTCGAGATCTATTTCAAACGGATGCAGCTGTGCAGGCGTGCCGCCGAATTTTTAGGCAAGCGGTTCGTCCTCCTCATCAACGGCGTGCGCCTGATCTGAAAAATCGCCCGTAAATGCGGGCGATTTTGTTTGTGGCGGCGCGCTTGTGCCGTCTGTTTTCTGCGACTTTGGCGCCGTTCACTTTATATGTGAAAGGCTTTATCAGCTTCATATGACCCTGCGCGCTTCGATAAAATAGCTTTCGCGGGTGGGGCTGATCTCTTCGATGACGGCGTAATCTTCCGACGTGTGCAGGATATAGCCGTCGCCGAGGTAGAGGGCGACGTGGCCGACGCGCTCGATGCCGCTCTCGTCTTCTCGGTCTGCGTTCGTAAAGAACAACAAGTCGCCGCGGCGTATCTTGGAACGCGGCACATTTTTTCCCTGCCTGACCTGCAGGCGGGTGGTCGTCTGCAACAGGACGCCCGCGCCGTAATAAAAGATATACTGCATCAGCGAAGAGCAGTCGAACTTCGTGCCGCTGAAGTTGTGCGTCAGGTTGCCTGCGCCGTCGTGTAGGCGGGCAGCGCCGTATACATAGGGGAAGCCGAGCAGCTTTACCCCGCAGGCGATGACCGCTTCGACTTTTTCATTTGCGGACCGCACGATGGTGTAGATCTCCGTAAGGGTGCTGCTTGCCGTTATGTATGCCTTTTTGCCGCGGTATACCGTCTGATACCAGCCACCGCGTGTGCCCTGCATGGCTATCATATCGCCCGCGTCCAGGCTGCCGACCGCGGCATATTGTTTGCCGGGGCCGCTGCGCACGAGCACGGAATCGGCAAGCGTGCGTATGTATGCGGCTTCCGCTGCCGTGTCTTCCGGCTCTTGCGGCGAGTCGTCCGCACCGCCCCCGGAGGCGGGAGGGGTCGCGGGGGTGTCTGCGGGCGGCACATCCGGCGTATCGCCGCCGGAAGGGGGCTCGGTCTCTCCGCCCTGCGGCGTATCCTCTTCGGGCGGTTCATCGGCGGAAGGGGGAGCTGCCTCTCCGTCCTGTGGCATATCTTCTTCGGGGAACTCTTCCGAAGGGGGCAGCGTCTCTTCATTTGCCGTGCCGTCGCCGAAGTTTTGCGGCAAAACGGCAGGGAAGGCGAACAGTATCAGGCTGCACAGGAGCATTGCGGCGAGTAAGATCGCCAAGATCTTTTGTAGTGTCTGTTTCATCGCGGAAATACCTCTCGATCTATCTTAACAGAAACGATTCGCCTTTGCAAGTGAATTTTTCTGGAATATATTCCACTTTTTGCCAATATGCGAAGTACTATGTCACACATAAATCGACTTTGTTCGGAGGATTCGATATGGGTTGGCTGATCTTTGGCTGTGCGGCGGCCGTTTTACTGATCGTCTGCGCGGGGATATTTGCTCTTGCGTGGGGCGTTGATCGCTCCTTTTTCGGGAAGAGGTATGAAGGCGACCCGCGCTTCAAATATTTTACCGCCGACGATTTTGACGGCTTGGAGACTGAGCCCGTCGAATTCGCATCCGGAAACAACACCCTGCGCGGCTGTATCTACCGCTGCGCCGAAGCGCCGCGCGCGCTCGTCATATTTGTGCACGGCTTCGGGGCAGGGCACCTCGCGTACACGACGGAGATCTGCACGCTCGCACGGGCGGGTTTTTGCGTACTGGCATACGACGCCACGGGCTGCGGCAAAAGCGACGGCAAAGATATGCGCGGCTTCGACCAGGGCCCGCGCGATCTGTCGGCGGCACTGCGCTTTGCCCGTTCCGAAGCCCGCTTTGCGGAGATGCCCGTCTTTTTCGTCGGGCATTCGTGGGGCGCGTTCACCGTCCTGAACGCTTTGCCGCAATGCAAGGGGCTGGCGTGCGGGGCCGTCGCCATGTGCGGCTTCATTTCCTGCGCCGATTCTTTGGCAAGGTCGATGGCGATGCGGTACAAAATTTTGTCGCCGCTGCGCCTTCCCGTCGCCTGCTGCCTGTACCTCATCCAGGCCGCCCGGTTTCAAAAATGCGCCAATCATAACAGCCTCCGCGCCCTCGCGCTGACGGATATCCCCGTCCTCTTATTATACGGGGAGCGCGACGCGGTCATCCCGTACCCCGCAAACGGCGCCGTCATCGCCAAACGCTTTGCGCAAAAAAGCAGCGTCAGCTTTCAAAGTTTTCCCGCCAAGGGGCACAACGTTTACCTCACCGAACGGGCGGAACGACTGATGCACGAGCAGATCGGTACAGCAGAGAAGGGGGCGCGCGCCGACCCGGCGCACGCGCAAGCGTATTTTGCCGCCATCGACTGGAAGGCGATCACCGAAGAGGACGCAGCGGTGATGGAGCAAATCGTGCGCTTTTTATATGGCTGCGCCGGCAAAGGGGAATAGCGCGCAGCCTCGCGTGCTTCCGTCAGCCTTCTTCATGCTCTCAAAGCCGCATGAAAAAGCCAATGAGATCATAGACATAGAAAGGACCGCCCGGCATAACGCCGGACGGTCCTCTTTGTTGTAATTCTCATCCTATCGGGCAGGACGCATACATTTTCATTTCGATGCTTACCTCATTTCTTTCAATGCGGCAAGATTTCCCGATTGTATGTATTTGATCCGTTCCAATATTTGGGCAGGAGGGAGATCCCACCATTTTAGTGCCATAAGAGCCGCTATATCTTCATCCGAAAAACGTTTCCGTATCGGTTTTGCAGGAACGCCGCCCACTATGGTATAGGGCGGAACATCTTTCGTCACAACTGCCCGCGCACCGATAATGGCGCCGTCGCCGATAGTAACCCCCGCAAGGATAACGGCTTCAAAGCCTATCCAAACATCGTTGCCGATCACGATATCGCCTTTGTTGTCCCATGCCTTGTCTGCCCAGAGCCCGTGTTCCCATTCATCATAGAAGATAGGAAAAGGATAGGTCGAGAGCGAGCGCATCGTATGGTTTGCGCTGTTGAACAAGAACTTGGCTCCATAAGCGATCGAACAGAACTTTCCGATTTTCAGTTTGTCGTGATTGATGGGATAATGATAGAGAACGTTGTTCTTTTCAAAGTCCCTCGGATCGTTCACAAAGTCGTTGTAGAAAGTAAAATCGCCGACTTCGATGTTCGGGTTTGTGATCACGTTTTTCAGATACACGATCGTATCGTCCCCTTCACGGGGATATATTTTTTTGGACGGAATAGCCATAGAATTCATCTCCTTTTCTATTTTATTTTTTTAAGACTATTCCGGCATATCCAATGCAAAGTTTCACCGAGTTTTCCTCCTTTTTCATTATTCCAAAGAATCAATGATTTCCTGCACGTCTGCGAAGAAACGCGACAGGTGCCAGCCGTCCGCAACGGCGTGATGAATATTCATTGATAAGGGCAAGACGGTTTTTCCGCTCTCCGTTTCGTATTTACCCCAAGTAACAACAGGGGCGAGATATTTACCCTCATCAAAGACGTGTATATCAAAACTCTTGTACTTCACCCACGGCAGACAGGATACGTCAAATATATTTGCGGGATGTTCCGTCAAATCAAATGCGCGCAAATCTTTGTAGCGCTCCCTGTCCGAAAGGAAACGGGCATGGAATTCAAACAAATCGTCCGAGTATTCCGTCACAAGTTTTACAAATTGTTCGTCGTCTTTGTGGAAGTCAGCATAGTAAGGTGATATGTAGTCCCAATGGATGAGGTTTCCATCGTTATCCCAGCCATACCTGAATTCTGCACGTTGGTTAACTGCTTTCGACACTACCCACATCATAGCGGGGTAAAACTTTAATTCATGTGTACGAGCAAAGGCAATGAGTGAAGATATATCAATATCGACCGTCATGCTCATAACATTACGCAGATTGTCGATATAAAAGCGGAAAAGATTTCCTCTCTTCCAAGTGTCAAGATTTACTGTTTCGTATTTCATTTTAACCTCCTAAAATTGTAGTAATTTTAGAAGGCAACATCCAGCCCCATTTTCATATGGATACCTCCTTACAGGTGGAAT
>DXEW01000036.1 GCA_019114755.1 Candidatus Borkfalkia faecavium
GGTGCAGTATCTTATGCGGCGATGCCATGCGTCTGCCGTATCGGGATGATACATTCGACAGGGCGGTGTCCTTTGAATCCATATATTTCTGGCCTGATCCCGTGTGCGGACTGAAAGAGATATACCGCGTATTAAAACCAAGCGGAAAAATCATGCTTGCTTCCGAAATGACCGATCCCGAAAAGGGGAATTTCTGGGCAAAACGTTGCGAAGGCATGACGATATATACAGCGGAGCAACTTGCTTCCTTTCTGTCGGAAGCAGGTTTTTCCGATGTTAAAGTTCATAAAACACGCAAAGTGTGGTGCATCGTCGAGGGGGTAAAAAGATCATTATAAAGGCAGAGACGGAGGAGTAACATGAGTCAGACGGCAATGATAATTTTAGGATTTTCGGTCATTTTTTTTGCCACGACGGCAGGGAGCGCAATCGTCTGGTTTTTCAAAAGAGATATATCCGAAAAGGTAAATACGCTTTTTCTCGGTTTTGCGTCCGGCATCATGGTCGCTGCGTCTGTGTGGTCGCTCATCATTCCGTCCATAGAAGGGGCAGAAAGCTGGGGCAAGTGGAATTTTGTTCCCGCGCTTATCGGTTTTTTGCTGGGCGGTTTGTTTTTGGTATTGCTCGATCATGTCGTACCGCACTTTCATAAGGGAACGAACGAGGAAGAAGGTCCGCGCAGTTCCCTGAAAAAATCCACTAAAATGTTTCTTGCGGTGACCATACACAACATTCCGGAAGGTCTTGCCGTCGGTTTTGTGTTCGGTGCGGCTGCGGCAATGGGTGAATATTCCGCATATGTTTCCGCTCTGGCGCTTGCGATCGGTATCGCCATTCAGAATTTTCCCGAAGGCGCGGCAGTCGCTCTTCCCATGAAATCTGCAACGCAGAGCAGGGGGAAAGCCTTTTTGTTTGGAACGGCAAGCGGTGCGGTAGAGCCTGTGTTTGCGATTGTCGGTTTCTTTCTCGCTTCGTCGCTTACGATGCTGCAACCGTGGTTTCTGGCTTTTGCGGCGGGCGCAATGATATTTGTCGTGGCAGAAGATCTTATTCCGGATTCGCATCTTTCCACGCATCCGCATCTCGGAACATGGGGTGTTATGGTCGGTTTTGCGGTGATGATGGTGCTGGATGTTGCACTCGGCTGAAAAAAGTTAGCCTGAAGCTATCAAAATAACTTTACAAATCGCGTGAAGTCGATTAAAATAAAGAAAAGGGGGTTGCTGTATGCGAACACGCGAATCCGAAGAAATGTATCTGGAAACGATACTGTTATTAAAACAAAAAAAGTACCAATCTCATTTAAAACAGCAAAATCCCCATCTTTAACAAGTTTCTTTTTGAACTCTTGTTCGCTTTTTGCTGCGACTTTATGTTGTTCGCTTCCTTTTTTTGTTACTTGCAATAGAATATTAAAAACCATTATGGATAGGGTAGTATTTTTATCCACTAAACCCAGCGATCTTAAACTCGCTCAAAGATAAAATTGAGTGAGTTTAAGATTTTTTTATATAAAAATTGCAAAGTCGGCTCATGCAGTTACGGATCAAATTTTTAAAAGGAAATGAGGAATGATATGGTAAACGAGAAAAAGAAGAAAACAAGGGCCCAAAAGGATGCCGGATATAAAATATTTTATAGTATAGGCTTTTCTATCGTCTGCTGTATAGGTTTTCTCGGGTCTTCAATCTTTACCTATGATTTTTTCGATTCGCCGTTTTTTGATATCTTGAGCGCGGCTTTGATCGCATCGATGTTTTGTGTAAGGTCAATACAGACCTTTCTAAGACAGACTGCGCTTTACGGAAAAATATTTACGCTTACTTATTATAATCTGTTTACATTGTCGTTTGGTGTTCAGCCGTTTATTTCCGGCAGACCATGGGTCATGCTGTTGTTTTTCAGTTTTATTGCCGCGATCGTTTTACTGATCATTTTGGCTTTTAAGTATTTTAGAGCGCCAAACGATTATTTCATAACAAATTTTGACCCCTGTTTTGCCGGATTGATGCTTGTAGTTTTGATGTTGGTCTCTGCAATGCAGAGCTATGTGGGAGGGCAAGGGATGTGGATACCGATCGTTATTTTCGGAATAATTTTGTCGGTATGCGTTCTAATTATCTTCATAAAATATTTCAAGAACCTCGACTATTTTAAGAAAAACAACAAAGGCGAATTGATAGCAGCTTGTGCCGTATTGGTCGTTTTGAGCTTTTGCGTTTCTTTTGCGGTGATTGCCACGGTGAATTATGCATTTGACGATTCTCCAACAACATACAGTGCACAACTGTTGGATAAAAACGCCATATCAAGCGGAAGAACAGGAACAGATTATTATTTTCAAATTGAAATAGATGAGACTGAAGTAGAGCTCAAAGTTCCTATCGCCGTTTACCATTCTACGGAAGTCGGCGAATATATTGAAATCAAATTATACGACGGTGCTTTGGGTTATAGTTATTATATCTACGAAAGGTAAATTATAAGCAGAAAACATTGCCGTCTATCAATTTATTCAAAAAACCGAACAAAAAAGGCCCATCGATGCTGTCGGTGGGCCTTTTTTCGGCGGTCTATGCATTTGATCTTCGTATCGGAATACGGAATAAAAGCAAAAATGCACGCGACGGCGTTTGAAAAGTTGTAATCGGTAAGCTGCTATTTGTTTGCATGGAAAGGGGCGATTGGGCTGCGCTTGTTTTTCTGCCGCATCTGCGGCGAGGGTTCTGTTTTCGGGCGGGCCTTCTTCGTTTTGGCATGGTTCAAGAAGAACAGCGCGCACCCGACGGCGCAGACGAGCGCTTCGGTGGCGGGATACGAAAGCCACACGCCCGTGATCTTCCAGATGGCCGCAAACAGGAAGGCACAGGGGATGATGACGATCAGCCCGCGCAGCAGCGAGAGGATATGTGCGGGCAGCGCCCGTTCGACGGAGGTAAAATACGCGCACAGCAGCGTGTTGTCGCCCACAAATGCGGCCGCCAAAAAGTACAGCCGCAGGCCGTGCGCGGCCATTTCTCCGAAGGCGGCGTTCCCGTCGCCGTTGAAGATGGCGGCGATGGGGGCGGCAAAAAAGAAGACGGCGGCGTAGAGGAGCACGGCGAGCGCCAACATAGAGCAGGACGCGTAGGTGAAGATGCGCCCGGCGCGCTTTTCGTCGCCCTCGCCGTGGGCGCGGCTCAAAAGCGGCTGCATCCCCTGGGCGATGCCCGTAAACACGGCGGAGACGACCAGCGAAATGTTGGCGACCACGCCGTATGCCGCCACGCCCGCGTTTCCTTCCAGGCCGAGGATGATATAGTTGAAGACGATGATGACGATCGCCGCCGACAGCTGTTCGACGAGGGAAGGGAAGCCCAAAGCAAAATTGTAACGCATATGCGCGGGCTTGGGCAGAATTTTTGCGGGGCGGTAACTGTTTTTCTTCCGCAAAAAATGCAGTGAAGACACGCCGACGCCGATGACGGGCGCCAACCCCGTCGCCAGCACCGCGCCGAACATGCCCATGCCGCAGGGGAAGATGAACACATAGTCCAAAAGGATGTTGGCAAGGCTCCCCGATACGGTTGCCGCCATCGAAAGCTGCGGCGCGCCGTCGTTGCGGTTGAAGCAGAGGAGGATGTCGTTGAGGATGAAGGCGGGCGAAAACAGCAACAGTACCTGCAGATAGGTGCGCGTCATGGGCAGGGTGACGCCGTCTGCGCCCAAAAGCTGCGCCAGCTGCGTGGGGCAGAGGATGCCGAGCGCCACAAATAAAAGCGAGAAGGCGGCGCCCAGCCAAAGGGTGGCGGTGAACATGGCGTTCCCGCCCGCATGATCGCCGCGGCTGCGGCAGACGGCAAAGCGCGTCGCCCCGCCCATGCCAAGCATCAGCCCCGTGCCGTGGATAAAGTTATATACGGGGATGGCGAGGTTGAGCGCCGTCAGTCCGTCCGCCCCTAAGCCCGCCGAGATGAAAAAGGTATCGGCGAGGATATAGCAAGAGATGGCGGCCATCGCCAGCACGCTGAGCGATGCGTATTTGCAAAATTCGCGGAACACATTATTTTTGTTGCTTGTGGTGCTGTTTTGCATGATAAACTCCAAATTTCACGCTTTTATATAGTACTATGTCAGGCATAAATCGAAAAAATGCCGCCGTTTGCCGTCGGCTTGACGGGCGGCGCCGGTGTGTGATAGATGCGGACAAAAAAATAGCGTCGGCTTCTTGCATCTGCTAAGGCCTGACGATGCAAGATCCAACGCTGTTTACCCGGCGGCAAATCGTTTCTGTTTACTATCGGCATTAGTGTATCACATTGCGGCGGGTCTGTCAACCGTTTGCGCAAAATCATTTTCCTGCAAAAAATGCAAGGGGACTTTCTTCCAATATAGATATACAAGAGAACGCCTCTCAGGCCCTCCTTGCGTCGAGCGGCTTTCATATCGAAAAGAGGACGGCTCCAGGCCCTCCTCGTCGTCGAGCGGCTTTCATATCGAAAAGTGGGCGGCTCCAAGCCGTCCTCGCCGTCGAACGGCTTTTCTATCAAAAAAGCAAAAGAGGGCGGCTCCAAGCCGTCCTCTCGTTTTGTTGTATATTTGTAAGTTATTCCACCGTTTCGATCTTGCCGATGCCGTAGGTGATCTGCATCAGGCGGCGGTTGATGGGGGTGGGGGCGAGCTGGATGAGGTATTCGCCGTTTTGCATGGTGGTCATGCCCATGCTCCAACCCGCCTGCAGCGTGTCGGTATTGTAGGTGATCAGCATGGGTACGCGCTCCCACGGCCCCACGCCGTAGTTGTAGTTGACGTGATAGTACCCGGGGTCGCGCATGCCGATGTGCTCGCCCTCGCGCTTGGCGGTGACGATGACCGTTCCGTTTTCGCCGCCCTGCGGCACCCAGATCACATAGGGCATGCTGCCGAGGAACAGCCCGTCTTTGGTCTCCACGCGCGTTCCCTGCAGGGCGTCGTCGCCCCAATCCCAGCCGTCGTCCGAAAGTTTATAGTAGATGTCGCATTCGGGGTAGCCGACGATCTCGTACACCATGATGTACTTGCCGTTGCCCATCCGTGTGACGATGGGCATGCCGGGGCGCAGCGTGCGGTCGGGGATCTTGACGGTATATTTGGGCTCGCTCCACGTCTTGCCGCCGTCGTCGGAGGCGATGACCGCCAGCGTCTGGTTGAAGCGCGGGTCGGTGTGCGGCCGCTCGTCGGTGAAGGCGACGGCGATCCTGCCGTATTTGTCGAGGTAGATGTGCGGCTCCCACACGGGGCCGAGCGCGTCGAAGTTCTGCTCGACGGGCGGCCCGCCCTTGACGATGGAAGAGCGGAATTCCCACGTCTTGGCGTGGTCGCGGCTGATATAAAAGGAAAGCTCGGTCGAAGTAAAGTCGAGCGGCACCGAGTTCCCCGCAAACACGATGGTGCCCGCGGGCAGGTCGCCGCACTGCTGCGGCAGTTCGAACATCACCGGCTGAAAGCGGATGCCGTAGCCGTTCTGCGTGTCTTCGATCTTGCCGTACGGCTCCCAGGTCACGCCCCCGTCCGTGCTCTGCATGATGGGCACGACGGGCGGCTCTTTGACGGTGGAATGGTCAAAAGTCGCCAGCAGCGTGCCGTTGAGCTCGCCCGCGTGGTGCAGCTCCATGACGCGCGGATACAATACGCCCGAAGAGTTCTTGTACACCTCTTCGTCGCGCGGGGTAAATACGACGCCCATGTTCACTCTCGTGATCTTGATAGGCATAAAATTTTCCTCCCGATCCATATATTTACAGGGTATAGTATAGCACACATCTCTTTTGATTTCAATAAACTTTCAAAAAAGGAAGGGGCATGGGCGCGAATTTGTGATAAATGGGCGCAAAGTTCCTCTTTTTTTGTGCAAAATGCGGCGGACGCGGCGTTTTGTTTTGGTTTGGAAGGGGGAAGCGCCTTTTACTTTTCGGTTTGGAAGGGGTCTCTGTCCTTTGTTATCCGGTTTTGGAAGGCGTGCCTTCTTTTCGGCCGGGGGGAGGCGGTGCAGATTTTTTTGGCTGTCCGGAGGCAAATATCGCGTTTGCGGTTGCCATTTTTGCGGGTTTATGATATAATGAGTTCTATGTTAGATTGGAAGGAGATCCGCGCCGCCATCTTCGATCTGGACGGCACCCTGATCGACAGCATGGAGATCTGGCGCGAAGTAGACGAAACGTTCTTCGCCAGGCGCGGCATGCCGGTGCCGGGCGGCTATCAGGAAGAGATCGCGCACCTCGGATTTCGCGAATGCGCCCGCTTTACCATCGCGCGCTATCTGCCGCGGGAGAAGGAAGAGGACGTCATTGCGGAATGGCGCTCGCTGTCGCTGTCGCATTACAACGCGCCCGACGCCGCCCGCTACTTCAAGCCGGGCGCGGCGGAACTGGTGCGCGCGCTGTCTGCCGCGGGGCTGGAACTTGCCGTCGCCACCGCCTCTTCTTCCGAATTTTTCCTGCCCGTGCTGCGTGCCGGCGGCATTGCGGGCCTCTTCGGCGCCTTTACCACCGTCGATGAGGTGGGCAAAAACAAATCTTTCCCCGACGTATTCGTGCGCAGCGCCCAAAAGCTGGGCGTGCCGCCTGCGGAATGCGTCGTGTTCGAAGATAACCCCACGGCATTGTCTGCCGCAAGGGGGGCGGGGATGCGCACCGCGGCCGTATTTGACGCGCAGCCCGAACAGGTATTTCAAAGGATGTGCGCGGAGAGCGATATTTCCGTGCGCAGCTTTTTCGACGTGCACGGCTGCCTTGTGCCGCCGTACGCGCAGCAAATGCGGCAAATGAAACAGGCGAGGTAGAATTATGTACACCCCTAAGCTGACGCTCATCCAGACGGAGCGGGCATTGAAAGAGATCAAGACCATCTTTGAAAAAGAGCTTTCGGAAGCGCTCAACCTGACGCGCATCAGCGCGCCGCTGTTCGTCTCCCGCGAAAGCGGCCTCAACGACGACTTGAACGGCGTCGAGCGCCCCGTCTCGTTCGACGTAAAGGCGACGGGCGAAGTCGCCGAGGTCGTCCATTCGCTGGCGAAGTGGAAGCGCTATGCCCTGGCGAAGTACCGCTTCGGGGTGCGCTTCGGCCTCTATACCGACATGAACGCCATCCGCCGCGACGAAGACCTCGACAATCTGCATTCCGTTTACGTCGATCAGTGGGATTGGGAAGCGGTCATCCGCCGCGACGACAGGACGATCGAATTTTTACAGGCGACGGTGAAAAAGATCTACGCCGCCCTGCAGGCGACGGCGCACGCCATCTGCACCGAATACCCCGCGCTGGATAACTATCTCAGCGACGAGATCGGCTTTGTCACCACCCAGCAGCTGGAGGATATGTATCCCGACCTCACCCCCAAACAGCGCGAAACGGCGTACGTCCGCGAGCACGGCTCCACCTTCGTCATGCAGATCGGCGGCAAGCTGCGCTCGGGCAAAAAGCACGACGGCAGGGCGCCCGACTATGACGACTGGTCTCTCAACGGCGACATCATCCTCTATTATCCCGTGCTCGACTGCGCCTTCGAGGTCTCGTCCATGGGCATCCGCGTAGACGAAAAGAGCCTCGTTTCGCAGCTGAAAGAAGAAAACTGCCTCGGCCGCCTCGAATATCCCTTCCATAAAGCGCTGGAAGCGGGCGAGCTCCCCTTGACGATGGGGGGCGGCATCGGCCAGTCTCGCCTGTGCATGTTCCTGTTGAACAAGATGCACATCGGCGAAGTGCAGGTATCCCTGTGGGACGAAAAGACGCAGAAATACTGCGAAGAGAACAATATCCCCCTCATGTAAAAATTGGCAAAAATATAGGAAAAAGCGCCGCTGCGGACCGCAGCGGCGCGTATTTTTATCGTTTGCGAAGTACTATGTCTGGCATATATCGGCGGTTTTTCCGTATAAGGCAAGCGGCTCTTTTATGGGAGGGCGCGTCAGCCGATCTTGCGCACGAAGGGGCGGTAGTGCAAGATCTTTTCGATCTCGCCCAGCGCGTCTTCGGGGATGCGGAAGCCGCTCGCCTTCACGTTTGCCTCCAGCTGTTCGGGCCTGGACGCGCCCGTGATGACGGAAGAGATCTGCGGCAGGCGCAAGATCCATGCCAGCGCCAGTACCGACAGGGTGACGCCCAGATCGCCCGCGATCTTGGCGAGTTTTTCCACCTTTTCCAGATTTTCGTCCGTCAGCAGGTTGTTGATCTGTTTGTCCGCCTGGTGCGTGGCGCGCGAGCCTGCGGGCAGCGGCTGGCCCTTGCGGTATTTGCCCGTCAAAAGCCCCTGCGCCAGCGGCGAGAAGGGCACGATGCCGATGCCGTTTTCGGCGCAGATCTGCACGATCTCGTCCTCGATGTAGCGGTCCACCATGTTATACTGCGGCTGAATGACGCTCAGCGGCCGCAGGTGCAGCTCTTTGATGGCGGAAAGCGCCTTGCAGATCTGTACGGGCGACCATTCGCTGACGCCGTAGTAGAGGATCTTGCCCTGCTGCACCATGTCGGAGAGTACCTGCATGGTCTCTTCGATGGGGGTCGTGGGGTCGAAGCGGTGGCAAAAATACATATCGAGGTAGTCCAGCTTCATATTTTTCAAAGTATTGTCCAGCTGCTCCACGATGTGCTTGCGCGAAAGCCCCCAGTCGTTGGCGCCCGGCCCCATGGGGAAAAATACCTTGGAAGACACGACGTACGAACTGCGCTTGTAGTCGCGCAGCACGCTGCCGAGGAAGCGCTCCGCCTCGCCGCCGCTGTATGCGTCGGCGCAGTCGAAAAAGTTGACGCCCGCGTCGTAGGCGGCGCGGATGCTTTGGCGCGCCGTTTCGGCGGCGCCCAGGCCGTTCAGGTCGGTCATCCAGCTGCCGATGGCGATCTCGCTGACTTTCAAGCCCCATTTGCCGAGATTTCTGTACTGCATAAAATGATTGCCTCGCTGTCTTTTTTTATTATTATAAGTCCGCGGCGGGCAAAAGTCAATAGCTGTGCCGAAAATTTTTCCGAAGAAAAGCGCTCCTCGTGCGTCTGTGTTTTGCGCGGCGGGCAAAAGTCAATAGCTGTGCCGAAAATTTTTCCGAAGAAAAGCGCTCCCCGTGCGCGCTGTGTTTTGCGCGGCGGGCAAAATTTTCCTGAATGCCGTCTGCTTTCCGTGCCGAACGGTTTTTGGTTGCATTTTTGCCAAAAATAGTTTATAATAAAACAAACCGCGCGCCTGTCGTCAAACAGGTCGCACGCCGCGCCGCTGAAAGCGGAACGGCGAGGGGGGTGGCGTATGCCGGATCAAGCGACCAACAACTTCATAGATCAGGTGGAATCGCGCATTTTCGACGCGCAGATAGCGCGCCTTTCGCGCGTGACGGGCAAATCGCCCGATGCGGAATTCATCCGCGAGATGTACCGCCGCGTCAAGGTGCAGTATATGGAAGAGCTGAAAAAGCGCAAGATCCGCCTGCGCGCGCTCGACGGCGCCCGTCTGGACGAGATCGTCGGCTACGTCTTCTATTACCACCTCTTCCAGACCTCGCACCTGCCTGCGGAAGTGGTGAAAAAGATCGAGGCGGACGAAAAATACCGCGCCATGCTCGTGCACGACGTGGCGGTATACATCGTCATCAACGAGCACTTAAACGTGGAAAAGATCTCCAACACCTCCGCCTGCTCCCCCGAGATCGCCGCCTACAACATGGCGTGCAGCTATTCGCTGTTCGTGCTCGGCTCCTTCCGCGGCACCGACGCCCGCATGCGCGGCATGAGCAACCTGTTCAAAAAGGCGATGATCACCACCAAGAGCGTCATCAACTTGCTCGCCGCCGGCAACAGCTGCGACGCCGTCATCCTCTGGCGGCACCTGCACGAGCTGGAGTGCGTGCTCACCGTGCTGGGTACCAAGGGGGAAGACCTGTACTTCCGCTATGTCCGCCATATGGAGTACTTCGACATGGAGAACAACCCCCGCAAAGAGGAATTGCAGCAGCGGCTGGCGGAAGAGTGCAAGGCGTACGGCGTCAAAGAGCGCAACGCCTTCATCAACTATGGCTGGCTGGTGTATGTGGAAGGGTTCAAAGAGGGGTTCGGCAAGGAATACCGCCTCAACTTCAAAGACGGTCTGCAGAAGATGGCGGGGCAGAGCGCCCGCCACGCCGCCTATGCCAGCGCCAGCAAGATCCTGCACCCCTCCGCCTGGGTGGTCGCCATCCGAGATGACAAGTTCTACAAATTCACCATGTTCGAGCTGTACCGCTCCCTCGTCAACATCGTGGGGCAGATCAAGTCGTATGTGCTGCGCTATCAGGAAAGTTCGCAGATGCCGCAGGAGTGCGCCGCCTACGCCCGCACCATCGACGGCTACCTGCGCATGATCGCCCGCAACAACAAGGTCATCGCCGCAAAATACGCGGATAAATAGGGCGTTTTTGGCGGACAAACAGAGCATATCCGCCGTTTGCGAAGTACTATGCCCGGCATAATTCTGCGTTCGGTCGTTTAAATCGGCTTTGAAAGGAGTATAGAATGAAGAAAAAATTTCAAACGGCAGTCTTGCTCGTATTGGCGGCGACATTGCTGACCATCGTCGCCATAGGCGTCTATGTGCTCTTGCTGCTGGCAGATCCCGACAACGTGTTCACGCTCATCCTCGCCGCCTTTATCCTCATCGAATTTACCCTCATCCTGTCGGCGCTCGGTATCATCCATTTTCTCCGCACCCGCCCCGCCGGTAAAGATCGGGAGGAAGATAAAAAAGACGATTTGGATTGAAACGAAAGCGATTTATGTAAAAACGCCGCCCCGCGCATTCTGCGCGGGGCGGCGCCGTTATGACCGCGTTTTGCGGACGTATTCATTGCTGCGCCATTGCGGCGGAAATTACGCCTTTTTGAACAGCGATTTGGGCGCGCCGCATACGGGGCAGGTCCAGCTTTCGGGCAGTTCTTCAAAGGGGACGTTGCCGCTGTACTCGTAGCCGCAGAGGGAGCACACATACTTGCCTGCGGGCTTTTCTTCCTCTTCGGCGATGTAGGTGGGGGCGTTCTTCGCCGTTTTCCCCTTGATGACCTTATGATAATAGGCATAGGTCATGGGCGGGTTATCGCTCAAGACGTCGGCGCCGATCACTTCACCCAAAAAGATCGTGTGGGTGGAGGTGTCCATGGTGCCGACCACGCGGCAGGCGATGTAGGCGCAGCTGTCCGTCACCACGGGCAGCGCGTCTTTGACGGCGTAGGGCACCTGCTCGAATTTATTGAAGTCTTTGCCCGAGCGGAACCCGAAGGTGCCGATGATGGAAGGGTCGCTGTTCTCAGCCAATACCGAGACGGCGAAGTGCCCGCAGTCGGCGATGCAGCGGTTGGTGTAGTTATCTTTATTGATGCTGACCATCACGGTGGCGGGGGAAGAAGTGATCTGCGCCGCGCAGTTGGCGGTGCAGCCCGTCGGCCTGCCGTTGTCCCAGGTGGAGACGATGTACACGCCGTACGAAAGGGAATGGAATGCTCTGCTGTTCATTGCCGGCTCCTTATTTGTTCATGCTTGTTTTTTAGTTTTGAAGGGAAAAAGAGCCCCGGGCAAGCCGGGGCTCCCTGCACCTGAAAACGAGGGGGCGCGGCTCCCTGTGCCTGAAACGGTGCCGCCTTGGTTCCTTACGCCCGATGGCGAAGGGGCGGGCAAGCCGCGGCTCTCTGCGCCTGAAAACGAGGGGAGTCGCGGCTCTTGCGTTTCAAACGGTGCCGCGGCTCCCTTCCGCCTCAGACCGATATCAATAGCGATATCAATAGTTTTCCGCGCGCAGCTGGAAATATGCCTTCGGGTGTGCGCACACGGGGCAGAGCTCGGGCGCCTGCTTGCCGATGACGATGTGCCCGCAGTTGGAGCACTGCCAGATGCAGTCTTCGTCGCGCGAGAACACCAGCCCGTTTTTCACGTTGTCGAGCAGGGCAAGGTAGCGCTTTTCGTGCTCCTTTTCGATCTCGCCCACCTTTTCAAACAGGAAGGCGATCTTGTCGAAGCCCTCTTCCTTCGCCTCTTTGGCGAAGCGGGCGTACATATCCGTCCATTCGTAGTTCTCGCCTGCGGCGGCGTCGATGAGGTTCTCTTCCGTGGAAGGAACGTTGCCGCCGTGCAGCAGCTTGAACCAGATCTTGGCGTGTTCCTTTTCGTTGTTGGCGGTCTCTTCGAACAGCGCGGCGATCTGCACGAAGCCGTCCTTTTTGGCTTTGCTCGCATAGTAGGTGTACTTGTTGCGCGCCTGCGATTCGCCGGCGAACGCCGCCTGCAGGTTGGCTTCCGTCTTGGTGCCTTTGAGTTCCTTGTCCATGTCTGGATCCTCCGTTAAAGATTTTTATTTTGCGGCCGCGGGGCATGCCCGGCGGGCTCTACATCTATCAGTATACACGGATGGCGCCGTTTGTCAAGGGAACGGCGCACTTTATTCGCCCGGCGGCGGCTTTTTTTTTCTCCGCGGCTGCGTTATTTTGTTGACCGGTGCAGTTTTTTGTTGCGCGGGCGCGAATTTCTTTTTTTGGAAGGGAAATTTTCCAAACCTATTGACAAGGCGCCTTCACTTTACTATAATAGTGATATATAATCTTGCTTTGCCGCCAAGGCAAGGGGGAAGTCAGGTTTTTTGCGATGAATTACGAAAACACGGACCTATATTTTCTGAAAAGAGACGCCCTGCGCGTATTCGGCGACGAGGAAGGGAAGCAGATCTACGACCGCGCTTCCAAGCTGTATACCGAGCTTGCCGTCACCACCGACTATCAGGGCAGCCGCACCTACGAGATCCAGCTCAAGCGCCTGGTGTATCCCGTCATCGCCTATTATAAGACGCTGCTCGCCTTCGGCTTCCGCTTGGATGCCGCCCTGGGCCTTGTGCGCAGCGAGACGGAGAAGGCCGCCAAAGAGAGCGGGCAGAAGCTGGCCGACCAGATGCGCCCCGTGTTCCCGTACCGCGCCTTCCGCGGCAACGTGAAAAACTTCATCGAGTACAAGTTCCCCGCCCGCGGCTGGAAAAGCGCCGGCCTGCACGCCCGCGGCAGCAAGATCACCTTCCGCATCGAACAGTGCATGTACGATTCCATCACCAAAAAGTTCGGCTGCCCCGAACTGTGCCTGGTGTTCTGCGAATACGAAAAGCTCGCCTTCAAGGGGCTTTCGCCGCAGATCGTGTTCGAATGCGGCGGCACCCTCGCCAACGGCCACGACTACTGCGACTTCTGCTTCCGCAAGGGGACGCGGAAAGACAGGGCGGAAGCGCACAAGCGCGCGGAATGACGCCCCGCAGACGCGTGGAACGGCGCTTCATGAGCGCGTGAAATGACGCCCCGCAAGCGCGCGGAATGACGCCCGCCGCATCCTTCCCGCAGAAATAAAACACGGGCATCGCCGTTTTGCGTGCGATGCCCTTTGCATGCGCTCTGTTCTGCGCGCCCGTTTGGAAGCAGGCGCGCCTGCCTGTGGACCGACCCTGCGGGCGGCTGCCCGCCCGTATGCAGCCGCTTGAAAATCCGAACGGCCCGCCTGCGGGCCCGTTCTGCGGGCGGCTGCCCGCAGGCGCTCACTTCGGAAGACGGTTTTGAAGCCGCCTCACCTTTGCGGGCGGCCTCTCGCTTGGACGCATCCGTGGGAAGCCGCTTCACCTTTGCGGGCGGCTTCTCATTTGCGTTCACCCGCTTGAAGGCTGCTCACTTTTGCGGCGGCTGCCCGTTCGCGTTCACCCGCTTGAAGGCGGCCTTCGTGAAGTCGCCGCAGATGCTGAACACATAGTTGTCCAGCTGCACCTGCGTGATCCGCACCTCTTCTTCCTTGCCGCTGCGGTAGATCTTGCCGCCGTAAAACTCCACCTTGCGCCACAGCGCCGCCAACGCTTCGCCGTAGTACTTGATGTAGCTCTCGCGCGCCGTCCAGTGGACGTAAAAGTCGGCAGAGGTAGAGATCTCCCCCTTTTCGCGCGCGGTAAAGCGCTGCAGCACGGCGGGGCGGGGTTTTCCGTCCAGCCGCTCGCAGTCCAGCCCCACCCGTTTTTTGGTCACGGCCAGCGCCGTCAGCCCCTTGCTGTGCGTCAGGTTGAAGTGCACCGTGCGTCCGGGGATATACGGCTTGCCGTTGATCGATTTGCAGATGACGGGGTCTTTGATGCGGTAATAGCGCGTTAAGATGTTGCGGATGAAGTCTTCGGAAGAGACGGCATCGTATGTGTAATAGATTTCTACCATACATTTATTATACCACAGAAAAACAGGGATGCAAGTGTTTTTCTAAAATTCTCGATAAGAAAATATTGCAGGAGATACTGATATGGACAGGGAAAAGCGCGCGCGTGAAAATTTTTGCGCCGGCCTCAACTGCGGGCAGTCTGTGTTCATGGCCTTTGCCGACCTCACGGGCCTTACCTATGAACAGGCGATGAAGCTCTCCGCCCCCTTCGGAGGCGGCATGGGCAGGATGCGCGAGGTGTGCGGCGCCGTTTCCGCTTCGATGATGGTGCTCGGCCTGCTGTTTTACGACGCGGCTCATCCCACGAACGAAGAAAAATCTGCTCTCTACGCCCGCGAGCAGGAGGTGGCCTCCCGCTTCCGCAAGGCGTTCGGCACCATCATCTGCCGCAAGCTGCTGGAAGGTACGGGCGCGGACGACGCGCCGCAGGCGGAAGAGCGCACGGCGGAGTACTATGCAAAGCGTCCGTGCGCGGGGCTGTGCGCGGGCGCGGCAAAAATATTGCAGGGATACCTCGCCGAAGAGGGCGTTTTGCCCGCGGGCGGGGAAGGGAAGCAGGCATGATCTATACAGTCACCTTTAACCCCGCCATCGATTACGTCCTCTGGTTGGACCGCCTGCGGCCCGGCAAGACCAACCGCGCCGTCGGCGAGGTCTACGCCCCCGGCGGCAAGGGCATCAACGTCTCGGTGGTGCTGAAAAACCTCGGCATCCCCTCGGTGGCGCTCGGCTTTGCGGCGGGCTTCACGGGCGATACCATCTGCACCATGCTGGAAGCGCGCGGCATCGCCTCCGATTTCATCCGCATCCCCGGTCTCTCGCGCGTCAACGTCAAGATCAAGGCAGACGTGGAGACGGAGATCAACGGCAGGGGGCCGGACGTGCCCGAAGAGGCGTTCGCGCAGCTCGTCCAAAAACTTTCGCGCATCCCCGCGGGCTCGGTGCTGGTGCTGGCGGGCAGCGTGCCGCCCTCCATGCCCGATAATACCTACAGCCGCCTGCTGCGGGCGCTGGGGCGGCAGGATATCCGCATCGTGGTGGACGCCGCCGGCGCGCTGCTGTTAGACGCCCTCCCGTTCCGCCCCTGGCTCATCAAGCCCAACCGCGAAGAGCTGGACGAGACCTTCGGCCGCCACATGCGCAGCACCGACGAGGCGTTCGATTACGCCCGCGAGCTGCAGAAGATGGGCGCGCGCAACGTCATCGTCAGCATGGGCAGCCGGGGGGCGATGATGGCGGCGGAGTCCGGCTCCTACTATCAGGCGGCGTTCGAAGGCAAGGTGATCGATACCGTCGGCGCGGGCGACTCGATGGTGGCGGGCTTTATCGCCGCGCGCGAGCGCGGCCTTGCCGACGCCGAAGCGCTGCGCATGGCCGTGGCTGCGGGCAGCGCCTCCGCCTTCCGCCAGGGCCTCGCCGAATGGGCAGACATCCGCGAACTGCTCGGGCAGGACAGGTGAACGAAACGTTCACTTTTTCCGCCTTTGGGTGAACGTTTCGCGCAAGTTCCGAAAAAAACTATAAAAACTCCCCGATTATTTTTCACCGACCGTTGACTAATCGCACTTTGTGTGTTAGAATTGAGGTGACAAAAATCAAGGAGTTTTTTTCTTATGGTGAAGTATTCGCTCGATAAGAACAACCGCGGCATCGAGGTCAGCAAGCACCTCTACGGCCTGTTCTTTGAGGACATCAACCAGTCGGCAGACGGCGGCCTGAACGCAGAGATGGTCATCAACAACTCGTTCGAGTTCGCCTATCTCTCGTACGACCTGCACAATGCTTCCGTGCCCGTCTCCATCCGCGAGATGAAGGACAAGTATTGGGACATCTCCGGCGCCGGCCCGCACTACATCTCCACCGAAGGGGGCATTTCGCCGACCAATCCTTCCTACCTGATGATGCACGTGGGCGGCATCTACCGCCTGGAAAACCCCGGCTACACCGTCAAGGCGTGGAACTACTACGGCATGGCGCTGGATAAAGGGGAGACGTACAACTTCAGCATGTGGGTAAAAAAGCTCGGCTTTACCGGCAAGGTGGAAGTGTACATCCGCGGCGCCCGTTCGGTGCTGACCACCAAGGCGGAGATCGAGCTTGCGGGCGACGGCGGCGAATGGGTCAAGGTCGCCTGCTCGGTCAAGGCGCTGAAGACGGAGCTGGGGCGCCTCGTCATGATCTTCAAGGGCACGGGCCACATCGGCATCGACTATGTGTCGCTGCTTCCTTCCAACGTGTGGGGGGATCCCGAAAAGTACAGGAACGGCAAGCTTTCGCCCCGCATCGTGCAGGTGCTCAAAGACTGCCATCCCTCCTTCCTGCGCTTCCCGGGCGGCTGCGTCGTCGAAGGCGACGAGGCGTTTGAAAACCAGTACCGCTGGCGGGGCACGGTAGGCCCGCTGGAACAGCGGCATCAGATCCCCAACACCTGGGGGTATATGCAGTCGTACGGCGTCGGCTTCTACGAATACTTCTGCCTGTGCGAAGACCTGCACATGGCGCCGCTGCCCGTGCTGCACTGCGGCCTGCTCTGCCAGATCCGCGTCGGCACCCAGCGCGGCGAAAACTACCGCCGCATCATGCCCGGCACCAAGATGTTCAAAGAGGAAGTCATCGACAACGTGGCAGACCTCCTGTTCTTCGCCAAGGGCAGCGTCAACTCGCCCGAGCCGGAAGAGGCACATTGGGCGCAGGTGCGCGCAGACATGGGCCACCCCGAACCCTTCGAGCTGGAATACGTCGGCATCGGCAACGAGAACTGGGGCGACGTGTATTTTGAAAACTTCTCCGCCTGCCTGATGGGCCTGCGCCAGTACGAATACGCGGGCGAGCAGACCGACCTCATCCAGAAGTTCGGCGTCACCATCGTCACCACGGCGGGCGTCGATATCCGCCCCCAGGATTCCAGCGACAACTGGAAGGTCATCAACAAAAAATACCGCGACACCATCGTCGACGAGCACGTCTACAACTCCTACCAGTGGTTTATCGACAATACCCGCCGCTACGACTGCTACGACCGCACGGGCGCCAAGGTGTTCATGGGCGAGTACGCCATGCACACCATGAGCGACGGCAGGGGCCGCCTCAACGGCGAAAACAACCTGCGCTCCGCCATCGCCGAAGCGGCGTTCCTGACCGGCTGCGAGCGCAACAGCGACGTCGTCAAGCTCACCTGCTACGCGCCCCTGTTCGCCTCCACCGCCAACTACAAATGGACGCCCAACCTCATCTGGTTCAACCCGCGCGACATCATGGTCACCCCCAACTACTACGTCCAGCAGATGTTCGCCGGCAACACGGGCAAATACGTCATCGACGGCGTGGAGACCATCGATAAGAACAACGCAGGCGGCCTGCTCATCGGCGCGCACGCCACGGCGGTGGAAGTGCGCGAGGTGCGCGTCAAAGACATCGCCTCGGGCGAGCTCATCTACAAGCACAACTTCAAAGACGGCATGGGCGACTGGAAGCTGTTCCCCCGCTGCGTGGGCGGCGAGCTCAAAGACGGCGCCCTGCTCATCCGCTGTGCCGACGCCTTCAACGGCTACTATCTGGACGGCGACTTTGCAAACTGCGAGGTGGAAGTAGACATCAAGCGCATCGGCGGGGCGCAGAGCTTCATCGCCGGCGTGGGCGTCAAAGAGGTGGAAGACCGCGGCACGATGGACTGCAGCGGCTTCTCCTGCTGCTGCCAGTACGGCAAGCACCATAAGGGGTACGACGTCTCCTTCGACAAGCGCGTCGACTTCATGCGCACCGTCTGCGAGCTGATGGGCAAAGACAAGTTCGTCGGCTATTCGCCCGAAGGCAACACCCTCCGCCTGCGCTATACGCAGGATCACCTCGTCTGCCATTTCTATAAAGACGGCGAATGGATCTTCCTCTTCGATAAAAACGTATGGCGCGTCAACGAGCGCGTGTTCCAGTCTGCGACCATGGACGGCGACAAGATCTATCTGAAAGTGGTCAACGCCAGCGGCGAACCGCAGAAGCTGAGCGCGGAGCTGAAAAACTTCGGCGACAAGAAGAAGGCGCACGTCATCACCCTCTCCGACGAGGACGAAAACGTCATCAACGAGATCGGCACTAACTACGGCTGCAAGATCAACATCAAGCCCATCGAGTCCGACGTCGCCATCCGCGATAACGTGCTGGAAACGGCGCTGGACGCCAACAGCGTCACCATCTTCGTCATCGAATAAAGGGAAAACAAAAGCGCATCGGCGCATAAAACAAAAAGATCCCGCCGGGTCTCTCGGCGGGGTCTGTTTTTATGTATTTTGAACGGGAATCGTCCGTGCCCCGCGCCCCTTCGGAGCGCGCCGGCGGGATACATTTTTGTCGGCATCGCCTTCAACGGGCGGGTCAGGCAAACAGCGTCAGGCACAGGGCGACGATCATCACGAGGTAGGCGGAAACGCGGCCGGCGTACACGGCAAAGTCGCTGGGCTCGTCGTCGTCGGCGCTGCGCGCGTGCCAGGCGTTGTGCCATAGGTTATGCCACAGGGCGAGTTCATACGAAAAGCAGCCGAGGAGGGTCGCCAGCAGGTAGACGGCAAAGCACACCCACGGCAAAAAGGAGGGCACTTCGGGGCGGAGCAGCAGCGACGCCGCCAGCGCCCCCGCGCCCACGGCGATCAGCAGCAGGGTATGGATGAGGCGTTGTTTACGATACATGGTAATACGCACCTCCTTCGACGGATGCTTCCTGCACGGGATAGCGGTCACAGCCTTCGATCGTCCTCGCATCGCCGGCTTCCAGGCTTGCCCAAGAGAGGGCGATGCCGTATCCTGCAAAGCCTATGCGCGGCGAGGGGACGAACAAATCGTATCCCTCGTCCGCGGTGACGGTCGCGGCGCGATCCAGCGCGCCGTTTTCAGACTGTTCGTCTGCATAGGCGACGCCCGCATGCGCCTCGTTCCCGTCCCTGTCTTTTTCGGCGTTGTCGTATCGCGCATAGTATATGGCCGTCGCGGCGACGAGCACGGCCATTAAAATAAGCATCACCCATTCAATCTTTCCCACACGGCGGAAAGAGCTGCGCAGTTCTTCGTCCATTTTCTCATCTCCTTTTTGTGATCGTTTTCATTATAGACTTTTTGTCGCGGGGCGGCAAGGATCTGTCGGGGAAATATTGTAATATTTTTGTAATATTTTCCTATTCGTTCTATACATCTTCTTCCGCGCATAGCCTATGGCATGGCAAAGAGTGTGTATGAACAGTCGGGCTACCGCTACAAGCGCTATCGGAAGCCTTCCTCCGCCCGCAAAAAGAAGCTCGCCGTCGTCGCCGTCGTCCTGGCGGCGCTGTTGGCCGCCTTCCTCTGCATGGCAGCGGGGGCGGCGGGCATCCTGCGCTCGGTGAGCGGGGCGGCGGTGCGCGCCGCCATCCAGTCTTCTTTCAATCAAGCCCTCGCCGAAACGCTGGAATGGAACGCCGTCGATTACGATTCCCTGGTGCGCATCGAGCGGGACGGGGAGGGGAACATCCTCGGCATCGAGGCGGATACGCGGCAGCTCAACCTGTTGGCGCGGCAGACGGCCGCCATCGCCATGACAAAGCTCAACGCCGCCTGCGCGCAGGGGGTGGGCGTGCCCCTCGGCGCCTTTACGGGCATCGATTGGCTGGCGGGCTACGGTCCCCGCGTCACCCTCCGCATCCTCCCCGTGGGCAGGGTGCAGTGCGAGTACGCCTCTTCCTTTGCCTCCGCGGGCGTCAATCAGACGCTGCACTCTGTCTCGCTCCGGGCGCGGGCGGCGGTAGAGGTGGTGCTGCCCGGCGGCAGCGAAGAGATCGAAGAGCAGGTGAGCGCCTTGGTGTGCGAAAACGTCATCGTCGGCAAAGTGCCGGATATCTACCTGCAGGGGGCGGGGAGTTTGTCCGCCTCTTCCGCTTGAGCGCCGCGCCGTTTGCTTATGGGGGCGGGGAATTTATCGGCGGGGCAGCAGAAACGCCAAAGGGGCGTGCGCGGCGCAAAGGGAATGCAGGGCGCAAAGGGGCGAGCGGGGCGCGGCTTGCAGGAAATTTATCCGCACGCTGCCGAAACGGTTGACTTTTTTTTGCGATTGATTTATCATACTGTCAGACGATACAAGGCGATGACGAAGACAGACGGGCATCGCCGCGGCACCAAGAGAGGGCAGTTCGCCGGCTGTAAGGCTGCCCGTGCCGCTTGCCCGGTATTCCCTTCCGAGCCCCCGCGCCGAACCCTTTGGCGGTAGATGCCGAACCCTTTGGCAGTAGATGCGGGCGTGCGCCGCGCGTTAAGCGGAAATAAGGCAAGGGTCTCCCTTGCGAACATAGGTGGTACCGCGCCCGTAAAGCGCCCTGTGACGAACGTTTCGCGTTTCGTCACTTTTTTATTTTCTGAAAGAAACGGCAGCCTTGTATTTTCCGAAAAAACAGCAGTTTTTTTATTTTGTAAAAAGATCCGATAGGAGCAGACGATATGAAAGAAAAAATCGAAAGCATCCGCCGAGCCATCGGCGAGGGGATGCTGCAAGTGCACGACCGCAAGCAGCTGTTCGAGCTCAAGATGCAGTTTTTGGGCAAGACGGGCGAGATCTCCGCGCTCTCCAAGGGCATGCGAGACATTCCTCCCGAGCAGCGCCCTGAAGCGGGCAAGCTGGTGGGCGAGATCCGCACCTGGGCGGAAGAACAGTTCGCCGCGCGCGAAGAACAGCTGAAGACGGAAGAGCTTTCCGCCCGCTATGCCAGCGAACGGGTAGACGTCACCATGCCCGCCCGCTTTGCCGGCACGGGATCGGTGCATCCCGTCTCCCTCGTGCGGCAGGAACTCATCGACATCTTCGCCGGCATGGGCTTTGACATCTACGAAGGCCCCGAGATCGAGCAGGACTACTACAACTTCCAGGCGCTGAACATCCCCGCCGACCACCCCGCGCGCGACATGCAGGACACCTTCTTCATCGGCGGCGAATACCTGCTGCGCTCGCAGACCTCTTCGGGGCAGATCCGCGTCATGGAAAACAAAAAGCCGCCCATCAAGGTGCTCAGCCCGGGCAGGGTGTACCGCTCCGACTCCGACGCCACCCATTCGCCCATGTTCCACCAGATGGAAGGGCTGGTCGTCGACCGCGGCATTACCCTCAACGACCTCAAGGGCTGCTTAGACGAGTTCGCCCGCCGCATGTTCGACGAAGGCACCAAGACGCGCCTGCGCCCCTCGTATTTCCCCTTCACGGAACCCAGCGTAGAGGTAGACCTCTCCTGCTGCAACTGCGGCGGCAAGGGCTGCCGCGTGTGCAAGGGCACGGGCTGGATCGAAGTGTTGGGCGCGGGGGTGGTCAACCGCCGCGTGCTGGAAAACTGCGGCATCGACCCCGACGAATACACCGGCTTTGCCTTCGGCATGGGGCTGGAGCGCATCGCCATGATCAAATACGGCATCACCGATATCCGCCTGCTGTTTGAAGGCGACGTGCGCTTCCTCAGGCAGTTCAAGGGTTAAGGAGGGTATAATTACAATGAAAGCACCTCTCAGTTGGCTGAAAGACTATGTAGACATCGACGTCTCCGCGCAGGAACTGCAGGTAAAGCTCTTCTCCTGCGGGTTTGAAGTGGAAGAGCTCATCTACGTCGGCGCGGCGATCGACCGCTGCGTCGTGGGCAGGATCGAGCGCATCGAAAAGCACCCCGGCGCCGATAAATTGAAGATATGCCGCCTCAACTGCGGCGCATACGGCGAAGACATCCAAATCGTCACCGGCGCCGACAACGTGTTCGAAGGCGCCCTCGTCCCCGTGGCGCTGGAAGGGGCGTCGCTTGCGGGCGGCATCAAGATCAAAAAGGGCAAACTGCGCGGCGTCGAGTCGTACGGCATGCTCTGCTCGGGCGAAGAGCTGGGCATCAACGACGATTGGTACGACGGCGCCGACGTGTACGGCATCCTCATTTTGCAGGGAGACATCCCCCTCGGCACCGACATCAAGCAGGTAGTGGGGCTGGACGACTATATCTTCGATATCTCCGTCACCTCCAACCGCCCCGACTGCCAGAGCATCTACGGCATCGCCCGCGAAGTGGCGGCCGTGCTCAAAAAGCCGATCAGGCCCGTGCCCCTCAACTACAGCGTAGGGGATTTCGGCACCGCCGGGCGCGTAGACGTCAGCGTCCAAGACGCGGAGCGCTGCCCGCGCTATATCGCCCATTACGTCAAAGATCTGAAGATCGAAAAATCCCCCCTGTGGATGCGCCGCCGCCTGGCGCTGTGCGGGCTGCGCGCCATCTCCAACGTGGTAGACATCACCAACTTCGTCCTTTTGGAATTGGGCCAGCCCATGCACGCCTTCGACCTTTCGCACATCGGCGGCAGCGCCATCTGCGTGCGCCGCGCGGAGGAAGGGGAGAAGATCGTCACCTTAGACGAAAAGCAATTCACCCTTACGGCGGAAGACCTCGTCATCGCCGACGCCCAAAAGCCGGTGGCGCTGGCGGGCATCATGGGCGGGCTGAACAGCGGCATCGGCGAAGGCACCAAGGAAGTGCTGTTCGAGAGCGCCAAGTTCGAGCGCGCCGGCATCCGCCGCTCTTCCCGCCGCCTCGGCCAAAAGAGCGACTCTTCCGCGCGGTTTGAAAAGGGGGTAGACGCCTACACCACGGGCATCGCCATCAACCGCGCCCTCAACCTCATCTGCGCCCTCGGCTGCGGGCAGATCGCCTGCGACCGCTTCGACATCGGCGCCCCGCAGGAAGCGCCGCAGCCCATCCGCACCACCTTCTCCGCCATCAACGCCCTCTTGGGCATCGAGGTGCCGCGCGAGGAGACGGCAGACATCTTGGAGCGGCTGCACTTCAACGTCGATGCCGACGGAGACAGCCTCTCCGCCGTGCCGCCCGCCTTCCGCGAAGACGTAGACGGCTATCCCGACCTCGCCGAAGAGGTCATCCGCATGTACGGTTACGACCACATCGGCGGCACCTTTTTGGCAAAGGCTGCGGTCACCGACGGCGGCCTGACGGCGGCGCAGCGCACCCGCGAGCGCGCCATGCGCGCCCTGCGCGGGCAGGATTACAGCGAGATCATCACCTATTCCTTCATCTCGCCCAAAGACTACGCCCTGCTGCGCCTGGAGCAAGAGGAGGGGCGCGCCATCCGCATCAAAAACCCCATCGGCGAAGACATGAGCCTCATGCGCACTACGCTCGCCCCCTCCATGCTGGCGACCCTTCTGCGCAACATCCGCCGCGGCAACGAACACGCCCGCCTGTTCGAGCTGGCGAGCGTCTACCTCGCCAAGTCTCTTCCTCTGCAGGAAATGCCCGAAGAGCGCGCAACCCTGTGCGTGGGCGCCTACGGCGGGGAAGACTTCTTCACCTGCAAGGGCGCCTTCGAGGCGTTCGCGGCGGAGTTCGGCCTGCAATTTGCCTATGCCGCCGCCGAAAAGCCCTTCCTGCACCCCGGCAAGTGCGCCGCGGTTTTATTTGAAGGAAAGCAGGTCGGCTATTTGGGCGAACTGGCGCCCGACATCGCCGAATCTCTCTCCGTCGAGGTGCCCGTGTACCTGGGCGAACTGGACTACGCCGCCCTCGAAGAGGCGCTGCAGCGCTCGCTGCATTATGTGCCGTTGCCCAAGTTCCCCGAAGTCAAGCGCGATCTGGCTCTTGTCGCGGAGGATAGCGTGCTCTGCGCCGATGCCGAGGCGGTCATCCGCGCCGCCTGCAAGTTCGTCTCCGCCGTGCACCTGTTTGACGTGTACCGCGGCGAGCAGGTAGGGGAAGGGAAAAAGAGCATGGCGTTCTCGCTCACCTTCACCCCGCACGAAAAGGCCATCTCGCCCGAAGACGCCGACGGCTACGTCAAGCGCATCCTCAAAGAGCTGCACGCAAAACTCGGCGCCACGCTGCGCTGAAAAAGATGCAGGCAAAACTCGGCGCCACGCTGCACTGAAAAAGCTGCGGCAAAGCCGGGCGCAAAGCTGCGTTAAAGCAAAAACGCCGCGCCCGCGTTTGCAGTAAATATCGCAAAAAAACCGCATCCGCCCTCTGCAAAGGGGGCGGATCTTTATATAAACAGAACTAAACGTTCACATATTTCTATCAAAATAAAAAATTTTTGTTCAATTTTCGCAAAAGTATTGCAAAATGTTTCTGTATGTGGTAAAATAGACAAGTGAAGGAGAGACGACTATGAACATTTGGCACGACATTGCCCCCGAGCGCATCAAGAAAGAAGATTTCATGTGCTATATCGAGATCCAGAAGGGCTCCAAGAGCAAGTACGAGCTGGACAAAGAGACGGGCGTACTCAAATTGGACAGGGTGCTGTACACCTCTACCGTTTACCCCGCCAGCTACGGCTTTATCCCCCGCACGCTGGCAGACGACGGCGACCCGCTGGACGTGCTCGTCTTGTGCAGCGAGCCCATCCTGCCCGCCACGCTGGTGCAGTGCTATCCCATCGGCGTCATCAACATGATCGACGACGGAAAGATGGACGAAAAGATCATCGCCATTCCCTTCCGCGAGCCGACCTACAACATCTACAGCGACATTTCGCAGCTGCCCCGCCACATCTTCGACGAGATCAGGCACTTTTTCCAGGTGTATAAGGTGCTCGAACACAAGACGACGTCCGTGCGCGAGCTGATGGACCGCGAAAGCGCCGTGCAGATCGTGCAGAAGTGCATCGATAACTACGACCGGGAGATCCTCGGCAAAAAGTAAAGCAACCAACGGGGGAGACAAACTATGAAGATCGTTTTCATCGGCGATTCCATCACCGAATGCGGCAGAGATAAGGCAGACCCGCAGTCCTTGGGCGACGGGTATGTAGCTATCCTGCGCGAAAAGCTGAAAAACCTGTACGAAGACGTCCGCTTTGAATTTTTGAACCGCGGCGTCTCGCACGACCGCGTGGCAGACGTGCAGGCGCGCATCCAAAAGGACGTGGCGGACGAGCATCCCGATATCTGCGTGGTGCTCATCGGCGTCAACGACGTGCTGCGCAAGTACGACGCGGGCGCCGCGCTCGACTTCGATGCCGTCGCCGCCTCGTATGAAGACGCGCTCAAACAGGTCAAGGCGTGCGGGGCAAAGCTCATTGCCGTCGAGCCCTTCCTGCTCGACGTGCCCTCCAAGCGCCGCCTGCGCGCGGATTTCAATACGCTGGTACATATCATCAGCGGCATCGCGGGGCAGTATGCCGATGCCTATGTGCCGCTGGACGAAATGTTCAACGGCGTCAGCCAGAGCGTGGGCGTGGCGGCGTACTCCGCCGACGGCGTGCATCCCACCCACCGCGCTTCCCGCCTGATCGCCGACAACATCATCAAAAAGATCAAGCTGTTTTTGTAAGGGAATGGAAAGAGAAAAGAAGCTCCTCGTCGTCGTCGATATGCAGAACGACTTCATCGGCGGCGCGCTGGGCACACAAGAGGCGCAGAACATCCTTCCCGCCGTGCGCGCCCGCATTGCGGACGCGCGGAAAGAGGGCGAAGAGGTCGCCTTCACGCGGGATACGCACGGGGAAGAGTACCTCTCCACGCAGGAGGGGAAAAACCTGCCCGTACCCCATTGCATCGCGGGTACGGCGGGGCACGAGATCGCCGCGGGGCTTTGCCTTGCGGGCGAGCGGGTGTTCGATAAACCCGCCTTCGGCAGCATCGAGCTCGCCGCCTATGTGAAGGAGCGCGGGTTTGCGGCAGTCGAACTTGTCGGCGTGTGCACGGATATCTGCGTCATCTCCAACGCCCTGCTCATCAAGGCGTTCTGCCCCGAGGCGGAAGTTTGCGTCCGCGCGGGCTGCTGTGCGGGCGTCACGGCCCAAAGCCACCAAACGGCGCTCGCTGCCATGCGCGCCTGCCAGGTCAAGATACTTTAATACGTTTACGAGAGGGAAAATGCGGGCCGCCCGTTGCAAGCAATTGCACGGGCGGCTTTGCGTATGCTCTTTATTTAAGGAAGAAGGCGTGCGGGCGGCTCTGCGTATGTTCTTTTCTTTGAGAAAGAAAGCCGCGGGCGGCTTGAAGGAGAAGGCTCCCCGCCTTATCCGCCGAAGCGCTTGCGGTATTCGTTGGGCTGGCAGCCGGCGTACTTTTTGAACACGCGCGAAAAGTGGCTCTGCGAAGAAAAGCCGAGGTAGGCGCTGATGGCGGCGGCGGGCTTGTCGGTATAGCGCAGCAGCCGCTTGGCCTCGTCCGTCTTTTCTTTCAGGATAAAGTCGATGAGGTTCTGCCCCGTCTCCTGCTTGAACTTGACGGACAGGCGAGACCTGCTCAAAAACAGCGCCGCGGCGATCTGTTCGGTGGTGACGGGTTCGGAAAGGTGGCGGCGGATGTAGGCCGTCACCTCCAGCACCAGTTTGGAAGGGGACTCGACGGCGCGCAGCTTTTCCACCTGCTCCGTGTAGTCGAACACCATGTGGTACTGCAAATTGGTGATGCGCTCGGGCTCGTGCAGGAGCTCGCATTTTTGGATATAGGCGTCGCTGAGCGACAGCGCCTCTTCCACGTCCATGCCGCCGCGGATGGCGGCGCGCGATACCAGCGTCGCCGTGACGATAAAGGTATTCTTCATCTGCCGCAGCTGGTCGGCGGCCAAAACGCCGGGGCGTACGGCGGGGGCGGCCTTCGTCCATTGCCGCAGGGCGGCGGTGTCGCCGCGGCGGACAAAGTTGACGATGGTCTGTTCGAGGGCGAGGGTGTTGTGCACCGCCTGCGGGCCATGGATGTCCGCGTCGAAGTCCTGCCGGGCCTGTTCCGTCTCCCGCTGTCGTTTCAGCCCGCGCTGTTCGGCGTCGTAGATATAGATGTCGCCCAGTCCCAGCTTTTCGCCGTTCATGATATAGTTGACGGTGCACAAGATCTGCAGCATGCTGTCCGGCGGCAGGGGCACGAGGCTCTTCATCCCCGCGATGAACTCGTCCGTCTCCTCGGCGGGCACGTCGCAGCGGAAGGCGAGCTCTTTCAGCGCCTGGTCGCCGCTCTTGATCTGTATCGAAGGCCCGATGACGATGCGCAGCTCTTCTCCCTCCGCCTCGCCCGCCACCACGCCGTAGTAGTGGAAGTGCGGGGTGATAAAATAGCCGACGTGCGGGCGCACGGCGAGGATCTGTTCCCGGTAGGCGCACATGGGGTCTTTGGGCAGGGCGACGACGGAGTGGTAAAATACCTGCGTTCCGCCGCGGAAGATGCGCACGGGGATGCCCGCCAGGTTGCCGATGACGGTGCACAGATACCTGTAATCGATGTTTTCCATCTCATTTTCCTCCAAAGATAAAACAATTATAATAGAATTAAAACAAATTTGCAAGACTTTGCAGTGAAAAAGTTGTATAATTTTTGTGAACAATGAACAAGGAGCAGTCTTTATGGATATCGGCACATTGCTCGCCGCGCTGAGCACGGAAGAAAAGGCGGCGCTCGTTTCGGGGACAGACTTTATGTACACCAACCCCGTGCCCCGCCTCGGCATCCCTTCTCTTCGCATGTCGGACGGCCCGCACGGCCTCAGAGTACAGGGGGAAGGGGGCGACAACGGCGTCACGGGCAGCTTCCCCGCCACCGCCTTCCCCACGGCGGCGGCGCTCGCCTGCGGCTGGGACGAAGAAAACGCCCGCAAAGTCGGCCGCGCCATCGGCAAAGAGGCGCACAAATACGGCGTGCACGTCGTTTTGGGCCCGGGCGCGAACATCAAACGCAGCCCCACGGCGGGGCGCAACTTCGAATATTTTTCCGAAGACCCGTATCTTGCCGGCAAACTGGCGGCGGCGGAGGTGGAGGGCATCCAAAGCGAAGGCGTTGCCGCCTGCGTCAAGCACTTCGCCCTCAACAACGCCGAAAATTTCCGCTTTATGGGAGATTCCGTCGCCGACATGCGCGCCATGCGCGAAATATATCTGAAGGTGTTCGAGATCGTCGTCAGAAAGAGCCGCCCCGCGGCGATGATGTGCGCCTATAACAAGATAAACGGCGAATATTGCAGCCAAAACAAGTGGCTTTTGACGGACGTGCTGCGCAAAGAATGGGGTTTTGACGGGCTTGTGATGACCGACTGGGGCGCCATGCACGACCGCCTCGCTTCCCTGCGGGCGGGGCTGGACTTAGAGATGCCGGGCGACACCGCCGTCTGCCGCAGGCAGATCTTAGACGGCATCAAAGACGGCTCCCTCTCCATGGAAGATGTGGATAAAGCCGCCGCAAACGTGCTGCGCATGGTGGAAAAATACGCAAAGCAGCAGGAAGATGACTGCGATTTTGCTGCAAACGACCGCCTTGCCCGCGAAGTGGCGGCAGACTGCGCCGTGCTGCTGAAAAACGACGGCATCCTGCCCCTTTCGGAAGAGGAAGAACTGTTCGTCTGCGGCGACCTGTTTGAAAAGATGCGCTACCAGGGCGCGGGCAGCTCGATGATCAACCCCATAAAGCTGACAACGCCCAAACAGGCGTTCGACGATATGGGCGTCAAATACACCTTCGCCCGCGGCTATGCCGAAAACGAGACGGCCGCAGAGCAAACATATATCGACGAAGCGCTGGCGCTCGCCGCGCCCTTCCCAAAGGCGGTCGTGTTCGCGGGGCTGACGGACTACGTCGAAAGCGAGGGCGCCGACCGCGAGAGCATGCAGCTGCCCGCAAACCAGCTCGCCCTCATCGAGGCGCTTTGCAGGGCGGGCAAACAGGTCGCCGTCGTCCTCTTCGGCGGCTCTCCCGTCGAACTTCCCTTTGCGGAAGAAGTGAACGCCCTTTTGAACATGGTGCTGCCCGGCCAAAGCGGCGGGGCGGCGTGCGTCGACCTCTTGTTCGGCAGGGCAGAGCCCGCGGGCAGGCTGGCAGAGACGTGGCCGCTGACCTATGCCGACGTTCCCTGCGCCGAAAGCTTCGCCAAGACGGCGAACGAGGTGTATAAAGAGGGCGTATTCGTCGGCTACCGCTATTATACGACGGCGGAAAAGAAGGTGCGCTATCCCTTCGGCTACGGGCTCTCCTATACAAAATTTGAATATTCCCATCCTTCCGTGACGTCGGACGGCGAAAAGATCACGGTGCGCTGCACGGTCAAAAACGCAGGCAATCGGCCGGGCGCGGCGGTGGTGCAGGTGTACGCGGGCCTACCCGGGTCGGCGATCTTCCGCCCCCTGCGCGAGCTGAAGGCGTTCAAAAAGCTGCGCCTCGCCGCAGGGCAGAGCGCCGCGGCAGAACTTTCCTTCCCCCTCTCCGACCTCGCCGTCTGGAATGTGAAGGAAGGCCGCTTTGCGGTGGAAGGGGGCGAATATGCGGTGGAGATCTGCACCGACTGCTGCACCCCCGTCTTTTCGCAGAAGATCGCCGCGGCAGGGGAATCGCTTGCGGGCGTCTACGCGGAAGAAGTGAACGCGGCATACCGCGGCTGCCGCATCGCCGTGACGGACGAATTGTTTGAAAGGATGAGCGGGCAGGCCATCCCGCCCCTTCCCCCCAAAAAGCCGATCACCATGGACAGCCGCTTTTCCGACCTTGCCGAGGCGGGGCTGATGGGGAAGATACTGCACGGCGCCGTGTTGAGCGTGGCAAGCGGGCAGATGAAAAGGGCGAAAAAGCTGCCCGCGGGCCCGGAGCGGGACAACAAGGTCAAAGGGGCGATGTTCCTGCGGCGCATTTTAGAGAGCAACTCGCTGACGTCGATGACGATGTGCGCGGGCAGCTCCTGCCCGTACAACTTCGCCCAAGGCTTCATGCACCTTGCCAACGGGCATCTCTGGAAGGGGATCAAGTGCTTCTGCACGAACATACAAGTGCCGAAATTGCCGAAAGAAAAGGAGGATAACAAATGACGCAGGCAAACGCGCTGTCCGGCAGGGCCTGGAACAGCAGGGTAAGATCGCAGAACGTGACGGGGACGGAAAAGTGGCTGGGCTACCTCGCAGGTCCCTGCGGGGCGCTGCTGTTCAACGCCGTCATGGCCACCTATCTCAACGTCTATTATACCGACGTTTTGGGTTTGGGCGGGCTGTTCCTGGTCGTCTTCCCCGTCATCTCGAAAGTCATCGACGCCGTTACCAACGTCATCATGGGGTATGTCATCGACCGCACCCGCACAAAGCAGGGCAAGGCGCGGCCGTGGCTGCTGCTCTCGGCGCCGCTGGTAGCGGTGACTGGCGTATTGCTGTTCGTGGTGCCGTCCGGCGACGACATATTGCAGATCGCCTGGGTGATGATCTCGTACAACCTGTACTATTCCATCGCCTACACCATCTATAACATGAGCCACAACCTCATGGTGCCGCTCTCTACCCGCAACACGGCGCAGCGCGGCGTGCTGGCGGTGTTCAACAACATTTCCACCATCATGATGAGCGGCATCGTCGTCGCCCTCGTCTTCCCCATGGCCGTCATGCCGGCGCTGGGCACCAGCAAGGGGCTGTGGATCGCCGTCATGTCGGTGCTGGCGTGCATCTCGCTGCCGCTGGTGCTGGTCGAATACTACTTCACCAAAGAGCGCGTCACGGCGGAGAGCAGCGGGCAGGAAGAAAAGAAGATACCCTTTGCGCTGCAATTAAAGGCGATCTTCACCGATAAATACATGCTGCTGCTTTTGGGTTACTTCCTCTTGTACACCCTCACCTCGCAGCTGAAAAACGTGGCGCTGCCGTACTACTGCAACTATGTATTAGGCACCTATTCGGACGGCATCACGCAGACGCTCGTATCCGTGCTCGGCGGCATCCCCATGGGCATCGGCATCTTCGCCGTGTGGCCGCTGGCGAAAAAGTTCGGCAAAAAGAACGTCACCGTGGCGGGCTTTGTCATCTACGCCGTCGGCTCCGCCGTCTGCTGGATGGCGCCTACAAATCTGCCTGTCGTCCTCGTCGGCCAGTTCATCAAAAACATCGGCGGCCTGCCCTGCGCGTATGTGTTCATGGCCCTGTTTGCCGACGCTTTGGATAATCTGGAATGGAAAAACGGCTTCCGCTGCGACGGCATCGCCATGTCCGCCTATTCGGTCATCATCACCGCCGCGGCGGGCCTGGTGACGGGCATCTTCAACGGCGGCCTCTGGGCGGCGGACTATATCGCCCCCGAAACGGTCGCAGCCATGCCCGCCGTCACCGACGCCATTCAGAAGGTCATCACCAATGCCGACGGCACCTTCTCCGTCATCTATAACCAGCCCGAGGCGGTCACTACCGTGTTCATCCTCTTCTTTGTGGGGCTGGAAGCCATTGCGGGGCTCGTGTATGCCGTAATGCTCCTTCCCGTGACGGTGGAAAAGACGGTAGATAAAAAGCTCGTCATCATCCGCGCCCGCCAGCGTGCCGCCTGCGAGGCGAGGGGCGAAGTCTGGGCAGAGCCGGAAGTGCGCGCCGCCGAAGAGCAGAAGCGGCTGGATGCCGAGGCGGAGGAATATTACCGCAAAGAACTCAAAGAGCGCTGCCAAAAGAAGGGCTTAGACTACGAGGCGGAGCTGGCAAAGCATACGGAGGCCCTCCGCGCCAAGGAGGAAAAGCAGGCGGAAAAAGAGCGCGCCGCCAAAGAGAAGGCGGCCAAAAAGGCGGAGCGCCTGGCGCAAAAGCGGGAGGCAAAGCTTGCCGCCATGACGCCCGAACAGGCAAGAAGGGCGCAGGAGCGCAAAGCCGCCCGCGAGGCGCGCGACGAAGCCGCCTGGCAGAGAGAAAAGGCCGCGGGCGAACTCGTCTACCAAAAGATGCAGACGCAGCTCGCAGCGGCAGAGGAGAAGGAACATTGAGCACAGGGAAAAGTCCGTCATCGAAAGATACGGCCTGCAGGGGCTGCGCAGATGAAAAATTTGCGGAAGGAGAACGCGGATGGCAAGCGCATTGGCACATCTTTTGAACTTTATATTCCGCCGTATGCCCGTCATAGAGGACACGGCGAAAGAGCGGGCGCAGAACGCCTCCCGCCGCCCGCCCCGCCCGCCGAAAGGGGTCACGGTGGGCAGCGAGGCGTACGGCGGCATCCCCTGTGAAACCGTCCGGAAGGCGGGCAACTGCGATACAATGGTGCTGTATATCCACGGCGGCGGCTTTACCACCGGTTCGGCGCGCGAGCGCAGGGCGGTCACCTTTTATCTGTGCGATAAGCTGGGTTATGACTGCATCGCCTGCGATTACCGTTTGGCGCCCGAACATAAGCTCCCCGCCGCACAGGAAGACTGTTTTGCCGCCTATTGCGCCGTCGTCGCGCGCTTTCCGCGCCTCATCGTCATGGGCGAGAGCGCGGGCGGCACGCTGGCGCTGACTGCGGTGCAGCGGGCGCTGCGCGAAGGGCTGCCCGCGCCCCTGGCGGTGGCTGCCTTTTCGCCCGCCGCGGGGATCGGGCTTCGTTTTCCTTCCCATTCTCGAAACGTTCATACCGACTATATGCTCAAGCGCGACCCGTCCTCGCCGGAACTGCTGGCGAAGATGTGTCCCGACGGCTGCGGCGAAGCATTCTATAAAGACCCGTCCGTATCCCCGTATTATGGCAGCTTTGCGGGGTTCCCGCCCCTGTTTTTGGCGGCTTCCGACATCGAAACGCTATACGACGACGCGGCGGCATTGCAGAAAAAGGCGGCGGAAGCGGGCGTGCGCTGCACCTTGATCGTCAAGCGCGGCGTGGTGCACGCCTATCCCGTCATCACGCAGCTGCGCGAAACGAGGGAGACGTTTGCCGAGATGCAGCATTTTTTCAGGCGGGAGGGCGTCTTATGCGGGAATTGAACTATCCGTTGCAGGAATTGAACTATCCGTTGCAGGAATTGAATTATCCGTCGGCAGGCGGCACTCTGCGGGCGCTGTATTTTGCCGCCCCGCGGCAGGGCGCGCCTCTCATCGTCGATATCCACGGCGGCGGGTTCTGTTCGGGCAGCGCCGACGGCGACGCCGACCTGTGCGCAAGGCTTGCGCGCGAGACGGGCTGGAATGCCGTATCGCTCGATTACCGCCTCGCGCCCGCGCACCGCTATCCCGCGGCAGCAGAGGACGTGCGCGCCCTGTATGCCGCCCTGCGCGCAGATGCCTCGCTTCATTTTGACAGGCAGAAAGTCGTCGTCATGGGGCACAGCGCGGGGGCAAACCTCGCCGTGGCGCTGGTGCGTTCGGAAGGGGCGGCGGGCGCCGTGCTCAACTATCCGTGGCTGAACATCGCCGACAACCGCAGAAAATACCGCATGGCGAGCATCCCCAAATTCGTCTTGGATTCGTTCGCAAAAAAATACTGCCCCGACAGGGCGCTGCGGCGCGATCCCGCCCTGTCGCCCCTCTATATGGGCGGCGAAGAGGCTGCTGCCATGCCGCCGACGCTCGTCGTCACGGCGGGGCAAGACTCTCTCCGCGCCGACGGCATCGCCTTTTGCAAACTGCTGCAAGGGGCGGGGGTCGGGGTGCGGCATATCGAATACCCCGCCGCCCGCCACGGCTTCATCGAAATAGCGGCAAGCGGCAGGATGAAGAAGAATTTCTACACGAGCGAAAAGACGGTGCAGGCGCAGCTTGGCTGCTATGAACAGGCGCTTGCCGATATCATCTGTTACATGAGGGAGATCGTATGAAAGCCATCAATTTAAGAACGGAATATCTGAAAGACCCCATAGGGATCGACATAAAAAATCCCCGCCTTATGTGGAACTGCGAGGGCGGGAAAAAGCAGACGGCATACCGCATTATAGCTGTGTCGGACGGTAAAGAAGTGTGGGACAGCGGAAAAGTGATGTCATCCTCAATGCGCGCCGAATATCCCCAGCCGCCTAAATCGCGGCAGAAGGTGGAGTGGAGCGTAACCCTCTGGGACGAAAATGACAAAGAGGGGGAGAGCGCCTCGGCAGCGTTTGAATACGGGCTTTTAAAAGCATCCGACTGGCAGGCGCAGTGGATCGCGGGCGACTACCGCGTAAACAAAAAACAGCGTTACCCCGTCGACTGTTTCAAAAAAGATTTTACCGCCATCGGTGTTGTAAAGGCGCGGCTGTACGCCGCCGCCTGCGGGCTTTATGAAGTGAAGATAAACGGCGGGCGCGTTGGCAACTTTGTGCTCGCTCCCGGACATACCGACTACACAAAGCGCATACAGTACCAGACCTACGACGTAACCGAACTTATAAAGAGCGGCACTAACATAATCACCGCCGAACTTGCGGACGGTTGGTACCGCGGAAGCTGCGGCGCGTGGGGCTTGCGCAATCAGTACGGCACGCAGACCAAACTGCTCGTTCAGCTGGAACTGACCGACGAACGCGGCAATATCACCCGCATATGCACGGACGAAAGCTGGGCGTGGTCGAATGACGGTCCAATAACATTTGCCGACAATAAAGACGGCGAGATCGTCGATGCCCGAAAGAAGCCGACTTATAGTGGCAGGGCAAAGACCGTAAAGTGCAAAGTAGTTCCTTTGGCTTCCAACAACGTTGCCCTCACCGAGCACGAACAGTTCAAAAACCCCAAGGTGATCACTACGCCCAAAGGGAATAAGGTGCTCGACTTCGGGCAGAACATCGCGGGGTATATCGCGTTTACCATAAACGCAAAGGCGGGGCAAAGATTAAAGCTGCGCTTCGGCGAAATGTTCGACGGTGAAGGTGAATTCACGCAGAAGAACATTCAGTGCGCCACCAAAAAGCGCGCGACTCCATTGCAGCAGGTCATATATACTTGTAAAGACGGTGTAAATAATTATAAGACCAAATTTGCCATATTCGGCTTTCAGTACGTCCTTGTCGAGGGCGACGCGGAGTGGAAAGCGGACGACTTTACGGCCGTCGCCGTGTATTCGGATATGCAGCCGACGCTCTCGTTCGACTGTTCGCACAATCTTATAAACAGGTTTGTGCAGAACACTATGTGGTCGGCAAAGAATAACCACGCCGACGTTCCCACCGACTGCCCCACGCGCGAGCGTCACGGCTGGACGGGCGACGCGCAGATCTTCGTCAATACGGCGAGCTATCTGTTCGATTACGACGCCTTCGGCCGCAAGTACATCAACGATATGAACGACGGCTGCCGCAAAAACGGCTGTTATCGCCAGATCACCCCCAAGGGCGGCATCGATTTTTACATGAATACAATGGACGGATCGGCGGGCTGGTCGGACGCGGGCGTGCTCATTCCGTACAGGTTATGGAAGCAGTACGGCGACGACCGCATCATAAAGCAAGACTACGCCGCCATGAAAAAGTACGCCATGTATAAGATCAAGACGTTGGGCAAGTGGTATCTTACGGCTCTGCCCACGGGCGTGGGGTGCAAATACCGCAAGTATATATCAAACTACGGGCAGTCTTACGGCGAATGGGCGGAGCCCGTCGACGTGAATGCGTTCCGCATTTCCGATTTCGTCTGCCCTCACCCGGAAGAGACCACGGCGTATATTGTGTATATGCTCGGACATATGGCGGAGATCGCCGCCGCGCTCGGCAAAAAAGAGGATGAGGCGCTGTATAAAAAATATGCCGACAGGGCAAGGCTGGGATATCAGAAGCTGATCGAAACAAAGAAGTATTCTTACGATACCGACCGCCAGGCAAAGCTCGTCCGCCCGTTGTATATGGGGCTTTTGAATAAAGAACAGGAGGAGTTTGCCAAAAAGCGCCTCATACAAGCGCTGGAAAATTACGGCTGGCGGCTGGGCACGGGCTTTTTGTCCACCCCGTTTATTCTCTACGTTCTTGCCGATATGGACATCGAGTACGCCTATCGCCTTTTGGAAAACGAAGAGATGCCCGGCTGGCTTTTCATGCCGAAGATGGGCGCGAATACCATATGGGAGAGCTGGGAAGGCACAAAGGCGCAGGGCGGCGTGGCCTCTTTGAACCATTACTCCAAGGGCGCGGTGTGCGAATGGCTGTTCGGGCAGATGTGCGGCATAAACGTAGACGGCGAAAACAAGTTCCGCATCGCCCCCAAACCTGGCGGCAGATTGACTTATGCAAGGGCGGAGTACCAAAGCGTATACGGCAAGGTCGCCTGCGGCTGGCAAAAGACGGAAAAGGGCTATACCTACGCCGTCACCGTCCCCGCCAACTGCACGGCAGAATTCATCCTGCCGGATGGCTGTAAAAAGACGCTCACTGCGGGCGAATATACTTTTTAAGCAGCAACTTGTCATAGGCCCGCGGCGGGGCTCATTTCTGAGCCCCGCCGCGGGCCTGCTCTATATTTAGTGGATAACATGATTTATGGATTTTACCGCAGTGCTCGTTCCCCGGAACGGGCCTATTTTTATTTGAAAAAGTACACTTTTTTGGAAAAGCCCAAAGGGCCCGAAACTGACAAAAAGTGACATATAATTGCCCTTTCATTGTACCAAATATGAAGATACATGTCAATGGTTTGGCGTCCAAAAAAGTGTACATTATTGGACGAGAAAAGAAAGGGCAGTGGGGAGGAGCAAAAAGGAAGGAAAAAGTTGTGTCGGTATACGGCTATGCGCGAATTTCGGCGGGGAAAGGCCTGAAAATACAGGTCAAAGCCCTGTCGGAAGAAGTAAAAGAAGAAAATATCGTCACGGACGCTGCGGGCGCCAACGCTTTTTGCGCGCTTTTGGGGCGATTACAAGCGGGAGACCTGCTGGTGGTGCCGTCTTTAGAGGCGCTCGGCAGCAGCTACGAAGCTGTGTTGCAGGCGTGGAAGCAGGTGACGGGCACGGGCGCGGACATTCGCGTGCTGGACTTGCCGCTGCTGGATACGCGGCAGGGCGCGCAAGTGAGCGGCATCGTGCAGCAGGTGCTGGGCTTTGCGGCGGAGCGTGACAAAAAGCGCACCAGCCTGCAGGCGCAGGGAATCGCGGCGGCAAAGGAGCGCGGGGTGCGGTTCGGGCGGCCGTGCGTGGAGTACACGCAGGAGTTCATCGCCGCGGCGGAAGCCTTCCGCAAACGGCAGATCACCCTGCCGCAGGCGTTAGAGCGCACAGGCATCAAAAAATCGTCCTTCTACTACCACCTGAAACGCCTGGCAGAACTGGGACTGATTTCGGCGTAAAGAATGTGGTCGGAAAAATTTTATAGGAGAATACAGAATGAAAGCGAATTATAAAATGGATGTAAAAAATATGGAAACAGTTTCAGTCGGACAAGCGGAATCGAAAAAACAGCCGTTTGTTTCCGTCGTTATGCCGATGTACAATCAGGAAAAGTATATCGTCAAATGTTTGGAAAGTGTGCTTTGTCAAACTTTGCGGGATATCGAGATCATTGTTGTGAATGACGGCTCAACAGATTGTTCGCTTTCGATCGTCCAAAAATATGCTGAAGCAGATGAGCGCATCCTTATTATTGATAAATCGAACACGGGATATGGTAATTCTGTCAATCTCGGCATGCGTCGCGCCACGGGCCAATATATCGGCATTGTAGAGACGGATGATTTTATAGCTCCCGATATGTTTGAAACGTTGTACGGCCTTTCGGAAGGCGGAACGGTGGATGTTGTTAAAGGAAATTTTTATGATTATTACGAGCATATTGGCCGTGCGCCAGAACCTGTTGAAAACAGTGAGCGGCGCGATATGCCGGATGTACAAGAGAAATTCACGATCCGGCAGTATCCGCAAATTTTATGGGGGCACCCGTCTGTTTGGAGTGCAATTTATCGCCGTGAATTTTTAATAGAAAATCATATCGTTATGAAAGAAGTGAAGGGCGGCGGCTGGGTGGACAATCCATTCTTTTTTGAGACGCTGTGCAAAGCGGAAAGCGTAAAATGGACGCGTCGCCCTCTGTATTATTATCGGAAAACGAGTGCAAATTCTTCTTCGACGGGTGTAGTTGATCCCAATCTCCCGTTTGACAGGATGAATGACAACCTTGACGTGATCGAAAAGAGCGGATATACTGACGACGTTACGCTGCGTTACGCTTATTCTCGCGCCTTGATGTACGCAAACGGTGCGTTGAAGGAGAGCGATTACGAGCATAACTATGCTCTGATCGATGCAAAGGCGAAAAATCTTTTGCAGCGTTGCGATGTGGAAGTGTTCCGAAAGTATTTTAATCTTCGCGATTGTTATGAGTATTACGAATTTACTTCGCCGCTGAAAGCCATCAACGATACCTTTCCGAAGATATTGATCTACAATTGGCTCCCATATGATAACCCGTGGCATTGGGGCGGAGGGGTGACCGTATATTGTAAAAACCTGATCGATACGATCATCAAAAAATATCCGTTCGCGCAGATATACTTTTTGTCTTCTGGCTTTGCTTATTCTGCCGAGCGGCTGGATACGTTTATCCGGAAAATACCGAGCGCTTATAAAGAACATTGCAGGCAGTACGAGATCGTCAATTCACCAGTGCCCGCCGCACAGGACAAACTGTTCGTCAATCCGCTCGTGGCGCTGCAAAACGAAAAGCTGAAAGAGACCTTCAAACAATTCATGCAAGAGAACGGTCCGTTTGCGGCGATCCACTTTAATAACATAGAGGGGATCTCTCTCGACGTGCTGGATCTGAAGCAAGATTTTCCGCAGACAAGGTTTGTCTATTCCATGCATAATTATGTACCTATCTGCGTGACGGGATTTTATTATCAGCGCCATAATCATTGTAATTGTGACCCGGCGCATACAGCAAAAGATTGTATTTTGTGCACGCGGAAGATCATTTTGAAGGATATTGCAGATTCGGTCTATAAAAGCGCCCAGTTCGGCGTGCCGCCCGAAAAGCAGTGTTCAAAGGCGCGTTGGGTCAAGCGTTTCGGCTTTGATCGTTTGGATGAAGACGTAAAAGAAGATGATATTTTGCGCTTTGCACAGACGGCGACGGCAAAGCTCAATCAAAATTGTGACAGTATTTTGGCAGTCTCTAAGCGAGTGTACGATATCGCGGCGGAAAACGGTTTAGATAAAAATAAATTGGCCGTGTCGTATATCGGAACAGAGGTCGCCAAGCGGCAGGTGGGCAAGTCTCTGTATAAGCCGAAAAACGGGCTGAAAGTTGTATTTTTAGGGAACAGCATCAGTTATGAAGAAAAGGGATATCCTTTCTTTTTGGATACGCTCGAGCAGCTGAGCGGCAAATATGCCTCGCAGATCGACCTCGTTTTGACCGTCCGAGACGCGCAGCATGCCGAAATCTATCAGATGCTGAAAAAATTCCGTTCCGTCAAGGTCATTCAGGGATATACGCATGCAGACCTTGTGAATATATTTGAAGGTTGTAATCTGAGCATTGTACCTGTATTGTGGGAAGATAACTTGCCGCAGATCGCTATCGAATCGGCTGCATATGGCGTACCGGTGCTCGCCAGCAGCTGTGGCGGAGCTTCGGAGCTGACGGATAACGAATTGTTCCGCTTTGAAGGCGGCAATGCAAAGGATATGCTCGCCAAACTCATCCATTTTGTAGAGCATCCGGAAAATCTCGATACATATTGGAATGGTTATCACGGCTTGATGACCATGGAACGGCATTTGCAAGAGCTGCTGCCGCATTACGGGCTGCCTGTGCAGCCAGAGCCGCTGCAGATCGCGATGCAAGATTACTCGTTCCTGTTGATGGAAAACGAATTTCTGCGCGAGCATGTCGTCATAGACGGGAACGCCGCAGACGACAGAGCGCTGCGCCGTGAGCTGGAAGAGGCGCGCGAACGCATCAAGGCGTTGGAAGCAAACGAGCGTACGGTCGCCAAGCTGAATAAACTGCTGCCGCCCGGTTCGCTGCGCAGAAAAATAGTAAAACGGTTTTTTGGAAATAATAAAAACAAATAATTATTTATATCAATATTACATTTAACATAAAAGAGGAAATGTTAAATTGAAAAATGCGATTATTGTATACTCAGCAGCAAACGCACATGGATATTTAACTTGCATTGTACACAGAATGTTGCATAAAAAATATGATTATGCAATTTATATTGGGGACAATGTAGTGGCTCCCCGTACCGGCGGTTTGGACATATTTGACGACAATATTTTGTATAAACAGATCGCAGGAGATTGGGGCAATAAAAATGATTTATCCCCGGAAGAATATGAAAAATATTTGTTGAATTTTTTCGACGGAGAGTTAAAAAAACATAAAATTGCCATTCAAGAAGTAGCTGAATGGTATATAGGCAGCAACTGGGCCGATTTTCCAATTTATCTCAATTTGAAGGGGATAAAACACAATATATTTCAAGAAGGGATTGGGGATATAGGGCTATCAAAAGAGAGTTGGGCTGTTAAATTCCCATGCCAATTTGAAGCTCGGAAAAAGACAGGCATGTTTCGCGGGTTAGATAATGACAACATAATAGCTGCATATATCCATCCTAAAACATATAAAGGGGAACATCAAAAAATTATCCCTTTTGATATTGTAAAAGAAATGCAAAAACTTCGGCAAGAGGATAAGGATACGCTGGCTGCCCTTTTCAAAATTCCGCAATACGTTTATTCTCCAATAAAAAAAATACTTCTGCTGACGCAGTGGTTTAGGATCAATGGAGAAGTTTGGAAAAGCACGGATATTTTGAAGATGTATTCGCTGTTGCTTGACCTTTACATAGCAAATAACTCAGCTCATGTACAATTGTTGATCAAGCCGCATCCTGCAGATCCAATGAAAACGGAATATAAAAAAGTATTTTTAGGCTGTGATGTTTTGACCTCTTCATTCCCCAGCGAATGCATGGGGCTGATTGAGGACGCTTCTTTTGATAAGGCGATAACGATTTCGTCTTCATCTATTTATTCGGCTGAAGCGATTTCTAAAAAGCAAATTGCTGTTAAATTTTTTGAAAAATTTTATAACAGCATGCCAAGTGTGTTTATGTGTGCTCGCTTAGTAAAATTGCTTGGGTATAAGTGTTTCCATTTCGGTATTTTTAATGAAGTGATGCTGCCGTTGATTGCGGAAAGACAGGGGTATTTGCCGGATAAATCTATTTGGTATCGCATCGATACAACGCCGCTAACAGAAAAGGGAGCGGTAATTATATACGATTATATTTGGAGAGAGGGTGTATATCATGTACCGCTATCAAAGCTGACGGCTTGTCCTAAAGGCAGTTTCGCATTTATTATAACAGAGAATATCAATAATCATATTCAGACTTTGTATGATTTAAAACTGGTCGATTATTTGTTTACGATCGGGGGCGAATTGACTCCTTATGAAGATGGTAGTTCGCTTTTGCCTTTGTATACAAGCCATGAGGTAAAGAAGATTTATGTGTTTACAAAAGATACAGAAGTAAAAGAGAAAATACAAAGCCTGAGTTGGGTATATACATTGCCATATAGTAGACTGATCGCCAAAAAGATCGATTTGAAAGAGTGTGAATGTGCGGATAAAATCAAACTGAATTATTTGCTTGATCATTTTGTTGATCAAGAGGAGGAAAAATAATGAAAATCATCGGAGTGATACCGGCGCGGTATGCGTCGTCTAGGTTTCCGGGGAAGCCGTTGGCAGATATTTGCGGCAAGCCTATGATTTGGTGGGTGTATAATCAAACAAAGCAAGTGAAATCTCTTTCCGACGTTATTGTAGCGACGGATGATGATAGGATCGGTGCAGTGTGTGCAAAATTATCTATTCCATTTGTTCTGACATC
>DXEW01000004.1 GCA_019114755.1 Candidatus Borkfalkia faecavium
TCCATCAGCCGCCCGCCAAACAGCCGCTTGTAGCCGTTCAAGCTGGACTGGGACAAAATCTGCACGTGCTCGGTGTAGGAGTCCCGTACATATTTTTCCATTTTGCCTCTCCTTTCTTTCAAGTTGTTCCCGTATCGTAGGCTTCTATTATACCCCATGGCCATGCAGGATTCAACGGGACCATCTTGCAAACGGGCTGGGGGATGCTGCGGCAAACGCAAAGAAAAGAGGACCGGTCTCCCGGTCCTCTCTTTGTTTGTTGCGCGTTTGGCTGGCGAAACCTCTGCGCCGCTTCGCGGCTTAGCAGGTAGCGCCGCCCTTTACGTTCAGCTTCAGGTTTTCCTCTTTCCGCTGGAGCAGGCCGTCAGACAGCAGCTGCTCCTGGACGTTCTCAAAGCCGATGCGCTCCACGGTGTCAGCAAAGCGCTCGCCGGTCAGGCCCTGCTCCCGGAACAGGAGGATGGCCTTTTCCACAATGTTGAGCACCTCGTCCTTGTCGGTAAAGACCTTCTCCAGGTACCGGCCGTGGGCCACCTTTTTGCCACAGCGCCCGCCAATGTAGACGCGGTAGCCGCTGGTAAAGCCCTCCACAGCCTTGAAGGGGCACTTGCCCACGCAGCGGCCGCAGTGGTTGCAGGCGCTGTCGTCGATGACCACCTTGCCGTCCTGCACCACAGGCACCTGGATGGGGCAGGCCTTCTCCACCTGGCACACCTTGCAGCCCCGGCACTTGTCCAGGTCGATGCGGGGCACCTTCTGGCCGATGATGCCCAAATCGTTCAGGTCGGGCTTCACGCAGTTGTTGGGGCAGCCGCCCACGGCGATCTTGAACTTGTGCGGGAGCGTGACGCCGCGCATGCCCTCGTAAAAGCGCTCGTGGATCTTTTCAGACAGAGCATAGGCGTCGATGAGGCCGTACTGGCAGGTCGTGCCCTTGCAGGAGACGACGGGGCGCACCTTTTTGCCCGTGCCGCCGGTGGTGAGGCCGTGCTGTGCCAAAAAGTCGATGAGGGGCTGGATATTTTCGTATTTGACCCCCTGGATCTCGATGGTGAGGCGGACGGTCATGGCGACTTCGCCCGAGCCGAATTTTTCGCTCGCCTCTGCGATGGCGCGCTGCTGCGCCGCAGTGATCTTGCCGTTTTTAGTGATGACGCGGGCGTTGAACACGTCGCCATAGCGCTTGTCCTGTAAAAAGCCCAACCCTTTGACGCGCTTGACCTCTTCTGCCGAAATACGTTCTTCCATTATAATGACCTGCCCTTTGCCGCCGTAAAAGCGCTTTATTTTGATATTTCTATTGTAACATACGCGGGAAGGTTTGTCAATGTTTCCCCGAAAATTGCGGGCGGAAATCGGCGCAGCCGCGCTGTGCGCGGGCAAACGCGGCGTTTATGCCACGCATAGTACTCATACGGCGGCAGCCATCCCCTGCCTTCTATGACGAAGAAGGCGAATTTATGCCACACATAGTACTTGATATACCTTCCGAAAATAAAATTTACCGCCCTTTTGGAAGGGCGGTATGGCGTTTTTTTCCGATTTTTCAATTTTCTGCGGCGCCCTGCTTTTGCGGCAGCATCTTTTTGAGGAACTGCCCGGTAAAGCTCTTATCGCACGCCGCCACGGCTTCGGGCGAGCCGCAGGCGACCACGGTGCCGCCGCCGTCGCCCCCTTCGGGGCCGAGGTCTACGATCCAGTCCGCCACCTTGATGACGTCTAAATTGTGCTCGATGACGATGACGGTGTTGCCCGCCTCGCGCAGGCGCTGCAAAATGCGGACGAGCTTGTCGACGTCGTAGCTGTGCAGGCCCGTGGTCGGCTCGTCCAAGATATAACAGGTCCTGCCCGTAGAGCGCTTGGAAAGCTCGGTCGCCAGCTTTACGCGCTGCGCCTCGCCGCCCGAAAGGGTGGTGGCGCTCTGCCCCAGTTTGATATAGCCGAGGCCGACGTCGTCGATGGTCTTGAGCTTGTTGTACACGGAAGAGACGGGCTTGAAGAATTCGCACGCCTCCTCGATGGTCATATCCAGCACCTCGGCGATGTTCTTGCCCTTGTAGCGCACTTCCAGCGTCTCGCGGTTGTAGCGCTTGCCGCCGCACACCTCGCAGGGGACGAAGATATCGGGCAGAAAGTGCATCTCGATCTTGATGATGCCGTCGCCGTAGCAGTGCTCGCAGCGGCCGCCCGACACGTTGAAGGAAAACCTGCCCGCCTTGTAGCCGCGCTCGCGCGCGTCGGGGGTGGCGGCGAACAGCTCGCGGATCATGGTGAACACGCCCGTGTAGGTGGCGGGGTTGGAGCGGGGGGTGCGGCCGATGGGAGACTGGTCGATGGCGATGACTTTATCGAAGTACCAAAGCCCCTCGTGCCCGCCGCACTTGCCCTGCGGCATGTGCGCGCCGTTGAGGGCGTTGGCGAGCAGGGGGTAGACGATCTCGTTGACCAGCGAGCTCTTGCCCGAGCCGGACACGCCCGTGACGGCGGTGATCAGCCCCACGGGGATGGAGACGTCGATGCCCTTCAGGTTGTTCTGGCGGCAGTTTTTGACGGTGAAAAAGCGGCCGTCCGGCACATGGCGCACGGCGGGCACTTCGATCTTGCGCCGCCCCGCGAGGTAGTCTCCGGTGAGGGAATTTTTGCAGGCCATGATGTCCTGCACGCTGCCGCAGGCGACCACTTCGCCCCCGTGCACGCCCGCCTTGGGACCGATATCGACGATGTAGTCGGCGGCGCGCATGGTGTCTTCGTCGTGCTCGACGACGATGAGGGTGTTGCCGAGGTCGCGCAGGTTTTGCAGCGCATGCAGCAGCTTTTCGTTGTCGCGCTGGTGCAGGCCGATGGAAGGCTCGTCGAGGATGTACAGCACCCCCGTCAGCCCGCTGCCGATCTGCGTCGCCAGGCGGATGCGCTGCGCCTCGCCGCCCGAAAGGGTGCCGGCGCTGCGGGCAAGGTTCAGATACGAAAGCCCCACGCCGCGCAGAAAGTTCAGCCGCGCCTTGATCTCCTTTAAGATGACGTCGGCGATGAGGTGTTCGGTGCGGGAGAGCTGCAGACCTTCAAAAAAGGCGTATAGGTCGTCTATGGACAGTTCGCACAGCTCGGCGATGTTCTTCCCCCCTACCAGCACGCTGAGCGCCTCTTTTTTCAGGCGCTTGCCGCCGCAGGCGGGGCAGGGAAGTTCGGTGATGTACTTTTCGATCTCCCCTTTCACCCCCTCGCTCTCGGTGTTGCGGTAGCGGCGGGTGAGCATGTTGACAAACCCTTCCCACTCGATCTGATAGGTGCCGTGGAAGTTGTAGGCGTCGTAGCGCATGGGGATCTTTTCCCCTTTCGAGCCGTACATGAGGATGTCGTAATCTTCTTTGGGAAGGCCGCAGACGGGCACGTCCATGTCGATGCCGTAGTGCTTTGCCACCGCCTCGACGTACATATTGTTGGTCGCCTTGCTCTCCAAAAACCAGCCGCCGACGGAGATGGCGCCCTCGCGCAGCGTCTTGCTCTTGTCGGGGCAGAGGAGCGCCTCGTCTACGATCTGCTTGAACCCCAGGCCGCCGCATTCGGGGCAGGCGCCGATGGGGGTATTGAAGGAGAAGAGGCGGGGTTCGATCTCTTCGATGTTGATACCGCAGTCGGGGCAGGCGTAGTTGACGGAATACAGTTCTTCCTTCCCCTCGCAGTCGACGACGACCAGCCCGCCCGCGAGCTTGAGCGCCGCCTCTAAGCTGTCGGTGAGGCGCTTTTGGATACCCTCTTTGACCACCAGGCGGTCGACGACCACGCTGATGTTGTGCTTGAACTTTTTATCCAGTTTGATGTCGTCCTGCAGGTCGTACACGGCGCCGTCTATCTTGACGCGGCCGTAGCCCGCCTTGCGGTAAGACTCCAGCTCTTTGGCGTATTCCCCTTTCCTGCCCCGCACGACGGGCGCGTTGACGAGGATCTTGCTGCCCGCGGGGAGGGCGAGCACCTTGTCGGCGATCTCGTCCACCGTCTGGCGGCGGATCTCTCTGCCGCACTTGGGGCAGTGCGGCACCCCCACGCGCGCGAACAGAAGGCGCATGTAGTCGTAAATTTCCGTGACGGTGCCCACCGTGGAGCGGGGATTGCGCGAGGTGGTCTTCTGGTCGATGGAGATGGCGGGAGAGAGGCCGTCGATATATTCCACGTCCGGCTTTTCCATCTGCCCCAAGAACTGGCGGGCGTAGGAAGAGAGGCTCTCCATATACCGCCGCTGCCCTTCGGCGAAGATGGTATCGAAGGCGAGCGTCGATTTGCCGCTGCCCGAAAGCCCCGTGAACACGGTGAGGGTGTTGCGGGGGATGCGGACGTCGATATTTTTGAGGTTGTTCTCTTTGGCACCCTTGACAAAAATTTCTTCTTTCATATTGTTACCTTGGAATGGATATGTATGGATGCGGAAGGCACGGGCGGCGCGGGGCGCGCGGAATGCCCGCACGGCGCGGGGACGAAATGTAGAATGTAAAATGTAGAATGTAAAATTGTGGAAGAAATAAAAATATTTTTTGAATACGTCCGCAATTTTACACTTACCGTTTACCACTTACCATTTACCATTTGGGCGCATCGCGCAGGCGGCGCATGACACACCGAAGGGAAAGACAGGGAGAGCCATGCAGCGCTTCAGCGCTTCAATAGCCGCTTTTTCAGGAGCGTTATCGTATCGCGGATCTCGATTGCCTTTTCAAAGTCGAGCTGGTTGGAGGCGACCTTCATCAGCGCTTTCAGTTTTTCGATCTCGTTGGGGATGTCCTCTAACTTGATCTTTTCGGCGGGGAGCGCCTTCTTCTTTTGGGTGATGCCGATGGTGCTGCCCACCTCTTTGACGATGGTCTTGGGGGTGATGCCGTGCGCCGCGTTGTACGCCTGCTGCGCCTTGCGGCGGCGAGACGTTTCGTCGATGGCGCGCTGCATGCTGCCCGTGACCGTGTCCGCATACATGATGACGTGCCCCTCGGCGTTGCGCGCGGCGCGGCCGATGGTCTGGATGAGGGAGGTCTCACTGCGCAAGAATCCCTCTTTGTCGGCGTCGAGGATGGCGACCAGCTTGACTTCGGGCATATCCAGCCCTTCGCGCAAAAGGTTGATGCCGCAGAGCACGTCGAACTCGCCGCCGCGCAGGCCGTTGACGATGTCGATGCGCTCCAAGGTGTCGATATCACTGTGCATATAGCGCACGCGGACGCCGTTTTCCTTCAAAAAATCGGTGAGGCTTTCCGCCATGCGCTTGGTGAGGGTGGTGATGAGGGTGCGGCCGCCGCTCTCCGTCGTCTTTTTGATCTCGCCCAGAAGGTCGTCGATCTGCCCCTTGACGGGGCGCACCTCGATCTCGGGGTCCAGCAGCCCCGTGGGACGGATGATCTGTTCCACCACCTGCCCCGCCTCTTTCAGCTCGTACTCGGCGGGCGTGGCGGAGACGCAGATCATCTGCGGCACGCGGGCGTCGAACTCTTCAAAGGTGAGGGGGCGGTTGTCGTAGGCGGAGCGCATGCGGAAGCCGTAGTTGACCAGGTTCGTCTTGCGCGACAGGTCGCCGTGGTACATGGCGCGGATCTGCGGGATGGTCATGTGGCTTTCGTCGATAAACACGAGGAAGTTATCGGGGAAGTAGTCGAGGAGAGTGAACGACGGTTCGCCCGGCCTTCTGCCGTCGAAATAGCGGCTGTAATTTTCCACGCCGCTGCAATAGCCGACCTCGCGCATCATCTCGATGTCGTAACGGGTGCGCTGTTCGAGACGCTGCGCTTCCAGCAGCTTGCCGTCGTCGCGGAAGACCCGCACTTCGTCTTCGAGATCGCGCTCGATGGCGGCGAGCGCCGCCTGCATCTTGGCGCTGCCCACGGCGTAGTGGCTGGCGGGGAAGATACAGGCGTGCTTGAGCTCCGCCGTCACCTTGCCCGTGACCACCTCTTCCTCGCAGAGGCGGTCGATCTCGTCGCCGAAAAATTCGACGCGGATGGCGATCTCGGAATTGCCGGCGGGGAAGATCTCCACGATGTCGCCGCGCACGCGGAAGGAAGAGCGGGTGAAGTCGATATCCTTGCGCTCGTATTGCAGCTCGACCAGGCGGCGGAGGAGATCGTCGCGCGCCATCGCGTCGCCGGGGCGCAGGGAGATGGCGAGGTCGAAGTACTCTTCCGGCGCGCCCAGGCCGTAGATGCAGGAGACGGAGGCGACGACGAGCACGTCGCTGCGCTCGCCCAGCGAGGCGGTGGCGGAGTTGCGCAGCTTGTCGATCTCGTCGTTCATCGACATGTCCTTTTCGATATAGGTATCGGTGCTGGGGATGTAGCTTTCCGGCTGGTAATAGTCGTAATAGGACACGAAGTATTCGACGCGGTTATGGGGAAAGAAGGCGCGGAACTCGTTGCAAAGCTGCGCCGCCAGCGTCTTGTTATGGGCGATGACCAGCGTGGGGCGGTTGATATTTTGGATGACGTTGGCCATCGTGAACGTCTTGCCGCTGCCCGTGACGCCGACCAGCACCTGGGTGCGGATGCCGTCCTCTACCCCTTCGGTCAGTTTTTGTATCGCCTGCGGCTGATCGCCCGTGGGGCGATAGGGCGAAACGAGTTGGAAGCGCTCCATGCTCCCCTCCTTTGCTTTTCAGATATAAACAAATGTTTCGCCCTATTATACCCCTTGCGGCGGGTCTAAGTCAACAAATTCGAAGAACAATTTTCCCCTTCGGCAGGCGCGGCGCACGGCACTCTCAGGCGGGCGGGCGGAATTTGCCCTTCTCCTTGAAAATATTCCCGCATTTTTTCGCGCAAAAACGCAAAATATGCTTTATTCAGAAAAAAAAGTATGCTATAATAAAAAAGATAGCATATTTTCAGCGCACAGCGCGGAGGCATTTTTACCATGAATCTTTTAAGCCGCTTTACCAACGCGACCAGATTCCGCGACTACAACGATTTTTACAACCACTTTCAGCTGATCGTCCCCGACAACTACAACTTCGCCTACGACGTGGTGGACGAATACGCGCGGCTGGACCCGAGCAAGCGCGCCCTCGTTTGGTGCGACGACAACGAGAACGAGCGCACCTTCACCTTTGCCGACATCAAGCGCCTTTCCGACAAGCAGGCGAATTTCTTTTTACAGCACGGCATCGGCAAGGGCGACACGGTGCTGGTCATCCTGCAGCGCCGCTACGAATACTGGACGACGCTGATGGCGCTTTCCAAGATCGGCGCCATCGCCATCCCCGCCACGCACATGCTGATGGAAAAGGACCTCGTGTACCGCATGGACAAGGCGCAGATCAAGATGGTCGTATCCGTCAACGAAGACGAGCTGTGCGACAACATCTTGAAGGCGATGCGCAAAGTGCCCTGCGTGCGCTGCGCCGCCACCATCGGCGAGCGGGAAGGATTTATCGACTACCCCGCCGAGGCGGAAAAGTGCAGCGACGAGCTGCACGTCCCCTATGAGGCGGAGCGCACCGCGGACGACATCCTGCTCGTATACTTCACTTCCGGCACCACGGGCATGCCCAAGATGGTCTCCCTGCCGCAGCGCTATACGCTGGGGCACATCGTCACCGCCCGCTTCTGGCTCAACTGTATGGACGACGGCCTGCACTTCACCCTCGCCGAGACGGGCTGGGCGAAGGCGAGCTGGGGCAAGCTGTTCGGGCAGTGGCTGTGCGGCTCCGCCATCTTTGTGTACGACTTCCACGGCAAGTTCGAGCCGGACGCGCTGATGCAGCACATCGCCAAGTACCGCATCACCACCTTCTGCGCTCCCCCCACCGTGTACCGCTTTATGATGAAGTCCGATCTTTCCAAGTACGACCTCTCTTCCATCAAATTCATGATGACGGCGGGCGAAGCGCTCAACCCCGAGATCTACCGCCAGATCCGCATGAAGACGGGCCACCTCATCTATGAAGGGTTCGGCCAGACGGAGACGACGGTGGTGTGCGGCACCTTTTCGGAATACATGGAGATCAGGCCCGGCTCGATGGGCAGGCCCTCTCCCCTCTATTATGTGCAGCTTTTGGACCGCGAAGGAAGGCCGGTGGAACAGGGCGAGACGGGCGAGATCTGCATCCGCCTGCGCGACAAGCAGAACGGCCTGTTCTGCGGCTACTACAACGACCCCGCGCTGACGGCGACCGTCATGCACGACGGATATTACCACCTGGGCGACCTCGCCTTCTGCGACAGCGACGGCTATTACTGGTTCGTGGGCAGGAAGGACGACATCATCAAGAGCTCCGGCTACCGCATCGGGCCGTTTGAAGTGGAGAGCGCCCTGATGGAACACCCCGCCGTGCTCGAATGCGCCATCACCGCCGTGCCCGACGAGCTGCGCGGGCAGATCGTAAAGGCGACGGTAGTGCTCGCCAAGGGGTACGAAGCCAGCGACGCCCTGGTAAAGGAATTGCAGAACCACGTAAAGAAGACGACGGCGCCCTACAAGTACCCGCGCATCGTGGAGTTCGTGACAGAACTGCCCAAGACCATCAGCGGCAAGATCCGCCGCGTGGAGATCCGCGAAAACGACGGCGCAAACCGCTGAGGCGAAAAGATCATGCGGCGGCGCTGACCGCCGAGGACGTTTTAGAAAAAGCGGCGGCGCTGACCGCCGCTTTTCAACAACACATACGCAAAAAAGACGGGCGCGCCCGTCTTTTTTCTTGTTCTGAATATTCATGCTGAAACGCCTTTTACTCTTCCAGGCAGACGAGGCGGAGGATGTCTGCGTTTTCGATCGCCCTGCCCGCGCCGGCGATGACGGCGTACTGCGGCCGGTCCGAAAGCTGCGCCCGCGTGCCGAGGGCGGCGGAGAAGTAGTCGGCAAGCCCCGTCAGGCGCGCGCCGCCGCCCGAAAGGCGGATGCCGCGGGCGAGCATGAAGGAGGCTTCCTCCTGCGGCAGTTTTTGCAGCACCAGGCGGATATACTGCACCAGCCTGTCGGCAAACAGGCGGACGGGCGCGGCGATGTCTGCCGCGGGCACGGTGACCGTGCAGGGGCGTTCGCCCGCGTACCCCGCCACGGCGAGGGATGCGTTGTCTCCGGTATAGAGGGAGCCGACCGTCTCTTTCAGGCGCGCCGCTTCCTGCCGCCGCAGCCGCACGCCCAGCTTTTCGGACACGGCGGCGATGATGCCGGCGTCCAGATTTTCAGAGCCGAGGGTGAGCCCCACCCCCTGCCGGATGCCCCGCGCCGACAGCGCCGCGATATTGGTGCTGCCGCCGCCGATCTCCGCCGCAAATACGGGGCGCTCGTCGTCCGGCTCCAGCCCCTGCCCGAAGGCGGCGAGCATGGGCGCTTCGGCAAAGCGGGCGATGCCGATGCCGCTTTTTTCCGCCACGCGGCGGAAGCGGGCGAGCGACTCGTCGGAAGCGCCGCAATGCACGGACAGCAGCGCCTCCATGCCGTGGCCGCGGCGGGGCGGGATGCCGACCTTGCGCAGAAAGTGAGAGAGCATGGCGGCGGCCGCCTCTTCGTCGGCGATCTCCCCTTCCAGGACGGGGCGGACGACGGTGAGCAGCTCGCGGCTGCCCGCAAGCAGGCTCTGCGCCTCGCTGCCGACGGCGAGCACGCGGCCCGTGCCCGCGGCGAGCAAGAGGCAGCTGGGTTCCGCCAGCACGATGCCGCTGCCGGCGAGATAGATCTTTGTGAAAGAAGTGCCGAGGTCGACGGCAAGATGCATCATCCGATCACCCCCAATGCCGCCAGCTGCGCCCGCAGCTCTTCTTCGGGCAGGCCGACGATGTTGGTATAGCTGCCGCGGTAGGCGCGGACGAGGCGGGCATCGTCCTGGATGCCGTAAGCGCCCGCCTTATCCAGCGGCGAACCGCCGGCGATATATTCTGAAATAAATTCTTCGGAGAGGGGATAGAACTCCACCTCGGAGACGGCGGCGCCGCAGCGGTCGACGCCCGGCCCGCGCAGGCACCAGCCTGTGTAGACGCGGTGCGTCTTCCCCGACAGGGAGCGCAGCATGCGGGCGGCGTCTTCCGCTCCCTTGGGCTTGCCCAGCAGCCGCCCTTCGTGCCAGACGATGGTATCCGCCCCCAACACCAGCGATGCGGGGAAGCGGGAAGACACCTCTTCCGCCTTCTGCCGCGCCAGCGCCTGCACGATGCCCTCGGGGGGCAGGGTCAGGTCGGGCGCTTCTTCGCCCGCGGCGGGGCAGACGCTAAAATGCGGGAGGATGTGCGAGAGGATCTCTTTTCGGCGCGGGCTCGCGCTTGCTAAAATCATATCCATAAGCGGTAAAATACTGCCGCGGCCGTCCTCTGCGCGCGGCAAGGCAAAAGAAGGCTGCCGCGGCGATTTCCGGCTTGCGGCGGCAGAGAAAAGGATAGCCGCAGCGAGTGCGGCTATCGGGTCCGAACGGGTCGGTTTACAGAATTTCCAGATTTTTGCGGAAGGACTTGCGGAATTCGGAATTGGCGGTGAGCGCGTCGCGGATCTCGAGCGAGGCGTCGCCCTCCACTTCCGTCTTCATGATGACGGAGTCGCCCAGCACGTCGCAGTTGATGCCCTTGACGCAGCCGCTGCTGCTGCGGTCCAGGCTTTCGGCGATGCGCAGCATCACGCCCAGCTTGCGGACGGCTTCCAGGTCCTCTTCGTGCACGATGTCTTTATACTTCGCCCATTCGGCGGCGGCCACGTCTTCCTTTTTATGGCAGCCGGCCACAAAGGCGGCCAGCACGATCTCGCGGTGGGTGATGCCGTAGAGGGTGGAGTTGAGGATCATATAGCAGCTGTGCTTTTGATGGTTATAGAACTTGACGCGGTTGCCGCAGTCGTGCAGCGTGGCCGCCACTTTGAGGATCTTCAGATACTGGCGGGGGAACTTGTGCAGCACGCGCAGCTGCTTGAACAGCTGTACGGAGAGGTTGACGACGTGCTCGACGTGCGCCTCGTTGCACTCGTAATAGCGCACGAGGGTGGCAAGGCTGTAGCCGAGGATGTCGGAAATGGGCTTTTCCTGCGTGACGGGCATCGCCTGGTTGAACATGATGCCCTCGCGCAGCCCCGAGCCGCCGATGGTGAACGACTCGAACTGCATGTACGAGGTAAACGCCTTGACGACCGCCAGCGCCGCGGGGAGAATGTCCGCACGGGCGGTGGAAAGGCCCTTGATCTTCTTCTTTTTGTCCAGATCGAGCACCTTGATCATGTCGTAAATGGAGACGAAGTCCTCGACGGGCAGGTTATAGTTGTGCACGGTATCCAGCGGGTACTTGCGCACCAGCTTGCTGATCTTGAAGATATTGCGGAAGGAACCGCCGACGCCGATCATCTGCACTTCGGGGTCCACTTCTTTGAGCCATTCGATGGCGGAAAGCTGCTCGGTGAAAAACTCTTCCACCTTTGCCGCCTGCTCCGCGGGAGACAGGCCGTCGTCTTTGAACAGGTCTGTCAGCGTCACCGCACCGAAGGGAAGGGTGACGTAGTTGAGCATGTTGCGGCGGTTATAATACACGATCTTGGTGCTGCCGCCGCCGATCTCCAAAATGATGCCTTTGGGGATATCCATGGAGTTGATAACGCCGCGGTAGACGAGCGTGGCTTCCTCTTCTTCGCTGAGCACCTTGACCTTGATGCCGCAGGTCGCCTGGATCTCGTCTAAAAAGCTGCGCTGGTTTTTGGCGCGGCGGACCGCCGCCGTGGCGACGGCGATGATCCTGTCTACCCTGCTCGCGTCGGCGAGCTTTTTGAACATCTTTAAGGTGCGGACGGTCTCCGCCACGCGCGTCGGCTTCAAAAAGCCGTCGCGTTCCATATCCTGCCCCAGGCGGACGCTCTCTTTGAGCTCGTCCACTACCATGAAATGCCCTTCCCCGAACAGCTCGACAATGACGAGCCGCGCGGAGTTAGAGCCTAAGTCGATGATGCCGATTTTTTCCACAATGCCACCTCTGCTGTCTGTTAGATTTTTCGGGCGGATCTGCCGCCCCACACTTTCTCATTCTGCCCATATGCAACAGCAGAAACAAGAAAATAAACTGAACCGATACCATTATACCATTGATTTTGCATTTTGTATAGGGCTTTTTTAAAATTTTGTGCAATTTTTTTCAACTTTTCATAAATAATTTTTTTAGATGAACATTTTACACAATTATAATGAGCATTATTTACTTTTTTTGAAAATTTATACTGTTTTTTGCCAAACGAACACAAAAAAAGGTTTGTGCAATGTGCACAAACCCACGGCGAATTTTCAATCGGACTGCGCCCTTTTGCCCGCTCAGGCGAGCAGGTACGCCTGCACGGACGAGCGGCCCGCTTACTTGCGTCGGCGGACTGACATGCCTGCACGATCGGGCTGCCTGCCCGCTTCAGGCGAGCAGATACGCCTGCACGGACGGGTAGTCGGCAAACACGGCGGCGGCGCCCGCCTCTTCGTATTCGCCCGGCTCGGCAAAGCCGGAATCGAGGACGATGCAGGGAATGCCGCACGCCTTGGCGCCCAACACGTCGTACTTGCGGTCCCCCACCATCAGGCTCTGGGCGGGGTCGGCGCCGAGCTCCCGCATGGCGCGGCGGACGATCTCTGCCTTGCCCGAATGGGCGTCGCTTTCGGCGCCGCAGACGGCGTCGAAATAGCCGTCAAAGCGGAAGCGCTGCAAAATCTCGCGGGCGAAGCGGATGGGCTTGGAGGTCGCCACGGCGATATGTGCGCCCGCCGCCTTGAGGGCGCGCAGACATTCTTCCGCGCCCGCGATGGGCGCGCACTCGTACACCCCTTCGGCGCGGTAGGCGGTGCGGTACAGCGTCTTCACCCGCTCTGCCTCCGCCTCGTCCATGCCGTAAAATTCGCGCAGCGCCTCCAACACGGGCGGGCCGACGAAGCGCTTCATCGCCCGCTCGTCGCCGGGGGTATAGCCGCCCTCGGTGAGCGCCTTGGCCATACAGCGGAGGATGCCGGGCGAGGTATCGAACAGGGTGCCGTCAAAATCGAATAAAATATACTTGCGGCGCATGGTTCAATGCTCCTTGATGCACTTGCGCGGGCACTTCTGCACGCAGACGAGGCAGCCCACGCACTTGGCGTAGTCGATGACGGGCAGGCCGTCCTGCATGGAGATGGCGCCCTGCGGGCAGTTTTTGGCGCACAGCCCGCAGCCGATGCAGCCGTTTTTGCACAGCTCCGTGACCTCTTTCCCCTTGCCGTGGTTGGAACAAGCGATGTACACCTTGGCGGCCTTGGGGATGCGGCCGATGATGCGCTTGGGGCAATGCTCGATGCACGCCCCGCAGGAGATGCACTTTTCTTTATCGACGCAGGCGACGCCCGCGTCGCCCACGCCGACGGCGCCGTAGCGGCAGACGCCCGCGCACGTCTTTTTGCCGATGCAGCCGACGGGGCACGCCTTGACGCCGCCCGCGATCAGCTCGCAGGAGGCGCAGTCGCCGTAGCCCTGGTAGTCGTATTTATCCAGGCAGGCATGGCCGCCGCAGCAGTGCACGACGGCGACGGTGTCTTCTCCCGCGTCGCCGCCGCCCAGGATGGCGGCGATCTTCTCTTTATTGGCGGCGGGGGTGGCGCGGCAGTCGGAGAGCTTTGCCTCCCCTTTGACCAGCGCCTCGGCGAACTGGGCGCAGCCCGCCCTGCCGCAGCCGCCGCAGTTGGACTGCGCCAGCAGCTTTTCCACCGCCTCGGTGCGCTCGTCTTTTTTGACGGTGAGGAAGTGAGAGGCGACGACGAGGATGGCGCCGAAGATGAGCGCGATGGCGAGCATGACGCCGCCCGCCAGCAAAATTTGTACGATCTGTTCTGTCATGTAGATACCTGTATGTTGTTCAACAAAACCGCGCAGTGACCGGGGCACAGCCGATGCAGCCGCGCGGCGGCACATAGAGCCGTGCGTAAGCCCTGCATCGTGGATAAGCCGTGCGCAAGCCCGGCACCGGTTTGCGGGATGGATATGGGTCAGGAAGCTAAAATGCCCGCAAAGCCCGCAAACGCCAATGCCATGATCGCCGCCGTCACAAGGGTGATGGGGAAGCCCTTGAAGCAGGCGGGGATATCCGCCTTGTCCGTCTTGAGGCGGACGCCGGCGAGCAGGCAGATGGCGAGCAAAAATCCCGCGCCGGTGGCGACGGATACGCCGAAGGCGGAGATGAAGTTGTAGGAATTGAACACCACGGCGCTGTTGGCGGTGCCGAGGATGGCGCAGTTGGTGGTGATGAGGGGCAGGTACACGCCCAGGGCGCTGTACAGGGTGGGCGAGAAGCGCTTGAGCAGCATCTCTAACAGCTGCACCAGCGAGGCGATGACGAGGATAAACGCCATCGTGTAGAGGTATTCGATGCCCAAAGGCAGCAGCACATAGTTGTACACCAGCCAGCAGAACACCGAGGCGATGGCCATGACGAAGATGACCGCAAACCCCATGCCCGCCGCCGACGACATCTTTTTGGAGACGCCGAGGAAGGGGCAGATGCCCTGATACTGCGAGAGGACGATGTTATTGGAGATGACCGCCGCGAACATGACGGATAATACGGATAAGGTCATTTTGTCACCTCCGCCGCCTGCGCGGCCAAAGGCAGCGGCTGCGCCGCCTTCCTGCGTTCTTCCACCTTGGCGACGAGGAAATTGAACAGCGCCATCATGCACCCGAAGACGATAAAGCCGAAGGCGCTGGCCCCCGCGCCGCCCATGGCGGGAAAGCCCGGGATCTGCATCCCCGCGAAAGAGCCGCCGGCGAAGAACTCGCGCACGATGCCGATGAGGCTGAGGGCGCAGGTGAAGCCGAGGCCCATGGACAGGCCGTCTGCCATGCTCAAAAGCGGGCGGTTGCAGGAAGCGAAGCTCTCCGCGCGCGCCAGGATGATGCAGTTGACGACGATGAGGGCGATGAACGCCTGCATGGTCGAATACAGATCGGGCAGAAAGCGCTGCATGACCATCTGCACGATGATGACGAAGGTGGAGATGATGACGATGTAACAGGGGATGCGCACCTTGTCGGGGATGAGGTTCCGCAGCAGGCTGACGAACAGGTTGGAGAAGATGAGCACGAAGGTGGTCGCCACCCCCATGGCGAAGGCCTGGAACAGGCTCGTGGTCATGGCGATGGTGGGGCAGGTGCCCAGCACCAGCACGAAGGTGGGGTTGTTGCGGATGAGCCCGCCGAGGAAGGTCTGTGTAAATTTGCGCGTCTGCATCAGGCTTCACCTCCCGAAGCATGTTCGATATAATATTCGACGGCGGCGTTGACGCCGTTGCGGACGGCCGTGGAGCTCTTGGTCGCCCCCGAAACGAGGTCTGCGCCCATCACGTCGAGCGAGGAAACTTCTTTGCCGATAAACTGATCGTAGAAGCCTTCGGCCTCTAAATTGGAGAGGAAGGTCTCGCCGTTGTCGCCGATGACCAGCTTTTCCAGTACACCGCCGCGGATGTAGACGTACACCTGCACGCCGCCGCCGTAGCCCCCCTTCCCTTCCGCCAGAAAGGCGTGCCACTGCCCGTCGTCGGACACGGCATAGTAGACGACTTCGCCGTCGCCGTAGGCGGCGCCCTCTTCGTCCGCCATTTGGCTGAACGAAGCGCCCGTATCTTCGGCGAACTTCTGATAGGTGGTCGTGAGCGGGTCTACATAGGTGATGATGCGGAACAGCCCCAGCAGCAGGCCGCTGCACAGGGCGATGGCCGCCAGCACGAGGATGCTTTTGAGGGCGGAATTGCTCTTGATCTTGGGCATGTCATTCACCTCCTTGCAGGCGGCGGGCGGCGTCAAAGCAGGTCTGCGCCAGTCCTTGGAAGGAAAGGTTGGTGACGGTGGCGCCCGTGGTGATGTCCGCCTGAATATCGCCCTCGGTCATGGCGGCGATCTCCCCTTCCGTCTTGCCTAAGAACACGGGCTTATCCAGCGTGTAGCCGAAGGTGCTTTCGGTGAGGGTGGTGATATACAGCAGCGTATTTGTGCCCGCATCGACGGTGACGGCGTACGAGAGCTGCTGCTTGTAGTCGTATTCGACGAGGTCGGCGATGCCGTTGACGGTGAAGCGGTACAGATCGCCCCGCCGCTCGGCGCGGACGATGTTCTCGCTGCCCGCATAGGAAATTTCTTCGTAACCTGCGACGTTGTAGTCGTACCAGCAGAAACATTCGAGCACCATGGCGCGGAGGGCCGTGTTGGTCTTGGTGGCGCTTGTCTCGGCGTCTGTGCCGAGGTCGGTGCGGGCGAGGATATCTTCATAACTCTGCCCTTCGAAGAAGGAGAGCTCCGCCGTGTAGCCCATCGTGCTCTGGGTGACGGGCTCGACGTCTTCGACGCTCTCTCCCGCGCCGTCCAGCGTGACGACAAATTCCAGCTGCTGGGTGTAGCCGTCCATGATATAGGCGCCGCCCTTGACGGTGAACTTGTACGAGCCGTCTAAATTGCGGGAAACGGCGGAAACATAGGAATAGGTGCCGCCGCGCACGGGGGCTTCGGTATACTGCACCAGCGGCACGCCGACGAGCAGCGCCGCCGCCATGGCGATGCACAGCCCGCGCATGCACCAAACCATGACCGCGGGCTTGGGCCTGCCCCTTTTGGTCAGCTGGCCGAAGCGCACGGGCAGGATGTAGTGGTCCATGACGGGCACAAGGAGGTTCATGATGAGGATGGCCAGCGACGTGCCCTCTGGATACGAGCCGAAGCGGCGGATGAGCACGGTGATCACGCCCAGCCCCACAGCGTATAAGATGCGGTTATACGTCCATTTGGGGGAGGTGGCGTAGTCCGTCGCCATGAACACGGCGCCGAACAGCAGGCCGCCCGAGAGGAGCTGCAATAAAATTTCGGAAGCGCTCTGATAGCAGGCGAGCACCATGACCGCCGCCGTCAGCAGGTAGACGGCGGGGATGCGCCAGTCGATGACGCGGCGGAAGATGAGGTACGCCCCGCCCGCGAGAACGGCGAGCTTGCACGTTTCGCCGATGCTGCCGCCCATATAGCCGAACAGCATCTGCAATACGTTGCCCCAGTACCCTTCCACCCCCAAAAAGGAGCCGGAAAGCGCCGCCGTGCCGCCGCCCAGATAGGTGGGCGCCGTGACGAGGTCTGCCGAGAGCATATTGCCGGAAATGTCGGCGCCGATGTACTGCGTCATGGCGGTGCTGTACGCCAGCAGCAGGAACACGCGCGCGGTCGCCGCGGGGTTGGCAAAATTCTTGCCCAAACCGCCGAACAGCATCTTGACGATGACGATGGCGAACACGCCGCCGATGAGGGGCAGGTACCACGGGGCGCGCGGGGGCAGGTTGAGCCCCAAAATGACGCCTGTGACCAGCGCGGAGAGATCGAAGGTCAGCGGTTTTTTGCGGATGAGGTTAAAGATCTGCTCGGAAGCGAAGCAGGCGGCGCAGGAGAGCACCACCAGCAGCAGCGAGTACAGACCGAAGAACAGGACTCCGCACACCAGGCAGGGAAGCAGGGCGATGAGCACGTCGAGCATGATGCGGCGGGTGGAAGCGCCGCTATCCTGATGCGGGGCGGCGGAAACTTTGAAATTTGCGATCTCGGCCATTACAGTTTCCTCTCCTTGACGATCTTGCGGCCGAGGCGCACGCTCTGGGTGAGGTAGCGCTCCGCGGGGCAGACGTACGAACAGCAGCCGCAGGCGATGCACTGCGCCGCGCCGAAGCGCTTGGCGGCGGCATAGTCCTTCGCGAGCACGGCGGCGTCGATGAACACGGGCATCAGCCCCATCGGGCACGCCTGCACGCACCTGCCGCAGCCGATGCAGGCGGAAGCGGTGCGCGGGCGGCATTCGCCTTCTTCCAAAAATAACAGGGAAGACATGGTCTTGGACGTGCACACTTTGAGCGAGAAGACCGCCTCGCCCATCATGGGCCCGCCCGAAACGATGCGGGCGCAGTCTTCCCTGCCGCCGCAAAAGTCCGCCACGGCGTGCAGCGGGGTGCCGTTCGGCACCCAAAAATTGCCGGGGCGGGCGCACGCCCCGCCCGAAACGGTCATCACGCGCTCGTAACAGGGGATGTTCTGCACGGCGGCGCGCTGCACCGCCAGCGCCGTGTGCACGTTGACCACGACCACGCCCGCGTCGGCGGGCAGGCCGCCTTCGGGCACCGTGCGGCCGCAGCAGCCGTAGATGAGCTGCTTTTCCGCCCCCTGCGGGTAGCGGGTGCGCAGCGGCTTGACGGAAATCCCTTCCCCGCACTGCCGCGCAAGGTGCGCGATCGCCTCCGGCTTGTTCTTTTCGATGCCGATGACGGCGCGCTCCGCCCCGCAGGCGAGCATGCACAGGCGGATGCCCTGCAAAAGTTCGCCCGTATATTCGAGCATGATGCGCTCGTCGCAGGTGATGTACGGCTCGCACTCGGCGGCGTTGACGACCAGCGTATCCACCCTGCCGCGCACGTTCAGCTTGGCGGCGGTGGGGAAGCCCGCGCCGCCCATGCCGACGATGCCCGCCTCTTCGATGCGCGCCAGCACGGCTTCGGGCGTAAAGGAAGCGAGGGGGGCAAGCGATACGCTCTCGTCGCTGCCGTCCCCTTCGATGAGGATATGATCTTGCTTTTTGCCGCCGGCGGTGATGTGCCGCACCACGCCCTTGACGGTGCCCGCGATCGGCGCATAGACGTTTGCAGACAGCCCTTCCGCCTTTTTCGCTACCAGCCGGCCGCGCAGGACGCGATCCCCCGCCGCCACCACGGGCAGCGCGGGCGCGCCGATGTGCTGCGACAGGGGCAGCCATACGGCAGGCGGGGCGGGCAAACGCCCGATAGGCGCGCCGCGGGTCAGCTGCTTGCAGCCGTCCGGGTGCACGCCTCCTCTGAAAATAGCCATGAGTCCTCCAATGAAAGTGGGTATGCCCTGCCGCCTTCCCCTTGCGGGGAGCGCGCCCTTGCGCGGCGGGGGCTTTCCCTTATTTTAACATATCCGCGCACGGTTGTAAACAATTTGGCAAAATTTTCACGCCGCGGGGCGGAAAGTTGTAAACAATTTGGCAAAATTTTCACGCCGCGGGGCGGAAAAAGGAAGGGAAAGGGGCGGGAAAAGAGCGGCCGCCCCCTTCCCGCCCCGTCTGCCGCCGCTTTTGCCGCAGCGCTTTGCCCCCTACCGCCGCTTTTGCCGCAGCGCCTTTGTCGCCGAACAAATACCCCTTACCGCTTCTTTTGACGCAGCGCCTTGACCCCGCCCGCGAACTGGTACAGCGACAGGACGCACAAAAACACGCCGAAGCCGACGCGCAGCGCCTCCGCCGCCACCCCCTGCACCAGCCACGCCCCGAGGGCGGAAAGTACCGCCGCCGGCACGATCATCCACGGGGTGCCGCGGGCGTCGAGCAGGCCGTTTTTGGCGTGCACGCGCAGCGAAAACACCGCCATGGGCAGAAAGGCGAACAGGTTGACGGACTGCGCCAGATGCTGCGGCACCCCGCACAGCACGGTGAGGATGGGGATGAGCACGGTGCCGCCGCCCATCCCCATGCCGCCCAGCAGCCCGCCCGCGGCGCCCGCCAGCAAATAGAGCAAAAATTTCATTTCCTTTCCCCCTGCCGAACGTAATTTCCCTTCCAAAAACATGCAAATCAATGCGGAAACGCCCGCCCGCGCCGAACGGCCCCGCGCCGCCCGCAGCCGCGCCGCCCACAGCAATCGCCGCTGCAGCGCCATGCGCGAAAGCCAACGCCGCAGCAGCCGCCGCTACAGCGCCATGCGCAGCCCCGCCGCGAACATGACGGCGGCGAACGCCATGGTGACGGCGGCGGGAGAGCAGACGTCCAGCAGCTGCGCCCCCGCCACGCCGCCCGCGAGCATGCCGAGGCTGACGGCGATGAACAGCTCCGCCTCGAAGTGCCCGCCCCACAGGTAGACGGCGGCGCTCACCAAACTGACGGGCAGGATGACGAGGATGGCCGTCGCGTGGGCGACCAGGGGCGGCTTGCCCCCCGCCGCAGTGAGCAGTGGCACCACCAGCATGCCGCCCCCGCCGCCAAAGATGCCGTTGACCGCGCCGACGGCGCAGCCCGCCGCCGCCATCAAAAAGTTTTGTTTGCCCCGCGCCATAGATTTCCATACTCCTTGTCCGAACGATTTTTTATGAAACAGTTTGCAAACAGTTTGCGCTTTCCCTTAAAAATAATGAGATTTTCACCTTTTTTTTACCTTTATTGCTTGCATTTAGCGGGCGTTTATATTAAAATAGGATAGTACGATTTCAAACTCTTGCATTCTGCAAAGAATCAATGAAAAAGGTGTTATATGGCTAAAAAGAACAAAACCAAAAGACAGAGATTTGCGGCGATACTGCTCTCGGCCTTGATGGCGGTGGCGGCGTCTTCCTTCGTACTGGCGGCTTGCTCGCAGACGGAGGACGATGACGACGACAAGACCAGCCCTTCGAGGACGGACACGCAGACGTTCGCAAACGCAAACTTTGAATACTACGACGACAACGACGGCGCTTACCGCATCTGGACGCCGGAAAGCTGGACGAGCGGCACGGTCTCTAACCAGAACGGCGTCAGCTCCAGCTCTTCGGTGGCGCGCTCGGGCATCGTAGACACCTCGTTCGACTGGAGCGAGTTCGTGGACGCCTTCAACGACTACGAGTATTACTCGGAGCTGGACGAAGACGACCCCGAGCTGGAAGACGCCGAGTATTACACGGATATCGACAACGACTACGATATCCCCGGCTGGGACACGGCGGCGCTCGCCGTGGAGGACGACGGCGATGAGGACGACGAAGACGCCGGCCCTTCCGACGAAGCGGTGAAGGCGGCGGCCAAGGCGCTCAACCCCGGCACGCACAACGTGGCTCCCGAAACGGAAGATACCGACAACGGCACCGCCGTACTCATGCTGCACAACTACCGCACCAACGATATGGGCACGGCTTCGCAGTATTCCTCCTCTTCCATCACCCTTTCGGCGGGGACGGCGGCGAAGTTCTCCGTATGGGTCAAGACGGCCGACCTCACCTATAACGGCGGCAAGCCCGTAAACGGCAACCGCGGCGCCTTCATCCGCATCACCAACACGGTGGGCGGCAGCGCGCAGGATCCCCTGATCGTCCGCAACATCGACACTTCGGACGTTTCGGCCAACAACGGCTGGGAACAGTACACCTTCTATCTGAAAGCGTCTTCGTACGCTTCCACCACCTTCACCGTCGTGCTCGGGCTCGGGCAGCAGACGGAAGGCACCGACACCAGCTATTTTGAATATGTGCAGGGCTACGCCTTCTTCGACGACCTGGTCTACGAAGAGCTGACGGCTGCGGAATATGACAGCATGACGCAGGGCATCCCCGCCTCGCAGAAGCTCACCCTCGACCTCTCGTACGGGGCAGACCTGAACAAGATCGACGCAGGTTCGGTGACGGACAACACCTTCGCCCTGGACCTCGACGATTTGGACGTGAACGGGGGCAGCGAGCTCTCCGTCGCCGACGCTTCCGTGGCGCAGACGCAGGACGAGCGCGGCAACACCTACACCTCTTACTTCGGCAGCCGTGCCGAGATCTCCGAGAGCGAGATCGAAAGCGACATCTCCCGTTCGGGCATCCGCACCGCCTCGCAGCTGCGCGGCAGCAGCTATGCGGCGCTCTCTTCCGACTTTGAGAAGTTTGACGAGCTGCCGTTCGGCGGCGCCAACGAAGACATCCTGCTCCTCTACAGCGGCAACGGTTCGCCCCTGACGGCGACGCTGCGCGCGGGCAGCGCGGACCCCGCCTTCACCCTCGGCGAAGACGAGTACATGTACCTCTCCTTCTGGGTGAAGACCTCCGACCTCGAAGGCGGCACGGGCGCCACGGTGACGCTGGTCGACGCCGATAAAAAGACGACGCTCGGCTCCATCGACACCACTTCCCTCGCCACCGTCGACCTCAAAGACGACGAGCGCGAGCTGGAAGACATCAACGACGGCTGGCAGCAGTGCTTCCTGTATCTCTCCAACACCTCTGAAAACGGCCCCGTCACCTTCTACCTGCAGTTCTCCTTCGGCGTGCGCACCATCAACGGCTCCGCGCTCTCCGATTATATCCCCGGCTACGCGGCCTTCACGGGCTTCCGCTACGGCAGCATGACCGAGGAACAGTTCGGCCTCAAGACGACCGGCACCTACGCCGTGGAAGCGAGCCTGACGGGCGGCGTTTCCAACACGACCTACTCCTTCGACGACACCGCCTACACCCAGCCCGACAAGATCGAGTCCGACGTGGCGGATCCCCGCAATTACAGCGGCGTGTTCGGCGGCACCACCTATGTGGGCGGCCAGGACCTGGGCACCGTCAACAGCCTGGAGACGGCCGGCCTTATCAACCGCGAATATGCTTCCAACTACAACGACACCGCCTGGATGGACTGCGTGCTCAGCTATGCGAACGCGCTGACCATGACGGAAGAGATCTGGGATGCCGTGTTCGGCAGAGACTGCCTGCAGCCCCTGCTCATCGCCAACACCGCGGCGCAGGCATACGGCTATGTGGCGAACGCCTCCTCTACCCTGGCTTCCTCTTCCTTCCGCACCGTGACCGTGCGCGTCAAGCTCAGCCCGGGCGCGACGGCGAACGTCTACCTCGTCGATACAGCTGAAAAAGAATTCGGCGAGCAGCAGTACACAGACACGGTCAACTACTCCGCCGGCATCTCGTACCGCTACGATGACCGCGGCAACGTGATCAACCTCGACCCCAACGATCCCGATTACAGCTCCCGCACCAACACGGTGCTGTGGAAGCAGGAAAACGGCCTGTGGGCGCCCGCCGCGGACTACAGCGGAGACACCTACTACGCCAACCTCGCCAACTACCGCAGCGACGATGAGGGCAACCTGATCGACGACGACGACAACATCGTCTACTACGCTTCGGATGAAGACGGCCTCTACTACAGATATTACGACGCAGACCGCGACAAATACAGCCTGCCCGTGCGCGACTTCACAGCTTCCGGCGAAGACCTGACGGGCGCCGTCCGCCAGCAGGCGACCGAAAAGGCGCTCTGCCGCACGGTGACCAACGACGGCAGCGGCATCTCCGATTGGATCTATGTCCGCTTCTTCCTCGCCACCGGCAACGAGAGCAAGAACTACCGCCTGGAAGTCTGGTCGGGCAGCCGCGACGGCGAGACCACCAACCCCGCGAACAGCTTTGTCGCCTTTGACGTGGTCAGCTACAGCGATTTGACCGAAGACACCTTCACCAACATGCTCGATGCGCGCATGGAAGTGCTGGCGGAAGAGCTGGGCTATGCCGACACCGAAGAGCTGATGGATGCCTACAACGAGGATCCCGCAGCCTTCATCGACCGCAGCGGCACGCAGATGATCTCCTACCACTTCTCGCTGTTCGACAGCGACCAGTACGCTTCGTACGACGCCGACTACACCGATTCGGACACCGACCCCTACGGCGAATACGACGCGAGCAGCTATTCCGACACGGTCGCCTACTTCTCCACCTCCTTCAAGGCGGAAGGCCGCACCTACTATGACACCTACGTCGACTTCGGCGCCAGCGAAGTGACCGTCTCCACCGTATCTTCCGACGATTCCAGCGAAGACGATACGACGGACGAGACCACCGAGTCCGAACAGAACGTATGGCTGCTCGTCTCCTCTATCCTGCTGGCTGCGGCGCTCATCGCCACGCTGGTCATCCTGCTCATCAAGCAGCTGCTTTCCAACATGAAGAAAAAGAAGGCAGACAAGGTCGCGCCCACCTACGACAGCAAGCGCAAGCGCTACATCCGCAAGCTGCGCCTGGAAGAGGCCGAGCACGACGAAAAGGCAGACGACGTGCTGCCCGGCGAAGAGGACGAGATCACCGAAGAGGATATCTACCGCGTAGACGGCGATACCCCTGCGGACGACGATCCGGATAAACAGAACTAAGGCGCCGCTTGGCGCACCGAAAGAGGCACAGCCGATGCTGTGCCTCTTGTTTTTTATATATTGGGAAGGACGCCTGCGCAAAGCGGCGAAAATGGCGCGGGCTGCGCCGTTCCCCTTTCCTCTTTATTATTTTGGGAAGGAGGCCGCGCAGAGCGGCAAAAATGGCACGGGCTGCGCCGTTCCCCTTCTTTTTACTATTTTGTAAATGTTTCCCGCCCGTACCGTCAGGCGATCAGCGGGCGAACGCGCGCGGCGATGACGGCGGCGAGGACGCCGAGAAGGATGTCCTTACTGCCGGGGAGGAACACGCAGCCGACCAGCGTCGCCCACACGCCCACGTCGCTGTGCAGGTACAGCTCGGCAATGAGGAAGTAGTAGGCGGTGCCGATGAGGTAATCGACGGCGAGTCCCGCCAAGACAGCCGCCAGCAGCCGCAAAAAGCGCGGCTTATTCTCCTTCCCCGCGATCAGCCCCGACACGATGGCCGTGAGTACGAAACCGACGATATACCCGAAGGAGGGTTGCAGCACATATTGCAAACCGCCGCCCGAAGTGAACACGGGCAGCCCTACAAGCCCCAGTACGACATACGCGCCGACGGCAGCCGCCCCCCACCACGGGCCGAGCAGCAGCCCCGCCAGTACGGCAAAGAACAGCTGAAAGGTGATGGGAACGAGCGGCACGGGAATGCGCAGGAACGCCCCCGCGATCATCAGCGCCGTAAACAGCCCGCACAGGGCCAGGTTTTTTGTGTTTGACATAAATAACTCCGGTAAATAGTTCACGAAAATCTCGGCGAGCTGACGCCTGCGATTTTCCGTGAGAAAGGGGGAAACCTGCCATGCGCGCGGCGATGCCACGCGACCGCAGGATGACATAAAAGAAGACGAACACCCCTCTTCCGTCGGCTTCGCCGCCACCTTCCCCCAAGGGGGAAGGCAAGGGTAGAGCCGCGTTCGGAACGACTTTTGCGTTCTGTACAAAATCCCTCTGCTCGGTCGCTCGTTCCACTCGCTCCCGCGATCGGGATGACAAGGATGAGTTTTGTTTTCAGAGATCCTTCGGCTCGCTTCGCTCGCTCAGGATGACAGGAAAAAGAACAGGCACCCGCGCTGCTTACGCCGCGCGGGGTGGTCGGCAATTCTCCATCGCTCCTTAAACATCTGAAAAAGGCAAAACCACGCTTTTGCCTTTTTCACCCTACAGCGGGGCGCTGCACGCGGAAAGAGTGAATTTGCGCGGCGTTTTCAACCCGGCCGTTTGAGCGGCAGACGCGAAAAAGACGAGGAAGGCGCGGCTCCGCAAGGGGCGCGTACACAGACGTACGTAACCCGCAGCGGAACGCAAGCCTGACATAGTATTTTTCGATGTATGCCGTTCAAACACAGCGGATCGAGATCTCCCCCGAGCTCAGCCACTCCTCCTCTCCCCCCTCGTAGCGGACGCGCAAGTGGCAGTCGTCGTCTAAATCGAGGGCGAGGGCGCGGCGGCGGCCGCGGGCGGAGACGACTTCGACCTCTCTGCCGATGGCAAGGCTGCGCCGCTTATATATGGCGAGGTGATCGCCGCGGTCTAAGGCGGGGTAATAGCCGCTAAAAGCGTCTAAAAAGGCGGCAGCGAGGCGGTTTTTGCCCTCTTCGACGGGGGCGGGGAGCAGCGCCCCGGCGATATCTGCAAGCGGCGGCGGAAAGCCCCCCTGCGGCTCGTAAAGGTTGATGCCCACGCCGAGCACGATATAGCGCATGCTGTTGTTTTCAAAGCTATATGCGCCCTCGGTGAGGATGCCGCACACCTTTTTGCCGCCCGCGAACACGTCGTTCACCCACTTGATGCCGGCGGGAACGCCCGTGACCGCCTCTACAGCCTCGCAGACGGCGACGGCCGCCGCCGTGGTCACCCGCACCGCCTGCGCCGCCGTGAGCTGCTGCGGGCGCAGCAGCAGGCTCATATACAGCCCCGTGCCTGCGGGGGAATAGAAGGAGCGCTCCAGCCTGCCCCTCCCCGCCGTCTGTTCGCCGGCGATGTACACCAGCCCCGCCGCTTCGCCCCGCTCGGCGCGCTCGCGCACGACGGCGTTGGTGGAAGAAGCGCAGGGCACCGCCTCGATGCGCAGCCCTTCCGCGTGCAGAAATTTTTTGACGCCCTCTGCCGAGAGCACGTCGCACCCTGCCGCCAGGCAATAGCCGCGCCCCTGCACCGCCTCAATGGCGTAGCCCTCTTTTTGCAGCGCCTTTGCCGCCTTCCACACCGCCGCGCGCGAAACGCCCAGGCGCTCGGCCACCTCTTCGCCCGAACGGTAGATGCCGCGCTCCTCTTCCAACAGCCGCAGCAGCTGCTCTTTGACCATATCCGCCTCCGATGATTTTTTCTATATTATAGTAGAAATGAAACAAATTGTCAACCGTAAATACATACGGCGGTTTACAGCTTTTGAAAAGTTGAGCCCGCGCCGAAAAGACGCGGGCTTTTTAGCATGACAGATATGGAAAGGTCAGTCTTCTTCGACCTTGCGCAGCACGGTGACGCTGTACGGGGCGAGCTCAAGTCTGCCCGCGGCGCGTGCGCGGGTGACGACGTCTTCATATACCCCTTCCAGCTCTACAAAACCGCGCTCGTTCTCCGTTTCGATGGCGATGACGCCTTCTATCCCCTCGCCGCTGCGGGAGACGAGCATCACGTTGTCGGACGCCGCGGCGACGGGCAGTACGCCCGCCAAAGCGCGGAGGCTGTCGGCATCGGGCACGCCGCCCAGCACGATCACCCGCCCCGCGCCGATGCAGCGCTCGGCGACGGCGGTAAAGCCCGCAAAGCGGCCGGCGGTATACGTCGCCAGCGCGGCGGCCCCGCGCAGCTCGTAGGCGTCGTAGCAGAGGGAGAGGGTGAGGGGCGAGCCGTCTTCAAACTGCGCGGCGATGGCGGGATCGGGCAGCAGGTACTGGTAGCGGGTGTACACGCCCGCGATCTCTTCCAGACAGCTGTAAGGCGCATCGGTGTATTTGGCGGCATAGTCGGTCATGCAGTCGCTCATGGGGCCGACGATCCAGGTGCCGCCTTCCTCTACCCAGCGCAGGATGCGCTCTTTCAGGTCCCCTTCCAGCGTGCTCAGATAGGGCGAGAACACGACTTTGTAGCCTTCCAGCGGGTGCGAGGTCTCGATGAGGTCTACATTGTAATGTTTGAAGGGCGCCCAGAAGTCGCGCAGCAGCCGTTCGCGGTAGTCGAAGCCCTCGGCCATGGGCGCGAAGCGGTAGTTGAGGGCGGCGGTCGCCGAGCAATGAACGGCGATATCCGAGCGCACCTTGGTATTTTTCAAAAAGGCGCGGCAGGCGGCAAAGTCGTCGGCGGCGCGGCGGATCTCCCCTGCCACCTCGTACGGCCTGCCCGCGGTGGAGAGCACGGCGCCGTGCGCCAGCTCGTGCCCGCTCGGATGGGCGCGCCACAGCCAGTATTCGTTCATCTCGCCGCCCTTGGCGATGGGCAGCCAGGTATTCACATAGCAGTTGCCCTGCGGGCGCGGCCCGTTGGCGGCGAAGAAGGAGCCGTTCCAGCCCGCCTGCGTTTCCGTACACCAGAAGGGGCGCTCCTTCAAGGGGCGCAGATGATCGTAGAGGAAGGCCGTATCGGCCAGCTGTTCGGCGCGCTCGTAGTGGTTGATCTGCACCACGTCGAGGTCGGCGTTCATCTTTTCGTGGCTGAGTTCGAGGGGGACCATCATGTCGGTGCCAATGGGCGCATCGGTATAGGGGCGGATGGCCTCCGCCTGCTCGCGGATGTAGGAGATGATGGTCTCATCCTGGAAGCGTATCCACTCGACAAACAGCGAGGCATGGTTCCACGTGTCGTGGCGGGGCGGGATGACGTCGGCAAAGGAGCGGTATGTCAGGCTCCAGCGCCCCGTGCACCAGCTTCGGTTCAGTACTTCGATGGTCCGATACTTCTTTTCGAGATAAGACTGGAAGCCCGCGGCGCATAAGGGGCAGAAGCAGCCGTCGTCGTAATGGAAGATCTCGTTGTCCAGCTGCCAGCCGATGACGGCGGGATGCCTGCCCAACGCCTCCGCCAGCTTTTGGGAGATGATGCGGTTTTTTTCGCGCATGACGGGGCTGGTCTTGCAGACGTGGCAGCGGCCGCCGAATTGGGCGCGCTTGCCGTTTGAATACATGCGCAGCGTTTCGGGATAGCGGTCGGTCAGCCACTTGGGGGGCGTGGCCGTGGGAGTGCAGAGGATGACGGCGATGCCCGCCGCTTGCATCGCATCGAGCACCTCTTTCAGCCAATCGAAATCGAATTTCCCCTCTTCCGGCTCCATGCGTGCCCAGGCAAATTCGCCCACGCGCACGCAGTTGACGCCTGCGTCGTGCATCTTTTGAATGTCGGCGGCGACCTCTTCCGCCGGCCACAGTTCGGGATAGTATGCCGCGCCGATATACGGGGGCACTGCCTTTTTGTTCATACGCTTGCTTCTCCGTGATAAATTGATCTGCCGCAGCGCCTGCGGCCCTTGCAGTTGTATTATCGCATATGTCCGCGCGAATTGCAAGCGGTTTGCAGAAATTTTCATGCACAGAAAGTGAAGAAGGCACACCCGCCGTTTGCCTCCTATGCTTACGCCCGCCCTCTGTAAAAATTCGCCGCCCATGCAAAAGCCCGCCCGCAGTCAACTGCGGGCGGGCGTTCCAAACCCAAAACGATGCCCTCAGGCGTTGTAGCCGTTGGGGTTTTTGCTCTGCCAGTTCCACTGGTCGCGGCACATCTCTTCGATGCCGAAGCGCGCCTTCCAGCCCAGCTCTTTGGCGGCCTTGTCGGAATTGGCGTAGCACTCGGCGATGTCGCCGGGGCGGCGGGGGCAGATCTCGTACGGGAGCTGCTTGCCGCACGCCTTTTCAAAGGCGTGGATCATGTCGAGCACGCTGTAGCCCACGCCCGTGCCGAGGTTGTAGATGTGTACGCCCGGCTGCGTGCAGCCCTCGATGGCAGCGACGTGGCCCATCGCCAGGTCCATGACGTGGATATAGTCGCGCACGCCCGTGCCGTCTTTGGTGGGATAGTCGCTGCCGAACACGTTGATCTTTTTCAATTTGCCGCTGGCGACCTGCGCCACATACGGCATGAGGTTGTTGGGGATGCCCTTCGGGTCTTCGCCGATGAGGCCGCTTTCGTGCGCGCCGACGGTGTTGAAGTAGCGCAGCAGGATGACGTTCCAGCTGTTGTCCGCCTTCCACAGATCGGTGAGGATGCCTTCCTGATAATATTTGGAAGTGCCGTAAGGGTTTGTCGTTCCGCCCGTGCGGCAGTCTTCGGTGAGGGGCAGGCGCTCGGGGGTGCCGTACACCGTGGCGGAGGAGGAGAAGACGATCTTTTTGACGCCGTGCGCGCGCATGGTCTCCAGCAGCACCAGGGTGCCGTAGATGTTGTTGTCGTAATACTCGAGCGGCTTGACGCAGCTCTCGCCCACGGCCTTCAGCCCCGCGAAGTGGATGACCGAATCGAATTTGTTTTCGGAAAAGATCTTGTCCATCGCGGCGCGGTCGCGCACGTCTGCATTGTAAAAGCGGAAGTCTTTGCCCGTGATCTTACGCACGCGCACCATCGCCTCTTCGCAGGAGTTGGCGAGGTTATCGACCACCGCTACCTCGTAGCCGCGCTCGAGCAATGTGACCAGCGTGTGGCTGCCGATGAAGCCGGCGCCGCCCGTCAAAAGGATACGTTCCATGTTCTGCCTCCTTCCATATGATTTTTGATTTTTATTGATGTTTTGAACGGATGTATGCGTCGATGGACTCCGCCGCCGTCTTGCCCGCACCCATGGCGAGGATAACGGTGGCCGCGCCCGTGACGGCGTCTCCGCCCGCGAACACGCCGGGGCGGGAGGTCTGCCCGCGCTCGTCGGCGATGATGCCGCCCCAGCGCTGGGTGTCAAGCCCCTTGGTGGTGTTTTTGATGAGGGGATTGGGAGAGGTGCCCAGCGCCATGATGACGGCGTCGCAGTCGATGGTGAATTCGCTGCCCGGCACCTCGACGGGGCGGCGCCTGCCGGAGGCGTCCGGCTCGCCCAGCTCCATGCGGATGCAGGTCATGCCGGAAACCAGGCCGTTTTCCCCTTCCAAAATAGCCGTGGGGTTGGTGAGGAAGCGGAAGACGATGCCCTCTTCTTTGGCGTGCTCGACCTCTTCGGCGCGGGCGGGGAGCTCCGCCTCCGAACGACGATAGACGATGGAGACCTCTTCCGCGCCCAGGCGCTTGGCACAGCGCGCCGCGTCCATGGCCACGTTGCCGCCGCCGACGACGGCGACCTTCTGCGCGTGGAACACGGGGGTGCGGGAATTTTCTTTATACGCCTTCATCAAATTGACGCGGGTCAGAAATTCGTTGGCGGAAAAGACGCTCTTCAGGTTTTCGCCGGGGATGTTCATGAAGCGGGGCAGCCCCGCGCCGCTGCCGATGAACACCGCTTCAAAGCCGTATTCGCCCATCAACTCGTCGATAGAGAGCACGCGGCCGATGACCATGTTGGTCTCTACCTTGACGCCGAGGGCGATGAGGTTGTCGATCTCTTTCTGTACGATCAGCTTGGGCAGGCGGAATTCGGGGATGCCGTACACGAGCACGCCGCCCGCAAGGTGCAGCGCCTCGAACACGGTGACCTCATACCCGCGCTTGGCAAGGTCGCCCGCGCAGGTGAGCCCCGCAGGCCCGCTGCCGACCACGGCGACCTTGTGGCCGTTGGGCTCGGCTTTGACGGGGAGGTCGCAGCTGTTGGCGTTGTGCCAGTCCGCCACGAACCGCTCCAGCCTGCCGATGGCGACCGGCTCGCCCTTGATGCCGCGCACGCACTTCTGCTCGCACTGCGTTTCCTGCGGGCAGACCCTGCCGCACACGGCGGGCAGGGAGCTGGTCTGCTGGATGATGTGGTATGCCTCTTCAAATTCCCCTTCCGCCACTTTGGCGATGAATTCGGGGATATGGATGCGGACGGGGCAGCCGCCCATGCAGGGCTTGTTTTTGCAGTTTAAGCACCGCTTTGCCTCGTCGATCGCCGTCTCGGCGGTGTAGCCGAGGGTGACTTCGTAAAAGTTTTTATTGCGCACATCCGGCGCCTGCGAAGGCATCTCGTGCTTTTGTAAAGACATGTTGGGCACGTTACTTTACCTCCTTTTTGAACAGGTTGCACGCCGCTTCGCGCTCGCGCGCTTCAAACTCTTTATAGGTGGAGGCGCGCTTCAAGATCTCGTCGTAGTCCACCTCGTGGCCGTCGAAGTCGGGCCCGTCGACGCAGGCGAACTTCATCTTGCCGCCCACGCTCAGGCGGCAGCAGCCGCACATGCCCGTGCCGTCGATCATGATGGGGTTCATGCTGACCACCGTCTTGATGCCGTACTGCTTGGTGAGGAGAGAGACGAACTTCATCATCACCACAGGGCCGATGGCGATCACCTCGTCGTAGGCGTTGCCCGCCTCGATGAGCGCCTTCAAGGCGTCGGTCACCAGGCCCTTTTCGCCCTTCGAGCCGTCGTCCGTCATCAGCTTGTACACGTCGGAAACGGCGCGGAATTCCTCTTCCAAAATGACGAGGTCTTTGTTGCGGAAGCCGACCACCGAATGCACCTCGGCGCCCTGCCCGTGCAGCTTTTTGGCCACGGGATAGGCGATGGCGCAGCCGACGCCGCCGCCGATGACGGCGACCTTTTTCAGCCCTTCGGTATGCGAAGGCTCGCCTAAGGGGCCGACGAAATCGTGGATGCCGTCTCCCTCATTGAGATGATTCAGCCGCTCGGTGGTGCCGCCGACGATCTGGAAGATAATGGTGACCGTGCCTTTTTCGCGGTCGAAATCGGCGACGGTGAGCGGGATGCGTTCGCCCGCTTCGTCTACGCGCAGGATGATGAACTGCCCCGGCTCCGCCTTTTTGGCGACGAAGGGGGCGCTCACTTCCATCAGCGTGACGGTGGGATTGAGTTCTCTCTTTTTTACGATTGGATACATGACCTGTCCGTCCTTTTGTGGAATGAATGGAGCCGTGCGCTGCGCTCTCGTATGACTGCCGGCGGCCCTGCCGCCCTGCGCACTATACCTCTTTATTTTACCCTATATAGTATAATCGACGGCGTGCATTTTTTCAAGTATTTTTTGCCCGAAAATGATAATTCTCTGCCCGAAAATATTCTCTTTCTGCGAGCGCGGCGGCAAAGCACGCGCCCTTCGCCATGCGGAGGGCGCGAAGGGGCGGGAAACGAGCGCGGCAGCGGAGGGCGGCGATCGGCGGCACGCGCCCGTGCGAGGGAGCGGCGCGGACGGCATCGGCGGCACGCGCCCGTGCGAGGGAGCGGCGCGGAAAAGGTTTTTCCTTCCGATACAGAAAAACGCGGCAAAACCGGCGGGAAAAGGCTTCTTCCCCTTCCAACAAAAAAACGCCCGCCGCAGAGGGCGAAGCGGGCATGAAAACAGGCGGCCGCCGCAAGGGTGACCGCCCGGGAATGTGCCGCTTCGGGCGCGGCTTACGCCGATTTTTTGATAAGTTCGGGCTTGGCGTTGCCCAGCACGCACTCGCGCGTGATCTTGACCTCGCTGATGTCGGTATCCGAAGGGATCTCGTACATGACGTCGGTCATCAAATTTTCGATGATGGTGCGAAGGCCGCGCGCGCCCGTCTTGAGCTTGATGGCGGTGTTGGCGATCTCGCTGACGGCAGAAGGCTCGAAGGAGAGCTTGACCCCGTCCAGCCCGATGAGCTTTTGGTACTGCTTGATGAGCGCGTTTTTGGGCTCGGTGAGGATCTTGACCAGCGCCTCTTCGTCCAGCGGCTGCAAGTTGACCACGATGGGCACGCGGCCGACAAATTCGGGGATGAGCCCGAACTTGGTCAGATCCTGCGGCTTGACGTCGTCAAACAGCTGGTAGTCCATCTCGTCCGTGCTCTTGACCTTGCCGCCGAAGCCGAGGGAGGTGTCGTCCTTTCTCGCCTGCACGATCTTGTCCAGGCCCACGAAGGCGCCGCCGCAGATGAAGAGGATGTTGGTGGTGTCGATGCGCATGCACTCCTGCTGGGGGTGCTTCCTGCCCCCCTGCGGGGGGACGTTGGCGACGGTGCTTTCGATGATCTTCAAAAGCGCCTGCTGCACGCCCTCGCCGGAGACGTCGCGGGTGATGGACACGTTTTCGCTCTTCCTGGCGATCTTGTCGATCTCGTCGATGTAGATGATGCCGCGCTGCGCCTTTTCGATGTCGTAATCGGCGTTCTGGATGAGCTTCAAGAGGATGTTTTCCACGTCTTCGCCCACATAGCCCGCTTCGGTGAGGGTGGTCGCGTCGCTGGTGGCGAAGGGAACGTTGAGGATGCGCGCCAGCGTGCGGGCGAGCAGCGTTTTGCCGCAGCCGGTGGGGCCGAGCAGGAGGATGTTGCTCTTTTCGATCTCCACGCCGTCGTCGGTATTCAGCTCGCTGTTGATGCGCTTGTAGTGGTTGTACACCGCCACGGACAATACCTTTTTCGCCTTGTCCTGCCCGACGATGTATTTATCCAGTTCTTCCTTGATCTCGGAAGGCTTTTTCAGCGCCACCTTGTCGGCAGGCTTTTCTTCGGCGGTGCGGATCTCTTCGCTGCAGATCTGCACGCATTCGTCGCAGATGGCAAGGCCGTTGGGGCCGGTGATCAAAACTTTGGTGCGGCTTTTGGGCTTGCCGCAGAAGGAACAGCACAATTCTTCGTTACTCATATTCTGCCTCCTCGCGCCGCAAGCGGCGCTCTTTAAGGATACGCGGCAACAAGCCGTTTCTTGTCGCCGCGAAGGATGGTTTTGCGCGTTTATGCCGCGCATAGTACTCTGCAAAAGCGCGATTTTTATGGTTTGCGCCGAAAATTTTTCCGTTTACCGCTTATAAAACACTTTATCGACCAGGCCGTACTTCTGCGCTTCTTCGGCGGAGAGGTAGTTGTCTCTGTCGGTGTCGCGCTCGATCTCGGGGATGGTCTTGCCCGTGTTTTCGGCGAGGATGCGGTTCATCTTGTCGCGGATCTTCAAAATATGCTCCGCCTGGATCTTGATGTCGCTCGCCTGCCCCTGCGCGCCGCCGAGCGGCTGGTGGATCATGATCTCGCTGTTAGGCAGGGCGAAGCGCTTGCCGCGCGCGCCGCTGGACAACAGGAAGGCGCCCATGCTCGCCGCCAGGCCGATGCAGATGGTAGACACGTCGCAATGGATATACTGCATGGTATCGTAGATCGCCAGCCCTGCCGAAACGCTGCCGCCGGGGCTGTTGATATACAGGCTGATATCCTTGTTCATGTCCTTAGCTTCCAGGTAAATGAGCTGCGCCACCACGGTGTTGGCCATGGCGTCGTTGATCTCGCCCGAGAGGAAGATGATGCGGTCTTCCAGCAGGCGGGAATAGATGTCGTACGAGCGCTCGCCGCGGCTGGACTGCTCGACGACCATGGGGATGAGATTGTTTCTGATGATTTCTTGCATTGCCTCTCCTTGCGGGATCACTCTGCTTTTTCGGCTTCCGCCGCAGCCGCGGGCGCGGCTTCGTCTTTGACCTCTTCGGTGGTCAGATCGTTGTTCTCTTTGAGGAAGTTGAACAGCTTTTCCACCACGATGTCGTTGGCGATGTATTCGCGCTGCGAATCGGAAACGCCCTTCTTGTACTCTTCCAGCTCTTTATTGGCGCCTTTGGCGAACTGCTCGATCTTTGCCTCGACCTCGCTATCTTCCGCCTTCAGATTTTCGGTGCGGACGATCTTATCGATGACCAGCTGCGCCTTGACGGTATCCTGCGCCTGGGCGCGGTAGCCTTCGCGGAAGTCGTGCATGTTGCTGCCCATGTATTTGAGGTAGTCTTCCAGCTTCAGGCCGCCGTACTGCATGCCGAGGCGGTAAGCGGCGTTCTGCACCATGTTGTCCATCTGCGACTCGATCATGGCGTCGGGGATCTCTACCTCGGCGCGCGCGGCGATGGCGCGGACGATGTTGTTCTCCGTCTCCGCGTCGCCCTTCTCTTTGGCCTGCTTTTCCAGCTTTTCGCGCGTCTCTTTTTTGTATGCGTCTACGCTCTCGGCGCCGGCGGCGTCCTTGATGAACTCGTCGTCAATGGCGGGGAGCTCCTTCTTTTCGATCTTTTTGACGGTGACGGCAAACACCGCGTCTTTGCCCTTCAGCTCTTCGGCGTGGTAGTCGTCGGGGAATTTGACGTTGACGTCTTTCTGCTCGCCCGTCTGCATGCCCACCACCTGCTCTTCAAAGCCGGGGATGAAGGCGCCGCTGCCCAGAGTCAGCCTGTGGTCTTCCGCCGTGCCGCCTTCAAACTTGACCCCGTCGATGGAGCCGGAGAAGTCGATGACGACCGTGTCGCCGTTTTCGGCGGGCCTGTCGGTCACTTCCACCATGCGGGAGTTGCGCTCCTGCAGGCGGGAAAGTTCTGCCTCCACGTCTTCGTCCTTTACAGTATACTCGGCTTTATGGATCTTTATACCCGTGTACGCGCCCAGCTTGACGTCCGGCTTGACGGGCGCCTGCGCCGAGAGGACGGCGCCTTCGTCGCTGATGTCCTCCACCGACAGCGTGGGCTGGCCGACGACGGTGTAGTTGTCCTTTTCCTTTTCTAAAATGTCGTAATAATGGTCGGAAAAGAGGTTGTTGAGCGCCTCTTCGTAGAACACGCCCTTGCCGTAGTTCAGCTCGATGACGTGCTTGGGCGCCTTGCCCTTGCGGAAGCCGTTGACGGCGAACCTGCCGCGCGTCTGCAAATACGCCTTCTGGTTGGCTTCGTCCCATTCAGCCTTGTCGAAGGTGATGGTGATCTTGATCGTGCTCTTTTCTGCCGCTTGGATCTCGTATTTCATGCTCTTTCTCCTAATGGATTACAAAATTAGTCTTTGCTCGATACAGTATTGTACCATAAAGAATGCGTTTTGCAAAGCGTTTTTGCGCGGCGGGGGAAAATTATTTATAATAAGGAAACAAGGCGGATGCCGTGCCCGCACCCTGCCCTGCATTCCTATAAGGAGGGCCGCGTGTCCGCTTCCGTATAGGGAGCGGACACGCGGCCCCGATCTTCATGTTGGCGCGGCCGGCACGCCGGCCCGGCCTTGCCGGGATGCGGTTTACGTTTCAGCCCTGCCCCTGCCCTTTTTTTTGAACAGCGGATACCTCTGCCCGTACTGCCTGTCTTCCGTCGCCGCAAACAGGCACCACAGCGCCGCCAATTCCATTCCCGTATCGACGAACGAAAGCAGGACGGCGAGCCCGCTCCCCGGCAAGAGCAGGGTGAGCACCAAACACACCGCCCGAACGGATATGAGGAAAAAATACGTTTTGACCACGCCCTCTTCCTCTTCTTTCCGCGCGAAGGCGAAGGGCGCCGCGTACAGGCTCAACAGGGCAAGGGCGCCGCCGCAGCAGGAGACGGCAAAGTATGCCGTGCCCTCTTCCGAAAGGAACAGCGTCGCCAAGGCGCACCCTTCGCTGCCGATCAGCCCCGCCGCAAAGAGGATCACTGCCGCCGCAGAAGCGGGCACTTTGGCAAAGAAGAACAGGACGACCGCCGCCGCGCCCGACAAGAGGGCGATCAGCAGTGCGGGGATATACAGAAGGATCACCGCCGTCTCGTTGCCAAACAGCGACACGATCGCCGAAACGGCGATGCACGCCGTATAGGCGATGAGCGCGCCGCGCAGCGCGCCCACGGCGCCGACCGGCCCGGTAAAAGCGAGCGAGGAGGCACTGCCCGCCGCCCGTTTGGCGCGCGCCCCGCCCTCGGCTGCGGCATCTGCGCATGCGGGGAGAGGGGCTGCGGATACGGCGTCTTCGATGCGCGCCTCGCTTTCGGCGGAGACGCCCGCGCGTGCGGCCTTGGGCGAAAAGCGGAATCCCCTGCGCGCGGAACGAGCGGGAGCAGGCGGCTTGACCTGTCCACGCAGCAGCGCGTCGGCAGAGACGCCGAAAAATGCCGAAAGCCGCAGCAGCGTGTCGGCGTCCGGCACCGATACGCCGCGTTCCCAATTGGATACCGCCTGATATGTAAAGTGCAGCTGCCCTGCCAGCTCTGCCTGCGTCAACCCGCGGGCACGGCGCAGCGCGGCGATATTTTTCCCTACATTGTTTTCCATATTTTCCATAAACACCTCCGCATTTTCCATAAACACCTCCGCCCGATGGCCCCGCATGAGCCGGATCTGCATAGTTCCGCTCGGCCATGCCTTGCAGAACGGCAGCATGATCGCAAACCGGACAGCAGCATTATAGCAAAGCGGCTGCGGCATTGTCAATCGCGAGCCGCGCTCTTCCGCTCAAAGAACTGTTGAGCGGGAATATTGCCCCTTGCTTCCCCCAAATACACAGCCCGCGGCCCTTTCCTTCCATCAAAAAATATGCACAGCCGCGGGCTTCGGCGTAAGCTTTGCGGCCGTCCCTTTCCTCCCCTCAAATAATACCGCTCTCCGCCCCTTCATTTCCTTGAAAGACGCAGCTTTACGCCCCTTCCTTCACAAAAATAACGCCGCGCCGCCGAGGCACAGGGGCTTTTTCCGGCAAAAAGGCGGCAACGATTGCATTTTGCCCCGCTTTGCGGTATAATGATAAAAAATTATAAGGACTTTCCAAAAACATATGCCGCAGGACGCATTTACCCTCCGCCACATCGCCCGCGAACTGAACGCGATGCTTTCGGGCGGAAAAGTGAATAAGATCATCCAACCCTCGCGCGACGAGGTGGACATCCTCCTCTACGCGGGCGGAAAGACGCGCAAGCTGCTGCTCAACACGCACGCTTCCTTTGCGCGGGCGTGCGTTTCGGGGGCGGCCCGCACCGCGCCCGAGGCGGCGCCCAACTTCTGCATGCTGCTGCGCAAGCACCTTTCGGGGGCGACCCTTTTGGAAGTGAAGCAGGAAGGGTTCGAGCGCATCCTCTCCTTCACCTTCGACTGCGTGAACGAATTTTCGCGCGCAAAACGGGTGCTGTATGCGGAGATCATGGGCAAGTATTCCAACTTAGTGCTGACCGAAAACGGCGTCATCACGGGGGCGCTGAAATTGTCTTCTTTGCAGGAAAACTTCAAGCGCGCCCTCTTCCCGGGGGCGAACTACCTGCCGCCCGAACCGCAGGACAAGGCGAACCCCGCCGACCGCGCCGCCGCGCGCGAGCGGCTCGCCGCCTATGCGGGCGGAGACTTCGCCGAATTTTTGTTCAACAACCTCTCCGGGCTGGCGATGCCCACCTGCCGCCGCATGGCGCGGGAGATCGGGCAGTTTGCCGGCACCGACCGCGCCGAAGAGGCGGTGCACGCCTACATCTTTTCGGACGAGACGGCGCCCGCCGTGGAGCGGGCGAGGGGCGAGGCCAAAGACTTCCACGTCCGCATGCCCGAGGGCGAGCGGTACGAAAGCGTGAACGAGGCCGCCGACGCCTACTACAGCGAGCGGGAGACGCGCCGCGGCTTTGCGGATAAGCGGCGCAAGCTGGAAAGCCTGCTCGCCGCCCGCCGCAAAAAGGAAGAAAAAAAGCTCGCCATCTTATTGGAACGGGAGAGGGAATGCGGCGACATGGAAACGAACCGCGTCTTCGGCGAGCTGCTCACCGCCAACATCTACGCCCTGCGCAAGGGTATGGAAGGGTGCGAAGTCGTCAACTATTACGAGGAAGCCGCACCCATGGTGCGCATCCCCCTCGACAAGGCGCTCACCCCCGCGCAGAACGCGCAGAAGTACTTCAAAAAATACAACAAGCAGAAGCGCACCATTGCCGCCGTGGAGCCGCAAAAGCGGGAGGCGGAGGCGGACCTCGACTACACGCAGAGCATGCTCGCCGCCCTGGCGCGCACGGAAAGCCTCATCGACTTGCAGGAGATCGAAGAAGAGCTGCGGGATGCGGGGCTGCTGCCGCCCGCGCCCAAAAAGAAACAGGCGGCGCCCGCCGTCCCCTTCCGCGCCTTCCGCATCGGCGGTTTTGCCGTATTTGCGGGGCGCAACAACGTGCAGAACGACCGCCTGCTGCGCGAGGCTTCGCCTGCGGACATCTGGCTGCACACGCAGAAGTACCACAGCAGCCACGTCGTCATCCGCACGGAAGGAAAACGGGTGCCGGACGAAGTGATCGCCGCCGCGGCGCAGATCTGCGCCTGGTTTTCGGACGGGAAGCAGGGCGACAAGATCCCCGTAGACTATTGCCTGCGGCGGTTTGTGAAAAAGCCGCCCAAGGCGAAGGCGGGGTTTGTGATCTATACCGACTTTCAGACGGTGCTCGTCACCCCCGACCGCCGCGCGGAAGAAGAGATATAAAAGCCGCCTGAGGGCGCCCTCTGATATGAGCGCCGCATGGTAGAATCACGGCATAAAAGCGCCGCAAAGCGCAGTTTATGCCTGGCATAGTACTATGTAAACCGTTTCACAATGCGTTTCAGGGCGAAAAATTGAGAGGAACGGCTGCAAAACGAAAAAGAAATGCTGGAAAAGATATTCGGAAAAAAGTCGACGGGCGTCGTCTATATCCTTTCGGCAGGGTTTATCCTGCTGGCGCTGGGCGGCGCTTATGCCGCCTATTTTGCCGCGCAGCGGGGCGACCTGTACGCGCTGTACGGCATGACCGCCTTTTCCGCCTTCGAACTCTGCATCATCAGCCTGCCCGTCTTTTTGCAGAAAAAGCTGCGCCTGTACATACCGCCCGCCATCGAGATCGGGCTGTGCCTGTACTCGGCGCTGTTCTTTGCCGTGCAGTACCTGTACATTCCCCGCACCGCCGTCATCGACTTCCTGCTCCCCTTTTTGGGCGGGTTCGTGTTCGCCATGCCCGTGTTCAGCATCCTCTACTCGCTGCAGCTGCGGCGCGGCAAGGGCAAAAAGCGGCGCTCCGTGGTCGCCGTTTCCGTGCTCTCCTTTTTCGCCACCGCGGTGTGCATCCTCTGCTTTTCGGGCATCTCGTTTTTATTGGTCGCCCTGTTCGACGCCACCACCGCCGAGCGGTTTTTGCGCGAGCTCGCCTTTTCTTCGGCGCAGTTTGCGGGCACGGCGCTGCTTTGCCTCATCGGCGGGCTGACCGCCCATTCGCACCGCAGGCGCTTTGCCATCCGCAGCTTTAAGGACACAGACCGCGCCAAAGAGGCGGCGCTCAAAGAGGACGACAAGACGGAGCTCGCCGTCATCGAAAACATCAGCGGCGACAGCACCGACTACCGCCGCCTGTTCGGCAGAGCAAAGGCGCAGTTCTTTTTGGCGCGCATCGTCTACCTGGCGCTGTATGCGGGCTACGCCGTGTTTACGGGCGTCGCCTTCCGCCATACGGGGAAGTTCGCAGCCCTGGTGAGCGCCCTGTTTGCCGTCGGCTTTGCGCTGACCGCGCTCGTGTATGTGTACGAATACTACCTGCTGCGGCACGGGCAGCCCAACCAGCGGCTGCGGCGGCTGAAGATCGCCAAGATCGTGGTGCGGCTGTACTCGCTGGCGCTGGTGCTCGCCTCTACCGTAGGAGCAGACTTTGCCGAACTGCCCCTTCCGGCAGTTTTCTCGCTGGCGATGGCGGCGTTCAATTTGTGTATGCTGTTTTATAATCTGTTCGGGAAACCCCGCCATTACCCCGCCGCCCCGCCCCTGCGCAAAAGGGCGCACGACCGGCAGGAAGAAGCGGCGGCACGAGAAGATACAGGCAAAGAAGGGGCGCAAGGCATGCCCGCCGCAGGCGAGGCCGGCACACGGGGCGAGGATGAGGCCGCGCAAGAATAAATGTAAAGCGCAGAATGCAGAATTGAGGACGTACTCAAAAAATATTCCTTCCTTCCCCGATTTTATATTCTAAATTTCACATTCCCCTGTTCACGCCCCCTCGGCTGTCCGCCGAGGGCCGATGACAGATATTTTTGTAACACATGCCCGATTTTTCACGCAAAACCCCCTCGGCTGTCCGCCGAGGGGGTCATTTCAATACATAGATATTTGCCTGCCGCTGCGGCGGCAAAACTGTTTTTCAGGCATTACACCACGCCCTGTGCCATCATCGCCTCGGCGACCTTTTCAAAGCCGGCGATGTTGGCGCCCATCACATAGTCGCCTTCATGGCCGTACTTTTTGGCAGCCGCGTCGATGTTGTGGTAGATGTTGACCATGATGCCCTGCAGCTTGGCGTCGACCTCTTCAAACGACCAGAACAGGCGGCCGCTGGATTGCGCCATTTCCAAGGCGGAAGTTGCCACGCCGCCGGCGTTGGCAGCCTTGCCGGGCAGGAACACGACGCCGCTCTTCTGGAACAGCTCGGTACCCGCGAGCGTGGTGGGCATGTTCGCGCCCTCGCCGACCAGCTTGACGCCGTTGGCGATGAGGGTCTTGGCGGACTCTTCGTCCAGCTCGTTCTGGGTGGCGCAGGGAAGGGCGACGTCGCACTTCACCGTCCACACGCCCTTGCAGCCTTCATGGTACTCGGCGCCGGCAACGCGGGCGGCATATTCTTTGATGCGGCCGCGCTCGACCTCTTTGATCTGCTTGACAACGGCGAGGTCGATGCCGTTTTTATCGTAGACGTAGCCGTTGGAATCGCTCATGGTGACGACCTTCGCGCCCAGCTGCTGCGCCTTCTGGCAGGCGTAGATGGCGACGTTGCCCGAGCCGCTGATGGCGACCGTTTTGCCCTTCAGATCGTCGCCGCGGGCCTTGAGCGCTTCTTCACAGATATACACGAGGCCGTAGCCCGTCGCCTCGGTGCGGACGAGCGAGCCGCCGTAGGTGAGGCCCCTGCCCGTCAGAACGCCGACGTGCTCGTCGCGGATGCGCTTGTACTGGCCGAAGAGGAAGCCGATCTCGCGGCCGCCCACGCCGATGTCGCCGGCGGGTACGTCGGTATCCGCGCCGATGTGGCGGTACAGCTCGGTCATGAAGCTCTGGCAGAAGCGCATGATCTCGTTATCGCTCTTGCCCTTGGGATCGAAGTTCGAGCCGCCCTTGCCGCCGCCGATGGGAAGGCCTGTGAGGCTGTTTTTGAAGATCTGTTCAAAGCCCAAGAACTTGATGATGGAGAGGTTGACGGAAGGGTGGAAGCGCAGGCCGCCCTTGTAAGGGCCGATGGCGCTGTTGAACTGCACGCGGTAGCCCTTGTTGACCTGCACGTTGCCGTTGTCGTCTACCCAGGGAACGCGGAACATGATCACGCGCTCGGGCTCGACCAAACGCTCCAAAAGGCCCGCCTTCTGATAGCGGGGATTTGCATCGATGGCGGGCTGCAGGCTGTGCAGCACTTCCGTCGCCGCCTGATGGAATTCGGGCTCGTTCGGGTTCTGCTCTTTCAGACGCGCCAAAACGCTTTCTACATAAGACATGGTGGTAAAACTCCTTTGTTTTCTTTTTCCATTCTCTATTGTACCATGAAAAGCGCTTTTTTACAAACAAAGCGGGGCAATTTCTATTATAAATAATTTTTATACCTTGTATAAACCCTGCCTATCATCCGTGGCTGAGCGATCCCCTGCCGATCGCCCGAAGCGAAGGCCTGCGGCAGGGCGCTCCCCTGCCGCGTGCAGACGGCGTATGCCTGCGCGGGCATGTACGCCTGCGCGAGGCCTTCCATACGAGCGTCTGCCGTCATTTCATACGCGGGCATGTACGCCTGTGCCTCGCTTGCGGGCATATACGCCTGCGCGAGGCCTTCCATACGAGCGTCTGCCGTCATTTCACACGCGGGCATGTACGCCTGCCGTGCGGGGCGAGGGAGAGCCCCGCCCATTTGCACCAACTGCGCCTGCGCCGCCCAAAAGGCGCGCTTCCGCGTGTTCAGCCCCTCCCTTTGGTTGAAGCAGTAAAAGAACACCTCGTCCGGCGGCAGCTCGCCCCGCCGCTGCGCCCGCCACGCCAAAAAGCGCATCCGCAGGCGCATGCAAAATGCCGCAAAACTTCTCTTTTTCATCGCCGTTCCTCCTTTCACTGTCTTACTGCCCACATTGTAGCACAAAAAACTTGACAACGCTTGTCATATATTCTAAAATAATTGTGAGAATTTCAAAAAAATTTTTTCGGAGGTGGCACCATGCCCGCCATGAAGATGGAAGTAGCCATGCGCATTTTGTTCCGCCTGCTGCGCCGCCGCAAGTGCAGCGCCGCCGAGCTCGCCGCGGAATTCGACATATCCGAACGCAGCATCCACCGCTATGTGCAGGAGCTGAGCATCGCCGGCGTCCCCTTAGTCATTATACGGGGCAGGAAGGGCGGAATATGCCTGCCCGATACCTTCCGCCTGCCCGAAAATTTTTTCACCCGCAAGGAATATGAAGCGGCGGTGAACGCGCTCACGGCGCTGTACGAACAGCTGCGCGACCCCGCCGCCGAGAGCGCCTTAGAAAAACTGCGCCGCCAGGAAAAGGCGGACGGGCGGGGGATGACCATTTCCGGCAATATCCTCGTGGACAGCAGCAGCTGGGGCGACGCCTACATATTCCCGCAGCTGCTGCGCGTGGCGGAAGACGCCATCGAAGAATGCCAATGCCTGCACATCCACTATACCGACCGCGAAGGGAAGGAGAGCAGGCGCGTCGTCGAGCCGCACCTTCTCATTTATAAACAGAACGTGTGGTATTTATACGCCTGGTGCCGCAGCAAGAACGGCTTCCGCCTGTTCCGCATCGGGCGCATCCGCAGCGCCTATACCGACGGCGAGACCTTTGAACGGAGAGAGGTGCGGCGGGAAGCGCTGCCCCTGCAATTCCACTTTGCCGACGCCGAGATGACGCAGCTCCGCCTGGAAGTTGCCCCCGCCGCCCTGCCCGACGTGGAGGAATGGCTGGGCATGAGCGCCATACGCCACGGCCGAAACGGGGAGCTGCTCGCCGAGGCGACGCTGCCCGCGGGCGAAGTGCTGCTATCGCGCCTGCTCTCGCTGGGCGGGGGCGTGCGGGTGCTGGAGCCCGCCTCCCTCGCCGAGGCGCTGCGCGACCGCGCCGAACAGATCGCCGCCCTCTACGGCGGCAAGCAGCCCCTCCGCTAAAACGGCCGCCGACGCACAGCCGAGCAAATCGCCGCCCTCTACGGCGGAGCGTAAAATTTTTCAGAGGAAATACAAGGCGGCACCCGCGCGCATATGCAGACTGTACAAGAAGCAGATCCGCGCAGCCGAACAGGGCTCCAATGAAATGATAAATGTAAAATGTAAAATGTAAAATTAAGGACACATGAATAAATATTTTTTCTTCCTGCATTTTACATTCTGCACTCACTTAGAATATAAAAACAAAACGGCGCGAACGGCTCCTTCCGAAAATACAAAAGCAGAGCCGCGCAAAAGGCGGCCCTGCCGAAGATGAAAGTTTCGATCGTTATATTTCTTTCCCCATACAAAGAGGAAAGGGCGGCTACTTGCCGGCGCGGCCGAACGCCATGAGCTCTTCGCGCAGCACCTCTTGCAGACGCGCGGACGGGAGCGCTTCGAGGCGGAAGCGCCAATTCCCCTCGCTGACGGCAGGCGTGTTCATGCGCGCTTCCGAACCGAGCTGCAGCAGGTCCTGCATGGGCACGACGGCCAGCTGCGCGTCGCTCTGCCAGCACAGCAGGCGGATGGCGCGGGCGACGCCGTACACGCCTCCCCCGCAGCCCGCCAACTGCCGCCGCCTGAGCTGTTCGCGGACGATGCCGCTCACCCGTTCCAGCTCCTCCCGCGAGAGGCTGCGCAGGTAGCCGACCATGGTGTCGTTATCGTGCGTGCCGGTATAGGCGACGCTGTTTTTGCAGATGTTTTGGGGAAGATAGGCGTTGTTCGGGTCGCCGTCGAAGGCGAATTGCAGCACCTTCATGCCGGGGAAGCCGGAAGCGCGCAACAGCTTTTCCACTCCCGCGTCCATCGCACCCAGGTCTTCGGCGATGAGCGGCAGGCTGCCCAGCTTTTCTTTGGCGGCACGGAACAGCGCCATGCCCGGGCCCCGGTGCCACTTGCCGTTGACGGCTGTCTCTTCCCCCGCGTCTATCTCGTAATAGCGGTCTAAGCCGCGGAAATGGTCGATGCGGACGACGTCGTACATCTGGAAGGCGCGGTGCATGCGCTCTATCCACCATTCGTAGCCCGTCTCTTTGTGCTGCGCCCAGTCGTAGACGGGGTTGCCCCACAGCTGGCCGGTCGCCGAAAAATAATCGGGCGGCACCCCCGCCACCTTCCGCGGCTTGCGGCTGCCGGTCAGCTTGAACAGCTGCGGCTGCGCCCATACGTCCGCAGAGTCGTAGGCGACGTACAGCGGCAGGTCGCCGATGACGCGGATGCCGAGGCCGTTGATGTACGCCTTGAGCGCCTTCCACTGGCGGAAAAACTCAAACTGCACGAACTGCCAGAAGAGGTATTCGTCGCGCTCGCGCAGCAAAAAGGAGTCGAGCGCGCCCCCTTCGCGGAAGCGGTAGGAGCGCTTCCATCTATCGAACGATGCGCCGCCGTGCGCCGTCTTCAGCGCCATGAACAGGGCGTATTCGTGAAAACTCCCTTCCTCCACAAAGGCGCAGAATGCGGGGTCGTTCCTGTCAAAGCGGGAAAAGGCCGTGCGCAGCAAGGCGTACTTTTTGCGGTACAGCATGCCGTAATCGACGCCCTTTTTACCCGCGAGCGCCTTCATCTCCGCGCGGTGTATGAGGCCGAGGCGGAAGAGCTCTTCGATATCGATCAGGTACGGGTTGCCGGAAGCGCCGAATACGGACTGATAGGGCGAATCGCCGTAGCCCGTCTGCACCAGGGGCAGCACCTGCCAATAGCGCACGCCCGCCGCGTGCAGAAAATCGGCAAAGGCGCGCGCCTCTTTGCCCATCGTGCCGATGCCGTACTTGCCCGGCAGCGACGAGATATGCAGCAATACGCCCGCCGCGCGCTCGGGGATGACCAACTTCTTTTCCATAACATTTCCCTCTCTTGCAATTCTGATGAAACATATTTATTGTAACACAGAAATGCCCGCGTTTCAAGACTTTTTCTAAAATTTATGCACAAAAAGCGGAAAAAATTTGTAAAACGGGCGACGGAGACTTCAAAAACAGGATACAAAGGCGGGAAAGAATTGCATAAAGGGCGGCGGGCGCTTCTGAAATATAAAATATAAAAGCGGCGGCAGGAACTGCGGGAGAAGAGGAAAAAACGCTTGCCTTTGCGGGGGCGTTCCTGTATAATTTTTATGGGAGGAAATAACTATGCTCATTGAGATCCGCCATGAAAAACCGCTTGGCAAGCGGTTCGACGTGTACTGCGGCGACACGCTGCTGGAAGGCGGCGAAGAATACGACATCCCCGCGGAGGGCGCGGCGCTGCGCTTTGTGGAGCGCAACCCCGCCGTGGGCAAGCGCTGGCCGCTGCTGCTTTTGGGGCACTTTTTGGCGTCGCTGTTCGGCGCGCCCGACAGCCTGCAAGAGATCGGCCGCAGCCGCACCGAGATCTGCGTCGATTTAGGGAAAGCGAAAGGCGACGAACTTTCGATCGTCTTTTTGGAAGGCGGCAAAAGCTACCGCATCGAGGGCGCGCCCGAAGCCTCCGAGCGCTCGCGGCAAGAAGTTCCCCTGCCGCAGGTGGAGCGGCGCATCCGCGGCTATCAGATCGGCGTCATCGCCCTGGTACTGGCGCTGCTGACCGCCGCCATCGTCCTCTGCGTCCGCGCGGCGTAACGGCGGGCCAAGGCCCGTTGGTTCCGCAGTCCCTGCGGGCGTTCGGGCGATACCAAAGAAGCCGCCGTCACCCTCTGCGGCCACACGATGTAAAAGCGCGGGGCGCAAACGGCCTGCCCTATAAAAAATATTCAAAAACCGCCGCAAAACGGTTGCATTTTTCGGCAGATATGGTATAATAATAAAGCTAAGGCTGTTGCGGCAGCGCTTTTCAAATCTGCGCCCGTATCCGCCTTTGAATCTTGTTAAGATATAAAAACGCTACTGTGGCTCAGTTGCTCCAGCTGCATTCGTTGCGGAAGTGACTTAGCCCTTAAACAACTTCATTCGCTACTGTGGCTCAGTCGCTCCAGCTGCATTCGTTGCGGAAGTGACTTGGCTATATGCAAACTGAATATGCTACTGTGGCTCAGTCGGTAGAGCAGCTGATTCGTAATCAGCAGGTCGCCGGTTCAAGTCCGGCCAGTAGCTCCAAAAAGAAAGCACCCTACGGGGTGTTTTCTTTTTGGGTTTGTGAGCGGAGTTTGAATCCGTCAGACCGAAGATTAAACCATACGGGGTCCCCAAAAAAAGGCGCGCCCACTCGACGGGCTTCCTTGCGGCGCATTTTTTTGGGGTGACAAAAGGTCGCCGGTTCAAGTCCGGCCAGTAGCTCCATACTCGCCCCCGCACTTTCGTGCGGGGGCATCGTTTTAGCCACTGCCCGGACTGCCGAAATAACGTGACGCGATTGCGCCTGTCGGCGAACAATCGCTGTTCCGTCGCCGCTTTCCGCGGCTCCTTACAAGTCCGTCCGGTAGCTCCAGACTCGCCCCCGCACGAAAGTGCGGGGGCATCGTTTTGGCTACTGCCCGGACTGCCGAAATAACGTGACGCGATTGCGCCTGTCGGCGAACAATCGCTGCTTTGTCGCCGCTTTCCGCGGCTCCTTACAAGTCCGTCCGGTAGCTCCAAAAAGAAAGCACCCTACGGGGTGTTTTCTTTTTGGGGTTGTGAGCGGAGTTTGGAGCAGTCAGATTGCAGATCAAACCATGATCCGATACCCTTTCGGGATCGGAATTTCAGGTTTTTCTTTGTTTTTCATGTTCTTGCTCCTATATTTTTTCTTTGGCCTATTGACTTTCCCCCTCTTTCTGCGTATAATATAGATGGTAGGATATTCCCTACTATTCCTGCAATGGAGGTGAAAATCATGCAAGGCTCGACTGCTTTTATCGACAGCGCCAAAGTTATGGCAAAAGGTCAGGTCACCATTCCCGCCGATGTGCGCAAAGCACTCGGCGTCGGCGAGGGCGACCGCGTTTCCTTCGTCGTTGACGGGAACAATGTGCGGCTCGTGAACGCCGCCGTGTTTGCCATGCAGATGCTGCAAAAGGAACTTGGCGGCGAAGCGCAAAAGATCGGCATAACTTCCGACGAAGACGCGGACAAACTCATAAAAGAGATTCGGGATGATGGTTCTTCCGATGAGAGTATTGATTGATACCAACGTCCTCTTTTCGGCTGCACTCAACCCGAGCGGTACGCCCTTTCAGGCATACGTCAAAGCGGTCACGCCGCCGAATACAGGCATCATCTGCCGGCAGAACATAGAAGAACCGCGAAGAACATTTAACCGGAAACTCCCGCATAAAATTCAGGCGCTCGAATCCTTCCTCGCCGTGTCCATGCTGATGCTGGAAGTCGTACCCGTTCCAGAAGCCGCCTATGCTTCCGAAAAACAGGTGCGCGACGTAAACGACCGACCCATTCTCCGCGCGGCGATCCATGCCAAAGCGGACGTCATTCTCACGAGCGACAAAGACCTGCTGGAAGCAAACCTCAAACGTCCTCTTGCCTGTACCCCTGCACAATTTTTGAATATGTGACCTTATCCTCTGCGGCTGCCATTCGGCAGCCGCTTACTTATAGTGTAAACGCCCCCCGCGACTATCGCGGGGGCGTTTACACGGCAAAAGGCGCGCCCTCGATGCGGGGGCGCGCCTTTGTATTGCCTTATCGGCTTGCTGTTCGGTTTTGGAGGCTTACTTCCTATCTTCGCGCTTTGCCTTCAGTTCGGCTTTGAGCGCCTTTTCCGCAGCTTCCTGCGCCTTATCCTTCGGCTTGATGAGTGCGACGATGACGATGCCGATCAGACACAGCACGCCGACGCCGAGGAAGACGACGGAGAGGACGTTATCTTCCAGCCAATAGGAGACGCCGGGGCGCTCGATGACGTCGGCGTCGGAAGTGACGTTGACGATCTGGCCGGAGGTGGTGGTGGGAAGGTTGCCCGAGGCGACCTCGACGGTCACCTTATAGAACCCGCGCTGCTGCGGCACAAAGCTCAGGTCGCTTTCGGGATCCCATTCGTAGGGGTTATCGCCCTCGTCCTCTTCTTTATCTTCGTCGAAGACGGCGATCTCGCGCCAGGTGCCGAGGCTGTTGGCGTTGTTTTCGCCTTCCGCCGCCACTACGTCGGCGACGGTCGAGGGAGAGGCGGAATCGTTCAGCTCGAGGAAATACAGCTTGTACTGCGTCTGGTAGCCTTCCAGAGCCACGATCTCGAAATCTTCAAAGGAATAGGTGACGTCCACATAGCCGACTTCGGTCTCGTCCGGCTGTTCGATGGAGGGGCCGGTGTAGGAGACGGTGAAGGAGAAGGAGACGAGGTTGGTGGCATCCCACACGTTGTCGGTGGTGATGTCTGCCTGTTTGCCGCCTTCAAACTCGCCTACCATGGCGTTGCCGGCGCTGTTGGTGGGGACGATGCGCATCTCGTACCTGCCCTCGGCCTCCAGCTCGATGCGGAGAGAGTCGTATGAGCCGCTCGCGGTCGCGGTGTCGGCGACGGCGGTGCGGTAGTAGACGGTGAACTCCATGTCGGTATAGCCGCAGGTCTCGTCATAGACGTACGGGCGCAGGGACGGGAGATAGAAGTAGGCGCCTTCGCCCACCTGGATGCTGCCGCCCTCCGCGTTGCGCGAAGCCGCGGTCACCGCCGCCTGGTAGCTGTCTTCTTCGCCGCCGAAGTCGATGGAAGGAGTGGCGACGACCGTTTCGGGATCGACGACCTGCAGGTGCCCGCCGCTCAGCGCGTCGGCTGCGGCGTACCATTCGATGAAATAGAAGGCGCTGTTGCCGTTGGTGTCGCTCAGCTCGTAGGCGATGCTGACCGAGCCGCCGCGGCTGCCGCCGAAGTCCTCTTCAAAGAAGCGCTGGTCGCTTTCCAGCTCGGTATAGCCCTCGATGGAGCCGTCGGAGCCGATGGAAGGGGTGCCCTCGCCCGAACCGTCCGCACGGAAATAGCGGTCGGTGGTGACGGAGCTGCCGCACACGTCGATGGAGACGGTGTCGAAGTCGAACTCGGTGCCGAGGAGCAGCTGCTTGATCTCGCTGTTGATGACGAGGACGGGCGCGGCGTCATCGGTGATCTTCCCCTCGGAAAGGGCAAAGCTCTGCCCGTTGAGGGAACGGATCTCGAAGGTGACGGCGCTGTCCGCCTCGGCGCTGAACGCCAGCGGCGTCATGGGCGTGGTCGCCGAAGAGGACGCATACTTGGCGTAGTATTTGCCGATGTTGGTGAAGGTGCCCGCTTCCCGCCCGTTGACAAGGACGGTGAAATCGCCGTAGCCGACGGCGTCTGCGGGTTCGGCGAGGGTGATCTGAATATCGCTTGCAGATACGGTGACGCCCGCGCCTTCGCCGTTGACGGAAACGCTGACATTGCCGTTGGCTGCGGGGGTAAACACGACCTCGTTGGTCGTTTTGCCCTCTTTGCTCATGCTCATCTGCTCGCTTTCGATGGTGACGGCAAAGCTGTCATACCCCGAAGCGGGGAGCGAGAGCCCGAGGGAGAAATACTCCGCCCCGTAGCTGCCGCCGATGCTCGCCGCGCCGTCGAACGCGTACCATTTGAGCGCCATGTTCTTGCGCAGCGTGACGCTGTCGCCCTTGCCGACGGAATAGGCGAGATATTCGCCGTCGTCGTCCAGAGCGGCATTGCCGACCGTGGTAAAGACGCTGTTGCTCTCTACCGTTTCTTCTGCGTGCGCAATACCGAAAGAGATGCACATTGCCGCCATGCAGAACAAAAACGCCGCCAGCAACGTGATCAGACTGACCTTTTGCTTACTCATCTCTGTGAATACGATCTCCTTTCACAATTATGCCCGCATGCTCCCCTGCCGGGCGCCCCGCGCGGGCAGCCGTTCCGGCGCACCCCCGCAAAGGCGGGCACAAAATGCCCGCGGAAGCCGTTCGGGCCTCCGCGTAAAACTTGTACCTGTTTATTTTACCTTATATGCGTGCTTTTGTCAAACGCATTTTTTCGCTTTCGGTAAATTTTTGTGCATTTCCGCAATATGCCCGAAAATTTTACCGTACCGTCACAATTCAAACGGCTTATCGAGGTCGAAATACTTCCAGGGCACATTGTCCGCCGGGGGCTGCACCATAAAGCGCATGCGCTCTTTGGTGACGGGATGGGTGAACGAGAGCGAATATGCCCACAGCGCCAGCCAGCCCTTTTTGGCGTTTTCGCCGCCGTAGCGCATATCCCCGTACACGGGATGGCCGATCCCCGCCATCTGTACGCGGATCTGGTGCGTCCTGCCCGTGTGCAGCCTGACTTCGGCAAGGCAGAGGCCTTCCCTTTCCTGCAGCACGCGGTAGTCGAGCGAGGCCATCTTCGCCCCGTCCGTCGTCGGCGGGCAGAGGTAGACCATGTTGTTGACGGGGTTCTTTTTCAGGTAATTGACCAGCGTCTTCTGCGGCTCTTTGGGGGTGCCGACCAGCACGGTGAAGTATTTTTTTTCAAAATCGCCGCCGCGCATCTGTTCGGACAGGCGGGAGGCCGCCTTGCTGGTCTTGGCGAACACCATCACCCCGCCCGTGGGGCGGTCTAAGCGGTGGATGAGCCCGACGTAGACGTTGCCCGGCTTTTCGTAGGTGACCTTCAGGTAGCGGCGCACCCCTTCGAGCAGGCTGTCGTCCCCGCTCTCGTCTCCGCAGGTGGGTACCCCCTGCGGCTTCAATACGACGATGATGTGGTTGTCTTCGTAGACGATGTCGATATCATTCATAAATATACATTCCTCCCGCGCCGCACGGCAGCGGAATTTCTTCTTGCGTGGGCAGGCCCACTTCGTAGGCGTCGATGCGCCCCTTTCGCCCCGAAAGGCACAGCTTTAAGATGTTGTGCAGCACCATCGGCTGCAGGCCCGTGGTATAGCTGTTGATGAGGAAAAACAGGGGCTGCTCGGACAATACTTCGCTGCACAGCTGCACGAAGGGGTATAAGTCCGCCTCGATCTTCCACATTTCGCCGCCCGGTCCCCTGCCGTAGGAGGGTGGGTCCATGATGACGGCGTCGTATTGGTTGCCGCGGCGGATCTCGCGGCGGACGAACTTGGCGCAGTCGTCGACGATGTAGCGGATGCCGGAGGTGATGCCCGAAAGGCGGGCGTTTTCTCCCGCGCGCTCGACCATGCCCTTGGCGGCGTCCACATGGGTGACTTCCGCCCCCGCCTTGGCGCAGGCGACGCTCGCCCCGCCCGTGTAGGCGAAGAGGTTGAGCACCCGCACCTGCCTGCCCGCGCCGCGGATGAGGGAAGCCATCCTGTCCCAATTGGCGGCCTGTTCGGGGAACAGCCCCGTGTGCTTGAAGCCCATCGGCTTGACCTTGAAGGTCAGGTCGCGGTAGCCGACCGTCCATTCGGCGGGGATGGGACGCCTGTACTCCCAGGCGCCGCCCCCGCGCTCGCTGCGGCGGTAGACGGCGTCTACGTCTTTACGGGCGAACAGATCCTGCCGCATGGGCCAGATGACCTGCGGATCGGGGCGGAGCAGGGTGACGTCTTTCCAGCGCTCCAGTTTATATCCGTCGCCGGTGGCGAGGATGGTGTAATCTTGCCAGTTTTCAGCTAAAACCATACGACAGTTGAATGTAAAATGCGGAATGCGGAATGCGGAATGCGGAATATAGGATCGGGGCGTCTTTCAAATCACGGCGTTCCGCAGGCAGCAGCCTGCCGAGGAACGCGTGAGCCTTTTATTGCTTTTCCACGCCCAGCGTGACCTTTCCTTCGCCGATCTCCCATTCCTTCACATAACCCGCAGGGGCGGCGGCGGAAATGTCGTCTGCCAGTACCACGGCGGCGATCTGCGCCTTGTGCCCTTCCAAAACGGCGGCGGCGTCTGCGCCCGCGGCATAGGTGACGCGGATATGGTCGGTCACTGCAAAGCCCGCCTCTTTGCGCATGGTCTGGATCTTGGAGATGAGTTCACGCTCGATGCCCTCTTCAATGAGTGCGGGGGTGAGGCGGGTGTTGAGCGCCACGGTGATGCCCTTATCGGAAGCGGACACATACCCTTCGGCGCTTTCGGTGGAGATGAGCAGGTCTGCCTCCGTCAGCTCGACCTGCGCGCCGCCGATCTCGGCGGTGAAGGTGCCGCCGCCCTTGACGGCGGAGACCAGCGCCGCGCCGTCGCACGTTTCCAGATAGGTGCGGATGGCGTTCAAGAGTTTGCCGTATTTGGGGCCGAGCGTCTTCATCTGCGGCTTGATGCGGTAGGTGACGAGAGCGGAAGCGTCCTTCGCAAAGCGCATCTGTTTGATGTTCAGCTCGTCGAGGATGACGCCCTGCAGCTCTTGGTTCAAATCGAGCTCGCGGCCGGTGGCCACCACCATTTCGGACAGCGGCTGGCGGTTTTTGAGGGCGCCGGCGTTGCGCGCGGCGCGACCGAGCACGACGATGTCGAGCACGGAATCCATGCCCGTTTCCAGGTCTTTATCGATGGCGGACTCGTCGCAGGCGGGGAAGGCGCACATGTGCACGGACTTGGGCGCTTCCGGATAAAAGGCGGGGACGAGGTTTTGATAGATCTGTTCGGCGATAAATGGAGTGAAGGGCGCGGTCAGCTTGGCGAGGGTGACGAGCACGGTGTGCAGCGTGGTGTACGCCGCCGCCTTGTCTTCCGTCATGCCCTTGCCCCAATAGCGCTCGCGGCCGCGGCGCACATACCAGTTGGAGAGCACGTCGGCAAATTCCTGCAGGGCGCGGGCGGAGTCGGTGATGTTATAGGCGGCGAGGCCTTCGTCTACCGTCTTGACGAGGGTATTCAGCTTGGACAGGATCCACTTGTCCATCAGCGTCAGCTTGCAGCTTTTCAGATCGTATTTGGAAGGATCGTAGCCGTCGATATCTGCATAGAGGGTGAAGAAGGCGTAGCTGTTCCACAGCGGGCCCATGTAGCGGCGCTGCGCTTCGGACACCGCCTCGGGATAGAAGCGGGACGGGATCCACGGGGCGCTGGAAGTGTAGAAGTACCAGCGGACGGCGTCTGCCCCCTGCTTGTCGAGGACGGACCAGGGATCGACGACGTTGCCCTTATGCTTGGACATTTTGACGCCGTTTTTGTCGTTGACGTGCCCCAAAACGATGCAGTTTTTGAAGGGCGCCCTGCCGAAGAGGATGGTGGAGATGACCAGCAGCGTATAGAACCAGCCGCGCGTCTGATCCACCGCCTCGGAGATGAAGTCGGCGGGGAAGGTCTCGTCGAAGAGGTCTTTGTTTTCAAACGGGTAATGGTACTGCGCAAAGGGCATGGAGCCGGAATCGAACCAGCAGTCGATGACCTCGGGCGTGCGCTTCATGGTGCCGCCGCATTCGCACTTGAATGTGCAGTTGTCGATATACGGGCGGTGCAGCTCGATGTCGCCCTCGATGCCGCAGAGCTCTTTGAGTTCCTGCTTGCTGCCGATGACGTGCACCTTGCCGCAGTCGGGGCAGACCCACACGGGCAGCGGCGTGCCCCAGTAGCGGTCGCGCGACAGGCCCCAGTCGATGACGTTTTCCAAAAAGTTGCCCATGCGCCCGGTGCGGATGGTATCCGGCATCCAGTGCACGGAGTTGTTGGCCTTGATGAGCTCGTCTTTGACGGCGGTCACCTTGATGAACCAGCTCTCGCGGGCGTAGTACAGGAGGGGCGTATCGCACCGCCAGCAGTGCGGGTAGCTGTGCTCGTAGGCCATCTCTTTGAACAGCAGGCCCTTGTCTTTGAGCATGGCGATGATGCCCTTGTCCGCCTTTTTGACGAACTGCCCGGCAAAGTCGGTGACGGAGGGCTTGAAGCAGCCGCGCTCGTCCACCAGATTGACCACGGGCAGGCCGTACTTTTGCCCCACGCGGTAGTCGTCTTCGCCGAAGGCGGGGGCGATGTGGACGATGCCCGTGCCGTCGGTGAGGGTGACGTAGCCGTCGCAGACGACGTAGTGCGCCTTTTCGCGGTAGCTGCCCTCGGCATAGGGGAAGAGGGGCTCATATTCGGCGTATTCGTATTCTTTGCCCTTTTTGACGGAGAGGAGGGTGTAGCTCCCCTCTTCAAACAGAGAAGAAAGCAGCGCCTGCGCCAATACATAGCGCTCCCCTGCCCATTCGATCTCGGCGTAGTCTTCTTCCGCGTTCATGCACAGGGCGACGTTGGAAGGCAGCGTCCAGGGCGTGGTCGTCCAGGCGAGGAACCAGGCATGGTCCTCCCCCTTGCGGCGGAAGCGGACGAACACGGAGGTCTCTTTGACGTCTTTATACCCCTGCGCCACCTCGTGCGAGGAGAGCGCCGTGCCGCAGCGCGGGCAGTACGGGACGATCTTGTGCCCCTTGTACAGGAGGCCCTTTTTCCAGATCTCTTTCAGCGCCCACCAGACAGATTCGATATAGTTGTCGTCATAGGTGACGTACGGGTGCTCCATATCCGCCCAGTAGCCGACCCGTTCGGACATCTTTTCCCACTCGCCCTTGTACTTCCACACGCTCTGCTTGCACTGCTTGATGAAGGGCTCGATGCCGTACTTTTCGATATCCTGCTTGCCGTCCATGCCCAAAGACTTTTCCACTTCCAGCTCGACGGGCAGGCCGTGCGTATCCCAGCCCGCCTTGCGCAGGACGTGGCAGCCCTTCATGGTCTGGTAGCGGGGGATGATGTCCTTCATGACGCGGGTGAGGATATGCCCGATGTGCGGCTTGCCGTTGGCCGTCGGGGGGCCGTCGTAAAAGGAAAATTCCTTTCCGCCCTCGCGCTCTTTGATGCTCTCTTCAAAGACGCGCTCCTCTTCCCAGAACTTGATGACTTCTTTCTCTCTGCCGACGAAATCCATCGACGTGTCTACTTTTTTATACATCGCATAGCTCCTGCTGTTAGATTCAAAAAAACAGGCCCCTCGTTTCCGGACAAAAACAGAGAGACCACCAAAACATACCGACATACGCCCCTTTTGATAACGCGGAGGAAATACCGCGCGCGCGGCTACTTGGCTTGCGTTCGCCGCGCGGGCTGCAGGGTGATACCGCCGCGCCCCTGCCTGCCGCCTTTCACCTGCCGCGGCTCTCTGAAAAGGTTTGGTGTGCGCGGGGCGTGTCCCCGGTCAAAACGCCCGTATCCGTATTGAAATCATTTTAACAGGCTTTGCCCGTTTTGTAAAGCGATTTTGCCCCGCTTGCAAAAATTGATGCCGCCGCCCCCCGCCGTTTCCGCCAAATTGTTGCAAAGCCGCCCCGCGGCATGCTATACTATATACAGCTATATATATTGAAAGAAGGAGGAGCTTCCCCGTGCCCGACAAGAAGAACGCGGAGATATTCATCGACAGCTATAACAAGATAGACGCGCAGCTGCGCGAACTGTACGGCTTCAAGCCGCAGCAGTCGTTTACGGACGTGGTGCGCCGCAGCGCCGAAAAGAACGCCGTGGTGCGAAGATACGAAAATGAGCTGACCGACTACGCCCGCCTTCGCAACGCCATCGTCCACCAGAGCACGGACGGGCGGGTCATCGCCGTGCCCTGCGACGACGTGGTGGAAGATATCCTCCGCATCGAACGGCAGCTATGCACCCCGCCCACCGTGGGCGAAAAGCTGCGCGAAAAGCAGGTGACCAGCATCGACGCCGCCATCAGCCTGCGGCAGGCGGTGCTGCTCATCGCCCGCACGGGGTATTCCAACCTGCCCGTGTACGAGGGAAAGCGGATGGTCGGCATCCTCAACAACCGCCGCATCATCAAGGCGCTGGGCGAGGTGCTGCGCGAAGGCGGCTCGGCGGACGCCTTTCTGTCGCAGACGGCGGCGGGAGAGGTGGTGGAGCCTTCCGACCTGTTCGTGTACTACCGCTACGTCGGCAAACAGGACTCGCTGCAGAGCGTGCTCGACGCCTTTGAGAGCAATAAAAAGCTGCTGGCGGTATGCGTTTCGGAGACGGGGCGGGCGGGCGAGCGCATCGTCAACTTCATCACCCCCGCAGACCTCGCCGCCATCCACAGGATGCTGGAAGATTATTAAGGCCCGAAGCTCAAAGAGACGTGCCTTTTTATAGTCTTGGAAGCCCGCCGCGCCGCGGCGGGCGGGCAAAAATTTAATAATCTCCCCGCTGTTTTCTGTGCCTGCCCCGCGCCCGCAGGGTGACGAGGCTGTATTCGCGCGCGTATTCGAGGGAATACGAACACTCGCGCCGCGCGGCGCGCAGGGCGATGTCTCCGCTCGGCTCCGCCGCCTGGGCGATGCCCGCCGCGCACATACAGGCGGGCACCCCCGCCGTAAAGGCGCAGGCGCGCAGCATCAGCTGGGGCGCAAAGTCTTCCGCCCCGCCGAAGATGCTGACGATGAGGTCGGCGTCGCACAGCGAAAAGGCCTCGGCGAGGGAAGGATAGAACAGGTCTTCCCCCACGCAGACGCCTATCTTCCCCGCAGCGGTATCGAACACTTTCAGGTGCGCGCCCCCGCGGTAGGGCTGGCCTTCTTCCACATATAACATATCGGCGACGCCTAAAATGCGCCCCTTTTCCGCCACGGCGGCGCTTTTGTAGCGCGCCCCGCACGAGAGGGTGACCCCGCCCGCCACCACGGTGCAGCCCGCTTCGCGGCTGAGGATGGCCATATCCGCCAGCTTTTCGCTTTCGCCCGCCAGCTCGCGGCGGTAATCGACCTCGCCCAAGCCTTCAAACCCGAACAGGAGAAGGTCGCACGCCGCCTTTTTGCCCCCTTCCCAATACGCATCGATGCTCCCTTCCGTGACAAAATGTATTTTCATACGCACCTCCCGCCCCTATCCATTGTACGGCGCGGGCTGCCGACAGGTGCGCCGCCTCGCGCCTGCGGGGCGGTTTTGTGTGTTTTGCAACAATATTTTTGGGCATATCGCTATTTTTCCTTCCCCTTCGCCCTTTTGCTTGCAATATTTGCGGAAAGTGTTATAATAGTTGCTGTATTCGGTGCTTTGCACTTTTCCTTTGGGAGTTTTATGCGAAAAATTCGAATGACCCCCGTGCGCCTGTTGGTGCTGGGATTTTTGGCCATCATCGCCGCGGGCACCTGCCTGCTGCTGCTGCCCGTATCCACCCGCTCGGGCGAAAGCCCCGCCTTTATGGACGCCCTGTTCACCGCCGTCACCTCGACCTGCGTGACGGGGCTGGTGACGCAGGACACCTACTCGCACTGGTCCACCTTCGGGCATGTGGTCATCCTCGTGCTCATCCAGACGGGCGGTATCGGCTTTATGACGGTGGTGTTCGCCCTGTGGAAGCTGGGCGGCAAAAAGATCAGCTTAAAAGAGCGCGCCTTCATGCAGGAATCGGTCGCCGCGCCCAACCTTTCGGGCATGGTCAAGCTGACGGGCACCATCCTCTTGGGCACCTTTTTGTTTGAAGGCCTGGGCGCCTTTGTGATGTGCTTCCGCTTTGTTCCCGACTTCGGCTGGGGCAGGGGGATCTGGATGTCGGTATTCACGGCGGTTTCCGCCTTCTGCAACGCGGGCATCGACCTGATGGGCATCAAGGGCGAACCCTTCGCCTCCATGACCTCGTATTCGGGCGACCCCGTCATCTGCCTCACCATCCCCATCCTCATCCTCGTGGGCGGCCTCGGCTTTTTTGTGTGGCAGGATATCAAGAACAACCGCTTCCATCTGCGCAAATACAGCCTGCACACCAAACTGGTGCTGGTGACGACGGCGGTGCTGGTCGTCGTTCCCTGGGCGATCATGATCGTCGCCGAAAACGACTTGCCCTGGCAGGAGCGCATCCTCTCCACCTTCTTTACGGCGGTGACGCCGCGCACGGCGGGCTTCAACGTGCTGCCCCTTTCGGGCGCGGGAAGCGTGCGGCAGGTGACCATCTTTTTATCCATCGTGCTGATGTTCATCGGCGGCTCGTCCGGCTCGACGGCGGGCGGCATCAAGACGAACACGCTGGCGGCGCTCGTGCTCTCCGTCGTATCGCTGCTGCGCGGCAAGCGCTCGGTAGAGTGCTTCGGCAGGCGGCTGGACGAAGAGAACGTGAAGAACGCGGCGCAGTTCGTCACCCTGTACCTGCTGTTCGCCATGCTGGGCGTCATCCTCATCTGCATCTTCGAGCAGGAAAACGCCCATGTAGACAGCCTGACGGCGGTGGTGTTTGAAGTGATATCGGCGCTGAGCACGGTCGGTCTGACGCTGGGCATCACGCCCTTTTTGAGTGTCGGTTCGGAACTGGTGCTGTCGGTGCTGATGTACCTCGGCCGCGTGGGCTGCATGACATTCATGCTGTCGCTGCGCACCCCTTCGGCACCCGCGGCGTCGCTGCCCCTGGAGCGCATCCGCATCGGCTAAAATCTTTCGGACGGAAAGCGCTTCCCCCTTCCCCATTTCAATGAAAGAGCGGATACGCACAAGGCGCTTTCCGCTGCATCATAAAAATCTAAATATAATTTTGAGGAAATATGAAATCGATCTTGATCATCGGTCTCGGCAGGTTCGGGACGTACATGGCAAAAAAGTTCACGGAGCTGGGCAACCACGTGATGGTGCTCGACACGGATGAAGAGAAGGTCAACGAGATCCTTCCCTATGTGACCAGCGCCCAGATCGGCGACGCCACCAAGACCGCCGTGCTGGACGGGCTGGGCATCGACAACTTCGACCTGTGCGCCGTGTGCATGGGCGAAAACTTTCAGGGCTCTTTGGAGGCGACTTCGCTCTTGAAAGAGGGGGGCGCGAAGTATGTGCTCTCGCGCGCTTCCACCGAGATCCAGGCGAAATTTTTGATGCGCAACGGCGCCGACGAGGTCATCTTCCCCGAAAAGCAGACGGCGGAACGGCTTGCCGTGCGCTACAGCGCCAACAACGTGTTCGACTATATCCAGCTCACCCCCGAATACGCCATCTACGAGATCCCCACGCCCCCTTCGTGGGCGGGCAAGACCATCCGCGACAAGGGCGTGCGCGCCAAGTACAACGTCAACATTTTGGGCACCAAGCGGGCAGGCACCCTGGTACCCAACCCCCCGCCCGACTATGTGTTCGCGGCGGGCGAGCGCATCATCGTCATGTGCCGCAAAGACGACATCGAAAAGCTGACCCATTAAAAGGCCGGCGGTTGCGGGAATGAATTGAAAAAGCCGCGGCCGTTTTTGTGTGCGGCAAGGCGAAAAAAACCGCGCAAAAGCGCGGCGAGGAAATCGGGATCGACAGAAAACGCGGGCGGAGCCGAACGGCTCCGCCCGTATTATTTTTTTAATTTTATTACCCGCGGCAAAAAGTGCGCCGCCTTTCCCGAATGCGGCGAGAGAGCGCGCAGCATTGCGCCGCCTTTCCCCTATACCGCCAGCGCGGAGAAGAGGGCGATGAAGAAGGCGACCATCCACAGCACTGCGGGGATGAGGGCGACGATGTTGAGCACCAGCCCCGCCACGGCAAAGCCGTTGAGGCGGTACTCCGCATGTTTGGCAAGCCCCACCGCAGAGAGGAGGAGGCCTATCAGCGACAGCAAGAACCCGAACACCGGCACCCAGCTGAAAAACAGGCCGCAGATGCCGATGATCATGCCCGCCAGCCCCAAACCGTTGACGCGCTTGCCGCTGCCGCCCGCATAATAGACGGCGACGGGCTGCCCCGTGCGGTCTACGACCTGCACGGGCGTGCCGGGCATTTGGGCGGGGCCGCCCTGCGTTCCTGCCGCAGGCGGCATCGCTTCGCCCGGCGCAGCCCCGTTCGGCTGTCCGCTCCCCTGCCCGCACGGCTGTGCGGCGGCATTTAGCTGTCCGTCCGGCTGTTCGCTTGGCTGTACGGCGGGCGTTTGCGGCGCGGCCGTCTGCTCATTTTGCAGCGCGCCGCTTTGCGGCGCGGCCGCTTCCGCAGGGAGCGGTTGCTGCGCGGTTTCCGTTTGCAGGCGCACCCCGCAGCCGGGGCAATAAGCGGCGTCTTCGGGCAGGCGCGCCCCGCAATACTTACAATACATACATTACACTCCCATAAAAGACAGGGCCGAAAACGCCATCCGCGTTCCCTCGCGCATCGCCTCGCTGAAGGCGAACAGGCCGCAGATCACGAGGATGATGCAGACGAGCACCAGCAAAAAGTAGATGACGAAGCCGACCGCAGCTCCCCTGCCGCAGGAACGGGCGCGCAGGGGCGTATCGTCCTTCCACACCAAATAGAGGATGAGCCCGATGACGGGAAGCAGAAAGCCCAAAAAGGCGTAGCCGAAGCTCGGCCTGTCGCTCGGGTCGGCGACGTCTTGCCGCTGCACGATCTGCACGGGCGATTCGCTTTGCGCCTTACCGCAGTTCGGGCAAATGTCTGCTCCTTCCGGCAGCATTTTCCCACAGTACTTACAAAACATTCGCCCCCTCCTCCGCTATGCCGCGGCGACGACGGGCAGACTCATGGCGGCGTTGACGATGCCGCACATGGCGATCATGGCCAGGATCCATACGACGACGTAGACCACGACGCCGACGAGCGCGCCCTTGCCGCACGAATGCGCGCGTTGGGGCAATTCGTCTTTCCACACCAGATAGAGGATGAGCCCTATCAGAGGGAAGAAGAAGCCGAGCACCGCAAAGCCGCCGCTGGGGGCATCCCGCGGGTCGGGCTCGTAGCGGCTGTACCGCTGCTGCGGCGGCGCGCTGTATTCCACCTTTTCTTGAAAGCTTTTGCCGCAGTGCGGGCAAAAAGTAGAGCCGTCCTGCACTTGCTTTCCGCAATACTTACAAAACATTTTTCATTCTCCCTGTAATGAATTTTTATGTCACCTTCCCGACCCTGCCGAGAGGATGACGCATTACAACAGCGGTATGCGAATGGAGATATTCCATCCTACCGCCAAAGCCACAATGAACAGGATGATGCTGAGAACAAAACCTACGATCACGCTGACCAACGCCCCCATCCCGCAGGAATGGGCACGCTGAGGCAGAAAATCTTTCCAAACGAGATAGAGGATAAGCCCCGCGAGAGGAAAGAAGAAACACAAGAGCGCATAGCCGAAGCTGGGGCCGTCGCTGGGCAATACGATCACCCGCTTATTCTCCCCGCCTCCGCCGATAGGCCTTTTGGGCGGGGGAGCGGCGTTCAGGCTTCTGCCGCAGCTCGTGCAGAAGGTAGAGCCGTCTTGCAGCTCTTTTCCGCAAAATTTACACTTCATACCATTTCCCTCCTACAAAAAGTATCAGACCCATGAAAGGCAGGCGAGCGCCGCGTATGCCCCGTGCATCCCTATGCCGATGGCGGCGATGACCGCGATGGCGATAAAGGTGAGCAGGACCAGCGAAGCGGAGACGATGACGGCCGTGAGCGCCCCCTTGCCGCAGGACTTTGCCCGCTGCGGCATGGTATCCTGCCACACGAGGAAGAGGATGAGCCCTACCACGGGGAAAAAGAAGCCGAGCACCGCAAAGCCGCCGCTGGGCGCGTCGTTGGGATCGACGTACCTCTGCTGCGGGGGCGGAGCCTGCCGCTCCTCTTGCTGAGCGCTGCCGCAATACGGGCAAAAGCGCGCGTCTTCTTCGATCTGTTTTCCGCAATATCTGCAATACATACTTTTCTCCTTGCAAGCGGCGTTTGTTACGCGCTTGTCACATATATAGTATCACAAATAGGCGAAAATGTCAAGGGAGATGAAAAAATTCTCCCTCTGCCTTTGATGCCTGTACACTATATTGACGCACCGGCGGGGCAAAAAGGCTCAAACCGGTTTGATTTTTCCGCATAAAAACGCCTCCCCGTATGGGAAGGCGAAAAACGGATGCGGCGGCAGTATACGTATGGGCGCGGTTCCACTCCCGTCATCCTTAGGAGCGGCAAGCGGAGGCGCGTCGCGCAGGCGGCGCATGACACACCGAGGGGGGAAAGGCAAGAGCCGGATGGGCGCCCCGCCGCAGCCTGCTTCACGCGGGGAAAATATCGCACAGCGCTTCGCGCAGGGCGGCGATGCTGTTGCAGGTGAACAGGCGCGCCTTGTGCTTTGCCGCCCCCCGCATCCCGTGCAGGTAAAAGGCGGTCATCTTGCGCATCTGCACCACCGTGAACCGTTCGCCGTAAAAAGGGAGCATATCGGCGATCTGCTCTTCGATGACGGCGCGGCGATCCCATTCCTCTTCCCCGCCCAAAATTTCGGCGAAGATGTGCGGGCTTGTCATGGCGGCGCGGGCGATCATCACCCCGTCGGCGCCCGTCTTATCCAGCATGGCCTCCGCGTCTTGGCGCGAAAAGATGCCGCCGTTGGCGATGACGGGGATAGATACCGCCCGCTTGGCGGCGGCGATCTGCTCAAAATCCGGCTCGCCTGCGTAGATCGCCTCGCGCGGCCGCCCGTGCACGGTGAGGGCGTCCGCGCCCGCGTCTTCACACAATTTGGCAAATTCGGCGGCGAGCGGCTCGCCCCGCTTGACGCCGATGCGGAACTTGACGGTGACCGCCTTGCCGCTGCGCTTGCAGGCGGAGACGACCGCCGCGGCTTTGGGGAAGTCTTCCAACAGGGCGCTGCCCTCGCCGTTTTTGACTACCTTGGGCATGGGGCAGCCCATGTTGAGATCGACGACGGGAAAATCTTTCAAATACTCGCTCTCGCACGCCTCGCGCAGGATGGCGGGGTCGCTGCCGAACAGCTGCGCCGCCGTCTGCTTCTCCCCTTCGCCCGTGTGCAGCAGCGCCGCCGTCGCCTCGCTCCTAAAGTGCAGGCCCTTGGCGCTGACCATTTCGGTAAAGCACAGCCCGGCGCCGAACTTGTAGCACTGTTTGCGGAAGGCGAAGTCGGTATAGCCCGCCAGCGGCGCCATCCACACGTTGTTTTTGACGGCGACGCCGCCGATATTGAGTGGCTCGCCTAACTTACTCACCGCGCTTTGCCCTCTCGTAATACGCCCACAGCTCGGAAGCGGGCAGATCCTGCATGCGCCTGCCTTCGGCGGCGATGAGCGCGTCGGTACGGCAGAAGCGGGCGATGAATTTATCGGTGGACTGCTGCAGCGCCTGCTCGCAGTCTGCCCCTGCCAACCTGCCGACGTTGGCGGCGGCGAACAACAGATCGCCCGCCTCTTCCGCGATGTGGGCGCCGTCCCCTTCCGCTGCCGCCGCCAACAGTTCGGAGAGTTCTTCCTTCACCTTTTCGGAAGCTTCGGCGGCATCTTTGAAGTCGTACCCGAACTTGGCGGCGCGCTTTGCCGCCTTCTGCGCCCGCATGACGGCGGGGAACACCTTGGGCACGTCTTTGACGGTGTCGGCGGGAGATCTCTGCCCTTTTTCCGCAGCCTTGTTCTTTTCCCACACCGAAAGGGCGCCCGCCTCGCCTTCCGCCCTGTCTTTCCCGAAGATATGAGAATGGCGGAAGATGAGCTTGCGGCAGACGTCGCTGAGCACGTCGTCGGGGGTGAAGGCGCCGCGCTCCTGCCCCAACACCGAATGGAAGGCGCCCTGCATGAGCACGTCGCCCGTCTCTTCGCAGATCTTGGAATCGTCTTGCGCGCTGATGGCGTCTACCAGCTCGTACGCCTCTTCGATCATGTTGGCGCGGATGCTCTCATGCGTCTGCGCCCTGTCCCACGGGCAGCCGTCCGGCGCGCGCAGAAGGCGGAGGATGGCGAGGAGGTCGTCGTATGTAAAGCGGGTCTTTTGAAGAAGCGGCTGCTCGGCGATGACGAGGGCGCAGGTGGTGTCGTACGAGCTTTGCCTATCCGCTTCAAACAAAGCGATGCGCTTTGCCCTGCCGCCCTGCACAAAATAAGCGGGCGTTTCGTCGCCGAACAGCTCGCACAGCGCCAGCTTCACATCCCCAGCCACGAGGTCGCAGTCGATATCGTATACGGCGAGGGGGAGCGAAGGGCGCGCGCACTCGGAGAGGGCATAGGCGGAGAGGGAAGTGCGGTCGCGCGAGAACACCTTCGCCGCCGCGAAGGCGGTATCCGCCTTGGACACGCCGCCGAACACGCGCACCTGCTTCCCCTTTTGCAGGACGATCTGCGCGGATACGTCTTCCGCCACGCTGCCGTCTACGCAGTAGACGACATCTTCGCCCTTTGCCGCCTCGAGCACGGCGGCGGCGAGCTTTTTGTTGAGGGTATCGAAATTACGGCTGGAAGCATACACGGCGTCCAGCGTTTCAAAGGGGATGCCCAGCGCCCGCACTCCCGCGGACGCGGGCGTTTCGCCCGTGCGCAGGATGACCCGTGCGCCGGAAGTGAGGGCGGCCTTTGCCCCCTCGGTAAGGTCGGCGGGGCTGCACCCCGTGCCGATAACGGTGATCATATCTGTCCTCCTCGCCGCGGTGCGGGCGCCCGGCCTTGCGCCGATGCCCATTGCGGCTTTGCTTGAAAATGCTTTTTGGGAATGAAAATGCGCGAAATATTTTATTTATATGAAAATGCACGAAATGTTTTGGGAATGAAACGGCGCAAAATGTTTTTTGGGAATGAAGATGCGCAAAATGTTTTTTGGGAATGAAGATGCGCAAAATTTTTTTGGGAATGAAAGCCTTTGCGCCCTTCTTTCAAAAAATAAAAGTGCTTTTGCCGCCCTGTGCCGCCGAAATGGAACGAGGGGCAGTTTTCAGCCTGTGCGGCGTTTGCGGAACTTTTTGCGGGCGATGAAGGAAAGCTCTTCCGCCGAAAAGGCGCGGAACAGCCACGAAAGCGCCAGATAGGCGCCGCCAGCCGCCGCCAGCCCCCAAAGGACGTGCGCCTCCGCAGGCGCCCATGCCGCGCCCACGGCGAGGGCGGAAAAGAGCAAAAAGCGCAGGGCGTCTGCCCATATGGGCGGGCCGCCCGCTTCCGCTTGCGGGCCGCGCGTTTCCGTATGCGAGCCGACTCTGCCCGCCGCGCCGATCTTGCCCGCGAGGCCGCTTTGCCCCGCGCGCAGGCGGCTTCCCCTAATACTATAATACAAATTGAGAAGAAGCGCAACCAAATAGCAGGCGTCGGCGGCATATGCCGCCCCGAAAATGCCCACCGCGGGGACGGAGAGCAGCGCCGCTTCCAGCGCCAGCTTCACCGCCACCCCCGCCGCCATCGAACAGGCGGCCGCCCTGGGCCTGCCGCAGCCCGTGAGGCAGGCGGAAAGGGTCTGCGCCGCCGCCAACAAGACGGCGGAAGGCGACAGCGCCCGCACCAGCCCCGCAAGCAGGCGGCCTTCTTCCCCCGCGACCGAGCGGAAGAGAAAGGCGCACGTCTGCCCCGGGAATGCCAGCAAAAACGCCGCCGCGGGAAGGGATACAAACAGGGTGCATTTGAGGGCGAAGGCGATCTCTCGCCCGCCGCTTCCGCCCTGTGCCCGCGCCGCCGACACGGCGGGCACGACGGCGGCCGCCAGCCCGTAACAGACGGAGGCGGGCAGGTTGACGAGGGTGGAAGCCGCCCCCGCGAACAGCCCGTACTGCGCCGTGGCGTCTATGCCCGCGCGCGCGAGCAGGCGGACGATGAGCACGCTGTCGGCAAAGTGCGACAGGGGCAGCACCCCCGCCGCCGCGGCGACGGGCAGGGTGACGCGGAAGACGGACTTTGCCGGCGGCGAGGCGGGGGCGTACAGCGGCTTTTTTGCGGGGAGGGAAAGCGCGACCAAAAGCAGCAGGGCGAACAGCTCGCTCGCCGTGACCGAGAGCAGCGCATACGAGACCGCGCGGTACACGTCCGCGCGGAACACATAGGCAAACGAGAGCCCGAGCGCCGCCTTGACCGCCTGTTCCGCCGTCTCCGAAAGCGCCGTGGGCAGGAAGTTGTGCCTGCCCTGGAACCAGCCGCGGAAACAGGAGATGAGCGCCACCAAAAACACGGAGGGCGCCAGCATGCGGTACGCCTCCGCCGCCGCGGGCTCGCCCTGCAGGGCGCTGACGCCGCCCGCCGCCGCCAGCATCAACAGGCTCCCCGCCCCGCCGACGGCGCCGAACAGCAGCAGGGCGCGGGAAAGCACCCCGCGCGAGGGGACGCCGCGCGCCTCCCATACGGACACGATGCGCGAAAGCCCCGCCGGCACCCCCGCCGAGGCGAGCGTCAGCAGCAGGCAGTACAGCGGGTAGACCATCTGATATACGCCCATCCCCTGCCCGCCGAGCAGGTTGGTGAGCGGGATGCGGTAGAACGCGCCCAAAATTTTGGCGGCGATGCCGCCCGCTGACACGATGACCGCCCCCTCGATAAACGATTGCTTCATATGTACAAGATAGGAAAGTGCGGGGCGGCCGGCATGCCCGCGAGCACGGCCGCTTTGTATGTTTGGAACGGGAAAGGGCCCGCCGCGGAGAAACCCCTGCACAACGGCTTCTATTATATATAGAAAGAAGGCGGGTTTATGCCACGCATAGTACTATGCAAATACCGAAAGCATGCAAAATACAGGGCAAAAATCTTGACAAATGGTTTAAAAAAGCCGCGGCCGCTTCCGGACAAGGAGCGGCGCAGCCCGCCCGCAGCGGAGCGCGAAACGGCTGGCTCGGAGACGAAAAAACGGCTTATGCCCCCTTCCGAAATATAAATAAAAGTTTGAAGGGGCGCTTCCGCGCGCATTGCGCTGCATGAACAAAACATGATACCTTCACGAAATTATTTGCCGCCGCCCCGCGCGCTTGCCTTTGGCGCGCCGCTCTGTTATAATAGAGGGCGAAAAGAGCGGTTTGACGTTTTTGCCCCGTCAAGGCGGAAAACTTCTTCAAAACAAAAAAGGACGGTGCCGGTGCGGCATGTTTGAACAATTCATTCGCTGGATCAAGACGGAAATAGAGCCGCCCCCGCCGTGGGGAGCGTACCACTGGGCGATGCTGGCGCTGACGGCGGCGGGCATGGTCGCCCTGTTCGCCCTGTCGCCCCGCCTGCGGGAGCGGCCGCGACTCGTGCGCGTCCTCACCAACTGCTTCGGCGGCCTGCTGCTCGCCTTAGAGGTCTTCAAACAGCTGTTCTATTCGGTGCACGTCGGCGAAAGCGGCGTGTACTGGGAGTACCCGTGGCACATCTTCCCCTGGCAGTTCTGCTCCACGCCCGCCTATGCCTGCCTCGCCCTCTTCTTTTTGCCCAAAGGACGCCTGCGCGGCTATGTCTGCTGCTTTTTGGGGACGTACGGCGCCTTCGGCGGGGCGACCGTGCTGCTGCACCCGCACGTGGTGCTCATCGAATACTGGTTCGTCAATATCCATACGATGATATGGCACATGTCGCTGGTGCTGGTGGGCGTGCTGCAATGGGCGGGCGGCACTATCCCCAAGACCCTGCGCGCCTTTTGGGGCGGCACGGCGGTGTTCGCCCTGTTCGCGCTGGTGGCGCTCGTGCTCGACTTTTCGCTGCCGCAGCTGGCGGAGGAGGGGTTCAACATGTTCTTCATCAGCCCCTACGCACCCTGCACCATCCTGTTCTTGCAGGAATTGTGGCAGTCTGCCCCCTACCCCGTATTCCTGGCCGTCTACCTCATCGGCTTTGCCGCCATCGCCGCCGCCATCTTTGCCGCCGTGCACGGGGGCTGCGCCCTGGCGGGGCTCGTCCGCAAAAAGGTTCGGCGGATTAAGAAGAAATAAAGGCGCGGGGCTCTCGGAGCGGGCGCGGCACCGCTGAAAACGCGGAAACGCGGAGAAAGCGCAGAGACACGCTCAAAGCGGGCGCGTACAGAGAAAAAGAAAGCGCGGACGCATACAGACGAGATGAATCCCGCGGCGGCGCGTCCGAAAAGGGCGCGCCTTCCTTTTCAAAACAGGCGCGGTCTCACCCCTGAAACACGCGGCGGCGCGTCCGAAAAGGGCGCGCCTTCCTTTTCAAAACAGGCGCGGCCCCGCCACGAAAGCGGGAATTCCTTCCCCTTTCACAAACAAGCCCGGCGCCCGCCCCAAAAGCCGGTATTCCTTTTCTTCAAAATTATAAAAAAAGAAATGCCCGCGCGGCGGCAAGACCATCCGAAAGCCGCCGTTTTCCTTTCCTTATATAATATATAGAAAGACGGGCGCAAGGCGCACCGCAGCCATGGATAGAACGAGCGCAAGGCGCACCGCAGACCACGCGGCGCGCCTGTTTTGGGCTCAGTCGAACTGGTTGGCGAGGATGTCCGCCGTCAGGCGGCACAGCTTGAGCGCCCCCTGCTCCATGCGCTCGCCCGCCTGCATGGACACGAGCGACACCGCCCCCAGGCAGTCGCCGCCCGCCACGATGGGCACGATGACCTGCGCCGTCACCGCCGCGGCGGCGTCTTCGGTGAGGGGAACGATGCTGTCCCCTTCCGAAAGGTTGGCGACATAGCTGCGCCTGTCGCGCAGGATGCGGCCGAGCTCTTCGGAAATGTGCTTTTTGGCGAACTCTTTCCGCCCTTCGCCCGCCGCGTAGAGCACCTCGTCGGTGTCGCAGATGACGGCGAGATAGCCGCTCAAATCGTTGAGCGAGCGCGTCGTCCCCTCCGAAAAGCGCTCCAGCGTGGCGATGGGCGAATACTTTTTCAGCATCAGCTCGTCGCGGTCTGTGAATATCTCCAAAGGGTCGCCGTCTTTGATGCGCAGCGTGCGGCGGATCTCTTTGGGAATGACCACGCGGCCGAGTTCGTCTATCCTCCTCACGATACCCGTCGCCTTCATTGCCTTTTCCTCCCTTTGTTTTCCGTTATTTTCATATGCTCCTCCCTTTTTACTGTGCGGCGGGCGTGAGCCCGCCTTTTGACGCGGCGGACACGGAGCCGCCTTTTACTGTGCGGCAAACGCGCAATTTTTCTGCACGCCTTTTGCCGTGCGGCAGACATGCGTTTTTTAGCCGCCCTTTGAGCCACGCGATGGCGCAAGATATGCTCTGCCTGCGCCGACGCCGCCCTTTTACGACAAAAGTATGCGTAACTTTTTTCCTCTTATTCCGAAGGATGACATTTTTCGTCTGCGCCCCTTTCGGCAAAGCCGCAAAGGCATCCTCACGCAAAAAGGCAAGCCCGACGGGCTTGCCTTCTTTGGATATGTTGGAGGAAAAGATCACTCGACGCGCAGGACGGTTTGTTCGCGCTCGCGCGAGGAGAAAGAGGCTATGATGGAGGCGATGGCGCTGACGAGGTTGAGTGCAAGCAGCACCAAGACCACCCACAGGATGGCGCCGCGCTCGTTCATGCCGTAGATCTGGTTGATCATCTCTTCAAACATCAGCACACGGTCGTTGATATGCAAACCAAACGCCAGTGAGAAGAAGAGTACGGGGAGGATTGGCGCGAACTTCCAGTCTACAAACAGCACCAGCACTTCGCTCAACGTGCCCAAAAGCAGGAAGATGAATACTTCCGGAGCGAACAGATCGACAGACAGGCTGTAGATCAGATAGATGACGGTGGTCACGAGGCCGATGAGCCCGCCCGCCGCGCCGATATAAAAGCCGACGGTTTTATTTTTGAACATTGCCTACGCCCTCCTTCTTATTCTTTTTGCCGTATGCAGTCACGGCGAACATGACACCCGTGACGACGATCGCAGCGCCGAACACGCAGTTGATCGCGATGATGACCGGCTGCCACCAAGGCGTGACGGAGACGACGTCATACATACTCGAAAGCCCGTTCATCAGGTTGGTGTGCGCATAGGTGTAATAGATGCGGTGGTTGATCTCTTTGAGGTGCTCGACGATGTTGCCGTCGTCGTTGTCGCGGATGCCGGCGTTGATATCTGCCGTTCTCATGTCGGCAGCGGCATCGGACGTGTAGCAGAACATATCCGTGCCGTTCATGATCGCGCCGACAGAGTGCATATAGCTGTTGACGCCCGCGGCATCAGTGATGACGATGCCGACAAAGCCCCATTCTCCGCGGAGGATATCGTCCTGCACTTCGGAATAGTGCCCGACCCAGATGGGCCCGATGCGGTTGAACGAAGTCATGACGCTGGTAGCGCCGCCCTCGGTGAACAGGCCTTCAAAGGCACGCAGCTGGATCTCGCGGAAGCCCTGCTCATTGCCGTAGGTGGAAACGCCGGTACGCCAGGTCTCCTGGTCGTTGGCGAAGAAGTGTTTGGGGCCGACGGATACGCCCATGGCCTCCATCTCTTTTGTCTGCGCCGCTCCGAGGATGTAGGCGAGGTTCGCATCTTCGCTGTAATACTCGAAGTTTCTGCCGCCGAAGGGGGTGCGGTGGGTATCTACGCCCGGGCACCAGACCTGCTGCGCGCTGTGGTTGAGAACGGCGTCCTCGCCCATGTAATAGCCGCGCAGTGCGAGCATTTCGGTGCTCCAGGAAGAGGCTGCCACGCTCTGGTTGACATAGGCGTTGCCCGCGATACCGTCGGGGCCGTCGCCGTTGCTGGTGTTCGGCGCCGCAATGGAAATCTGCTCGGCAATGCCGCCGCCGTCCATCAGGGATACGATCAGCTCAGACACGGTGAGCTGGCTGATGAATTCGTCCCACAGCGGATCGTCGTAGGGCACGTTATACATATCTGCCAGTTTGATGCCCTTCTGCACGCCGGTCACGACGTTCATTGCGGAGGGCGCGTTGGCGGGTTTTTCGTACTGGCTGTCGCACAGCACGTCGATCAGTTCTTTGTTCGCCGTGATCTCGACGGCCTCTACGGGATAAGTGCCTTCCCAATCCGCACGGGAAAGGTAGGTAACCGTATCTTCTACCCAGTAGTTGATGTCTGCCTCGTCGAGGCGGTTGGTGACCCCGGACGTAGAGGTGGTGCTGTATGTTTCGGCGTCCAGCTCGTCCTGCGTCCAGGAATACGTCTTGTCCGCGTCGCCGGAAACGGGGTTGCCGTCGGCATCGACCATACCGGTCGCGCCCTTGGCGGCGAGGATGTTGTTCAATGCGTCGTGCGCGTTGTCGCCGACGGCGAGGTAATAGGCGCCTTCGCTCATGATATACGTCTTGGCGTTCGTGTAGTCGTACGAGGCGAGGAAGTATTTATCGAAGGTGATCTCGTACTCTTCCGAAGCACCCGGCTCGATCAGATCCGTTTTGGTGAAGCCGACCAGCTGCACCGCCGCCTTTTCTACCTTGTTTTCCTTTTCATAATCGCCGTAAGGGGTCTGCGCATACAGCTCTACGACCGACTTGCCCGCGACGCTGCCCGTATTGGTGACGGTGCCGCGCACGGTCATGGTACCATCTCCGTTGTCCACCGTTTCGTCCATGGTCTGGGTGAAGGTGGTGTACGAGAGGCCGTGGCCGAAGGGGTACGAAACTTCATCCGCATAATCCCAGGTATTGCCCTCGGAAGCCCAGATGCCGACGTTTGCATCGGCGTTGCCCTGGCCGAGGACGACATCTTCGTAGCGGGTCTCATAATACTTATATCCGACGTAGATGCCCTCCTGATGGACGACGTAGTAGGTGCATTCAGAAGCATTGTCGGTAACGCCGGCAACGACATCGGAGCGGTTGGTATAGGTGAATTCGCCGAAGTTCGCTGTCGCAGGAGCGGAGAGCGAATTGGTGGCATAGGTATCGACCAGCCTGCCCGAAGGGTTCGCCGCACCCGTCAACAGGTCGGGAACACCACGAAAACCGGTGCTCTTGCCGGGGCCGCCGATCCAGATGGCCGCATCTACGCCGTAATCGTCGAACCAGTGCACTTCCATCGGGTTGCTCGTATTCAGAAGCACGATGACCTTTTTGAAGGTGCCGTTGTCTTTATACTGCTTGACGAGCTGGAGCATGTCTCTCTCGTCTTTGTGCAGCGCCAGCTGCGAGATGCCTTCCGAATCCTGATGAGGCAGGTACAGGTCGTTGGATTCGCCGCCTTCACGCGAAAGCATGACGATGGCGACATCGCTGCCGGAGAAGGAGCTCTGCACCGCGCTCGTGTAGACGGATACCGGCGATTCGCCGATCGTCCTGGCAGAACCGGAGCGCGTGGGCGAGGTGTCGTTCTGATATGCCTCGACCAGCGTCTGGTTGTAGGTGAACCCCTTTTCTGTGAGGGCGGTGAGGTAATCGATATAGGTGCCGCCGCTGCCGCCGCCCGAGTTGGACTTGGTGTACGGGTTGACCGTGGAACGGCCGAAAAGGTTCACGTTTTTGATCTCATCTGCGGAGAGGGGAAGGGCATTGTTGTCGTTTTTGAGAAGGACGGAGCCCTCTTCCTCTTCCAGCTCGACGAAGGCGGCTACCGCCTCATTCTTTGCGGCGATCTCCTCTTCCGTCGGGTTGTTGATGTCTTTGGCAAATTTGCTCTTGAAGTACTGCGGCTTTTCGACATCTTCTTCGCTGGTGACGCCGTCTTTCAAGACGAGCTTGCTCGTTTCGACGCCGAGCGCAATGTTGATGAAGGATGCGAAACTGAACATGGCGATGGTGAGCCCTAAAATGACGCATTCGATCAGCAGCAAAACCGACGTCACGCCTCTGAATATTCTGGATCTTTTCATTGAATCACTCCTTTATTGACCGATCGGGTATCTGGCATCGGGCGTCAGCACTTGCGACCAGTCGCGATACTGGATGAAGTAATGCATCTGCCATTTGCCGGCGAGCATATAGGCGAACTGGATATTGTTCTGTTCGTCGTATTCGAGCTCCATTTTGGTGGGTTCGGGGTCGATGGTCTGGTCGCCCCAGCTGGAACCTGCCGTCACGAGCGGGATCCAGATCTCCAGTTCAGAGCCGTCCCACGTCCAATATGCCACGTTCGGCTTCCGAAGCGAACCGCCGCCGCCGCCCAGATAAATGGTGCCGTCCGCATACAGTTCGCAGCGGTCGACGCCGTTGGCGAGAGTCAGCACGACCTTATCGCCCGCGTTGATCACGGTGATGGGCTGTGTGAGCGTATAATCCTGATAGGTAATTGTAATTTCCGTGTCAGACAAGGCGAGGGGGCCCGTCTTGTCGATCGTGTAATCGGTGATCTCAGAACGGGTGCCGTCTGAATACAAGGCTGTGATGACCATGCCGTCAGGATCGAAAGATTCCCCTACGATGTATTCCGTCTTGGTAGGCGGCATCATCATCTGCACGTCCGTGACCGTCTTTTCTTCGCCACAGCCGGAAAGCACGGCGGTAAAGGAAAGCAAAAACGCGGCGCAAAGCATGAGCACGAGCCAACGCGTGGCCGATTTGATTTGATTTTTCATGTTGATAACCTCTAATCTTATTTTTTTAGTGCAAAATTGAAACAAAAGATACTCGTTTCTTCTTTTCCCTCCTGCAAAATTTTTGCTGTAACAGCGGCCGCTGTTTAAATTCGGACTCAGTATAACACCGATTTTTTGAAATGCAATACGAGCCTTCTAACCCGTCGGTTTTCGTGCATAAGCCGTAAAAAAGGGGGCAGCCGAGGCATCGTTGTCATCCCGATCGAGGAAGTAGTACGACCGAACAGAGGGATCTTGTACAGAACGCAAAAGCCGTTCCGAACACGGCAAAGGCGTTTGTCTACCGATGCGCTTGCGCGCAAGATTTCTCCACTCGGTCAATAAACAGGGTTCCCGAAAATCGCAGCGAAGCGAGATTTTTGGGAAGAGGAGGAGCCGCCTTGCAAGTCGAGCATTTTACCGTTCGGCAAAATGCTGGCAGCATAGGCGAGCGACGACGAGGTCGAAATGACAAGGAGGCGAGACCCGTTCGACTGCGCGGCATAGAAAACGCCCCGCAAGGGAACCTTGCGGGGCGGAAAAGGGCGGAAGCGCCTATGGATGGTGGAAGGCGGATGCGCCTATTCGGTTTTTGCCTTTGCGCTGTCCTCAGCAAGGGCGGGCAGGTCTTTTTGTTTGCCCTCTTGCAGCGGCAGGATGACGTTGACGGCGAACACGTCGCCATCGACGGAGACGGACATCGTCCCCCCGTACTTTTCCGCCACCATGCGGATGCTTTTGACGCCGAAACCGTGATAGGCATCCTCCCCTTTTGTGGAAAGAGGCAGGCCGTCGGCAAACTGCAGGGTGCCGTTGAAGTAGTTTTCGCAGTGGATAAGGAGCAGCTTTCCCTCGGTATGCACGTTGAGGTTGATGACCGCCTTTTCACGCCGGTCCAACTGATTGACTGCCTCGATGGCGTTGTCTAAAATATTGCCGAACAGCGCGTACAAGTCCATGGGCGGCAGAAAGCTGCAGGCGGCGCCGTCGACGATGGCGCCGAACTGGATGCCGTGCTTTTCGCAGTGCAGCGCCTTATCGGAGAGGATCACGTCTAAGGCATCGTTGCCGGTGTGCATGGATGCGTCGTAGATGTTGACGGCTTCCAACATCTCGTCCATGGAATCGCCGTCGATGCGCAGGCGCTGCCCGTATTCGCGCAGTTGTTTTTTGATGTCGTGACACTTGATGTTGATGATCTCGCGCTTTTCGTCGGCGATGTTGTAGCGCTCCTGCGCTTCGATCAGCATCTGCTGCAACTGTATATTTTGCTGAATGACGGTAGAGTTATCTAAAAAGCTGAACTGATAAGCGAGCAAGATGAAACATACAACGATCAGCGTGCTGCGGAACACGACGGCCGCCTCTTCGGTAAAAAAGCGCTGCCCGTACCAGCTGAGCGTAAAACAGATGAGGGTGCATACGATGGTGACAAAGATCATGCGCTTGTTGCCGATATTGGAAAACTGCTTATTTGCCATCTTCCGCAGCAGCAAAAAGTAAGCGGCGACGTATACGGCGGCGAAGGTGAACAGGTGCAACAGGATATACCCGACGGCATTCCATGGGATGCCGCATACATCCATCAACATACTTGCGACTTCAAAGGCGAGGTGCTGCATCAGCTGTGCCGCCGATGCAGCAAACAAGACGCTCCAAATAGATTCGTTAAAACATACTTTCATGGCGGCAATCGTCACGAAAAAGGTCAAATACATTTTGAACCCGTATAAAAAGCGCGGCGCCCGGCATGCTTCGAGCGCGCCGTCCGCCAGGCGGGCAAGCATATAAAAGGCGATGCAGGCGACGATCGCGATGACCGCCCGCGTCTCAAAGTGTTTTCTCCTCTTGAAGCAGAAGCAGCACAGCGCCTCGGCGATGAGGATCTGCCAGATGTATTCGATATTCCAGACGGAATCATAAAATTCTTCAAAGCCCATATCAGCCTCCCCAATATTTAGACAGCTCGCCCAAAAACGCCTTCTTTTTGGAACGGCTCACCTGCAATTCTTCCGCACCCGGCCCCAAGATGACTGAATTTTCGCGTATTTCCGTGACGTAGCGCATGTTGACGATATAGCAATGGTTGCAGCGGCGGAAGCCGAGGGGGTAGAGCGCCTGTTCTACGTCTTTCAGGTTTCCGCCCGTCTCCACACTCTCTTCTATCAGATGATAGATGAGCCTGTGCAGAGAAACTTCTACATAGCGCAGGTCTGACACCGCCACACGCTTTGCCCCGCCCCGCACGAAGACGGTGACCTGCGCCTCCTGCCGCTGTGCGATCGCTCGCAATGCCTTGCGGAAGGCGATCTCGAATCCGTAATAGGATACGGGTTTGACGATAAAGTCGAGCGCGCCCACCTCGTACCCTTTGATGGCGAACTGGCGCATATTGGTGACGAAGATGATAGGCACCTCGCCGTCTCTTTCCCGCACTTTATGTGCGGCCCGGATGCCGTCCATATCCGGCATCATGATATCCAAAAAGATGACGTCGAAATCGACTTTATAGGCATCTAAAAAGCTAACGGGATTATCAAATATCTTTAGCTCGTGCAAAATACCGCTTTTTTCGCAATATCGCTCAATATATTGCACAAGCTGCGACGAAGCCGAAGCCTCGTCTTCTACAATGGCAATGCGTATCATCTCTGTTTCCTCTGCCGTTTTATACCCTTGCGCACTCTCAGCGCCGTATACTTTTATTATAGCATAATTTCGCGCTTTGTCAAGCCCTGATTTTTGGGGGCAGTTTTCTGCCCGCCTCATTCCAGCGGATATTTGTCTTCGATCGCAAAATCGATATACAGTTCGGAAGGAACGACAAGGCGCTGCAGCAGTTCTAAACATTCCACATAGGCATATTTTTGACCGAGGATAAAATCTCTCCCCCCCCCGAGCGCTGCGGCCGTCGGGCGCATTTCTTCCCCCTCCCGATAAAAGTATCAGCCGCGCGTTGCGCGGCTGAAATTTTTAATAATTGATTTACTGAATTTTTCAGTCGGCATGTGATTTTTTTCTTTCAAAAAATTGGCGGAAACTTGAAAGCTTGGCAAAAACTTTAATGCCGATTTTAACTGCGTTCGGCGTTTTACCCATGTCAAAAAAATTTTTTTAACGATTTTTGAAAAAGTATTGAAAGAGCGGGCAGGGTATGATATCATTATCATAAACATATATGCGAGTGTATATAAATCGCGCATATCGGCAGAAATGCACAAATTTACGCGCACATTTTAATACACATATACACGTTATATATGCCGATTTAATATTTTACACCAAAGGAGAAACGCCTATGTTTGCCAGACGGTTTGCTGCTGCTTTTTGCCTCTTTTTCTGCCTTGTTTTGCTCGCTGTGCCGGCGGGATGCGGCGGATGTGCGCACCGTATGGTAATAGTTCCGGATGTCGATTCTCATTATATGGTGTGCGTGGAATGCGGCGAAAGCTCCGCCCCGCAGGCACATACCCTGCTGCGCGTACAGCTGACGGAAGCATCTTGCACGGAGAATGGCGTCGCTCTGCTGCAATGCGCCTGCGGCTACAGCGAGACGGAAGAGACGCCGCCGTCGGGACATGATTTTGGTATTTGGCTTCCGGGCGAGGACGGCGCACACATGCGTGTTTGTTCTATTTGCGATGAAATAGAGATAGAAGAACACGCCTTTTCGGATGGTTTTTGCGGCGTTTGCGGTGCAAAACAGGCGGCAGATGATCCGCAACCAGACCCCGGCGAAGGCGGCGAAAGCGGCGAACACGTCCATACTTACGGCGAATGGGTCACCCTCACGCCCGCCTCTTGCAACGTGGCGGGCAGGCGCATCCGCTACTGCTCCGGCTGCGGAACTTTACAGTCGGAAAGCATCCCTGCACTTACG
>DXEW01000037.1 GCA_019114755.1 Candidatus Borkfalkia faecavium
CGAAAAGATCAAGAACGTGATGAAGTGGGCGGGCCCGCGGATGCTCTTCACGCACCCCGTGTTCGCATGCAGACACGTCTTTCAGATGATAAGCTACAAACGGAAATTAAGAAAAGAGGCAAAGGCGAAAGCAAATGTTTGACAAAGAACTCTTAAAACTTATCGGCGGAAACAAAAAGTACGTCGTCTATACCGTCCTCTTGATGGTGCTCGGTATGCTCGCCAACATCGGCATCACGGCGAGCATTTGCTGGGCGGTGTACTTTCTTATCGAGGGATACGAACCGCTCTCCTACATATATCCCGCGATAACGGCGGTCGTGGCAATCATTGTCCGCTATATTGCGAGCAGGACGACGGGGAATCTGAAAGATATGCTGGGGCGCAAGGTCAAAAAGGACTTGCGCGAACGCACTTATGACAAAATCTTAAAACTCGGCGTGCGCTCGACGGACGGCATGAGCATGGCAGGACTGACGCAGGTTTCAATGGAGGGCATCGAACAGCTCGATCTGTATTACTCCACATATCTGCCGCAGTTCTTTTTTTCCATGCTCGCGCCGATACTTTTGTTCTGCATTTGCGTTGGGATAGACTGGCGCACTTCGTTGGTGCTTTTGGCGTGTGTGCCGCTCATTCCCGTCTCCATCGTGGCGGTCTCAAAGTACGCCAAAAAGATATTCGCCAAATATTGGGGCAAGTACACCTCGATGGGCGACGCCTTTTTAGACAGCGTGCAGGGCTTGAAAGAGCTGAAAATTTTCAAGGCAGACGCCGCTCGCCACAAAAAGATGAACGCGAGCGCGGAAGAGTTCCGCAAAATTACCATGAAAGTGCTCGTCATGCAGCTTGCCAGCACCACCATCATGGACTTGGTCGCCTACGGCGGCGCGGGCGCGGGCATCGCGCTTGTCATCGTGGGGCTGATGAACGGCTGGCTGGCTCCTGCGGCGGCGCTCTTCCTCGTTTTGGTGGCGGTGGAATTTTTCCTGCCGCTGCGCTCGCTCGGCTCTGCCTTCCACGTCGCCATGAACGGCGCCAGCGCGGGGAAAAAGATCATATCCCTTTTGAACCTTCCCGATCCCGTATGGGGCAAAGAGGACGTGGCGGGAACGCGATTAAAGCTGGAAAACGTCACCTTCTCCTACGACGGCAAGCGCGACGTTTTGAAAAATACTTCCATGACCTTCCCCGAAAAGGGCATGACCGCCATCGTCGGCGAGAGCGGCTGCGGGAAGAGCACCGTCGTGGGTATCCTCATCGGGGCATACCGCCCGCAGTCCGGCGTCGTCGCCGTCGGCGGCAAGCCTTTGGAGAGCGTGACGAGGGAGTCGTACTACTCGCATATCGCCTCCGTTTCCTACAACACCTATATCTTCAACGACAGCGTGCGCGCCAACTTCGAGCTTGCAAAAAAGAATGTAAGCGACGAGGAGATCTGGGCGGCGCTCGAAAAAGTCAATCTCGCCGGGTTTATCCAAGAAAACGGCGGGCCGGATAAAGTCATCACGGAGGACGCCAACAACCTATCCGGCGGGCAGAAACAGCGGCTGGCGCTCGCCGTCAACCTCGTGGCGGATAAAGACGTCTACGTCTTTGACGAAGCGACGAGCAATATCGACATCGAGTCGGAAGCCATCATCATGCGCAATATCAAGGCGATGAGCGAAAAAAAGAGCGTCATCGTCATCTCGCACCGCCTTGCCAACGTCGTCCCCGCGGACAATATCTATTTTATGGAAGAAGGGGAAGTGAAAGAGCATGGCAGCCATGCGCAGCTCATGGCAGCAAGCGGCGGCTATGCAAAACTGTTCAACGCGCAGAAAGAATTAGAGGAAGGATATAAAGACGTGGCGCGCATTATGGCGAAGGAGGTGAGCGTATGAAAACAAAACTTCGCCGCAGCGGCGCCAAGATTATGGCAAGCCTGATCGTGCTTTTAGGCTCTCTTTCCTATATCATGGTGCTCGCCGTGCTCAACGGAAGCATCGGGTTTATCGCCGCCATGGGCGTGACCGTCGCGGGGGCTGCGGGCGTTGCCAAGGCTTTGGGCGTCCTCGGCTTGTGTGCGGAGATCCCGCTCGCGTGGGGCTGGGTCATCGGCATCGCCGTCGGCTGCGGCGTTATCCGCGGCGGGCTCAGATATTTCGAGCAATACAGCAACCACTATATCGCCTTCAAACTGTTGGCGGTCCTCCGCGATAAGATCTTCGGCGCGCTCCGCGTGCTTTGCCCCGCAAAACTGGAAAGCAAGCAGAAGGGCAGCATCATCGCCATGATCACTTCGGATATCGAAACGCTGGAAGTGTTCTACGCGCACACGATTTCACCCGTCTGTATCGCCGTGCTGGTGTCGCTCGCCGTGTTCCTGTTCGTGGGCTTTATCTCCTCGTGGTATCTCGCCCTCGTGGCGCTTGCGGGATTTGTCGTCATCGGCATCGTCGTGCCGCTCCTCTCATCAAGGGCGCTCAAAGAGTCGGGCGTCAACTACCGCCGCGAATTTGCTTCCTTCAATTCCTACTTCCTCGACAGCATCAAGGGCATCAAAGACATCGTCCTCAACAACGCCGAACAGGACAGGGAAGCGGAAGTCGACCGCCGTTCGGATATCCTATTGCAAGAGACGAAGAAGATGAAGCACGGCATCACAAAGGCAGGCGCTGCCACCGAACTTTGCGTGACGCTGTTCATTGCAATCTCGCTCATCGTCGGCATTTTGCTCGTGCATCATGAACTTCTCGACCTCGGCAAAATGCTCATCGGCGTGGTGACCATCTTCGGCAGTTTCGGCCCCGTGCTCGCGGTGTCGGCTCTGCCCGGCAACCTCACGCAGACCTTTGCCAGCGGCGACAGGGTTTTGAACCTTTTGGAAGAAAAACCCGCCGTCACGCCTGTAAAGAACGGAAAAACTTTCCGTTACGAAAATCTTTCGGTCAAAGACCTGTCCTTTGCCTATGAAAGAAGTGTGCCCGTTCTCAAAGACGTGTGCATGCACGCCCAAAAGGGCGAGATCATCGGCATCGTGGGGGAGAGCGGCTGCGGCAAATCTACCTTCTTAAAACTTCTCCTCCGTTTTTGGGAAAAGGATACAGGAAGTATCGCTTACAACGGCATGGACGTCGATACCATCGACTCGGATGACCTTCTCGACAACGTGACGATGGTCTCGCAGACGACCTATCTCTTTGACGAGAGTATTGAAGACAATCTGCGCATTGCCAAGCCTTCTGCCTCACAGGAAGAAATGGAAAGAGCCTGCAAAATGGCTTCGGTGCACGACTTTATCATGTCTCTGCCCGAAGGATACAAGACGCAGGTCGGGGCGATGGGCGACAACCTCTCCGCCGGCGAAAAACAGCGCATCGGGCTTGCGCGGGCGTTTCTGAAAGGCAGCGAATTGATCCTTTTAGACGAGCCGACGAGCAACGTGGACAGCATCAACGAGGGCATGATCTTAAAGTCCCTCGCCGAACAGAAGAGCAAAAAGAGCATCATTCTGGTGTCGCACAGGGAGTCCACAATGGCGATAGCCGACAGGATTTACAGGGTTGATAGCGGCGTTATGCGCGAGGTGTAAAACTGCGTATATGCGTCGCAATACGGTGTCACGCTTGCGTTTTGCAGCGGGTCATGTACGTCTTTGTACACTCCCCTTGCAAATCCGCGCGTTCCTTGTCTTGCTCGCATCTCCGCAGTTTTAGGAGGGTAAATATGGATAAAGTAAATCATCAAACCGCCGACGTCGCCGCGCTCATCGAAAACACGCTTGCCATGCAGGCGGAGATCGCCCCCAAACAGGCGGCGTTTGAAGAAAAGCGCAAAAAACGCGAGGCGCGCGACAAAGACGAGAGCAAGATGTTCCACCGTTTCAAGATCAAGGACATCGTCTTTCTCGCCATCATCACGGCGTGTACGCTGGTGACGAGCGCCATCATGCCGCTTCTCATCCACGTTCCCGTGTTCGGCATCATACAGCTCGGGCTGGGGCTGCAATTTTCCATCTTCCCCGTGATAGGGCTGATGAAGGTGCGCAAAGCCGGCTCCATGACCGTCATGGGCATCTTCATCGCCCTGTTTTTGGTGATGATGTTCCCGCCCATGGCGCTCATCGCCGTGTGCGCGGTGGTGGTGGAGCTGCTGGTGTTTGCCGTCTTCCGCAGCTATCAAAGCGACTGGGCGTGCGTGTTGGCGGGCACGCTGTATATGCCGCTCACCGTGCCGCTCCTGTGGCTCTACTATAACGTCAACTACACCGTGACGGGTGCGGAAAATGAGGCGGTCACCATGTTTTTGGGCGCGACAGACCCGTGGGTGATCGTAGGCATGACGGCGGCCATCGCCGCGCTGTGCTTTGTCGGCTCAGTTATAGGGATGCTTATCTCAAGAGAATTGAAGAAAGCAGGAGTGCTCAAAAAGTGACGTTTTTCCGATTCAAAACAAAACTCTACCCGCTCATCGCCATCGCCGCGTCGCTGTTTGTCATCGTCTTCGGCTTGGTCATGGCTCGAAGCGAAGATCTGTGCTGGTACCTTCTCGGCGTGCTCGTGTGGCTTTGCATCTTCGGGTGCTTCCAAGGGGTGCTCAAAATGCTGCCGGCGTTTATCCTCTTCGGCGGCGCGTTTGCGGGCATCGCCTACGCCTCGGCGGGCGGCGATCTTGCCGCGGCACTCTCCATGCTCAACCGCTTCGCCGCGCTCTTTTTAGGGGTTGCGCTCAGCATGTCTGTTGCCGCCGTGCGGATGACGCGCAGCCTCTCGCAGGTGCACACCCCGCGGGCGGTAACGCTCGGCATGCTCATCTCCATGTCCTTCGTTCCCATGCTCAAAGGGGAGATAAAGCAGGTGCGCGAGGCGATGAAGACGCGCGGCGCGGGCAGCGTTTTTGACCCCCAAATACTCTACCGCGCCTTCCTTGTACCCTTCGTCATGCGGCTCGTCAACATTTCGGACACGCTGGCGCTGTCCGTCGAAACGCGCGGCTTTACGCTGGGCGGTGGCCTGTACTCTATCTATAAAAAGGAATATCCCGTCCTTTCCGACCTGCTGTTTATCCTCGGCATTGTCGCGGGCGCGGTGTTGGCGGTGGTCTTATGAAGGCGATAGAACTCAGACAAGTGAGCTTTTCCTACGACGGAAAGACAAAGATCCTCGAAAACGCCGATTTTTCCGCAGAGTACGGCGAAGTCACCCTCCTTTCCGGGCATTCGGGCGAGGGGAAGAGCACGCTCATGTACATTGTCAGCGGCATCATCCCCAACGTCAACGGCGGCGAACTTGCGGGCGAAGTGAAGATCGCGGGCGAAGACGTCAAGGGCAAAAAGCTCGGCGACATCTGCCGCAAAGTGGGCGTCGTATTGCAGAACGCCGACGAGCAGATCGTTCAGAAGATCGTCGAGGACGAGATCGCCTTCGGCTGCGAAAACCTCGCCTTCCCGCCCGACAAGATACAAAAGCAGGTAGACATCGTCTGCCGCCTGATGAAATTAGAAAAGGCAAGCAAGTGCCGCACCCTTTCGGGCGGGCAAAAGCAGCGGCTCATCACCGCAAGCACGCTGGCCATGGGGCAGAAGATCGTCATTTTAGACGAACCCCTCGCCAATCTCGATAAAGACGGCGCGTCGATGCTGATGGGCACCCTCCGCTCGCTCGCCGAGGCGGGGTATTGCGTTCTCGTCATCGAACACCGCCTCGATATGGTGCTTCCCTTTGTCGATGCCGTGTGGCACATCGGCGATAAAACGGTCAAAAAAATAGCGGACAAGGCGGCATATTTGCAGGCGCAGACGGCAAAGATAGAAGATCGCTGCCAGCCCTTTGCAGGAGCCGCGCCGCTGTTCAAGCTGGAAAAAGTCGCCTTTTCGATCAAAAAAGAGCGCGCCATCTTACAAGATATCACGCTCGAAATTCCCAAGGGAGCAAGAGCGGTTTTCCTCGGCGAAAACGGCTGCGGCAAGACGACGCTCATGCGGCTCATCGCAAGGCTGTATAAGCCCACGGGCGGCACCATCGCGCAGTATATCGGCGAAAAGTTCAAGCAAAAACCGCGCGGCAGCCGCGCCTGGTTCAAAAAGGTGGGCGTCGTCTATCAAGATCCCGACTACCAGCTGTTTATGCCCACGGTGGAAAAGGAGATAAACTTCGGCGCGCCCTCGCCCGCATACGCGGAGCATATCGCCGAACTTTTCGGAATAAAGCACCTCTGGCACCGCCACCCGCAGTCGCTCTCCGAAGGGCAGAAGCGCCGCGTCTCCATCGCCGCCGTCGTCGCCTGCCGGCCCGAAGTTTTGCTTTTAGACGAGCCGACGGTAGGGCAGGACTACGACGGCCTCTGCCAGATGGTGGAGATCCTCAACAAGCTCCATGAGCAGACGGGCAACACCATGCTCACCGTCACGCACGACGTGCGCTGCGCCGAAGCGCTGTGCGATCGGGCTTTCCTCATTGCCGGCGGCGCCGTGCAAAGAAGCGGCGGAAAGCAGCTCGTGCGGGAATATTTTATGCAATGAATAGCGATCGTTCATGTTGCGGCCGCATATATAAAGGCAATGAAAAGGGCGCCTCTTGCGCCGCTTTTGAACATAGGAACAAACGGAAGGGCGCCTCTTGCGCCCTTTTTCTTAGCGCCCCGCCTCCTCGCCCCGCTGCTGACGTTTCGCCCGCTCAAACCCGCCGCGGGCGCCTTTGCAGACGCCCGCGGCGGCGTTTCCTTGCCTTTTTTGTAAAAATCTGTTATACTATACAAGTCAAAGCAAAGAGGGCGCGCCCTTCCCTTTGATTTGGTATGTACGGAGGCTTGCAATGGAATTGTTCGTCGGTAAAAAGATAGAATTGCTGCGCGAAGACGGCGGCATGTCGCAGGGAGAGCTCGCCAAAGTTCTCGGCGTCACGCGGCAGACGGTTTCAAAGTGGGAGGCAGATGTCTGCCGTCCCAAGGTAAAGGTGTTGCAGGCGATCTGCGGCGTGTTCGGCGTCGATATGTCTTACTTTACAGGGGAGGAAGTGTCGCCGCAGCAGATATGTACTTTGGGCGAATTCATCCGCAAACTGCGCAGGCGCGCCAAACTTTCGCAAGAGCAATTTGCCGAGCGCATGGGCGTCAGCCGTCGGATGATCTCGCTGTGGGAGACGGACGAAGTAAAGCCGCGGGCAAGGGTGCTGCAAAAACTCGGCGAATGTTTTTGTATGGATGAAGAAGAACGGCAGCAGCTGCAGCTGCTCGCCGCAGAGGAGTGCGCGCAAAGCCCCGCCGCGGAAGAAGTGGCGGAGGGCCGCGCCTTGGCAGACGCGGCCGAAGGCGCTTGCGGACAAAATGCCGCGGAAAACGCCGCCGAAGACCGCCTCGCCGCCGAGTTCGCCGTCGAGTGCGCCGCAGCCGCAGCGCCGCCTGCGCCGCTTTTGGAAGCGTTTACAGGGGATGCGCAGCTCTTTGCCCTGCAAGGGGCCGCAGTGCCCATTGCGGAGTGGGCGGTATCGCCGGCCGAAGAAGAGGCTTGCGCCGCCCCCAAAGCGCGGCGCAAACCTTGGGCGGCGGTGGCGGCGCTTTCTGCCGCCATGCTGCTGGTCGTCGCGGTGGCGGCGATATTGATTTGTATGTTCTTGGTAACTGTAGAAGGCGATCAAGTAGTCCAATCGATTACCGGGGGCTTGACGTCCCGCGGGGTAATTGTCCTCGTATCCATCGTCGCTGCGCTCTTGTTGGCGGGCGGCGCCGCGCTCATGGTGCATTTACTGAAAAGTAAGAAAAAGGCGCAAGTGCGCCCCAAAGTTGGCAAAAGGTTTACAAAAGGCGGGAATTAGCGGGCAAAAGTTGGCAATAAGTTTACATATGTGCGCAAAGTGTCAACAAAAGTTGACAAAATGCCAACCGCAAAAGCCTTGTATCGTTCCTTCGTTTATGGTATAATAGTTATATCATCATAGCCAAAAAGGTAGGTGCCGATATGAATGTTGTCAAAAAAAGGTGTTTGGGCGCACTGCTCGCCTTCGCCTGTGCGGCGTGCTGTTTTGCGGGCGTCGCCTCGTTTACCGTCGCCGAAGCGAAGTCCGCAGAGTACGCGGCGGATGCCGAGGTTGAGGCGGAGCGCGGTTTGATCACGAATTTGACGTTGGGCATGCATGGGGAAGACGGCCGGATATGGGCGCAGGTCAAAAACGAATTTACTTTGTTCCCCTCGGTCATTATCGTCTACGTCGAGCTGTACTCCTCTAAGACCTATCAGGAATCGTATACCGCCATGGAATTGGAAGGGCGCGAGTATATCGCCGATCTGAACATAGGCGAAACGTTAGAGCTTTCCGTCTCCACGGGCGGCGAGCAGAAGTATTGGATGGCGCGGATGCGTTATAAATTTGACGACCGCGACTGGGTGGAAAAGACGACCGACGCGCTTTTATACAGCGCCGCCGGCGTGTGTTTAAGTTGATCGCACAAACATACCGTATAGTTTTTTAAGGATCGAAAGGAGCCCGCGGCAAATATGCCGCGGGCTCCTTCCCCGCACGGCCAAAAAAAGGCCGAAAAATCAGTGAAAGTTGGCAAAATGTTAACAAATGAGCTCAAAAGTTGACAAAAAATTTTTTGAAAGTTGGTAGAAAGTTACATAATGTTGTGTTATAATTTGTGTATAAAAAATCAAAGAGGGGGGAATAGGCAAATGAAGATATTTTAAACATAAGGTGTTTTGCAAGAATTAGAATAATGGAGTTCAGTATCAATCGTTAAGATTATCAGCAAGTGGTGCAATGCAGTATGCGCAACAAAACTATGATGTGATCCCGGCACCATTAAGATTAAGTGTTTCGGGTAAAACAGATGGTGTATGGAGCATAAATCTAAGAAATCCTAATAATTATTCCGTTACGGTAGCATATAATTCAAAGATGTGTTTTGGAGATGATGCGAAATCGTTTTCTGGATTGAGTGATGTTGTATGGACAACAATTGGTGCAAAAAGTTCTAAGAAGGTTTCTATTTCAGAGAATTTTTTAGCGGGATGGATTACGACATCAATTGAATATACGGTAGGCGGGCAGCGTTATAGAGTAATATCTTGTGCGCATGGTTTGGATGAAGGTTCTGCAACTTTCCGATATTATGTTGTTCATAACACGATTCTTATCTGATTTTGAGGAAGTAAAAATCAAGGAGTAAAAATGAGACGATTTTTATTGTGTGCTGTGACAGCGATTGCTATGATATGTTGCGTGCTGTTGGGTGCGTGTAGCAATGGGAATGTAACAGTTGAAACTATATATACAGTCGGTACGTTTTCTGGATATCGTGTTGATTTTGTAAAAATGAAAGTTAAAGATGCATGGGAACCCCCTGTGACGGAAGAGTATTATGTGGGAGAAACGTATATAGCGACAATCCCTTCTCCGTCCTACGATTATTTGGTGTATATAGAGGAAGATGAATATGTTACTTTAAAAAATGCGTATGATCAAGGCGTTGTAACCGATGAAGATGTTTTTGCTATTGCAGAGATTGAGGCGGCAAGAAGTTCATCGATAGATGTTGTGGTTTAGTTGTGGTAGGTTTCAACTAAACTCATTATGTTGAACATGCTGTAATTAATGCTTTGAATGCTTTTCTTGTAAAAGTGCCCGCCGTGCGCATCGGCAAACAAAAACCCATCGACGTCATCCGCTCCATCGAATAGCGGTAAACATGTTGTGTAAACCCGCTGCGGGCGTCTGTAAAGACGCCCGCAGCGGCAGGCGCAGCGCGGCAAACACACAAAAACGGCTCCGATAGGGGCCGTTTTTCATCTCTTTCACATTATTCATATCGCGCCGCAAAAAGCGGCGGAGAAGGGCTGTCGCGGCCTTCCAAATCATTGATACTTCGCCTCCATGCGATCGCGGTAGGCAAGTTCTTCTTCGCAGGGCGTCACCTCGTCGGCTGCTTCCGCCGCGGCGGCAGGGGAGAACACCTCTTCGACGGCCGCTATATCCACATCGGTGCCCAACACCTCGTTCGAGTAGCGGGCGTACTCTTTTCTGCCCAGCACGTTCGCGCTGCCCACGGCATAGTAGTTGTAGTCCGCGGTGATGACGACGGCGGTGGCGCCGAACTGTTCGCTCATCTGCTCGTAAAATGCCAGCGACTGCGTCAGCGGCATGCAGAACCCCGCCGTAGACAGCGCGTCCGAAAGCGCCCCCGCGTGCGGCACCGCAAGGGGCATGACGATGGTGATGCCGATGATGCCGTTGTCCGCCGGTTCGCCCGTGTGCGCGTCGATGATGTGCGGGTACAGCCTGCCTTCATACACATAAAAGCGGATGTTGTCGCCGCTGGTGGTGACGGCGCAGTCCGAGATGTCCGTCAAATACAGCGCGTTTGCGGCCTCGGGCATGTCTTGGCTGTAGCGCGGGTTTTCGATGGCGACGGTATAGCCCCGCCGCGTGCCGTCCGCCGTCTGTTTCTGCCCCAGCAGAACGTGGTTAGACATGACGCTGAAGATGGCGTCGATCTGCCGCCCCGCGTAGGCTTCCTGCAAGACCTCCAGGGCGGCGTCGCACATATACCCCTTGGCGATGCCGCCGAAGTCGAGCATGGCGCCGCTTTCCGCCTTGGTCAGCGTGCCCGCGGCCGCGTCCGCCGTAAACAGCGAAAGGTCGCTCACCGCCAGCGCCGCCTCTATTTCCTGTTCGGAAGGGGAAGGGCGCGGGTCGTTGTAGTGCCCCGCGTGCGCGGGCGAAAATCCCCACAGCTCCGTCAGGGGGAACAGCGCCGGCGAAAAGCCGCCCTTGGTGAGCGCCGCATACGCGGAAGAAAGAGAAAACGCCTCCAGCGTATCCGCGCCGACTTGGACCGCTTCGCCCGCCGCGGCATGGTTGAGCGCAAACAGGTCGCTGCCCTCGATATCGGTGCTGAAGGCCTCTTCCAGCGCCGTCACGCGCGCGTGCATCTTGCCCGCCAGGGCGTCAAAGTCATAGGCGGAAAGCTGCCTGCCGTCGATGCGCACGTCCTGCCGCCGCATGGTGAATTCCACATAGAACACCCCGCCGGGCGATGCGGGGGCACAGCCCGCAAACAGCAGCGCCGCCGCCAATAGGGCGGCGACGAGTTTTCGCTTCCAAAAATTTTTTGTTTTTAAGCCGGATCTCTGTTTCAAACCGCGCCGTTCACTCCTTGCATAGCATTTCCGCGCGCTCATTGCTTGCGCGGCTTTTGCGGCCGTTCACTCCTTGCACAACATTTCCGCGCCGCTCACACCCTGCATGGCCTTGCGGCCGTTCATTCCTTGCACAGTTTTTCCAGCCGCTTGCGGATGGAGCGGATGTTCTCGCGCACGGCGCTTTTCGAGCTTCCGCCCACGGACTTGCGCGCCTCCGCCGAGTGGCTCGCCTTCACCCGCTGCAAAATATCCTCGTCGAACAGGTCGCAGAAGGAGCGGTAGACGGAGAGGTCGATGCGGTCGAGCGTCTTGTTGTTTTCGATGCCGTAGCGCACGATCTTGCCCGTCACGCCGTGCGCGTCGCGGAAGGCCATGCCCTTCTGCACCAGGTAGTCGGCGATGTCCGTCGCCGTCGAATAGCCGCCCATCGCCGCGGTGCGCATCTTGCGCGCGTCAAAGGTGATGTTCTGCAGCAGTTCGTTGAAGATGGAAAGGCAGCTCTGCACCGTCTCTTCGGCGTTGAACAGCGCCTCCTTGTCTTCCTGCAGGTCCTTGTTGTAGGCGGTGGGGATGCCCTTGACGACGGTCAGAATGGCCATGAGGCTCCCGTACACCCGCCCCGTCTTGCCGCGGATGAGTTCGGGGATGTCGGGGTTCTTCTTCTGCGGCATGATGGAAGAACCGGTGGCGTAGTTGTCGGCGATGTCGATGAAGCCGAATTCGTCCGTCGAATAGGTGATGATGTCCTCGCAGAAGCGCGAAAGGTGCGCCATCACCGTCGAGCAGGCGAAGATGTATTCCGCAACAAAATCTCTGTCGGAAACGGCGTCCAAAGAGTTCTGGCTGATGCGGGCAAAGTTCATCAATTTTGCCGTCATCGTGCGGTCGATGGGGAAGTCTGTGCCCGCCAGGGCGCAGCTGCCGAGGGGCATCACGTCCGTGCGGCGGAAGCAGTCGGCAAAGCGCTCGATGTCGCGCAAAAACATCTCGCTGTAGGCGTTCAAGTACTGCGCCGTCGAAATGGGCTGAGCCCTGCGCATGTGCGTGTAGCCGGGCATGATGCTGCCCACGTTGCTTTCGGCAAGTTTTACAAGCGTCTCTACGAGCGCGCGCAGCAGGGCGATATCGGTGCGGATGCTGTCCTTCACATACAGGCGGAAATCTGTCGCTACCTGGTCGTTGCGCGAGCGCGCCGTGTGCATGCGCTTGCCCATCACGCCGATGCGCTTGACAAGTTCCTGCTCGATGAAGGTGTGGATATCCTCCGCCCCCTCGATGGCAAGCGCCCCGCTCTCGATGTCCTGCAAGATCTCCTGCAGGGTGTCGCAGATCTTTTCCGCCTCCTCTTTGGGCAGAATATTCGTCTCGCCCAGCATCTTGACGTGCGCGATGCTGGCAAAAATGTCGTGCCAGTACAGCTTTTTGTCAAAAGAAAGCGACTGGTTGAAGATATCCGCGTTTTTGGCGCTGGGCTGGGTAAAACGTCCTTCCCACAATTTCATGGCTGTTCTCTCCCGTGATTTTCTGTGTATTTCGATTGACTTATCTCGCCAAAAGAATTACAATAATAAGAGGGCGAGTTTGCTTTCGCGAGGCGCAAAGCCGCCCGCCCGTCACATTCTATTGTAACCTATTTTCGGCAAAAATTCAACTTTTTTGATTTAAGAAGAGGGTAAAATTGATTATTTTAGGCATCGACCCCGGCCTTGCCACCCTCGGTTACGGGGTATTGGAAAAAAACGCGCGCGGCGAAGTGCGCGCCCTCGACTACGGCGTCGTCTGCACGCCCAAAGACGAGCGCCTGCCCACCCGCCTTGCCATCCTCGAAGAGGGCATCTGCCGACTGCTCGACAAGTGCAATCCGGACGAAGTGGCGGTGGAAGAGCTGTTCTTTTCCAAAAACGTGACCACGGGCATCGCCGTCGCCCACGCGCGCGGCGTGGCGCTTCTCACCTGCGTCAAGCGCTGCGGCAGGTTGTTCGAATATACGCCCATGCAGATCAAGCAGGCGCTCACCGGTTACGGCAAGGCGGAAAAAAAGCAGATCCAGCTGGTCACGGCGAACCTGCTGCATTTGAAGGGCGTCCCGCGCCCGGACGACGCTGCCGACGCCCTCGCCGTGGCGCTGTGCCATTCGTACACTTCGCGCCTTTCGGGGCTGTATACCATCTGAGGAGGATGCGATGATCGGATATATCAAAGGGAAGGTGCTCGCCGCCGAGGCGGGCGCGGTGCTGCTCGAAAACGGCGGCATCGGCTACGAGCTCGTCTGTTCGGGGGCGCTGTTTGCCAAGCTCGCCTCCGCGAAAGAAGGGGAGGCGTACACCTATCTGCAAGTGCGCGAAGACGGTATCTCCCTGTTCGGCTTCGTGTCTTTAGAAGAAAAGAAGATGTTTTTGCAGCTGGTCACCGTCTCCGGCGTCGGGCCCAAGATGGGCATCGCCATCCTTTCGGGGATGAGCGTGCAGGATATCGCCGTCGCCATCGCCTCGTCCGACGTCAAGCTGCTCAGCTCCGTCAAGGGGTTGGGAAAGAAGACGGCGGAGCGCATCATCTTGGAACTGCGCGAAAAGGTGAACGCCGTCCCCGCCCCCGCGGCAGGGGCGAAGGCGCCCGCACCCGTGCAGGAGAAGATGAGCGATGTGGAAGAAGACGCCGTCGTGGGGCTGATGTCGCTCGGCTATACCCGTGCCGAAAGCGTGCGCGCCGTCAAAGGCGCCGTAGAGCGGGGGGCTTCCGGCATCGAAGAGATCGTCATGTCCGCCCTGCGCTCCATGTAAAAACCGCGCCGTTTTTGCGGCCTGGTTTGTATTTTTACTTGATTCAGGAAGGAAAGTGTTCGTTTGCGAAGTACTGTGTCACGCATAAATGCGCAAAAGCCGCGTTGCCCTCTTGGCGAGCGACGTCCACCCTTGCCTTCTTTTCTGTCATCCCGACCGGGCCCGTTTTCTCTCCTGTCATCCTGAGCGAGCGAAGCGAGTCGAAGGATCTTGTATAGAACGGTTACTCGTTCCGAACACGGTCAAAAAGCCTGCGGCCGAAGCACATTCTTGCTTAAACGCAAATTCACTATAAGGACATACCGATGGACGATTTCAGCACGTTCGACGAGGACCGCCTCGTCATGAGCACAAAAGGGGAGTACGACGCGGAAGAAAACGCCCTGCGCCCCAAAACCATGGCCGACTACGTCGGGCAGAAAAAGGTCAAAGAGAATTTGTCCGTCTACATCTCCTCCGCCAAAATGCGCGGGGAGCCGCTCGACCACGTCCTGCTGTACGGCCCGCCCGGCCTCGGCAAGACCACGCTGGCGCATATCATCGCCGCCGAACTGGGGGTGCAGATCCGCCTCACGTCCGGCCCCGCCATCGAGCGCGGGGGCGACCTCGCCGCCATCCTCACCAACCTCAACGAGGGTGATGTGCTCTTCATCGACGAGATCCACCGCCTCAACCACTCGGTAGAGGAGGTGCTGTATTCCGCCATGGAAGATTACGTGCTCGACATCATCGTCGGCAAGGGCCCGAGCGCCAAAAACCTGCGCTTTCCCCTCCGCCATTTCACCTTGGTCGGTGCCACCACCAAGGCGGGCATGCTCGCCTCGCCCCTGCGCGACAGGTTCGGCGTGCTCTGCCGCCTAGAAATGTACACCCCCGACGAGCTCGCCGACATCGTCACCCGCTCGGCAAAGACGCTCGGCATCTCCATCGCCCCCGAAGCCGCCCGCGAGATCGCCCGCCGCTCCCGCGGCACGCCGCGCATCGCCAACAGGCTTTTGAAAAGGGTGCGCGATTTCGCCGCCGTCAAGGGCAGCGGCACCGTCGGCTTTGAAGACGCCCGCTATGCCCTGCAGAAGATGGATATCGACGAGCTGGGTTTAGACGATACCGACAGGGGATTGCTGCGCGCCCTCATCGAAAAGTTCGGCGGCGGCCCCGCAGGGCTGGAAACGCTCGCTGCCACCATCAACGAAGACGCCAACACCATCGAAGACGTGTACGAGCCCTACCTCATGCAGATCGGCTTCATCGCCCGCACCCCCCGCGGCAGGGTCTGCTTGCGGGCGGCGTACGAGCACATGGGACTGCAAATGAGCGAAAAACAGCGCATTCAGACCTCTCTATTTGACGATGAATGAGTTTTGCGAAGTACTATGTCTGGCATAATTCGCAGAAAGTACGGGCGTGGCGCGCCCCGCGTGCTGCGCCGCAGAGGGCGCCGCGCCCGTTCCGCGCATGGATAAGAGTTTGCCCGCAGGGCGGGCGAAAGGAGAAACATTGCTGAAAAAGTCCGATTATTATTACGACCTCCCGCAGGAGCTGATCGCGCAGACGCCCGCCGAGCCGCGCGACGCTTCGCGGCTCTTGGTCTACGACAGGAAGACGGGCAAGACCGAGCACCGCATCTTCCGCGACATCAAAGAATACCTGCGCCCCGGCGACGTGCTGGTCATCAACAACACCAAGGTGCTGCCCGCGCGCATGTTCGCCTATACCAAAAACGGCGGCAAAGTAGAGGTGCTGCTGTTGAAGCGGCGCGACCTTGCCGAGTGGGAAGTGCTGGTAAAGCCGGGCAAAAAGGCGCGCGTAGGGGCGGAACTGACGATTTCCGAAGAGCTGTCTCTCACCGTCCTCGACAGGACAGAGACGGGCGAACGCATCGTCCGCTTTCATTACGACGGCGTGTTTGAAGACATCTTATCCCGCGTCGGCACCATGCCCCTCCCCCCGTATATCCACGAAAAGTTGGAGGATCAGACCCGCTATCAGACCGTCTATTGCAAGACGGACGGTTCCGCGGCCGCGCCGACGGCGGGGCTGCACTTTACGCAGCAGCTGCTCGATGAGATCCGCGCCATGGGGGTGCAGGTCGCCGAAGTGCTGCTGCACGTCGGCCTCGGCACCTTCCGCCCCGTGCAGGAAGAGGACCTCACTCACCACGTCATGCACACCGAATATTACCGCGTCGACGAGAATGCGGCCGAGGCCGTCAACGCCGCCAAGCGCGAAGGCCGCCGCGTCATCGCCGTCGGCACGACCTCCGTGCGCACCTTAGAGACGGTCGCCGACGAGCACGGCTTCCTGCGTCCCTGCAGCGGCGATACTTCCATCTTCATCTATCCCCCGTATCGTTTCAAGTGCGTCGACGCCCTCATCACCAACTTCCACCTCCCCGAAAGCACCCTCATCATGCTCGTCTCCGCCCTCATCGGCCGCGAGCAGTGCCTTTCCGTATATAGGGAGGCGGTGGAGAGGGGGTATCGGTTTTTTAGCTTCGGCGACGCCTGTCTCTTCCTCTAAACGTTGCAATAGCGCCGTAGGTTTTCAATTTACCAGAATATAAAAGCAATTTCACCCGTTTGCACAGTACTTTGTCAGGCATAAATCGCATTATTTCCCCTCAGGAGGACTCCGTTTGGCAGATTTGTTTTCCTTTGAAGTGATCAAGACCGACCCCGCCACGGGCGCCCGTGCGGGCATATTTCACACCCCGCACGGCGACATCGAGACGCCCGTCTACATGTCCGTCGGCACGCAGGCGACCGTCAAGGGGGTGCTCCCGCGCGATCTGAAAGAGGCGGGGGCGCAGATCATCCTCGCCAACACCTATCACCTGTATATGCGCCCCGGGCACGAGCTGGTCAAAGCCGCGGGCGGCCTGCACAAGTTCATGAACTGGGATAGGCCCATCCTCACCGATAGCGGCGGGTTTCAGGTGTTTTCGCTGGCGGAACTCAACAAGATCACCGACGAAGGCGTGTGGTTCCGCTCGCATATCGACGGCAGCCGCCACTTCTTCACCCCCGAAAAGGCGATGGAGATCGAAAACGCTTTGGGCGCCGACATCATCATGCAGTTTGACGAGTGCAGCAGCTACGGCGTCGACCACGCCTATGCGCGGGGGGCGCTCGAGCGCACCGCCTCGTGGCTGGAGCGCTGCGCGGCGGCGCACGCGAACGAGCGCCAGGCGCTGTTTCCCATCGTGCAGGGCAACGTCTTCAAAGACCTTCGCATCGAGAGCGTGCAGCGCGCCCTGCCGTATGCAAAGTACGGCATCGGCATCGGCGGCCTCTCCGTGGGGGAGCCGAAGCCGCTCATGTACGAGATGCTCGAGGCGATGCAGCCCGTCCTGCCCGCAAACGTGCCCCGCTACCTGATGGGCGTGGGCAGCCCCGATTGTCTGGTGGAAGGGGTGATGCGCGGCGTAGACATGTTCGACTGCGTGCTCGCCACTCGTATCGCCCGCAACGGCACCGCGCTCACCTCCAAGGGCAAGGTGGTGGTGCGCAACGCCGCCTATAAAGAGGACTTTTCCCCGCTGGACGACGAGTGCGACTGCTATTGCTGCCGCAACTATTCCAAGGCGTACCTGCGGCACCTGGTCAACGCGGGCGAAATGCTCGCCGCTATGCTGCTTTCCCTGCACAACATCACTTTCCTCAATAAATTGATGCGCGGCCTGCGGCAGTCCGTCTTAGACGGCACCCTGCAGCAGTTCCGCCGCGATTTTTACCAAAAATACGGCGAAAGCTGAGGCGGCAGTCCATCGCGGGCCGCGCCGCCGCCCTTGCCGATACGGCGAAAGCCGTGCCGGCATGCGGAAGGGCGAATGTGTCGAAACGGCGAAAAATTTGGCAGCCGCGGAGAATTTTTCCGCAGGCAGCGGCAAAACAGTTGCCAAACGCCGCCAAAAAAGTTATTATAATATTGCTTGAATAAGCAAAAAAGGAGACAGCTTATAATGTTTTGGAATTTATTGGCGGAAGCGTCCGAAGGCACCGAACAGACGGGCGGCAGCTGGACCAGCTATATCCCCATCATCATCATCGTTCTGCTGTTGGTGGCGTTCTTCGTCTGGTCGTTTGTTTCTAACCGCAAAAAGCAGAAAAACTTCAACGAGACCATCAACGCGGTGCGTCCCGGCAGTAAGGTCAAGACCATCGGCGGCATCGTCGGCGAGGTAGTGGAAGTCAACGACGAAGAGAACACCTTCGTCCTGCGCACCGGCGACAGCGCCGGCAACGTCAGCTTCATGAAGTTCGACAAGCAGGCCATCTATCAGACGGACGCCAAGCCCGAACCCAAAGAAGAGCCGAAAAAAGAAGTCTCCGCGCCCGAGCAGGCAAAGGCGCCGGCCGAAGAGATCGCGGCAGACAAAGAGGAAAACAAAGACATCGACTCCGAAAACGATTCCGACAAATAAGGAATCAAAAATTGAAGGAATAAGCCAAGCGGCCTCCGCATAGAGATAACCAAGTCAAAGTAATCCGAACCCGATCGAAAGCGGGGATATTACCACATCTGCGGCGTTAAAGCCCTTGCCAATACGTCGGTGTATTGGCTGCGGGCTTTGCCTTGCATGGATACTGTAAGGAAAAAATACGGACCACGCTTTTAGCGGCATCTTTTAGTCGCTTTGCCGTTCATCGTCTTTGCAATACGCGTGTATTGCTGCATCCTCTTCGCGGCAAATCATCCAAAAATCTTGCCGCTAAAAGTGCGAAGCAATCAAAAGCGGCAAGGTATGCAATTCAAAAAAACGAAGCGTGCAGCACGAGCCAAGAGCACACAAGCGAGAGCTTCAACACCGCTTGCCGCTTTTGATCGGGTCCGTATCTCTCCCTTACAGTATAGTGATCTACCCGCTTGCGATTGCTTCGCGCCCTGAAAGGCGTCTTTTGCGCGCCTTGGGGCTCATCCTCATTGCAATACCGCTGTGGGTATTGCTGCTTCGTCTGTCGCCCCAATCCATTGCAAAATGCGTCCTTTCAGGGTGGATTCGAATTACTTTGACTTGGTTAAGGGTACAGTCGCGCCGATGACACGCCCCGCCGCCGCAAGCGGGGCGCGGCAAACGCGATCTATGAACAAAAAAATTGCCAAAGCGCCGTATTTTTGTTTGACAAAGCACATGGAAAAATGGTATGATATATAAGCTGTCACGGGGGTGTAGCTCAGTTGGTTAGAGCGCATGCTTGACATGCATGAGGTCATAGGTTCGAGCCCTACCATCCCCACCAAAAAAAGAGACACCTGCCGGGTGTCTCTTTTTTTGGTGTGAGATGTAGCAAGGGCGCGAACCGGCGCGGCTATGCCGCGGCTGTTCGCGCGCGCGAGCGGCCATCGGCCGCGACGCTTTGCCGAGACTCCCGAAGGGAAACGGCAACGCGAAGCATCCGACGCTCCGCCGACTCGTCGCCGGCAAGGCGCCATGGCAGACGGCGCGCTTCGCTTGCCGCTCCGCCCGCTGCGCCTGCCGCTCCTCTTCCCAAAAATCTCGCTGCGCTGCGATTTTCGGGAGCCCTGTTTTACCGCTTGTGGGGTTTCGGCGGTGGCCTACCATCCCCACATACCTTTTTTTGCGTATTGGTGGGGATGTAGCAAAGGCGCGAACTGGCGCGGCAACGCCGCGGCTGTTCGCGCGCGCGAGCGGCCATAGGGCGCGACGCTTTGCCGAGGCTCCCGAAGGGGAACGGCAATTCAGCGAAGCCCGAAGCTCCGCCGACTCGTCGCCGGCAAGGCGCCATGGCAGACGGCGCGCTTCGCTTGCCGCCACGCCCGCTGCGCCTGCCGCTCCTCTTCCCAAAAATCTCGCTGCGCTGCGATTTTCGGGAGCCCTGTTTTACCGCTTGCGGGGTTTCGGCGGTGGCCTACCATCCCCTATCGAAAAAGCCGCCTTGCATGGGCGGCTTTTTCAATATAAAATAATAAATGTGATCGGAACGGCTTTACCGTTCTGTACAAGCTCCCTCGATTGGGATGACAGGGGTAAATGGCGCGGCGCTCAGGCGGAATGACAATGACTGGGACGATATTGTTTTCAGAGATCCTTCGACTCGCTTCGCTCGCTCAGGATGACCGGAACACGCCTCATCTTTCATTCCCATATATTTTTCAGAGAAAACAAAAATAAAACAACTGCCCTACCTGCGGGCGCGGACGGGGGCGGGGTATTCGACGCCGAAGGTCTCCGCCGTGACACGCTCCATCACCTGCGGGGTCAGGGGCCTGTCTCGCATGTCGGTGGGCGTTTGGGCGATCTCATCGACGACTTCCATCCCCTCGATGACCTTGCCGAAGGCGGCGTACTGGCCGTCGAGGTGAGAAGAATTTTCGTGCATGATAAAAAACTGCGAACCGGCGCTGTTGGGCAAAGACGAGCGCGCCATCGACAGCACGCCGCGAGCATGGCGGATGTCGTTTTTCATAAAGCCATTGGCGCGGAATTCGCCCGCGATGGTATAACCGGGGCCGCCCATGCCGCTGCCGGCGGGGTCGCCGCCCTGGATCATGAACCCTTCGATGATGCGGTGAAAGGTCAGGCCGTCATAAAAGCCGCTGCCGACGAGGGAGAGGAAGTTGTTGACGGTGTTGGGCGCCTTGTCGGGGTACAGTTCCGCCTGAAAGGTCTTGCCGTTTTGCATGGTGAAGGTGACGACGGGGTTTTGCATTGCATTCACTCCTTTTCGAGGTCTTCGTATTTTTGCACCAGCACGTTCGCCTCGCGGAACAGCTGCATGGAAAATTCGTCCGGGTATCCGTGCTTATAGACGACGCGGGCGATGCCGGCGTTGATGATCATTTTGGCGCAGATGACGCAGGGTTGGTGGGTGCAGTACAGGGTGGCGCCCTCGATCTTGATGCCCAGGCGCGCCGCCTGGATGATGGCGTTCTGCTCGGCGTGCACGGCGTAGCACATCTCCTGACGTGTGCCGCTGGGGATATTCAGCTTGCGGCGCAGGCATTCGCCGCGGTCGACGCAGCTTTGGATGCCCGCAGGCGCCCCGTTGTAGCCCGTGGTCATCACCCGCTTGCCCTGCACGATGACCGCGCCGACGTGGCGGTTCTCCTGATAGCAGCTGGACCAGCCCGCCACCGTTTCGGTCAGTTCCATAAAGCGCTTATCCCACTTATTCATACGCCGCACCTCCTGTATTTCCTCTCTATTATACCATGCCTTTCCCCGAAATGCAAGCGGCGAACGAAATTCGCGAGGCCTCCTCCTGATTTATTCAAAATTCAAGATAACGGCTTGTACAAAACACATTTTAGCACTCTTGGTAGAAAAGTGCTAAAATTTTTATTTTTTGGCTGTAAAACGTTTGACTTTTACCTGCAAATGAATATAATTATATAGGTAATTAGCACTCAGACATAGAAAGTGCTAAACTGAAACGAAAATTATTTTGGAGGCATTCATATGAACATCAAACCTTTGTTCGACAAAGTCGTCGTAGAAAGCGTTCAGACGGAAGAAAAGACCAAGAGCGGATTCATCCTCCCCTCGTCCGCACAGGAAAAGCCGCAGACGGCGCGCGTGGTGGCTGTCGGCCCCGGCGGCACGGTAGACGGCAAAGAAGTGAAGATGGTCGTCAAGGAAGGCGACGTCATCCTCTTCTCGAAATATTCGGGCAGCGAATTCAAGGTGGACGGCAAGGAATTCACCATCATCCGCCAGAGCGACATCCTGGCGATCGTGGAATAACGCATATCATTTCAATATATAGAAAATATCAGGAGGACTGATCGACATATGGCTAAACAGATCAAATACGGAGACGAAGCCAGAAAGGCTTTGGAAAAGGGCGTAAACACCCTTGCGGATACGGTAAAGATCACGCTCGGCCCCAAGGGCAGGAACGTGGTTCTGGATAAAAAGTTCGGCGCACCGCTGATCACCAACGACGGCGTGACCATCGCCAAAGAGATCGAGCTGGAAGACCCGTTTGAGAACATGGGTGCACAGCTGGTGAAAGAGGTCTCCACCAAGACCAACGACGTGGCGGGCGACGGCACCACCACCGCAGTTGTTTTGGCGCAGGCGATCATCCGCGAGGGGCTGAAAAACCTCGCCGCAGGCGCAAACCCCATCATCTTGAGAAAGGGCATCGACAAAGCCGTGGACACGGCGGTGGGCGAGCTGAAAAAATCTTCCAAGATCGTAGACAGCAAGCGCGCCATCGCACAGGTCGCTTCCATTTCGGCGGGCGACGAGACGGTCGGCCAACTGATCTCGGATGCGATGGAGAAGGTCGGCAAGGACGGCGTCATCACCGTGGAAGAGGGCAAGACCATGAACACCGAGCTTTCGACGGTGGAAGGCATGCAGTTTGACCGCGGCTATGCTTCCGCTTACATGGTGACCAACACCGACAAGATGGAAGCCGTGCTCGACTCCCCTTATATCCTCATCACCGACAAGAAGATCTCGAATTTGCAGGAGATCCTGCCCATCATCGAACCCCTCGCACAGCAGGGCGCACGCCTTCTGATCATCGCCGAAGACGTGGAGGGCGACGCGCTGGCGGCGCTCATCGTCAACAAGCTCAAGGGCGTGTTCAACTGCGTGGCGGTCAAGGCGCCGGGCTTTGGCGATCGCAGAAAGGCGATGCTGGAAGACATCGCCATCCTCACGGGCGGCACCGTCATCTCCTCCGACCTCGGCTACGAGTTCAAGAACGTGACCCCGGATATGCTCGGCAAGGCCGGGCAGGTCAAGGTGGATAAAGACAACACCACCATCGTCAACGGCGCGGGCGACGCGGAGAACATCAAGGCGCGCGTCAACGCCATCAAGGCGCAGATCGCCGAGACGACCTCCGATTACGACAGAGAGAAGCTGCAGGAGCGCCTGGCAAAACTTGCCGGCGGCGTGGCGGTCATCAACGTCGGCGCGGCTACGGAAGTTGAGATGAAGGAAAAGAAACTGCGCATCGAGGACGCTTTGGCGGCGACCCGCGCGGCCGTGGAAGAAGGCATCGTCCCCGGCGGCGGCGTGGCACTCCTCTCCACTGCGGCAGCCGTGCGCGAGCTGGTGACGACGCTGGAAGGCGACGAGAAGACGGGCGCACAGATCGTGCTCAAGGCCATCGAGGAGCCTATCCGCCAGATCGCCAAGAATGCAGGTTTGGACGGCTCTGTCATCGTCGACAAGATCGTCTCCGCAAACGATCCCCGCTACGGCTTCGACGCCTTGAAGAACTGCTACACCGATATGATCGAGAGCGGCATCATCGACCCGACCAAGGTGACGCGCAGCGCTTTGCAGAACGCAGCTTCCGTCGCGGCTACCCTGCTGACTACGGAGAGCGTGGTGACGGATATCCCCGCACCCGAACCCGCGGCGCCCGCAGGCGGCGGCATGGGCGGCGGCATGTATTGATCGCGCAAAACAAAATGAGCCGCTCCGCTATGGAGCATGACGACAGCCTCGGCGAAAGCCGAGGCTGTCTTTTTGCGCTTTTTCATCCCGCACAGGATATAATATTTACAGCCTCGGCAAAAGCCGAGGCCGTCTTTTTTATATTGCGTTTTTGCGGCCGCACGCAGGCATGCCGAAAAAATCGGGCAGTGACCGGCAGACGAGAACGATACGCCGCGGGCGGCAGGTTTCAGATCGGCCTGTCGGGGATGCGGTACAGGGCGAGGACGCGGAACACCGCCTCCAACCCGCAGTGCTCGGGGTCGAGCAGGATATAGCGGCCGCCTCCGTGTACGGGGGCGAAGTCGTACGCCCACTGCACCGTATCGCGCGAAAAGGTATCGCGCAGGCGCTCGAACGCCGCACAGGCGCGCCTGTCCAGGCGGATGCGCACGGCATAGCGGCGTTCGTCGACGCAGATGCCGCACAGGTAATCGCCGTCACACTCGAAGCGGTAAAACAGCTTCCAGCCGCCGTACACGCCCCAGCGCGGGCGGCAGCGATAGCGGGCGGCGACCTCTAAGCGCGCCGCCGTAAAGCCGCGGAACAGCTTTTCGCCCAACAGGTCGCGCACGAGGGAGAAACCCTCTTCGTCCGTCTTGGGCACATAGCGCCTGCCGTTGAGTTCGGAACGGACGACTATCAATTTTTCGTGCTCCGTCAGATCGTCGAACGGGAGCTTGCTGCGGTCGATCATCTCCCCTCTCCTTTTACACGGCGGAGGCGGCGATCGCCGCGCAGTCTGCGCCGTCTGCGTCCTCTTTGGTCAGCCACAGGACGTATTCGATATTCTTGCGCGGCAGGACGGGCGCCGCGGTCAGGGCGCGGGGGCGCAGCCCCAGCCCGCAGGCAAAGCGGCACAATTCCTCCGCGATGGCGCGGCGGCCCGCCGCGTCTTTATAGATGCCGTGCTTATCCAGCCCCCTGCCGCCGCATTCGAACTGCGGCTTGATGAGCACGAAGGCGCTGCCGCCCCGGCGCAAAACGGCGGCGACGGCGGGCAGGACAAGGCGCAGGGAGATGAAGCTCAGGTCTGCGGTGACCCCGTCGACCGGTTCGGGGAAGTCTTCCGCCCGCAGGTAACGGGCGTTGACGCCGTCCATCACCCGCACGCGCGCGTCTGCCGCCAGCGAGGGCGCCAGCTGGCTCTTGCCCACGTCGACCGCGTACACGCGCGCAGCCCCCGCCTGCAGCAGGCAGTCGGTAAACCCGCCCGTGCTGGCGCCGAGGTCGCAGAACACCTGCCCGCGCACGTCGGCGGAAAAGTCGCGCAGCGCCTTATCCAACTTCTTCCCTCCCTCCGAAACGAAGGCGCGCTCTTTGGGGAGCACTTCCACCGCGTCCCCTTCCTTCACCTCGTCGGAAGCTTTCCCTTCCTTTCCGTTGAGAAAAATGCGCCCCTCGGCGAGGGCGCGCGCCGCCTTGGTGCGGGAAGAAAAGCCGTGCGCGGCGAGGTATACGTCTAAGCGCGTCACGACTGCCGCGCCCGGATGGCGCGCACCATCTCTTCCAGATACGCCGCGTCGTACGGCAGCTGCGCCAGAAAGCGCAGGCAAAGGTCACGATAATTATCCGCCATCTCATTGCTCTTGTCCAGCCCGAACAGCTGCACGTACGAAAGCTTTTCTTCGGCGGCGTCTTTTCCGAGCGTCTTGCCCAGCTTGGCAAAGTCGCCCGTCACGTCCAAAATGTCGTCGGTGATCTGGAACAAAAAGCCAAGATTTTTGCCGAATTCGGAGAGGATGCCGACGATGTTCTCGTCCGCGCCGTAGACGACGGCGGGAACGGTGACGGCGGAGACGATCATCTTCGCCGTCTTGTTGAGGACGATGAACTCTGCCTCCGTGCGGCCGGCGTTTTCGCCGCTCAGCTGGTAATACAGGTCCGCCGCCTGCCCCGCCACCATGCCGCGGCCGCCCGCGTTGCCGCACAGCAGCGCCGCCGCGTCGATATACGTCTTGCCGTTATAGCACTGGCGGATGCAGATGTCGTACGCCTCGTTCAAAAGGGCGTCGCCGGCGAGGATCGCCTGGCCTTCGCCGAACTGCTTGTGGTTGGAGGGCCTGCCGCGGCGGAAATCGTCGTTATCCATGGCGGGAAGGTCGTCGTGGATGAGCGAATATGTATGGATCATCTCCAGCGCCACGGCGAACTCCTCGACGTCGGCGATCTTGCCGCCGAGCATCTGCGTCACCGCGAACATCAGCGCGGGGCGGATGCGCTTGCCGCCGTTTTCCAGCGAATAGCGCACGCTCGCATCCAGCACGGCGGGGCGGAAGCGCGCCCCCTGCATATAATGCGCCAGCGCCTCTTCAAAGGCGGCGCGGTACTGTTCCGTCTTTTGTTGAAAATTTGTATCCATTCAGCTCCTCGATGCCGCCAGCACCGTATTGTACAGCAGCATTGTGATCGTCATCGGCCCCACGCCGCCCGGAACGGGCGTGATGTACGAGGCCTTGTCCTTTACATTTTCATAATCTACGTCGCCGCACAGCTTGCCGTTCTCGTCGCGGTCCATGCCCACGTCGATGACCACGGCGCCCTCTTTGACCATGTCGGCGGTGACGAACTTTGCCCTGCCGATGGCCACGACCAGGATATCCGCCGCGGCGCACACTTCTTTCAGGTTCTTGGTCTTGCTGTGGCAGACGGTGACGGTGGCGTCGGCATTGACCAAAAGCATCGCCATCGGCTTGCCGACGATGTTGGACCTGCCCAGCACCACGGCGCTCTTGCCGCGCGGGTCGATGCCGTACTCTTCCAGCATCTTCATCACCCCGAAGGGGGTGCAGGCGACGATGGTCTCGCGGTTCATGGCCAGATTGCCCACGTTTTCGGCGCAGAAGCCGTCGACGTCTTTGCGCGCCGGGATGCGCGCCAGCACCTTGCGCTCGTCGATATGGCGGGGCAGGGGGAGCTGTACGAGGATGCCGTGCACCTTGTCGGATGCGACCAGCTCGTCTACCAGGGCGATCACCTCCGCTTCGGCGGCGTCGGCGGGCAGGTGATAGGAAAAGGAGCGGATGCCCGCCTCTTCGCACGCCTTGATCTTGTTGCGCACATATACCTGCGAGGCGGGGTCTTCCCCCACCAGAACGACCGCCAGACCGATCTCGAAGCCGCGCTCGGCGCGGAACGCCTCCGCGCGTTCGCGGATCTGCCCGCGCAGCTTTGCCGCCAGCGCCTTTCCGTCTATGACAGTACTCATCGTTGATTCATGACCTCCTGTGTTAAAAAAACGAACTGCCTGCCGAACGGAGCCGCGCATGTGAAATGCCGCGGACGCGGCAGGCAAGAAAATTATTTCAGCCTTTATCCAATTGCCTGACATACGCCGCCAACACGCCGTTGACGAAGCCGACGCTCTTTTCGGTGGAATATGCCTTCGCCAGCCCCACTGCCTCGTCTACGCAGACGGCAGCGGGCACATCGCCGTATTTGAGTTCCGCCATCGCCATCAGCAGGATGCTCTTATCGACGGGGAACAGGCGCTGTTCGGAAAAGCCGATGGACAGGCCACCGAGGGCCTGCAGCAGCTCTTGCCGGTGTGCCGCCACGGCATCCAGCAAGCCGTCTGCATACGCGCTTTCCTCTTGGTCCAAGCCGAACGTCTTATAGATGCTGCGGTTGAATTCGCCGTCCTGACGGAACAGCGAGGCGTAGATGACTTTGAACGCACACTCGCGTGCCTTGCTTCTCATAGTATGATACCCGTAAAAAACCCGACATTTCCCCCCGCGGCCGCGGAGGGAAAGGGAAAATTCGTTCAAACAGCCGTCAACCGGCCTCGTCTTCCGAGGTCAGCACGCTGACGACGAACACGTCTACCTTGGCGATCTTATACTTTGTCATCGCCTCGACGTTGTGCTTGACGGACTGCTGGATCTTGAAGGCGACCTCGGGCACGACAAGGCCCGCGTCGATCTGCACGGAGATCTCGGCATAGATGCCGTCCTTTTCAAAATACGATTTGATGCCCTTTTTGCCGCCCGTCAGCGATACGCCCTCGATCTCGGACACGGCGAGGTTGATGATGCCGTCCACGATGCCGGCGTTGTAAGACACCTTTCCTTTCTGGTCACCCGAAGGGACGCGCCTGAAAATAGCCATTGTTTCCTTCTCCGAAAACTTTTGTTGCACCTATTATACCACATTTTTTCGGAGTTGAACAGTATTTTTTTCAACTTTCCGAGTTGATCGGCATAATATTTACGTTTGCGGGGTCGCATCCCGCCTCTTCGGTGAGGATATTGTAGACGGTGAGGAAGTCGTTATACGCCAGCTCGTCGGCATTGACGAACACGTTGACGTTGTCCGAGTCCATGCCGATGCTGACGACGGCATCGGTATAGCCGACCGATTTGATGTACGTTTCCAGCAGCAGCTCGCGCTCCATCATCTCCACGATCTGCAGTTTGAGCGCCATCGCCTCTTCGTAGGCGCTGCTGCCCGCGTCCGTGCTCTCGATGATGGAATCCAGCTGCAGCAGCTCTTCGTTGCGGGTGGTGGAGCGCTCGGTGCGGTAGGTGGAAAAATAGTTCGCCGTGGTGACGCCGCCGTCGTCCGCCGACCCCGAAACCGTGCCCGCGAGCACGAAGTTGAACACGGCCGTCACCGCCAGCAGCAGCACCAGCCCCGACATGATGATGATCTTTTTGGTCTTGGTCATACCCTTTTACCTCTCCTTTTACAATAATTGACTGCCGCCCTTTGTATATACTTTGATCAGGCTTTGGTTGATATCGAGCACGGACGCCGCCGCCTCGAGCAAATTGAAGCGGACGGACAGGTCGTCTGCCCCCTCCGCCACGATGAGGACGCCCGTGACGGCGGGCAGGCACTCTTCCAGCACGATCGGCTCGCCGCCCGAAAGGACGGGCGAGGTGGTGACGCTGCCGTCCGCGTGTTCGGTGGTCTCCGTCGCCACCACCAGCTCCCCTTCCGAGCGGACGGTGAGGAACACCTCTACCTCGCCCGCGCCCTCGATCTGCGACAGCACGGCGGCAAGGCGCTTCTCCGTCTGCCGCGCATAGCTGCCTTCCGACTCTTCCCCTTCCTTCCCTCCTAAAGAAGTAAAGAGGATGAGCGCCGCCACGGCGATGAGCAGGATGATGAACACCGTTTCGGCGAGCTTGCCGCCCGTCTTTGTCTTGAGTTTTGCCAGCCATTCACGCATGCACGTTTACCTCCGCGGAATACCATTCACGGACGCACGCTTCGACCTGCTCTATAACAAATATATGCCGGTCGGCGCCGTATATTCCGAAATCTTCGATCTTGACGTCTATCTCCTCCACCGTATAGGCGAAGTCTTCGCACTCCCACAGTATATCGACTAAGGCCGTGACGCCCACTTCTTCATCGATCTTGCCTTCCAGCGCCTCTTCTTCCTCTTCGGCGCGGCGGGAGAACACGGCGTCGATGAACGCTTCGTCCGGCTGCATCTCTCCCCCGCTTCCGCCGCCCGTGACGCCGACTTCCCGCAGCAGGGCGGGGACGGGCAGGAGCATGACGGCGACGCAGAACAGCTTTAAGATGCCGCCGATGAATTTGCCCGTCTTGCCTTCGGGCAGCAGTATGGTGATGAGTGCGGAGATGACGACGGCGCCGCACACGCCGAGGATGTACGCTTGCATATCAGAAGAGGGCGTTGGAAGAACAGATGAGCAGCAGCATGGTGATAAAATACATGAACCCGACCGCCAGAAGGCCCGCCGTGAAGTAGTTGAGCGCGCCCGCCAGCGAAGTGAGGAGGTCCGCCGTGCCCGCATCGCCGACGGGCTCGATGACCGCCGCCGACAGCTTCAAAAACAGCGTATACACCGCCAGCTGTATGAGCGGGGACGCCAGCACGATGACGAGGAGAAAGATGCCGCAGGAGCCGAGCGAGTTTTTGATGAGCACGCTGCCCGCCACCACGAGGTCGAACCCGCTGCCCAAAAAGCCGCCGACGATGGGCACGGAATTGCTGAGCGCGTACTTCGCCGCCTTGAACGAGAGCCCGTCGTAGGTGGCGGAGGTGATGCCCTGCACGGTCAGAAAGACGGTGAAGGCGGTGAGGGAGATGCCCAGCACCCACTTGATGACGCTTGCAAACAGCTGCGAAAAATTGCGCAGGCGCAACTCCGCGTTCATGCCGCCCGCCATGTGCAGCACGCAGATGAGCGAGGCGAGCGGGAAGACGACGCCGGAGACGACGCCGACGATGACCTCGCTCAGGCAGAGCACGGCGGGCTGGTAGACGGCGACGGACACGGAGCCGCCGCTGGTGGCGATGAGGGTAAGAAGGAGCGGGAACACCGCCTGCATCTGCCGCTGCATGGAGCCGACGGCCGAGGCGCAATCGGAAACGATGCCCGTCAGCGAAGAGAGCACCAGCACGAGGATGGCGGCGTAGCCGACAAAGCCGATGACGCGCACGGTGCCGTTTTCCGCAAACGAACTGCGGAAGCGCACCAAAAGCCCACAGAGGATGGCGACGGCGCAGACGGTACAGAAGGCGGGCAGAAGCCCCGTGAGCCCTTCAAACAGCATCCCCCACACGGCGGAGAGGGCGCTGCCGTAGTCTAAGGCGAAGTCGCCGCTGAGAAGGGAGCGGATCTTTTCGCCGATGCTGCCGCCGAAGGCGTCCTGCTGCTCCTGCGTGAGGGAATCGAGATATTCCTGCAGCTTTCCGGTATCCAAACTTGCAAGCAGTTCCTCGACGCCCGCAAGGATGGACTCCTGCCCCGTCTGCCCCTCCCCTTCCTTCGCGCCCGCGGGCACGAAGGCGAAGCAGCAAAGCGCCAGGCACACAAGCAGCGCCAATAAGACGATGCGCCTTCTGTTTTGGCTTGTCCGAACGATCATATCAGCTCCAGAAACGACCCGATCAGCGACACCATCGTGCGGACGATGGGGAGGGATACGGAAAAGATGACCACCTTCCCCGCGAACACCAGCTTGTCTGCGATGCTCTTGGAGCCGAAATCTTCGACGATACCCGCCGCAAATTCGACCAGCCAGCCGATGGCGACGATCTTGAGCACCACGGTGACCAGCGAGGCGTCGATGCCGGTGAGGGCGCCGATCTCGGAAAAGATGCCGAAGGTGTCAGCGAGCAGTTCGAAAGCGAAGATGAGCACGATCGCCCCGCCCGCGATGGTGACGGCGAAGGAAAGTTCTGGTTTGGACGAGCGGAGCAGCAGCGCGGCGATCGCCGTGACCAGCCCGACCCCGACAATGCGTACGATCTCCATACCCTAAAACAGATCGAAGATGGCGCGGACGGAATCGAACAGGTCGACGACCATGTCGAGCACGGCCGCCAGCACGATGATCAGCCCCGCCAGGCTGACGATGGTCGCCACGTCGTCGCGGTCTGATTTTTTCAGCACCTGACAGACGATGGTGACGATGAGCCCGACCGCCGCGAGCTTGAAGATGACGTCTATCTGCATATCCCCTCCGCTCAGACGATGAGAATGACCAGCACCAGCCCCGCCAGCACGCCCAGCTTCAGATACAGCGAAAAATACTTGCGGTACGCCTCTTCGGCGGCGCGCTTCTTTTCGCCGATCTCGCCCCGCACGGCGGCGAGGTAGGTGCGCTGCGAGGCGGCGTCGCTCCTGCCTATCATCAGAAAATAATCGGCGAGGAATTTGCGCTCGTCCTGCGTGAGATAGTCGAAGGCGTATTCCCCCTGCCCGAAGCCGCTGCGCTTCTTCTCTTCCAGCATTTTCGCGAAGTCGCCGCCGAAGGCGTACTTGCCCACGAAGGCGGGCAGCGGCGTGCGCGTGTAGCTGACCTCGTTGGCAAAGCGCTGGTTGAAGAGATCGAAGTTGTAGTAAAAATCTTTGCGGAGGCGGTAGCGGCGGGTCAACAGGTACGCCGCCAGCACGCACAGCGCCAGCACCGCGGCGCACAGCAGCGCCTTCAGCATGTGCCGACGGGCGCAAGAGCGGCGTCGAAGATCTGCTCCACCTGCCCGACCCCCTGCGAAGAGAGCTGCACATAGTAATCGAACAGTTTTTCCTCCGCCGCGCGCGCAAACACGGGCGAGGCGAGAAGGGCGGCGGCGTCTTTACAGTGCGCCGAGGCGACGACCGCCACCCCGCCCCGCACGCAGGCGGCGAGCGCCTCGATCTCGGAAGCGGAGACGACCTCGTCGGTGATGATGAGGTCCGGCCGCATGGCGCGCACCGCCGCCGTCAGCGCGTCCTTTTTGCCGGAAAAGCGGATGACGTCGGTACAGGCGCCCACGTCCAGCGAAAAGTCGCGGTTGGCGGCGCTGATCTCGCCCCGCTCGTCGCTGAGCAGGATGTTGACGATGCCGCCGCCCCCGATCTGCCGCGCCAGGTCGCGCAGGATGGTGGTCTTGCCCCGCCCCGGCGGCGAAAGGACGAGCACGCTGCACAGCCCCGCGGAGAAACAGCGGCGGAAGATCGCGTCGGCACAGCCGATCACCTCGTGCGGGACGCGGATGTTGAGGGAAGTGACGTCTCGCACGGCAAAACTTTCGCCCCCTTCGTACACGAATACGCCCGCAATGCCGATGCGCTCGCCGCCCGCGCCCGTCAAAAACCCCTGCCGCAGCTGCTCGGTGACGGAATAGACGGAATACTCGCTGGCGCGGGATATGATCTGCTCGATGTCGGAAACGCTCGCCGTCAGCGCCCCGCCCGCCCGCGGGCATACGCCGCGGGCGCCGAGGTAGGTATAGGCGCCGCCGTAGTTGCATACGACGGGCTTGCCCGCCCGCACGCGCAGCTCGTACACTTTGTTGAGGTTGCAGTGCAGCAGCGCCGCCCGCAGTCCGTCCGTCAAAAATTCCAGCATGTCCGCCCCTTTTTCCGCCGCGAAGGCGCCTTCCTCCCCGCCGCGGATACTTATCTATATGGGAAAGCGCGGGCGGTTATGACGGTCAAAAAACATGAAAAAGGCGCGCCGCCTCGCGAAGATGCGCGCTTTTTGTCAAAGCTCCCTGCCGGGCGGAAAGACAAATATATATGTCCGGCAGCGGCGGCAGACGATTTTTCAAAAAACAAAAGAAAAGGGATCGGACCGCATGAGGATCGTTGCATTTTGGCGCGATTTATAGTACAATGGACATGTTCTGCGGATGTGGCGAAATTGGCAGACGCGCCGGACTTAGGATCCGGTGGGCAACCTTGCAGGTTCAAGTCCTGTCATCCGCACCAAAAAACGGGGCGCATTTGCGCCCTTTTACTTTGCGGGGCGCGTTTGCGTCCTTTTACTTTGCGGGGGCGCGTTTGCGCCCTTTTACTTTGCGGGGGCGCACGATTGCGCCCTTTTACTTTGCGGGGCGCGTTTGCGCCTTTTTTACTGCGCCGCCAAATTTTTTTTGCGCAAAGCCGCCCGAAAAATTTTTTGGCGCAAATCCGCCCGATTTTTTGCGGACTGCGGAACAACCGTAATTTTTGCAGGCTGCGGAATAACCGGATTTTTTTGGCGCGGAAAAGAGCCGGACAGGACGTCCGGCTCTCCTTTTATTGATCCGCTTGACGAGCGGCTTCATTTATTCGCAGCAGCGGCCGCACGGCCGTTTCCCGCGGCGGCCCGCTTCTATTTCGGTCGCCCTATTCGCAGCAGCGGCCGCACAGCGCGTACTGGCGGCGGTAATAGCATTCGTCGCAGCAGACGCCGCCGCTCCCGTGCCTGCCGTAGCCGGTGCAGCAACTCAAACTGCAGCCGCAGCAGTCATTCAAACCACTATAGACGCCATAGCCGCTGCCCTGGCCGCCATAACCGTTTCCCTGCCCGCAGCAGGTTTTCTGATTGCCGCAGACCTGCTTTTGGCAGCAGCATTCTTTGCGGCAGCAGATGCGATAGGTACACGGACAGCGCTCCTCTGCGGCAGGCGCGGCGTTCCCGCAGCAGTCCTGCCTGCCCTGCGACTGCCCGCCGCAGCACCAGTTTTCGCCGAACAGGATACAATACAGTAAAAACATAAACTCGATATCCCCTTGTAGACAGTATGAGCGGGAGTTTCCTCCCCTTTCATTCTATGCGTACAGAGGGATGGCGGGTTCCTCTTCCTCGTACCGCTGCGGGCGGCATGGCGAAAAAGATACAGCGCGGCGCACGGGCGGAAAGGCGGAAAAAGCATACCGCGCGGCTTACAGGCTGCCATGCAGAGGCTTCGGCTTCCCCTCTTCCGCGTTCGCGGTAGAAAAAGAGGACGACGAGCATCAGCAGCGGCACGGCAAGGCCGCAGGCGATGCCCAGGCGGATGTCGCCCCCGAAGGCGTCCGATACGGCGCCCACGGCGGTGGGACCCGCGGCACAGCCGACGTCGCCCGCCAGCGCCAACAGGGCGAACAGCGCCGTTCCGCCCTTGGGGAGGGCGGCGGAGGCGAGCGAAAAGGTGCCCGGCCACATGATGCCGACGGCAAAGCCGACCACGCCGCAGCCGACCAATCCCAAAAAGGGAAGAGAGGCGGGCGAAAAGGCGCACAGGGCGTACCCCGCCGCGCACACCGCCGCAGCCAGGCTCAGCGAAGGGCGCAGGCGCAGCTTTGCGCCGAACAGGGAAAAGAGCAGGCGCGAGAGCCCCATAAACAGTGCAAACATACAAGGGCCGAGCAAGTCGCCCAGCGTTTTGGAGACGTGCAGGCCCGACTCTGCAAACGCCGACGCCCACTGGCTGACCGCCTGCTCACAGCTGCCCGCGCAGAACATGAGCACGAACAGCAGCCAAAATACGCGCGACGACAACAGCTGCCGCACCTGCATGCCCTTGCCCTCCTCTACCAGCGGAAAGAGGGGCACGAACAGGAAATAGACGGCGTTGCACAGCGGCACCGCCGCCCAGATATATGCCAGCACATGCCAGCTGCGGATGCCAGCCGCCCAAAAGAACAGCGTGGACAGGGCGACGACGGCGACCTGCCCCCAACAGTAAAAGGAGTGCAGCATGCTCATCGACGCCTTTTTATTCTTGCTCGGGCACGCCTCGATGGTGGGGCTGACCAGCACTTCGATCAGCCCGCCGCCCACGGCGTAGACGGCGGAGGCGATGAACAGCCCTGCCGCAGGCATGGGCAGAAGGCGCGGCAGAAAGGCGAGCATGCACAGCCCCGCCGCCGCGAACAGGTGCGCCGCCACCATGCAGGGGCGGTAGCCGAGCTTATCGACGATCTTGGAAGAGATGAGGTCGACCAGCAGCTGCACGCCGAAATTGACGGTGACCAGGGTGCCGATGAGGGTCAGCGACAGGGAAAACTCTTCCTGAAAGGTCAAAAACAGCAGCGGAGCGAAGTTGTTGACGATCGCCTGGGTGATATAGCCGATATAACAGGCGGCGACGGTGTGCCGCGCCCCGAGCTTGTTCATTTCTCTTCCCCGAGCGCCAGCTCTTTGACCATCTGGCAGTAATCGAGGGGCTGATAGCCCAGCCGCTCGTACAGGGCGAGGGCGCGCACGTTGTATTCTTCCACTTCCAGACGGATGCGGGCGAAATTGTTCTTGCGCGCGTATTCTTCGATAAAGTCGAAGTACTGCTTCCCCAAGCCGCGGCAGCGGTAGTCGGGCAGGATGTACAGTTCTTCCAGCCACAGCACCATGCCGCCGCCCTCGCGCGAAAAGGTCTTGGCGGTCAGGCCGAAGCCGACGGCGGTGTCGTCTTCTTCCAAAATAAAGCCGTCTGCATACTTATCCGAACGCATCAGCTCGGCAAAGGTGCGTTCGTGGAAGGCGCGCGGCAGCGGGTGCATCACTGCGGACGATGCGTAAAACTCTTCGGACAGAGCGAGGAAGATCTCTTTGTCTCTCCTGGTGATTTTTCTGATCATGGTAAATTTCTCCGGTCTCGTATTTTTTTAATGATTTTGATGAAATATCTGCGGCGCTCACATCAGCGGGGCGAACACGCGCAGGATCATGTCGAACAGGCGGCCGAGCGGCGAGCGGCGGCGGGCGGCGAGGGGTTCGCATTCGGCAAACGCCGACCCGAAGTCCGCCTCGATCTGCCCCAGTACGGCGGCGTCGTCGGTGTAAACGGCGCTTTCAAACTGCTCGTAAAAGCTACGCATATCCATGTTGATGGAGCCGACCACGGCGCAGTAGTCCGCCAGCATCAGCTTGCTGTGCACGAAGCTGTGCTTCATGCAATATACCTTGACGCCCCGCCCTGCCAGCTTTTCGCCGTTTTTCAGCGTCAGGCGGTAGACGACGGCTTTGTCCGGCACGCCGGGGAGGATGAGGCGGACGTCGACGCCGCTCTCCGCCTTGTTGACGAGCATGTTCATCAGCGCGTCGTCGGGCACGAGGTAAGGCGTCATGATCAGCAGGCGGCGCTGCGCCTTGGCGATGACGTTCAGGTACAGCTCTCTGCCGATGGCGTCGTCGAAGTCCAGCCCGCAGGCGTAGGGAACGAACGCCGCCGCGTTTTCGCGGGCGGGAGCGAGATTCAAAAACGGGGCGTAGTCTTCTTCCTCTTCCGATAAAAATTCCCACTGCCGCAAAAAGATCATGGTGAAGCCGTCCACCGCCCTGCCGTCTAAGCGAATGCCCGCGTCCTTCCAATACCCGTACATGCGGCGCTCGTTGACGTATTCGTCGGCGAGGTTTGCCCCGCCCGTGTACGCCGTTTCGCCGTCGACGACGACGATCTTGCGGTGGTCGCGGAAGTTGAGGCCGATGTTGAGGCTCGGCACCATCTTGTTGAAGGCGAGAAGGCGCACCCCCTTTTGGCGGATGAGCCGCTTTGTCTTCCGGCGCAGGGTGACGTGGCTCCCCATGTCGTCATAGATGATGCGCACGTCTACCCCCGCCGCCGCCCGTTCAAAGAGGATGCCGAGGATGCGCTCGAGCAGCGCCCCGTCGGCGATGCAGAAATATTCGATGAAGATGAACTTTTCCGCCGTCCGCAGGCGGGCGAGGATGTCGTCGAACAGCAGGCTGCCGGAAGGAAAATAGCGTGCGTCGGTGCCGGCAAAGGCGGGAAAATTGCCCGTCTTTTGCAGGTAGGCGCGATCCTCTTCCGCACGCGCATCGGCGGAAGGCGGGGCGGCGCCCGCCATCTCGCAGCTTTCGGCGCGGCGGAATATCTTGCGGTAGCGCCGTTTGGGGGCGGCGAAGAACACCCGCCTGTCCGACATATAATAGATGATAAAGCCCACCACGAAGAGGATGAGCACCACGAACACCCACACCGCCTTGGTGGAGGCGCTCTGTTCGGACGAGAGGATATCGAGCGCGGTGACGATGCTCAGCACCAATGACAGCACCAGGTATGCCCCGAACGCCTCGACGAGGCGCAGGTATAAAAAGATGAGCAGCGCCAGCTGCAGGGCGATGAGCAGAACGACGACGAGCGTTTTGAGAAGGCCGAACACGTTCTGCTCCGTCTTGATGCGGACGATGCCGGGGTCGGGCGATTTGGTGACGGGGAGCAATTTGAACGGGAACGGGCGTTTAGGCATGGCTCTCCTCCCCGCGCAGGGCGCGCGCCTCGGCCCTTTC
>DXEW01000038.1 GCA_019114755.1 Candidatus Borkfalkia faecavium
TCAAAAATTTTTTTAACATAGCCCTGCCCCTCTTATAATTTATACTCGTACACCAGCGATCTGCCGGGAGTGCCGAACGAATACGGCTTTTCCCATACGAGCCTGAAGCCGCGCTTTTCGTAAAAAGTATATGTGGCGTCCGTATCGGTGAACAGGCGCACCATCTTTACGCCGCTTTGAATGCACCGCTCCTTAAAGGCTTCCCAGAGCGCCGTTCCCAAACCTTTGCGGAAATCTCTTCGCGAGCAGAGCGCCATCAGTTCGCAGTCACAGGCGAGCGGCGTGTCCTTGCCGTTTTCCTTAAGTTTCTTGTAAAAGACATCGAACTGTGCCTTGAACGGTGCGGACATCTTATAGCCCCCGAAGGCGAACTTGAAAAAGCACCTTAGCCACGCCTTATAATGCGGTTTTACGTCGTGCGTTTTGGCAAGCGATTTGTCGAAACCCTTTTTGTAGTGCCCGATGATAAACCCGACGACCTGCCCTTCGCTCTCCGCCACATAGGTAAAGGAACATTTTTCGGCAAGCACCTGCGCATAGTCGCGCAGAAACGCTCTGTCGTTTTCCGTCAGCGGACAATCGAAAAAACTTTCGTAAAAACATTTTGCACAGGCGGGAATATCTCTTTCCTCATATTTGCGGACGACAAACATGGCGCTCACCTCTTGCGCGAGAACAGCCCGTGCTTTTCATACGGCTGCGTTTCAATTCTTCCAACGCCGTACCCCTGCTTTGCGATCGCCTCTTTGATGAGCGCGGTATTCACGCTATCCTCGGCAACCACTTCCGTTCTCCCCTTTGCGTGCGAAGATTTTACTTTCTTCACACCATCCACGCGGCGCACGACGTCGTTGACATGCGTTTCACACATACCGCAATGCATGCCTTCTACTTCTAAAACTATCTTTAACATAGCTTATTCTCCTTATAGTTCGCATATGCGAACACACTTATATTATATCTTCTTTATCTGCAAAAAGCAAGCAATTAACGACGGTTTCAAAAAAGCGGCCGCAATATGCGACCGCTTGCCTGTTACCCGTTTTCCGCAAGTCGTTGCCTTTCTCGCAGATGTATGAAATTGTTGTAGATACCGCCACGCTTTAAGAGCTGGTCGTGCGTGCCCTGTTCGGCGATTTTCCCCTCGGACACGACGACAATTTTATCCGCCGCACGGATGGTGTTTAAGCGGTGCGCGATGACGAGCAATGTTTTGCCCCGCACAAGTTCGGTGATCGCCTCCTGAATATGCCGTTCGTTGTCGAGATCGACGCTCGCCGTCGCCTCGTCCAGAATGACGACGGGCGCGTCCTTCAGAATACACCGCGCAATGGAAATGCGCTGTTTTTCCCCGCCCGAAAGGGAGGCGCCGCCTTCGCCGATGACGGTATCGAACCCCTGCGGCAAATTCACGATAAAGTCGTAACAGCGCGCTTTTTTCGCGGCCTCCTCCACCTCTTCTTTTGTGGCGGTCGGTCTGCCCATGGCGATGTTGTTATAGACGGTGTCCTGAAACAGGTACACGCGCTGGAACACCATGCTGATCTTATCCATGAGTTCGGAGAGCGGCACATCGCGGATGTCCACGCCCCGCACCTTGATACTGCCCGATCTTATATCCCAAAAGCGTGCCAAAAGGTTAGCGAGCGTTGTCTTTCCCCCGCCGCTGGGGCCGACGAGCGCGGTCATCGTGTTCTTTTCCGCCGTAAAGCTGACGCCCCGCACGGTATCTTCCTCACCGTAGGCAAAGGTCACGTTTTCAAACGATATTTCGGGCGCGGAAGAGGTTGCGGGAATGTGCTTTTTGCCGTCATCTGGCAGCGTCTTTTCGTCGAATACGCCCTCGATCCTGTCCAAACAGCTCCCCATGACGGTCAGGCGCGAAGATTCGCTGTACAGCGTTTTGAGCGGCAGGAAGATAGAGAAGGCAAACAGCACGCAGCCGATAAGGTACGGCAAGGTCATCATATTTTCAAAATACAGCCACACGCCGAGCGCGACGATTCCCGCCATGCCGACGGTATAGAGCACGTTGAGAACGACCATCCACGGCAGCTGCGTGAACTCGAATTTGAGCGCGGCGTCCCTCGTCTTGCGGAAGTTTTTTGTCAGGGCTTCCGACTTTTCGCCGAGCAGGTTATAGCTCTTGATGACGCCGATGCCCTCAATGTGGGAGATGACTGCATCCGTCAACTCCTCGTTCTGCTGCTGGCGGATATTGCTGTGCTTTACACCCGACTTATTCATAAAGATGGCGGCGATAACGACCGCCAGCGACACGCCCGTGACGAGCAGCCCGATGCGCCAGTCAATGACGTACATGAACGCGACCATAAGAAGCGCCGAAAAGCCGTTGCCCAGCATATCCGCGATAGACTGCATGACGTTCTCTTCCACGAACACCATGTCGGACGAAAGCACCGAGCTGATCTTTCCGATATTGCCCGCCGTGAAGTAACCCATCGGCAGTTTCCGAAGGCGCGCGCCCAGTTCCATGCGCTTTTCGGCGAAGATCTTATACCCCGCCGTGCTCTGCAATCGGTCGCTCAAATTCGTGGCGAGAATATGTACTGCCAGCGACGCCGCCATGCCCGCAAAGTAGATGAGGCAACGAGAAACGGTTATTGTACCCTCGTAAAACTCATTGAAGAGCAGGAAACCGAGGAAAAGCGGCATCATGATACAGATGCCCTTGATGAACGCGAACAACGCCGCCGAGAGCACCCTGCCCTTGTATTTTCCCGAAAACTTCAATATCCTCACGAAAAACTTGATCATATCGCGCCTCCTTCCGTTCCTACCACGTTCCACGCCGCGCTGTCCTCGGAGATCTGCCAGAGCCGTTTGTAAATGTCGTTGCTTTCCAAAAGCTCTTTATGCGTGCCGCTGCCCGCCACCTTGCCGTTGTCCAGCACATAAATCTTATCCGCGTTCTGAATGGACGCAAGGCGGTGCGCAATGACGAGGAGCGTTTTGCCCCGGACGACCTCGGCGATCGCCTTTTCCATCTTCTCCTCGTTTTCGGGATCGGCGAACGCCGTCGCCTCGTCCAGAATGACGACGGGCGCATTTTTAAGGATCGCCCTTGCAAGCGAAACTCTCTGCCGCTCCCCGCCGGAAAGCGCGCTGCCGCAATCGCCCGCGAGCGTGTAAATACCGTTTTCAAGTCGATCAATAAATTCCATGCACTGTGCTTTTTGCGCCGCGGCAAATACTTCCTCTTTTGTCGCGTCGGGCTTGCCGACCTTGATGTTGTCGTAAATACTAGTATTGAACAGGAAGTTATCCTGCGACACAAAGGAGATACGAGCGTTCAAAGCGTCGAGGCTCATGTCCGTAATGTCCTGCCCGCCCAAAGTTATCTTTCCGCTGCCGATGTCGTAGTAATGCACCAGCAGTTTTGCGAGCGTGCTCTTGCCCGAACCCGATTCGCCGACCAGCGCCGTCTTTTTGCCCTCCTGCACGACGAGGCTGGCGCTTTGAATGACGTCCTTATCCTCATAGGCGAAAGTCACGTTCTCAAATACCGCCGTATTGCCCTTACCCTTAAAGGTATTGCCCTTGCTTTTCAGCGGCTCGGCATCCAAAGTCTTTTCGAGTTCCTTAACTTTCCTGTCCACCTGCGCGAGCGAAGGCACGAAGCGCATCGCCTTCATGAGCGGGCCGCCCAGCCCGAAGGAAAGGCAGAGCACCAGAATGAGGTCGGCAAGCTGCGACCAGCCGTTCAAAACGAACATGCCGCCGAAGGGCAACGTGAACAGCGAACAGCAGGCGAACACGCCCGCATACACCGCCATCCACGGCCAGCACACGCGGTACCAGTCCAATGTAAAGTCGCGATATGCCTCCACGTCTTTTTTGTACCGCTTATACGAATCGCCGTCCCTGCCGAACACTTTGACGACTTCCATGCCGTTGACGTATTCGATGATGGTGTTGTTCATGAC
>DXEW01000005.1 GCA_019114755.1 Candidatus Borkfalkia faecavium
ACAAAGAGCTAATTCTTTTTTAATCAGATTAACCATATCTTTCCTCCATGTTTGCCTTTTCCAGATGCACTATGATATTGTCGATTGTCGCATCTGAAAGAATAACACCGTTCAATCTTTGCGTATCGCACAAGAGCAACCCCTCGTATCCATCTTTTACTGACTTGACGCCGATGGCATTTGCCACCGTTGCGTCTGCAATAGATGAAAAATGTGCCACCTTATATTGATCAAGCAATTCTTTAAGAGGACATGCCGCAAGGATCTTACCCTCCGAAATATAAACAATGTCGTCGGCAATTCGCATCAGGTCGGACGTGATATGTGTGGAAAAAAGTACAGAAACGCCTTCTTCACGCACGAGCTGTAAAATGATGTCGCAAAACTCTTCGCGCGAAAGCGGGTCAAGCCCACTTGTCGGCTCATCCATGATGAGCAATTTTGCTCCGTGCGAAAGGGCGAGAGCAAGCGCAAACTTAACTTTCATCCCTTCGGAAAGTTCCTTTACCTTTTTCCTTTCAGACAGTCCGAATTGCGCAAGGAACTTTTTATACTTGCCCTGATTCCACGTCGGATAGAAAGGCGAGTATGCTTTGCGGATAGCGGCAAGCGTATTCATAGGATAATATCGAAAGCCACCGCCAACATAACCGATTATCTGTTTGACTTCCATTTCGTCTTTAATAATATCTCTGCCAAAGACGGCGACATCTCCTTCTGCCGCAATGAGCTGTAAGATACCTTTTATAGTCGTGCTTTTTCCTGCGCCGTTTCTTCCGATAAGTCCGGATATATGTCCCTGCGGTACGCAAAAACTGACTTTATCGAGCGCGAATGAAGGATACACTTTCGTCAATTCCTTTACTTCAAGCGCATTCATTTTTGCTCTTCATCTTCCTTTTTAACATGATTGACGGCATTCCAAAACGATTCCACATAGGAAAACGGCTGCAAGGCAATACCCTGTCCTTTGTCCGCCATCAAGACCAACGAATCGCCCGGTTCCAGCGAAAACATATCCCGCACCTCCTTAGGGATGACGATTTGCCCTTTAGGGCCGATCTTTACCGTAGCCAGAAACTTACCTTCGGGGAAATTTTCCATCGTTTGCTCCTTGAAGTATTATTTGTGTTACTTTTCTTACTTATTATACATCGTTGCACAAAGGGTGTCAAATAAAAGCCGCCCGTTTTTTCTTTTTTGAAGAAATGTTTTGCTTGTCCGGTGCGAGTAGAGCAGTCCGATCCCGTCGCGCACCGCATGGCCCGCTTTTTGGCGTGCACCGCATGGCCCGTTTTTCGGTGCGCAGAGCTGCCGATTTTTTTGTTTGTATCGCATTGCCCAATTTTTGGCGCGCATAGCGCGGGTGTTCCCGCCGCACAATACGAGTACGGGGGAATATATCATGTCCGAATTACGTCACAGGCAAGAAAAACTTCTCAAAAAGAGCCCGGCGCTGTATATCGTCATGCTGGCGGTATGGGCGGTGCTTTGCGTCGCGCTCTGGTATTACTTTTCGCGCGGGTTCGTGTCGCCGCCCTTTGAAGAGGGCGTATCGCCGAATCTCGCGCTGCGCATCGCGGCGGTGGTGCTGTTGGTGCTCAACGCCGTATTTATCTCTTATTTTTGGCTGAACGGCGTCAAAGACTTTCTATACGTCATCTGGTTCACGCTGGCGCGGCGCAGGTTGGAGCGCGGCTACCGCCGCGTGCTGTCGGCGGACGTCTCCGAGGCGGACGACCTCGTGCTCATGCTGTACTGCACCTGCAACGACTTCGACGGCGACAGCCTCGAGCGCTGCATGCGCCAGTCTTACCGCAACTGCAGCACCGTCATCTTAGACGACTCCACGCAGGAAGAATATAAGGCGGCGGTGGACGCGTTTGCCGCCCGCCACCATCTCCGCGTGGTGCGGCGCGCCGACAGAAAGGGGTTCAAGGCGGGCAATATCAACAACTTTCTCCTCTCCGACGAGGTGAAGGCGAGCGGCTACAGCTACGCGGTCATCCTCGATTCCGACGAGGTGATCCCGCCCGATTTCATCCGCGAATGCCTGCGCTATTTTGCCGTCTACGACAACGTCGGCATCGTGCAGGCCAACCACATCGCCACCCGCAACCGCAACTTCTTCATGAAGCTGTTCCACATCGGCGTCAATTCTCATTGGCCGACCTATCAGATGATGAAGCACCGCTACGGCTTTTCTTCCATGCTCGGCCACGGCGCCATGATCCGCCGCGACTGCTACGAGGCGGCGGGCGGATTCCCGCACCTGGTGGCGGAGGACTTGTGTTTGAGCATCGAGATGCGCAACCTCGGCTATACCGTCGCCTTTGCGCCCAATATCATCTGCGAAGAGGAATATCCCGTCGACTATGTCGCCTTCAAAAAGCGACATTCCAAGTGGACGCAGGGCAATCTGGAATTCATCAAAAAATACACGGGCAAGATCGCCCGTGCGGATATGCGCTGGTTTGAAAAGCTGGATATCGTCCTGTTCACCTATAACCTGCCGTTGACGGCGATCTTCGCCTTATATATCCTCCTGAACATCGTGCTGCTGCCCGTCATGGGGGTAGAGATCGGGCGGGTGTATCCGTTGTGGATGCTGGTGCCGACCATCGTCTTCTTCTTTTCGCCCATGCTCAACGACGTGTTCACCTGGCTGTTCCGCATCAACATCTTCCGCTTCCTGTTCTACCAGCTGTGCGTCATCGTGCTGTACGGCTCGATGTTCTTCACCTCGCTGGTCAGCGCCCTCTTGGGCATGTTGGGCAAAAAGGCGAAGTTCATCGTCACGCCCAAAAATTCTCACCGCATGACCTTCGTGCACGCCCTGCGCGTGCAGTGGAAAGAGCTGGCGTTTTCCACCGCCTTCATCGCCGTGTCGCTCATCTTCATCCGCAGCTTCTGGCCGGTGTTTTTGATCGCCATGACGGGGTATCTCTCCTTCTTCCTGCTCTTTTTCGCCAACTACCGCTACGCGCCCGGCGAGGCGGACGATATCGACCGCGAAACGGCGGCCGTCACTCTCGACCAGAACGGCTTGCTCGGCCGCAGGCGGCTAAAAAAGACGGCGCTGCCCGCAAACTGAGGCAGTTCGCTTGCCGCCGGGCATCGCGGAAGGATATCGGGAAAGGGCTGCGGTTTTTCGCGGGGATGGCTCGGCGCACCCGTCAGAACACGTTTTCAAAGGAGATGGCGTACGTCTTGGGCAGCTGCCGCGCGAGGGTGATGAGCACCTGCAATTTGGAGCGCGCGGCGGGGTAGTCCTCTTCCTCGATGAGCGATACGGCCTCGCCCAGCCAGTAGTCGATGCCGATGATGTCGCCGTGGGGGATCATCGCATGCAGCTTTGTCTTTTCGCCCTCCCACAGCGCCTCAACGCTCTCGGCGTCGGCGCGGGTGGCGCTGCCTTCCTCTGCCTTGATGTCCAGCTGCACGAGCGCCGCCTCAAAGCGCTCGAATTTGGCGCCGATATACAAGTGCTCGAACAGGGCAGCGCCCGCCAGCAGGGCGAAGCTGACGGCGAGGGAAGCGATCGTCTTTACCATGCGCAGCCCTCCGGCAGCGAGACGCGGAATGTCTCGAACTTTTCGCCCCGCCGCTGCAGATACACTTTGCCGCTTCCGTCCAAGGTCAGCACGAACACCTGCCGCACGCTCTTGATGCCGCGTCTGCGGAATAATTCCTCAAAAAAGGCGCGGTCCGTCTTTGTCAGGGAGAGGTTCTTTTCGTCGAACTTTCCGTCGTCTACGATCAACAGCGGCAGTGCCGCTCTCTCGCCGTTCGGCTTTTGCGCATACGGCAGGGCGGTGAACTGCCCGTTGGCTTCGTACAGGGCGTAGGCGACCTCATCCAGCGAAAAGTACCCCGCCCCGCGCAGCGATTCGATGAGGTCGGAAAGGTCGAGGTGGTTTCTCTTCAGCTGCGATATGTCTAAGCCGTCCCTGTTGATGACGACGGAAGGCTTCCCGTCGATCATGGTGCGGAAGGGCTTGCAGCGCAGCTCGATGAGCAGCATCAGCTGGTGCAGGAAAAAGATGGTCAGGATGGAGGCGATGCCGTACAGCAGGGGGATAGAGGTGTCTGCCATGGGGATGCAGGCGAGTTCTGCGATCAGGAGGGTGATGACCAGCTCGAAGGGCTGCATTTCCCCGATCTGCCGCTTGCCCATCAGCCGCATCACCGCCAAAAGGGCGACAAATACGATCGCCGTGCGGATAAAGATGAGTCCCATGCGCTTAGTATGGGGCAGGCGAGGCAATTTATGCCAAAAGGGAAGGATTTGTTTGCTTCCGCCCTGCAAACGCTTGCCAAATGCCGAAAAAAGGGGTATACTGTCTGCATGATGAAGTCAAAGGAAAGGTGCCCGCTTTGAAAGGAGCCTTTTGTTTTGCTTCGGTCAACAACTGCAGAGTAGCCTTCGGCGCGTCAAGTGTTGCGAAACGGGACGTTGTTCGCAAACGAAAGGAGTAAAGCTCCTGCGGTGCCGTGGCGCGTCCGTTGCAAGGATAGCCGCACCTTCGTGCGCACTGTTTTTTCTGCGGACCTCTCCAAATTTCGGGAGGTTTTTTTCTATGTTTTCCAAAACGTTCCGCGCCTTTTCCGCGGGCAAACAGATCGCCTGGCTGGCCGTGTTCGTCGCCCTCAGCGTGGCGGCAAATTCCTATATCGGCATCGAACTTTCGGCGACCAACAAGATCACCTTTACCTACGCCGTCTGCTTTTTTGCCGGTTGGCTGATGGGGCCGGTGCCCGGCTTTCTCGTCGGCATGCTGGGCGACGCCATCGGCTTTCTCATCAAGCCCGTCGATATCTACTGGCTGTACGGGCTGACGCTCGGCCTGTACGGCGCCCTCACCGGCTGGGTCATGAACGCCATCCGCGCAGATGGCAAGGGCTGGCTGTACGGCAAGGCGGCCATCGCCCTGGCGGCGGGGTTCGTGTGCATCACCTGTCTTCTCAATTCGCTGGTGATGTACCTGTACCTGTATCTGTTCGTGTGGGGCGGCGTGTTCCAGAAGTCCTTCATCGTCTATCTTTTGGGCAGGCTTTCGGTGCAGTCTGTCGTGTATCTGGCGAACGTCGTCCTCTGCGTCGCCATCCTTCCCTTTGCGGCAAAGTGGAAGGCGGTGCGGCGGTAAGCCGTTTCTCTTTGTGTTTGGAAGAAGATAAGGCATCGCCGGGCGCGGCTCGGGCCCAAAGTCACCTTTTCAGCAGCACCAGTACCCATTGCGGCCGCACGGTGCCTGCCGCCATTAAGAACAGCCCCTGCGCCGCCATGACGGCGCAGCCGCAGAGGATGGCCGCGGGCAGGGCGGGGAGGAAGGCGAGCAGGGTGCCGCGCAAAAGCGTTCCGAATACGATGGCGGGCAGGATGCTCGCCGCAGAGATCAGGGTGTGCTTGCAAAAGCGCACCTTTTCCATGCTCTTTTTGGCGATGAGCCGCAGGTTCAAAAAGGTGGTGATGACCGCGCTCGCTGCGCAGCCTATCATCAGCGCGTACACGCCCGCAAACTGCGGCAGCAGCAAAACGCACAGCAGCGTCGCCGCCGCCCCCGCAAAAAAGTACAGGCAGGTCTGCTTTTCGCAGCCGAGCGAGTTGAGCACGCTGCAGGTGATCATGTGCAGGCTGGTGGGCAGCAGCATGAAGCAACAGTTGCGGATGATCTCGCCCCCGTGCGCGTTTGAAAACAGCAAAATGCCGATGTCTTCCCCCAGCACGAACAGGGGCGGGATGAGCATGCAGGCGACGAGTACGGTGATCTTGAGCGCCTTTTCGATGTTTGCCCGCAGGCGGCTGTGGTTGCCGCGGAAAAAGTTTTCCGCAAGCTCGGGCACCATCACCAAGGCGAGCGAGCCGATCAGGGTGGCGGGGATGGAGAGCACGGGCATGCTCATGCCCATCGCCACGCCGATCTCGCTCATCGCCGCGCTTTCGGAAAGCCCCGCCGCCATCAGCCTTGCGGGCAGCAGCAGCGAGATGGCGGAATTCATCAGCGAGTTCGAAGTGCGCATGCCCGTGATGGGCAGGGCGGAAGAAAGCAGCGGCTTTAACTGCCCGCGCGGGCTTTTCAGCCTTCCTCCCTTGCAGAAATAATAGAGGACGGACAGCGTAAAGGAGACGAGGTAAGAGAGGACGACGGCAAACGCCACCCGCTTGGCGCCGTCGAATACGTCCGTCATGCGCGTCACCAGCAGCACGCCCGCGCCGATCATGCACAGCTCTTCGGCAAGGTCGATGACGCAGTAGGGAATAAATTGTTTGTTGCCCCACATCGCCCCGCGCAGCACCGAATAGACCGAGTTGAAGGTAAGGCTTGGCAGCAGCACCATCAGCACCGCCATGCAGCGCTCGTCCGAAAACAAGAACCCGAAGGCGCCGCGCCCTGCCCACAGCAGCAAAAACACGGGCACGGAAAAAAAGAGCGCGGACAACAGCGCCGCCGTCAGTACCGACTGCTGCGCGTTCCTGTCCTGTTCCGCCCTGTATTTGGTGATGAGGCGCGAAACGGTGAGGGGAAGCCCGGAGGCCGCCACGGTCGCCAGCACCGCGAATACCGACAGCGCCACCTGATACATGCCCATCCCTTCCGAGCCGAGGGTGCGCGAGAGGATGATGCGGTATAAAAAGCCGAAAAATTTTTCGGCGACGGAAAAGGCGGTGACGTATGCCGCCGTCCGGTAGATATTTTCACTCTTCAAACTTTCACCTCGCCGCGGGCGCATGCCCGCGCCTTTTTTATGTATATCGCCCGTCCGCCCCGATTATGCCGCGGACGGGTGAACATGGCCTTAACGTCGGCTTTGCCGCTGGCAGTCAATCATGGCCGCATCGTCGGCCTTGCGCCGCCCGTCCCGATCATGCCGCGGACGGGTGAACATGGCCGCATCGTCGGCCTTACGCCGCCCGCTCCGATCATGCCGCGGGCATCGGCGCATATTTGCAGGCGAAGCGCATACAGTAAAGTATCACAAAAAACGAGGCGGCGGATGGAACAGTCGATGCCCCGCACGGCGGGGCTGTATGAGGTGAAGGAAGGCGACACGGCACAGTCCGTTTCGGCGGCATGCCGCGTGCCTGCGGCGGCGCTCATCGCCGCAAACGGGCTGACGGAATTTCCGCCGCCGGGCAGCATTCTCGTCATCCCCGCGGCGGAAGGGGAGACGTATATCGTGCGCGCGGGGGATACCCTTTCTTCCCTCTGCAAACAATTCGGCATGGCGGAAGAGGAGTTCGTCCGCCTCAACGGGCCGCTCGTCTATCCCACGCAGCGGGTATGGGTGCGGCGTCCGCCGCGGAAGAACGGGGCTTCGCCGTCCGGTACGGGAGAATGACCTTGCGCCGCAGGAGAGGCTGCGCCGCAGGCGGGGCTTCTTCCCGTCGGTAACTTCGGGGCGGCGGCCCCGCTCTGCGCCGCTTCGGCTTCTCGCACCGCACCGAGACACCGGTTTCCCGTCGGTAACTTCGGGACGGCGGCCCCGCTCTGCGCCGCTTCGGCTTCCCGCCCCGCGCCGAGACACCGGTTTCCCGTCGGTAACTTCGGGACGGCGGCTTTCATATAATAAAATAAGGAAGCGCGCCGCTTCATGCGTCTGTCTGCGCTCTCCCGTATTTTGAACGTTCGGAGGTCAATATGTCCTTTTATTCCAATTTCCAGACGGATAAATGCCCCGGGCCGATCAGCGGCAACCCCGTCAGCGGCCTGTGCGAAAAGGTGTGCCTGCAGGCGCAGCGGGTGTTCGATGCCTGCATCCGCCAGGGCCAGCGCGACGGCGTCGTCCTCACCATTTCGGACCCCGTCCCCGCAAATCCTACATATCCTCTCACCTTTGTCAGCGCCAAAAGCGCCTCGTCCAAGGGGAATGTGGCCGCCTTTCAGGTAGACCGCCTGCCCGACCGCGCCAACTGTGCCCGCGTTCAGGCGACGGTCGATATCCCTATCGAGGTCATTTATACCGACGCCAACGGCGTCGAGGGCAAGGCGAGCGCGTCCGTCACCGTCCAGCAAGACGTCATCCTCTTCGTGCCGCAGCCCTCCATCATGCCGTACGAAGTGCAGTGCGTGGTCAGCGCCGTCTCGCCCGAGGGCTCGTTCAACGCCCAGAACAACACCTTCGTCGTCGATCTGTGCATCACGGTCATCTTGAAGATCGTCATCAACGTCGATCTGCTCGTCCCCTCGTACGGGTACTGCGTCATCCCGCCCGCGCAGGAGTACACGCAGGAGGTGTGCGCCGGGTTTTTTGAACTGCCGCTCTATCCGCAGGGCAATGCCGGCTGCGGCGGCAGCGGCGGCTGCGGGGGAAATTGCTGCGGCAAGTGAGCGCCTGCGAGCCTGAAAAGCCGGTATGTCCGCATATCGGCTTTTTTCTTTTTGGGGGGAATATATGGAAAGGAAGGAAAAAGATCGCCGCTGCGCCGTGTGCGGCAGGCGCATCCGGGAGGGCGCGCTGTGCGAGTGCTGTAAAGAAAGTCTGGCGCTGTGCGACGTAGAGGAGTATGCCGCGCGCAAAATGGCGGCTAAATTTTGCCGGGGCGGCGGGCAAACGCTTTCAAAAGGCGGCAAAATATGATAAAATAGAGAACAGAGATTCAGGAACAGGTGGCGCATGAACATTTTTGCCGTAAGCGATCTGCACCTGCCCGGCGGGAAGAACAAGCCGATGGACGTATTCGGCGGCAACTGGGCGGGGCACTTGCAAAAGATCAGACAAGATTGGAAGGAGAAGGTGGGGGCGGAAGACGCCGTCCTCATCGCCGGCGACATCAGCTGGGCGATGACCTTGCAGGAGGCGCTCCCCGATCTCGCCGCCCTGCAGGACCTTCCCGGCAAAAAGATATTCATCCGCGGCAACCACGACTACTGGTGGTCGGGCATCACGGCGCTGCGGGCGGCGGCGCCGGACGAGAGCTATATCTTTTTGCAGAACGACTGCGTGCGGCTGGAGGGTCTGGTCGTCTGCGGTTCGCGCGGCTGGGCGTGCCCCGGCAGCGCCGATTTTGCCGCCGACGACGAAAAGATCTACCGCCGCGAAGCGGAGCGCTTCCGTCTCGCCTTCGCCTGCGCCAAAAAGCTGCGGCAGGAAGGGGACAAGCTGTTGTGCATGATCCATTACCCGCCCTTCAACGCCAAGCGCGAAAGCTCGCTGTTTACTGAGCTGTTTGCCGAAAACGCCGTCGATGCGGTGGTGTACGGGCACTTGCACCAGTTTGCGGGCGCCTATCCGCCCGTCTGCGAGCGCGAGGGCATCCGCTACTACCTCACCTCGTGCGATTTGGCGGGTTTCCGCCTCGTTCCCATCCCCGTCTTATAAGTTTTTCGGAACGGAAAATCCTTCGCGCCGCGTCGAGGCGGGGCGCCCGTTATTTTTTGCGGCGGGTAGAAAAAGTGCCGCAAGCGCTTTACATCGCGCCCGCGGTGTGGTACAATAGTAAAAACGCGCGGGGAACGTTCCCGCGGCCAAATAAACGCGACTTTAATTGTGCGGTACGGAGATACCGAAAAGTCGGATGCGATCCGGGCGGCAGTCATGCCGCCGTGCAGCCATACTGTCTTTCTGTCCCCGTACGCGCGTACGGGGCTTTTTTTGGCAGAAAAGGAGCAGCAATGGCAGAACGCATTTTAATGGACGGCGCTTCGGTGGCGCGCACGCTCACCCGCCTCTCGCATGAGGTGGTGGAAAGGTGCAAGGGCACGGAAGACGTCTGCATCGTCGGCATCCGCCGCCGCGGCGAGATCGTGGCGCGGCGCATGCGGGCGCTCATCCAAAAGTTTACGGGGGCAGACCTGCCCTGTGCCGGCATCGACATCGGCATGTACCGCGATGACCTCGTCAGCGGCTTTTTCGTGCCGGAGGCGACCGTCAATTCGCTCGGCTTTTCCGTAGACGGCAAGCGGGTGGTGCTGTGCGACGACGTGCTGCATACGGGCAGAACGGTGCGCGCCGCGATCGAGGCGCTGTTCGACCTCGGCAGGCCCGCCGAAGTGCTCCTCCTCGTGCTCGTCGACCGCGGCGGCAGAGAGATGCCCGTCAGCCCCGATTTTGTCGGCAAAAACATTCCAGCGGCGCGCAGCGAAAATATCGACGTGCGCCTTGCGGAGATCGAAGGGGAAGATTCGATCGGTATCGCCCGCGTCGGGGCGGAATAAACAAAGGAAGGACTGTATGTTAAAAAAAGATCTGCTCGGCTTGTACGACACGTCTGCGGAGGATATCCTCACCATCCTCGATACCGCCGTCGGCATGAAAAAACTGCTGACGCAAAACCTCAAAAAACTCCCGCACCTGCAGGGGCGCACGGTGACGACGCTGTTTTATGAAAACAGCACCCGCACCCGCTGCTCTTTTGAGCTGGCGGCAAAATATCTGGGCGCGGGCACGGTCAACGTCTCCGCCTCCTCCAGTTCGGTGCAGAAGGGCGAAACGCTCATCGATACGGGCTACACCCTCGACGCGATGAAAAACGACGTCATCGTCATCCGCCACCCGATGGGCGGCGCGCCGCACCTGCTGGCAAAGCATGTGCGCGCTTCCGTCGTCAACGGCGGCGACGGCATGAACGAGCATCCCACCCAGGCCCTTCTCGACTTTTACACCATGCGCGAAAAGTTCGGCGATTTCCGCGGCCTCAAGGTCGCCATCCTCGGCGACATCAAGCATTCGCGCGTGGCAAAGAGCAATCTCTTCGGGCTCACCAAACTGGGCGCCGAGGTGACGATGTACGCCCCCGCCACCCTGATGCCGCAGGGCATCGAAAAGATGGGCGCGAAGATCGCAAGCTCGCGCGAAGAGGCGCTGGCGGGCGCCAACGTGGTCATGGGCCTGCGCATCCAGCTGGAACGCATGCACGGCGGGCTGTTCCCGTCGCTGTCCGAATACAGCAAGTACTACGGCGTTTCCGAAGACCTGCTGCACTATGCCGACAAAGACTGCATCGTCATGCACCCGGGGCCGGTCAACCGCGGGGTCGAATTTACCTCCGGCGTCATCGACGCGGAGAACAGCAAGATCACCGAGCAGGTCCTCAACGGCGTCGCTGTGCGCATGGCGCTGTTGTTCCTGCTGGTCAAAAACAGACAGGGAGGCGAAAAGAATGAATAAGTACCTGATCAAAGGAGGCACGGCCGTGTTTGCGGACCGCTGCGAGGTCTGCGATATTTTGACGGAAGGGAATAAGATCGTCCGCATCGCCCCCGAGATCGAAGACGCGGAGGCGGAAACGATCGACGCCGCGGGGCTGCATGTGTTCCCCGGCCTGATCGACATGCACGTTCACCTGCGCGAGCCGGGGTTCGAGTATAAAGAAGACATCGCCAGCGGCAGCGCGGCGGCGGTGCGCGGCGGGTTCACGCAGATCTGCTGCATGCCCAACACCGCTCCCGTCTGCGACAACGCGGCTGTCGTCGGCTATATCGTCGCCCGCGGGAAGGAAGCGGGGATGTGCAAGGTGCATCCCATCGGCTCCATCACCGTCGGAGAAGAGGGCAAGCAGCTGTCCGAAATGGGCAAGATGAAAGAGGCTGGCGCGGTCGCCGTCAGCGACGACGGCAGGCCGGTGTCGGATGCGCGCATGATGCGCCTCGGCATCGAATACGCCTCCGATTTCGGCCTGCTGTGCCTCTCGCATTGCGAAGACAAGTCGCTCGTAGACGGCGGCGTCGTCAATGAAGGATACAACAGCACGCTGGCGGGGCTGAAGGGCATCCCCCGCGCCGCCGAAGAGATCATGCTCGCCCGCGAGATCATCCTCGCCGAAACGCTGCATAAGCGCGTGCACATCTGCCACGTCTCCACCAAGGGCGGCGTGCAGCTGCTGCGCGAGGCGAAGGCGCGCGGCGTCGCGGTCACGGCGGAGACCTGCCCGCATTACTTTTCTCTGACGGACGACGCCATCATGAGTTACGACGCCGACACCAAGGTCAACCCGCCCCTGCGCGAGGCGGAAGACGTCGCCGCCATCAAAGAGGGCCTGCGCGACGGCACGCTCGACTGCATCGTCACCGACCACGCCCCGCACCACCGCGACGAAAAGCTGGTCGAATACAACCTCGCCGCCTTCGGCATCAGCGGCATCGAAACTTCCTTCTCCCTCTCATATACCAACCTCGTGCTGGGCGGCGTGCTCACGCTGCCGCAGCTGGCGGAAAAGATGAGCGCCGCGCCCGCCCGTATTTTGGGGCTGGAAGGGGGTGCGCTCGCGGAAGGGCAGCCTGCCGACATCATGCTGGCAGACCTTTCCGAATCGTATACTATCGACAGCCGCGCCTTCGTTTCCAAGGGGAAAAACACCCCCTTCGACGGGCAGACGGTCAGCGGCCGCGTCAAGTGCACGATGGTGGACGGCAGTATCAAATTCCGCGAATAAACCGCGTTTTTCTGCAATATACAGAGTACTATGCCAGACATAAAGGAGTGCTAACATGAACTATAAACAGAAATTCATCCAATTTTTGGCGGAGTGCGGCGTGCTGAAATTTGGCACGTTTACGCTCAAAAGCGGCAGGGTGGCTCCCTATTTTCTGAATGCGGGAGAGTATAAGACGGGCGCGCAGATCCGCCGCCTGGGCGAATTTTACGCCGCCTGCATCCATGAAAACAATATCCCCGTGCAGACGCTGTTCGGGCCCGCCTATAAGGGCATCCCGCTGGCGCTGTCCGCCGCCGTGGCGCTGTACGAACAGTACGGGCAAGACGTCAACTTCTGCTTTGACCGCAAGGAGGTCAAAGACCACGGCGAGGGCGGCATGTTCGTCGGCAAACAGCTGCAAGACGGCGAGCAGGTAGTCATCGTCGAAGACGTGATGACCAGCGGCAAGGCGCTCAAAGAGGTGCTTCCCAAGCTGCGCGGCGCGGCGAAGGTGGACATCACCGGCATGGTGATCACCGTCGACCGCATGGAAAAGGCGCTGGGCAGCGAACAGTCTGCCGTGCAGCAGGCCTTTGCCGAAGAGGGCGTGAAGGTATATTCCATCGTCACCATCGCCGACATCATCGAGGCGCTGGAAGAGGGCGTCATCGCCGGCAAAGAGCACGTCCCCGCCATCCGCGCCTATCTGGAACAATACGGCGCGCGCTATTGAGAGGTAGACTATGATCATCGATACATTGATAGATAAAATAAAGAAATGCGATAACCCGACGGTCGTGGGGTTGGATACCTCCTTCGACTATCTTCCCGAAGGGATGCGCGCGGACATCGACGATTTTGCCGGCGCCGCGGAGGCGGTGTTCGCCTTCAACCGCGCCCTCATCGATGCCGTCTGCGATATCGTCCCCGCCGTCAAGGTGCAGATCGCCTATTACGAGATGTACGGCGTCGAGGGGATGCACGCGTTTGATAAGACCTGCCGCTATGCGGCGTCCAAGGGGCTGATCGTGATGACGGACGCCAAGCGCAACGACATCGGCGCCACCGCTTCCTGCTACGCCAAGGCGTACCTCGGCCAGACGCAGGTTGGCGGCGAAAAATACAGCGCCTTTGATTCCGATTTTCTCACCGTCAACGGCTATCTGGGCTCGGACGGCATCAAGCCCTTTTTGGAGCAGGTGAACGGTCGCGGCAAGGGCATCTTCGTGCTGGTCAAGACCTCCAATCCCTCCAGCGGCGAGCTGCAGGACCTGCGGCTGGAAAACGGCAAAACGGTGTACGAGTACATGGGTTCTTTGGTGGAAGAGTGGGGCAAAGACAGCATCGGCGGCTACGGCTATTCCTCCGTGGGCGCCGTCGTCGGGGCGACGCACCCGGCGCAGGCGGCGATCTTGCGGCGCGAGATGCCGCACACCTTCTTCCTCATCCCCGGCTACGGCGCACAGGGGGGCAAAGCGGACGACCTGAAAGTCTGCTTTGACGCTCGCGGCCTTGGCGGCATCGTCAATTCCTCGCGCGGCATCCTCTGCGCATACCGGCAGGAAAAGTACGCCGGTATGCCCTTCGACGCCGCGGCGCGCAGGGCATGTTTGGATATGAAGGAAGATCTGAACCGCGCTATTCGCGGCTGATCGGGTCAATATCGGCTGTAAGCGAAGTACTATGTCTGACATAAACACGGAGAAACTGCCATGAAAGAATGTAAAGTCAAGGTGCTGGAAAACGCACCGTTGGCGGCGGGGATCTACCGCATGCGCTTTTCCATCCCCGATGGGGTGGAGGGGCTGCAGTGCGGCAAGTTCGTCAATATTTCCGTGGGCGACGGCGCGCATCTGCTGCGCAGGCCCATCGCTCTCTGCGAATACGATGAAAAGTCCGCCACCATCTGCTATCAGCTCAAAGGAGAGGGCACGCGCGCGATGGGCCGCGCGCAGGCGGGCGACGAACTGACCTGCGTCCTGCCCCTCGGCAACGGTTTTCATATCGAAGAAGGGCAGCGCCGCGTGGCGCTGATCGGCGGCGGCGTCGGCGTCTTCCCCATGGTGTCGGTGCTGCATGCCTATAAGGGCGCGCACAAAGATTTTTATTCCTATATCGGTTTCCGCAGCAAGAACGCCGTCTGCATGGAAAACGCCTTCGCCTCGCAGTCTATCCGCTCCGTCATCGTCACCGACGACGGCAGCTACGGCTATCAGGGCAACGCGGTGCAGGCGTTTTTAGACGACTATGCCAACGCCGCGCCCGACGTCATCCTTGCCTGCGGGCCGACGCCCATGCTCCGCGCCCTCAAGGCGGGGCTGGATGAGAATAACATCGCTGTCCCTTGTTATGTATCGCTGGAAGAGCGCATGGGGTGCGGCATCGGCGCCTGCCTCGTCTGCACCTGTAAAAAATTGGACGGGAGCCGCGCCCGCGTCTGTAAAGACGGGCCCGTGTTTCCCATCGGGGAGGTAGACTTGCATGGCTGATCTGCGCGTCAATATCTGCGGAGTCGAGCTTAAAAATCCCGTCATCGCCGCCAGCGGCACCTTCGGCTTCGGGCGGGAATTCGACGAGATCTATGACATCTCCTGCCTGGGCGGCGTCAGCACCAAGGGCCTGACGCTTGAACCCCGCCCCGGCAACCCCACGCCGCGCATCGCCGAAGGGCACGGCGTCATCCTCAATGCCGTAGGGCTGCAAAACCCGGGCGTGGAGGCGTTTATCCGCGACGACCTCGCCTTTTTGAAGGGGAAGGGGGTCGCCGTCATCGCCAACGTGGCGGGGAAGACGATCGAAGACTACGCCGCCATCTGCGCCCGCCTGGACGGGTTGGTGGATATGATCGAGCTGAACATCTCCTGCCCCAACGTCAGGTGCGGCGGCATGGCGTTCGGCATCCGCCCCGAAAACGTGGAAGAGGTCACGCGCGCCGCCAAGGGCGCGCTCAAACGGACGCCGCTGATGGTCAAACTCTCCCCGAATGTGGAGAATATCGCCGTCAACGCACTCGCCGCCCAGAGCGGCGGGGCAGACTGCGTCTCCCTCATCAACACGCTGACGGGCATGGTGGTCGACATCGAGCGCCGCCGCCCGCTCATTGCCAACAATACGGGCGGCGTTTCGGGGGCGGGCATCCGCCCGATCGCGGTGCGCATGACCTACGAGGTCTGCCGCGCCGTCAGCATCCCCGTCATCGGCATGGGGGGAATCACCCGCGCCGCAGACGCGCTCGAATTCATCATCGCGGGAGCTGCGGCGGTGCAGGTCGGCACGGCGAACTTTACCGATACCCTCGCCATGCCCAAGATCGTCGAAGGGCTGAACGAGTGGATGGACGCGCACGGCGTCAAGAATATCGAAGAGATCCGCGGCACCCTCGTCCTCAACGGTTAAAAGCGATCTATGCCGCGCATAGTACTTCGCAAACGTTCAAAAATTGCTCAATACTTTGATTTTAGGGGCGGGAATGTCAGTTCCCGCTCTTTTGCTGCAATGTTTCAAACCTGTAGCCGCGGGCTTTGTAATGGCGTATGATGCGCGGCAGACAGGCCACGGTGGCGCGGTAATTCACGCCGTCGTGCAGAAGCAATACGATGCTCTGTTTGTCCGCCCCCGTGCGCACGGCGTTTTCAAACAGCTCGTCCGCCGTCGCGTGCGGCAGTACGGAATCGTCTGCCGAAGCGTTCCAGGCGCAGACGGTCAGCCCCGCCTCGCGCACGGCGCGCCGCAGCGCTTCCGGCTTGCCGTATTCTCCGCCGGGGAAGCGGTACAGCTTTCCCTCGTATCCGGGCAGGGCGGCGCGTATCGCCTTGCGGCAGGCGGCAATATCGCGCAGCAGCGCCTGCGGCGAGGCGTATATCTCTCGATAGACGTGCGAATAGGTGTGGATGCCGACGGCGTGGCCGGCGGCGGCCGTGCGCCGCACGATATCTTCGCGCCCGCTGATCTGCCTGCCAATCAAAAAGAAGGTGGCGCGGACGCCGAACGTATCGAGGATATCCAGCACCTTCGGTGTGGTGGAGTCGGTAGGGCCGTCGTCAAAGGTCAGGCAGATGACTTTTTGCTCCGTATCTTCCGCCGCGGTTGTAGGCACTGTGGGAGTAAAACGGGAGGATATGGAAAGGGCGGGCGCTTCCTGCGCCTCTGCCGCGCCATATGTCGCCTGCGTCTCTGCCGTGGCGGCGGTGAACAGCGCAATTTGCGCCCCGGATGCGGCGACGAACAAAGCAGCCTGCGCCCCGGATGCGGCGGCGGGTGTCGGAACGGCGGGCAGGCCGAACAGGCATGCCAGGTACGCCAATAATAAGGCAAATGCTTTCATGCCCGTAGTTTGCGCCTCTTTGCCTGTTCAATGCGCGCGCAAAGCCGCGCGTTTTTTTAATGGGGAAGCTGCGATTTTGTCTTTGCCGCGGCGGAGGCGCCGCTATGCTGCAAAAAAATTGCAAAAATTTTTGTTTCAAAACAGTTGACATTTGTTTTTCGGCGTGGTATGCTATAGAAAACCGACGAGGTAAAGTAGTAACCTGCAAGTACAGATCCACAGAGAGTTCCCGGTGGTGGAAGCGGAACGGTCTTGTCGCAGCGCGAATGGATTACCGAGGGCGAGGGCAAAAGGCGCAAGCCGAGTAGTTTTCGACGTGGCTTTCACGTTACAGGAAGAGGGTATGGTAGTACCTGTTTGAGGCAGCGCACTTGCGCTGTGAATTTGGGTGGCAACACGGTCAATTCGTCCCAAAACGGATGGACCGTGTTTTTTTGTACCATTTTAACATTGATTTCATTTACAGGAGGAAACAACTATGGCAAAACAGATCCCGTACAAGATCTACCTTTCGGAAGACGAGATCCCGAAGCAGTGGTATAACCTGAACGCCGCGATGAAGCAAAAACATGCGCCGTTCCTGAATCCCGCAACGCTGCAGCCCTGCACCAAAGACGACCTGCGCCCCGTGTTCTGCGACGAATGCGTGGATCAGGAAATGAATATGACGGACGAATATATCGACATCCCCGAAGAGATCCGCGCTTTTTATAAGATGTACCGCCCGTCGCCGCTGGTGCGCGCCTACGTCCTCGAAAAAGAGCTGGGCACGCCCGCCGAGATCTATTATAAGTTTGAAGGAAACAATACCTCCGGCTCGCACAAGCTCAATTCCGCCGTGGCGCAGGCGTACTACGCCAAAAAGCAGGGGCTCAAGTCTGTGACGACGGAGACGGGCGCCGGCCAGTGGGGCACCGCCCTCTCGATGGCGTGCGCTTTCTACGGGCTGGACCTGATCGTGTATATGGTCAAGGTCTCCAGCGAGCAGAAGCCGCACCGCAAAGAGGTGATGCGCACCTACGGCGCCACCGTCATCCCGTCCCCTTCGGATACGACGGAAGCGGGCAGAAAGATCCTGGCAGAGTTCCCCGGCACGGGCGGTTCGCTCGGCTGCGCCATCAGCGAGGCGGTGGAGCGCGCCGTCAAAAGCGATTCCTGCCGCTATGTGCTGGGCAGCGTGCTCGACCACGTCCTGCTGCATCAGTCGGTCATCGGTCTGGAGAGCAAGGCGGCGCTGGAAAAGTACGGCGTGCAGCCGGACATGATCATCGGCTGCGTCGGCGGCGGCTCCAACTACGGCGGCCTCATCGCTCCCTTCATGGGGGATAAGATCAAAGGGAAGAACAATATCGACTTCCTCGGCGTCGAGCCTGCCAGCTGCCCTTCGCTCACGCGCGGCAAATTCGTGTATGACTTCTGCGACAGCGCCAAGATCACACCGCTGGCGAAGATGTACACGCTCGGCTGCGGATTCATGCCCGCGCCCAACCATGCGGGCGGCCTGCGCTACCACGGCATGAGCCCCGTCGTTTCCGAATTGTATCACCAGGGACTGATGCGCGCCACCGCGGTAGAACAGACCAAGGTGTTTGAAGCGGCGGAACTGTTCGCGCGCACCGAGGGCATCCTTCCCGCGCCCGAATCCAGCCACGCCATCCGCGCCGCCATCGACGAGGCGCTCAAATGCAAGCAGACGGGCGAAAAGAAGGTCATCCTCTTCGGCCTGACCGGCACGGGTTATTTCGACATGACCGCCTACAAGCAGTACAACGACGGCACGATGACCGATTATATCCCCACCGATGCCGACCTGGAGCGCGGATTTGCGAGTATTCCCGATATTCCCCAGAATAAATAAAGAAAAAGTATTTACAAACCTGCACAAAAATGATATAATAGAGGGAGAAAAAGTTTCTCCCTCTGTTTTTTTGGGGAAAACGATCAAAAGGGGCTCTTAAAAAATGCGCTTACAAGATTTGTACGGCAACGACGCGGACGGCAGGGCATTTGCTTCCCGCGTGCAGTCGCTGGAAAAGTTTTTCTTAAAGCAGACGGGCGAACGGCCGGAAGAATGGTTTTCCTCTTCGGGCAGGGCGGAGATCTGCGGCAATCATACCGACCATAACCACGGTAAGGTGCTGGTGGCCGCCATCAGCTGCGACATCCTCGCCGCCGTCAAAAAACGCAACGACGGGTTTGTCCGCATCTGTTCCGCCGGCTTTCCTTCTTTTGAATTCCACATCGCAGACTTGGAGGCGCGCCCCGGCGAGGCGGGCAAGAGCGTGGCGCTGGCGCGCGGCGTGCTCCGCGCCATCGTCGACCGCGGCTATACGGTGGGGGGCTTTACCGCCTGCACCGAGAGCACGGTGTTCCGCGGGGCGGGCGTGTCGTCTTCGGCGGCCTTTGAACTGCTCGTGGCGGAGATCGTCAACGCGCTGTACCTGAACGGCGCCCTCGACCCCGTTGAAAAGGCGATCATCTCTCAATATGCCGAAAACGTGTATTTCGGCAAGCCGTGCGGCTTGCTGGATCAGTCGGGCATTTCTCTCGGCGGCATCAACAAGATCGATTTCAAAGATCCCGCCAAGCCCGTCATCGAGCGGCTCACTCCGCCTGCGGGGTACACGCTCGTCATCACCAATACGGGCGGGTCGCACGCCGCCTTGACCGAGCACTACGCGGCGATCAAGACGGAGATGCGCGAAGTCGCGGCGTTTTTCGGCAAAGAGGTGCTGCGCGAGGTGGACTACCGCGAATTTTTCGACGCCGTCCCCGCGCTTTTGAAAAAGAAGATCTCGGAGCGCGCCATCCTGCGTGCGTTCCATTTCTTTGAAGAGAACGACCGCGTAGACGCGGCGGCAGACGCGCTGCGTTCGGGCGATACGGCGGCGTTTTTGCGTGCGGTCGGGGAATCCGGCCTGAGCAGCCTCAACTGTCTGCAAAACTGTTTTGTTCCCGGCAGCGCGGAGCAGCCGGTCACTCTCGCCATCCACATGTCGGAGCGCCTGATCAAAGACGGCGCCGTCCGCGTGCACGGTGGCGGCTTTGCGGGGACCATCCTCGCCTATCTCGCCGATGCCGAGGCGGGCGGTTATGCCGCCGCCATGGCAAAGGTGTTCGGCCGCGAAAACGTTTTCACGGCGCAGGTGCGCCTGCCGGGCGCCGTGCAGCTTCAACTGCACGAACTCATCTGATCAGTCGTAAAGAAATTGCAAGGAGATGCGGAATATGATACAAACGAGCGTATTCGGAAGGACAGCGGACGGCAAAAACGTCCTGGCTTTCAGGATCAAAGACGGCGCCAACGAGGCGGTCATCCTCAGTATGGGCGGCATCATCCAGTCGCTGCGCATTGCAGACAGGCATGGATACCCGGTCGACGTCGTCTTAGGGTATAACGACGTCGCCAGCTACGAGCAGAACGGCGGCTATTTGGGCGCGCTGATCGGCAGATGTGCGAACCGTATCGATAAAGGCCACATGGTCATCGACGGCGTCGATTACGACCTGTACCAGAACGACAACGGCAACCATCTGCACGGCGGCAAAGTCGGCTTCGACCGCCGCCTGTGGAATTATGTGTTTGAAGGCAGCGACGGCAACACGCTGGCGCTCACCCTGCACAGCCCCGACGGCGAAGAGAGTTATCCCGGCAACCTGAACGTACAGGTGCGCTATTCGCTGGTCGGCGGCGAGCTGAAGATCGAATACCAGGCTCTCTCCGATAAAAAGACGGTCATCAACTTGACCAACCACGCCTACTTCAATCTGGACGGCGAAGACAGCGGCGACGTGCTGGATACGACGCTGCGCATCAACGCCAACAAGATCACGCCTACCGACGCTTTGCTCATCCCGCACGGCGGCTTCCGCGACGTCACGGGTACTCCTTTTGATTTCCGCACGGGCAGAAAGATCGGGGAGAGGATCGGCGACACGGAGGATGCCGACATTCGCAACGGCAACGGCTACGACGCCAACTATCTGCTCAACAAGCGCATGGGCGAGTACGCCAAGGTCGCCGAGGCGGAGAGCGAAAAGTCCGGCATCGCCATGGAAGTGTACACCAACATGCCCGCGCTGCAGCTGTACACCGGCAACGGCCTCGACCAGGACGGCAAGTCCGGTCACTACGGCCCGCACGCAGGGTTCTGCCTGGAAACGCAGTTCATCCCCAACGCCGTCAATTGCCCGTCGTATGCGCTGCACGGCGATCCGGTGTACGACAAGAACAGGCTGTACCGCTTTACCACCGCATATAAATTCGTCCGCAAATAATGCGGATGTATGTCTGAAAGAGTACTGTGTAAACATGCAAATATACCGCAAAACGGCGCGCTCTTGCGCCGTTTTTGCGAGTTCAACGCCTCACGGAGGATATATATGAAAATTCTGATCGCATCGGATATCCACGGCTCCCGATACTACGCGCAAAAGCTGGCGGAGCGCTTTGCCGCGGAAGGGGCGGAGCAGCTGATCCTGCTTGGCGATATCTACAACCACGGCCCGCGCAACCCGCTGCCCAAAGACTACGACCCGATGGGCGTCGCCTCTGTCCTCAACGCGCTGGTCTCCAAACTGACCGTCGTCAAGGGCAACTGCGACAGCGACGTCGATACCCTCATCTCCGATTTCGAATTTGTTTCGGAAGCGGTCATCTTTACGGAAGGGAAGAAGGTGTTCCTGCAGCACGGCGACAGGTTCAGCATCGACAAGCTGCCCAAAAACTGCGGCGACGCCTTCATCTACGGCCATTACCATACGGGCTTTATCCGCAGGGCGGGCGGCGTGCTCGTCGCCAACTGCGGCTCTACGTCGCTGCCCAAAGAGGGTACCGCGCACAGCTATATGGTGTTGGAAGGCAGGAGGCTGACCCTCAAAGATATGGACGGCAACGCGCTTGCAAGCGATGAAATGTAGCAAACTATGCCGCGCATAGTACTATGCAAAACGGCTGAAAACTATTTAAATCAGATAAAATCGACGAGTAAGGAGACAATTATGGATAAAATCAGGATCGGCATTGTCGGTTACGGCAATTTGGGCCGCGGCGTACAGTACGCTGCGTCGCAAAACAAAGATATGGAGGTCGTGGCGGTATTCACCCGCAGAGACCCCGCCGCCGTGCAGACGGTTTTGCCCGTCAAGGTGAAACGGTATGACGCCATGCGCGAATACGTCGGCAAGATCGACGTGATGATCCTCTGCGGCGGCAGCGCGACAGACCTGCCCGCGCAGTCTGCGGAGGTCGTGCAGCTGTTCAACACGGTAGACAGCTTCGATACCCACGCCCGCATCCCCGAATATTTTGAGGCGCTGGACGCTGCCGCCAAAAAGGCAGGCCACCTCGGCGCCATGAGCATCGGCTGGGATCCGGGCCTGTTCTCGCTGGCGCGCATCTATTTCGGCTCGGTCATGCCGGACGGCGGCACCTACACCTTTTGGGGCAAGGGCGTCAGCCAGGGGCACAGCGACGCCATCCGCCGCGTCAAGGGGGTCAAGGACGCCCGCCAGTACACCGTTCCCGTCGAAAGCGCGCTCGAGCGCGTCCGCAGCGGCGAGAATCCCGTTCTGACCACGCGAGAAAAGCACACGCGCGAGTGCTACGTCGTCGCCGAAGAGGGGGCGGACCTCGCCCGCATCGAGCGCGAGATCAAAGAGATGCCCAACTATTTCGCCGATTACGACACCACAGTTCACTTCATCTCCGAAGAGGAGCTGCGCGAAAAGCATGCGGGCATCCCGCACGGCGGCTTCGTGCTCCGTTCGGGCAAGTCGGCGGCGGACAACCGCTTCCTGCTCGAATTTTCGCTGAAGCTGGACAGCAACCCCGAGTTCACCTCTTCCGTGCTGGTCGCCTATGCGCGCGCCGTGTACCGCCTGCACGCGGAGGGGAAGACGGGCGCGGTCACGGCGTTCGACGTCGCCCCGAAATATCTTTCCCCCCTGACCGAGGCGGAGCAGCGCAAGGAACTGCTGTAAAAGCAGCCGAGGAACAAGAGCCGCAAGGAACTGCTGAAAAATTCCGCAGCGGAGCGGCGCAAAGAGACAGCGCTAAGAGCGGCCGCGGGCGTCCTGTTCGGAACGCCCGCGGCATGAAAAAAGCCCGCGCATCGGCGGGCTTTGGCTTATAAAACAGTTCGTCTTATAAAATGATTTATAGGGCAGTCAGAAGCTGCGCGCCCGGGATTCGGAAACAGCGCGCCGCTGCGATCAGAAGCTGCGCACCAATCCGATCACTTTGCCGAGGATGACGACGGAATCGACGATGATGTCGGAGAGCGCCTCGTTTTCGGGGTGCAGCACAAAGTGATCCTGCCGTTTGAAAAAGCGCTTGACGGTGGCGCTGTCGTCGAGGAGGGCCACCACGATGTCGCCGTTGTCGGCGGTCTCCTGCCTGCGCACGACGATCTTGTCGCCGTCAAAGATGCCCGCGTCGATCATGCTCGAGCCCTGTACGTTGAGCATGAACAGGTCGCTGCCGTTGAAGCTGCCCGCGGGGAAGGAGTAATAGTCCTCGTAATTTTCGTAGGCGAAGATGGGCTGGCCCGCCGTGACCGTACCGATGAGCGGCACGTTGATAGAGGAGCTCTTTTTGAAGTTGACGGCGCGGTTCTTGTTGGGAGATTTGGAAAGGTATCCTTCCTCCGTCAGCTTTTCGATGTAGTAGTAGGCGGAAGCCGTCGACTTGATGTTCAGCCGGGCGCAGATCTCGCGCACAGTCGGAGAGTACCCGTATTCGGCGTTGTATTCGTTGATAAAGCGAAGCACCGCCTGCTTTTTGTTCCTGCTGCTTTCCGACATGGCACCGGCCTCCTATGGTTTTTTCCATTATATCATATATTTTTGAAAAACGCAAACAAATGTTTATAAGTATTTGATATTTTTTGAACGTTTGTTTTTGAAGAGCGTGAACTTTCTTTTACGGAGGGAATGCGAGAATGGAAACGCAGAAATGTGTATTGTACGACCGCGACTGCATCGGCTGCCTGGAATGCGAAATGTGCGACCTCGACCCGAACAAGGTCTGCGACAATTGCGGCAAATGCCTCGACATCCGCGACTACGCCGTCATCAAGATAGACGGCATCGTCGGCGCGCCGCAGGCGGGCAAGAAGAACAAGGCGGGCAAGAAGAACAAGAAAAGATGACCAAGCCAAAGCAAAAGGGTTTATTTTGACTTGGTTAGGTAATTTCTTTACATTTTGCCGCGCGTATGGTATAATAGCTAAAAAATGTTTTGGAGGACGGCAGCAATGGCTGAATTGAAATACGAAGTCGTCGAAAAACTCGGCGTTTTGGGCGAAACGGGCACGGGCTGGACGAAGGAACTCAACCTCGTCAGCTGGAACGAGCGCGAGCCCGTGTACGACATCCGCACCTGGAACAGCGGGCACGACCGCATGGGCAAGGGCATCACCCTCTCGCCCGACGAAGTCAAGTGCCTGAAAGACCTGCTCAACGGCATGGACATCTGACAGGGCGGCGCGGCTCGCCGCGCCGTGCCGATACACGTTTGAACGGCAAGGGAGACATTATGCAGGATACATCCGTTTACGAAAACCCGCTGCTCAGCCGCTACGCGAGCCGCGCCATGGCGGAAAATTTTTCAGACGATAAAAAATTCCGCCTGTGGAGAAAGCTGTGGATCGCTCTCGCGGAGGCGGAAAAAGAACTCGGGCTGCCCATCACCGAAGGGCAGATCGCCGAGATGAAGCAGTACGCGAACGACATCAATTATGAAGACGCCAACGCCTTCGAGCGCGAAGTGCGGCACGACGTGATGGCGCACGTCAAGGCGTTCGGCAAGCAGGCAAAGTCTGCCGAACCCATCATCCATTTGGGGGCGACCTCGTGCTATGTGACTGACAACGCCGAAGTCATGATCATCGACGACGCCTTGGATATGGTCACGGCAAAGCTCGTCAACGTGATGGACAAACTGAGAGCGTTCGCGCTGCGCTATAAAGACCTGCCCACGCTGGGCTTTACCCATCTGCAGCCGGCGCAGCTGACCACGGTCGGCAAGCGCGCCGCGCTCTGGCTTTCCGATCTCAAACTCGACTACGAAGACCTCGTCCACCTCAAATCGACGGTGCGGCTGCGCGGCGTCAAGGGGACGACGGGCACACAGGCGAGTTTTTTGGACCTGTTCAACGGCGACGGCGAAAAGGTCAAAGAGCTGGAAAAGCGCGTCGTCGCCAAGCTCGGCTATACCGCCGTGTACGGCGTGACGGGGCAGACGTATCCGCGCAAATTCGACTATAACGTGTTGTGCGTTCTCTCGCAGATCGCCCAGAGCGCCTACCGCTTCTCCAACGATATCCGCCTGCTGCAGCACATGAAGGAGATCGAAGAGCCCATCGAAAAGAATCAGATCGGCTCCTCGGCGATGGCGTATAAGCGAAACCCCATGCGCAGCGAACGCATGGGCTCGCTGGCGCGCTATGTGCTCAGCCTGCCCGTCAACGCCGCCGTCACGGCGTCTACGCAGTGGTTCGAGCGCACCCTCGACGACAGCGCCAACAAGCGCATCGTCATCGCGCAGGCGTTTTTGGCGGTGGACGCCATCCTCAACCTGTATTTGAACATTTCCGAAAACCTCGTCGTCTACGACAAGGTGATCGCCAAGCACATCGCGGCGGAACTGCCGTTCATGGCCACGGAAAATATCATGATGGAGTGCGTCAAGGCGGGCGGCAACCGGCAGGAACTGCACGAGCGCATCCGCGTCCTCTCGCGGCAGGCGGCGGCGCACGTCAAGCAGGAGGGGAAGGACAACGACCTCATCGACCTCATCAAGCAAGACGAAATGTTCCGCCCCGTGTGGAGCAGCCTGGACGGCATTTTAGACGCCAAAAACTTCATCGGCCGCAGCAGCGAACAGGTCAGCGAGTTCATCGCCGCCGAGATAGACCCCATCCTGCAGGCGCATGCGGACGAGCTCGGCGTCAGCGGCGAAGTGCGCGTGTAGCAAAAGTCACAAAAACGGAGCGGTTTTTGACCGTAAAAACGCCGGCGGGCCGCCTGCAAAGATTTGACAGCGGCCTGCCGTTTGTTTTATAATTTCCCTCGGCATCACAGCATACGGGTCGGGCATGGGCCGCGGCCGCATTGAGGTAACTATGTTAGAATTGAAAAATATCTGCTATTCCGTCAAAGACGAAGGGAGCGGAAAGGTGCAGGATATCTTAAAGGGCGTCGATCTGACCTTTGAAGGGAGCGCCATCAGCGTCATCACCGGCCCCAACGGCAGCGGGAAATCGACGCTCATCAAGCTGCTGATGGGCTTTGCCAAGCCCACGGCGGGGCGCATCCTGTTGGACGGAGAAGACATCACCGACCTTTCCGTCACCGAGCGCGCCAAAAAGGGATTCACCATCGCCTTCCAGCAGCCGGTGCGCTTCAAGGGCATCACCGTCAAAAAGCTGCTGGAGATCGCCGGCGGCAAAAAGCTGAACATGGACGGCATGTGCGACTGCCTCTCCGCCGTGGGGCTGTGCGCGCGCAACTATATCGACCGCTTTGTAGACGGCACCCTTTCGGGCGGCGAGCTCAAGCGCATCGAGTTGGCGTGCGCCATCGCCAAGGGCGGCGAGGTGTTCTTGCTGGACGAGCCGGAGGCGGGCATCGACCTATGGAGCTTTGAAGACCTGGTCAAGGTGTTCAAAAAGCTGCACGACAAGACGGTCATCATCGTCAGCCATCAGCAGCGCATTTTGGAGACGGCGGATAAGATCGTGTTGCTTGAAAACGACAAGCTGATCAGCGCCGGCAGGAAGGAAGAGATGTTCGCAAAGCTCACCAGGCGCCCCAATCTTTGCTGGCGCAACGTGGAGGAGGCGCAGAATGGATAACAAAACGCAGCAGATGAGCAGCACGGACGCGCAGCTTTTGGAGACCATCGCCGATCTGCACGGCATCCCCGAAGGCAGCTTCAATATCCGTAAAAACGGGCAGCTATTGGCGCGCAATTCGGATACGGATATCGAGATCGTCTCCAAAAAGGACAAAGACGGCATCGACATCATCGTAAAGCAGGGCGTCAAAAATAAATCGGTGCACATCCCCGTACTGCTGACGGTGGGCAACTTTCACGAAACCGTGTACAACGATTTTTATATCGGCGCAGGGGCGGAAGTCACCATCATCGCCGGGTGCGGCATCCACAACTCCACCTGCGACGCCGCGGAGCACGACGGCGTCCACACCTTTTATGTATCTAAAAACGCCAAGGTGCGCTATGTGGAGCGCCATTATGCCTCCGGCGACGGCACGGGCAAAAAGGTCTTCGACCCCGTCACCAAAATTTATCTCAAAGAGGGAGCGCAGTTCATCTTGGAATCGACGCAGCTGGGCGGCGTGACCTATTCCGACCGCAAGACGTATGCGGCGGTCGGCAAGCGCGCGCAGCTCATCGTCAAGGAAAAGATCTTGACGGACAACGAAGAAAAGGCGATCACCGACTTCAAGGTGCGCCTGACGGGCGCGGGCAGCCGTGCCGACATCGTCAGCCGCAGCGTGGCGCGCGGCAAGTCGTACCAGTGCTTCCGCTCCGACCTCGTCGGCAAAAACGAATGCTTCGGGCATGTGGAATGCGACGGCATCCTGCTGGAAGGGGCGCGCATCGTCTCCGTTCCCAAGATCGACGCCGTCAGCCCCGAAGCCAGCCTCGTGCACGAGGCGGCCGTGGGCAAGATCGCGGGCGAGCAGCTTTTGAAGCTGATGAGCCTCGGTCTTACCGAGCAGGAGGCGGAAGACGCCATCATCCGCGGCTATCTCAATTAAAATAGCAAATAGAAAACGAGAGCGGGCAATGTTGCCGACGCTCTCGTTTTTGTGTGTTTTGGAAGTTTTTGATCGTGAAGGGGGCTTAGACGCCGGCATCGTCGGGGAGAAACGTATCGTGCGGTTCTTCCGCTTTGGCAATGGCGAGCAGGTCGTCGCGCCCGATCAGGCCCTGTTCATATGCCTGCGGTAAAAGCAGATAGTCGTCTTCTGAGGTATATGCCAAATATTTATAAGAGGGGTTTCCGAGGGTAGCGATGTACACGTCGCCGACGGTATACTCTACGACGACGTCGGGAACGGCTGTACCTTCCGTCTCCATGCGGACGAGGTCTACGCGGCAGCCGGAAAATGTGCCGACGGTGCGGATGGTCGCGATCGTCGTCTTGCCGCTGTCTGTACAGGCAGCCAAGGGCAGGGTACAGAGCAGCAGGAACGCCGCCGCGATGCATACAAATAGTTTTTTCTTCATCGTTTTTTCCTCCCCGTCTTATTTATGCTCGATCCGGCTGCTGGCCGTCGTGCGCCTTCCACAGGCATTCGCCGAATGTAAGGTCGGAAAAAACCGCTTTGAAGGAAGACTCTTCCGGCGAGCAGGCGTAAATGCCGAAGCGGATGCGGCCGCCGCCGCGGATCAGGTGGCACACGCGCATCTGCGAAAAGCGTTTGCCGTCCGCCGAACATTCGATGCAGTAATCGTCGCCCCGACGGCTGAGGCGGTACCACATCGCCTTGACGGAAGCGGGGATCTCCGTAGTCGCCCAGTCGGAATAGCCCTCGTTGGTGACCACGCTGCCGAGGTGCTGAAAGGCGTCGTTTTCGTATTCGATGGAACCTTTCAGCCAGTTTTCGCCGTCCAAGTAGAGGACGACGCCGCATTGGTCGAAGCGGTGGTGGCTGTCGCCAAACTGCGTTTTAACGGTAAAGCTGAAGTACTGTTCTTCCGTCTCTGTCAGGAACACGGGGGCGTTGTCGTTGCGGAAGTGATAGTATGTCCGCTGCCACAAATCTGTATGCGGTTTGGTGACGACTTCGATGCGGCCGTTTTTGATCTTGCAGCTTTGCGGCTCGCGGATCCATTTGAATGTTGAAAGGTCCATGATCTTCCTCCTTCTATCGCCAATATACGCTTTTCACTATTATAACCGCCGCTGGCGCCGTTTTGTCCGCGGTTTGGCGGAGATTTTTGCAATGCCGCCGTTCACCACTCGTTGGGGAAGGGGGCGCGCTCGCGCATCCACCAATCTTCATAATATTTGACGTATTGCGAGCAGTTTTCGCTCACGTCTTCGCTCAGGGGCAGAGACGTCTGCTTCCAAAACGCCTGCACGAACGCCTCGCAGTTTTCCGCCGTGATCTCGCGCAGGAACTTTGCCCCCAAACGTAATATATCAAGCGGGCGGCGGCTGCACTTTTCCACCGTCTCTTCCAGCCTGCGGTTGCAGGGGAAGAGCATGTGGTTTTCGATGAGGATGAGGCGGTACACGCTGTACACGATCTCATCCGCCAGGTGTGCGCGCATATAGGCGTTGCTCTCGGGTACGCACTGCAAAAAGTAGCCGCGGTTGAGCTGTAAATTGGCGTTGAAGCAGGCGATTTTGTCGGCTGCCTCGTGCTCGGGGTAGGCGGAGATGCGGGGCACGATCTGTTCGATCTCCGCGTCCGTCGTATAGATCACCTGCGCCTTTACGTAGGCATTGCGGGTCGGCTCGCTGGCGTGCAGGGCAGACTGCTGCAAGATGGCTTTGGTCTTGTACTTGATGTCAAAATAGCCGCCCTCGTAGGTGCAGTGCCCGGGGATGACTTCCGCCAAGCGGTTTTGCGCCGCAAGTTGGGCCAATTTTTCTTCCGTCACCACGATGACGGCGTCGATGTCTGAATCGGGGCGGGCGTTTCCTTTGACGACGGAGCCGTCCAGCACGATGGCGACAAGGCCTTCCATGCCGATGAAATAGTCTTTGAGTTTTTGAATGGAATCGATGTGGTGCTGCAGCATGATCTGTTCTCCCTATAATTTTCCTTATAACTATAACACACCTCTTCGGCAAGGTCAACCGTATAGCCGCCTAAATTGAAGGTAATTATATGATTGACAAATGCGCATTCTCCCTTTATAATAAAAGGCAACTTAAAAGGTTGCATTTATCGGAGCGGCTATATGGAACAAAAATTCAAGGTGAGCGGCATGACCTGTGCCGCCTGTTCGGCGGGCATCCAAAAGACGGTCGGCAAGATGAGCGGCGTGCACAGGGCGGAAGTCAGCCTCATGGGCGAGTGCATGACCGTCGATTACGACGAGTCGATGACCGATGCCGAAAAGATAATCGGGACGGTCGTATCGCTGGGTTACGGCGCCGAAGCAGACGACGGCAAAGCGACCGCTAAGGCGGCGGAAGGGGGAAAGCAGGCCCTGTCCGGGCACGCGGCGGAGGCGCGCAAACTGCGCACCCGCTTCATCGCCTCCCTCTGTTTTTTGCTGCCGCTGATGTATTTTACCATGGGGCACATGTTCGGGGCGCCGCTGCCGTGGTTTTTTGAGATCGCTTCCAATTTCGGGCTCGTCCAGCTGCTGTTGACGACGCCCGTGCTGTTCATCAACTTCGCCTTCTTCAAGAGCGGCTTCAAGGCGGCGATCAAGCGGGTGCCCAACATGGACACGCTGGTCAGCCTGGGCGCGGGCGTCTCTTACCTGTTCAGCGCCGTCGTCCTGTTCATCGTCCCTACGCGGGAAGACGGCATGCTCTTTGCCATGAACAATTTGTTCTTCGAGTCCGCGGCGATGGTGCTGACCCTCGTCACCCTCGGCAAGTGGCTGGAGGCGCGTTCAAAAAAGAAGACGGGCGAAGAGGTGGAAAAGCTGCTGCGGCTCGCCCCCGAAACGGCGACGGTGGAGCGGGACGGCAAGCAGATGACCGTCCGCCTGCAGGAGCTGCGCATCGGCGACATCGTCGTCGTCAAACAGGGAGACAGCATCCCAGCCGACGGCAGGGTGGTCGCCGGCAATTCCTTCGTCGATACCTCTGCCATCACGGGCGAGAGCCTGCCGGTGGAAATAGGCCCGGGCGACGCCGTCACCAGCGCCGCCATCAACCGCGGCAACGTCATCCGCGTCCGCGCCGAAAAGGTGGGGGAAGATACCGTCTTATCCAAGATCGTGCGCCTGGTACAGAATGCGGGCACGTCGAAAGCGCCTATCGAAAAGGCGGTAGACAAGATCGCCGCCGTCTTCGTCCCCGCCGTGCTGGGCATCGCCCTTCTCACCTTCCTCGTGTGGATGATCTTGTGGGGGACGCACGCCGTCGATATCGCCTTCTTTGAAGTGCTGAGCATGGCGATCAGCGTGCTCGTCATCTCCTGCCCGTGCGCGCTCGGCCTGGCGACGCCCGTCGCCGTGATGGCGGCAACGGGCAGGGGCGCGTCCCTCGGCATCCTGTTCAAAGACGCCGAGGCGCTGCAGAAGGCGCGCGGCATCCAAAACGTGCTGTTAGATAAGACGGCGACCATCACCGAGGGGAAGCCGCGGGTGACGGATATCTGCCTGTATGGCGGAAGTATGCGTGGCGAAGTACTCTCTATATTCGGCGGAATTGAGCTGAATTCCAATCATCCGCTGGCGGAATGCATTCTTTTGCAGGCGAAGGAAGAGGGCGCCGTGCCCGCGCAGGCAGCCGATTTTTCCTATACGAGCGGCAAGGGCGCGCAGGCGCGGGTGAACGGAAAACTGTGCGGCATCGGCAACAGCGGCCTCATGCATATGCTCGGCGCCGACCTGTCCGCCTGCCGGCAGGACGCGGAGCGGCTCTCCGCCGAAGGGAAAACGGTGCTGTACTGCGCCGAGGATGGCGCCGTATCGGCACTCATCGCCGTGGCGGATACGCTGAAGGAGGGCAGCCGCGAGGCCGTCGCCGAACTCAAGGCGCGCGGCATCCGCCCCGCCATGCTGACGGGCGACGGGCAGGGCGCGGCGAGGGCGATCGCGGCGCAGGTCGGCATCCAAGAGGTGTACGCCGACGTACTGCCCGAAGACAAGCTGAACATCGTCATCGAAAATAAAAAGAAGGGCATGACCGCCATGGTCGGCGACGGCATCAACGATTCGCCCGCCCTCAAAGAGGCGGACGTCGGCGTCGCCATGGGCAACGGCACGGATATCGCCATCGACTCGGCAGACGTCGTGCTGGTGGGCGGCGATCTGCGCGCGCTGGAAAACGCCATCGACCTCAGCCGCGCGGCGGTCCGCAATATCCATCAGAACTTGTTCTGGGCGTTTATCTACAACCTGCTCTGCATCCCCATCGCTGCGGGCGCGCTGTTCGCCGTGGGGGTGGTGCTCGACCCCATGTACGGCGCGGCGGCGATGAGTTTGAGTTCGCTGTTCGTCGTCACCAACGCCCTGCGCCTGATGCGTTTCCGACCCAAAAAGAAGTCGGCGGAGGTAAAGGCAGAAACAAAACATCAAAACAGTCAAGATATGAACGGAGGTATATGTATGGAAAAGATCCTGACCATCGAAGGGATGAGCTGCAGCCATTGCAGCGCCCGCGTCGAAAAGGCGCTGAACGCGCTGGAAGGTACGCAGGCGACGGTGGAACTGAAAAAGAAGCGCGCCGTCGTGCAGACGCAGCAGCCGGACGAAGTCCTCGTCAAGGCGGTGGAAGACGCCGGCTACGAGGTGAAAAAGATCAAATGACGCTGCGGCAGCAGGGGCGCAACCTCGCGGATGCGCCCCCGCACCCTTTTTTGCGGCGCGGCGGGTAAAATTTATAAAATAGCGGGCAGATTTGCTTGCAAAAACGAGCGTTTTATATTATAATCTATCCGTTACATTTGCCGCTGTGGTGAAATTGGCAGACGCGCTGGACTCAAAATCCAGTGGTAGCGATACCGTGTCGGTTCGAGTCCGACCAGCGGCACCACAAAAGGGCGCAGGCTTTTATGCCTGCGCCCTTTTGTGGTGCCGCTGCAAGGCTCAAACCGTAAGCCCGCACGTAAAGCAGGCATATGGGCGAGTTCGTGCGGGCGGGGTTCGGGCTCGCAGAGCCTTGCGCGGTAGCGCAAAATCCGACCGGCGGCAAAAGGGCAGCGCGAAGCGCGCCCTTTTGTGGTGCCGTTGTAAGGAGCGACCGTAAGCCCGCAAGGGAAGTAGGGATAAATGTACGCTCGTGCGGGCGGGGTTCGGGCTCGCAGAGCCTTGTGTGAATTTAGTCATGTGTAAAAAATATTTAGTTATCCATGGTTAATTATTTGACAAGTTTAAGTCCATTGTGTATAATTGAAGTATAATAACTATTTACAGTTATTTAAATAATCAATGGATGTATCATATGAGTTTTTTATAATGTTTTGGGAGGAGTTATTGTATCTACATTATTTAGGAATGAGTGCTATATCATATCCAATAGTAAAGTTGGTATATCAGACGACATGGTATATCGATGTCCCCTCATACGAACAGTCGCTATATAATTCGATCAATATAAAATTTGATTAGGGTGTTATATGAAGGGAAAATATCTCGTAGAGCTATGTGTTGCAATCATCATAGCGCTGTTGCAGATCGCGCTGTTTATCTACGGGCAGGTGGCGTATTCGTCGGCTTTGGCGGCGGGGGTGCAGTTCGATGCAAATAAATGGCTGACATTGGTATTTATGGCGTTTTCGTCTGTCTGGCTGCTGTTCATCTCTCTGCTGCTCGTTTTGAATGCGCCGCAGAGAAAAAACGGCGGCGAACGGGCGCGGTATATAGCCGCCTGTATAGCAGCTGCCTTGATCTTGGCGGCAGAAACGGCGGCTATCATCTTCGGTTTGACCCATTATGTGTGTACGGCGCAGCCTGTCACGATGGACCCCGAACAGTGGTTCATTTCGATGTTTTCCACCTTTGCCTGTATTTGGGGACTGTATATCGCCTTACTTCTCATTTCGAGAGGGGCTCAAAACAAACAAGACAGCCATTGACGGCAAAACAGCAGAGCTTTCGGCTCTGCTGTTTGTGTGTATAGTATGTTTTTTAAGCCATGATGTGGAACAGCCCCAGCGAAACGGCGCAGAACAGGAGCAGCGACAAGACGTCCGTGATGGTGGTGATAAAGGGATTGGCGAACACGGCGGGGTCGATATGGATGGTCTTGGCAAAGATGGGCACGCAGCAGCCGACGATCTTGGCGACGATGACTGCCAAAGCGATGGCCACGGAGACGGCCGCAGAGTAGTACAGCGTGTAGTCAAACCCGAAGATCAGCCTGTCGATCAGCTGGAGCTTGGCGAAGCAGGCGACGCCGACGGTGGCGGCGATGAGCACGGAGACGCGCAGTTCCTTCCAGATGACCTGTACTATGTCGCGCGGGCGTATCTCGTCCAGCGCCATGCCGCGGATGACGGTGACGGAGGCCTGGCTGCCGGCGTTGCCGCCCGTGCCCATGATCATCGGCACGCAGGCGACCAGCACCGTGGGGAGCATGTCTTCGTAGGTGTTGAGGATGAGCCCCGTAAAGGTGGCGCCGACCATGAGGATGAGCAGCCAGGGGATGCGGTTGAGGTAAATTTTCAGGGCGCTCGTCTCTAAATACGGCTTGTCGGACGGGGTGACCGAGTTGATGAAGGAGATATCTTCCGTCGCCTCTTCGGTGATGACGTCTAAGGCGTCGTCGACGGTGACGATACCGACCAACCTGTTTTCCTGGTCGACTACGGGCACGGACAAGAGGTCGTATTTGGAGAGGAGGTTTGCCACCTCTTCTTTGTCTTGCAGGGTATTGACGAAGATCATGTTCTTTTCCATAAAGTTCACGATCTTTTCGTCGTAATCGTGCAGCAGCAGGTCTTTGACGGTGACGATGCCGAGTAGCCGCTTGTGCGCGTTGGTCACATAGCAGGTGTAGATGGTCTCCTTGTCGATGGCCTCTTTGCGGATCTTTTCAAAGCTCTGGCGCACGGTCATGTCTTCATGCAGAGAGATGCACTCCGTGGTCATCAGACTGCCGGCGCTGTCTTTGGGGTATTTCAAGATCTCGTTGATCTCTTTGCGGGTCTCGCTGTCCGCCTGCAGCAGGATGCGCTTGACGACGTTTGCCGGCATCTCTTCGATGAGGTCTACCGTATCGTCGACGAACAGCTCGTCCAGCATCAGCTTGAGTTCTTTATCGGAAAAGGAAGAGATCAGAAGCTCCTGCTGGGTGCTGCCCATCTCCACGAACGTCTCCGCCGCCAGTTCTTTGGGGAGAAGGCGGAAGACGATGGGAACGTCTTTGTCGTCCAGTTCCGAAAAGATCTCCGCAAGGTCGGCAGGCTCCAGTTCGGCGAGCAGGGGCTTGAGCTGCGAAAATTTCTTCTCTTCGAGATAATCGACGATCTCGACGATCTTGTCGTTTCGGTTTTCTGGCGTCGCCTTTAAGAGGACTTCGTGCACGACGTCTGTCGGCATGCTGTCTAAAAGCTCTTCTACGTCGTCGTCGATGATCTCGTCGGTGACCGACTGCAGCTTGACGTCGCTGAAATCTTTGAGCACGCGCTTCTGCGTGTCGCGGTTCAAAAGCACGAACACGTCGGCGGCGACGTCGTTGTCGAGGCAGCCGAACAGCTTTGTCAGGCGGTCTACGTCGATCGAGTTGAGTATATCCGCAAGCTCTTGCAGCTCGACGCTGTCCAGCAGCGAGCGTAAGTCTTCGAGGCGGTCTTCGTCTAACAGCTGAATGATCTTCTCTTTCACGGGCAGTACCTCCTGTGCGTATGGTTTGGGCAAAGCGCTCCGCGCTTCCGAACGGTTCAGAGGATCGGAGCGGCTTTCACCACAAACAAGTATAATTTTTTTTGCCGCCTTTGTCAAGCAATGCGGGTAAAAACGTCCGGGGAGAATTCTTGCGCCGCGCGCCTGCCCTTATTCGGTTGAAAGCGCCGCCGATTTGTGCTATAATAAAAAGAAAAAACAAGGAAGCTACGTTTATGAATCAGAGAATGTATGCCCTCGGCAGCCGCCGTTCCGTCATCCGCGAGATCTTTGAATTCGGCAAACAGCGCGCGCAGGAAGTGGGCAAGGAAAACGTATTCGATTTCAGCTTGGGCAACCCCAGCGTCAACCCGCCCTGCATCGTCGCGGATACGCTGGCGGAACTGGTGCGCGAAGAGGATCAGACGGCGCTGCACGGCTATACCTCGGCGCAGGGCGACCTGTCCGTCCGCAGGGCGATCGCAGACTATATCCGCACGGCGCACGGCGCCGAGGCGGACCCCGACTTTATCTATATGACCTGCGGGGCGGCGGCGTCGCTGACCATCACTCTCTCCGCCCTGTGCAACGAAGGGGACGAAGTCATCACCTTCGCCCCGTATTTTACCGAATATAAAGTGTTTACCGAAACGGCGGGGGCATCCCTCGTCGCCCTCGACTCCGACCCCGATACCTTCCAGATCGATTTTGATCTGTTGGAAAAGGCGGTCTGTGAAAAGACGGCGGCGGTGCTGGTCAATTCGCCCAATAACCCCAGCGGCGTCGTCTACGGCGAAGAGACGGTCAAACGCCTGGCAAAACTGCTGGAAGAAAAGTCTGTACAGTTCGGCAAGACCATCTACCTCATCACCGACGAGCCGTACCGCGAACTGGTGTACGGCGGCGTCAAAGTGCCGTACCTCACCAACTATTATCCGCACACGATCGTCTGCTATTCCTATTCCAAGTCTCTCTCTCTCCCCGGCGAGCGCATCGGCTATATCTTCGTCAACCCTGCGGCGAAAGACGCCAAGTCGCTGTATCTCGCCGTCTGCGGCGCGGGCAGGGCGCTCGGCTATGTATGCGCGCCCTCGCTGTTCCAAAAGCTGATCGCCCGCTGCCAGGGCGTCACCTCCGACGTGTCCGTCTACGAACGTAACCGCGATACGCTGGCGGGCGCGCTGCGCGGGTATGGGTTCCGCTGCGTGCAGCCGGACGGCGCCTTCTATCTCTTCGTCAAATCGCCCGAGCCGGACGCCTACGCCTTCTGCGAGCGGGCGAAGAAGTACAACTTGCTGCTCGTCCCCGGCGACGATTTCGGCTGCAAGGGATATGTGCGCATTGCCTACTGCGTCTCGCACGAGATGATCGAGCGCTCGCTGCCCGCCTTTGAAAAATTGGCGAAAGAATATTCCCTCTGAGGCATCTGTATGCGCCTTTTGTTTATCCGCCACGGCGATCCCGACTACGAGCACGACTCTCTCACCCCCAAGGGGAAGAGGGAAGCGGAACTGCTCGCCGATAAGATGGAAGGGGAACAGCTCACGCACATCTATATCTCCCCCCTCGGCAGGGCGCAGCGCACCGCCGCGGCGACGCTCAAACGCCTCCGCCGCGAGGGGACCACGCTCGATTGGCTGCGCGAATTTACCTATCCCATCCGCCTGCCGGATACGGGCGAAGAGCACCTCATCTGGGATTTCATGCCCGCGTTCATGCGCAGCTACCCGCAGCTGTATTCCGCCGAAGGCTGGCAGGCGCCGGAATTTATCCGAAACAGCGGCGTGCCGCGCGCCTATGCCGCCGCCTGCGCGGGGCTGGACTCCCTGCTTGCCGAACACGGCTATGTGCGGGAGGGGAATTGTTACCGCGCCGAGCGTCCGAACCGCGATACGCTCGCCTTCTTCTGCCATTTCGGCGCAACGGGAATCTTGCTCTCGCACCTTTTCAACATGTCGCCGGTGGCGCTCCTGCAGCACTATGCCGCCGCGCCCACGTCGGTGACGACGGTATATACCGAAGAGCGGGAAGAGGGCATCGCTTCCTTCCGCTGCGCGTCCTACGGCGATATTTCGCACCTGTACGCCGCGCACGAGCCGCCTTCCTTTTCCGCCCGCTTTTGCGAGACGTTTGCAAACCAAGACGAAAGGCATTAAAAACATTGCGCGGCGCCCAGTTCGGGCGCCGCATTCGTTTATATAATAGGCTAGGAAATGTTTTTCGGGAAAAAGAAAAAACACGGAAGATATTCCGTGCCTTTCAAAATGGTAGCCCCATGGGGAATCGAACCCCAGTTTTCGCCGTGAGAGGGCGACGTCTTAACCGCTTGACCATGAGGCCATAACCAAAATTGCTAAATTATTATAGCATATAAAAAACGATTTGGCAAGCCGATGACGGCTGTTTTTTGCAATTTTTTTAATAAAAAAAGATCCGCCTGTGCCGCAGAACGAAAAAGTGTTAACCCGCTTCTCGCAGGTGGGTGCGCCGCTATGCCGCATCAGACTTTCCGTTCATAAACAGACCTTGCCTATCGGCACAGACCATTTACACGGGCGCTCCCGTATTTACAATGTGGATTAAGATAATTCGAACTCCGAACACCGCAGATCGTTTATTCAGTTTTCAAGGCGGGAAAGGCGCTGCCTTTTATGCGGCCGCCTTCCCGTCAGCTTCTATCTTTATTATACTCGCATTGCTCGCGTTTATCAAGCATATCGGGCATATTTTTCGATAGTAAATTTTACAAAATGTGCTCAGTTTTGCTTGACAGCCGAGTCCAAAGCTTTCAGATAGGGGAGCATCTGGCTTTCCGAATTCAGCCCGAAGCGGGGCTGCGTCTTGTCGATGGCCGTCTGGCGGATGGAATTTTTAGTAAATTCTGCGGCGATGCGCACGGCGGAGTGCATCTGCAGTCCGCGCGCGAGGCAGCCGACCAGCGCGCTCGCGTACACGTCGCCCGCGCCGTGGAACGCTCCTTCGATCTTTTCCGTGGTGCAGCGGCGGAAGCTCCCGTCGCTGTCGGTGTAAAACACGGTGCTGACGCGCTCCGTTTTGCCGTCGGCGCCCGCGGCCGTCTCGTCGCAGCCGGTGATGGAGGGGCGGGGGCAGAGCTTTGTCAGCTTTTGCAGGATGGCCTCGTAGTCGCCCTCGCGAACAGTCGCATAGTCGGTATCCGTCAGGCAGCACGCCTCCGTCAGGTTGGGTACGATGATGTCGGCGATGCGGCACAGGCCCTTCATCGCCTCCACGAATTTGCCGTCGAAGTGCGCATACAGCTTGCCGTTGTCGCCCATCACGGGGTCGACGATCATCAGCCCGCCCTCGCGCAGGAGCGCTTCTTTGGCGGATTTGACCATCTCGATCTGGTCGATGCTGCCGAGGTAGCCGCTGATGATGATGTCGTATTGCAGCCCCAGCGTCTTCCAGTGGGCGATGATGGCGGGGATGTCGCTGCTGAGGTCGCGGAAGGTATAGCCTTCAAAGCCGCCCGTATGGGTGGAGAGGATGGCTGTGGGCAAGATGTCACAGGTCACGCCCGAGGCGGAGATGATGGGAAGCGCGACGGTCAAAGAGCACTTGCCGACGCAGGAAATATCGTTGATGGCGAGAACGCGCATAGAAGCCTCCGTTTTGGAAATATTCTACGATTATACCGCCGCGGCGATAAAAAGTCAAGCATTTCCTCGGAAGGCGATGGGCGCAATCTTGACAGTGCGCCCGCGTTTATGGTAAAATTTTAGTAGGACTTTCGGAGGGGAAGCGATGACCATCCATCACGACAAACTCGCCTACGGAAAGCTCGCCTCGCTGGAAGAGGAGTATTCGAGAAGCCGCCTGGCGGAGCTGACGGACGCCTGCGGCGGGGCGTGGCCGGACTATGAAAACTGCATCGCAGGGCTGGGCTGTTCGCTGCTGCGCTTTTTCGGCGCAGAGCTGCCCGCGGGCGGAAAGACGCTGCCCTTGGCGGACGGTATTTTGGAAGGGGAAGGGCGCAGCGCCGTGCTGCTCTTATTGGACGGCATGGGGATGAACGTGATGCGCGCCCACCTTGCGGAGGGCGGCTTCTTCCGTTCGTCGCTTGCGGGGGAGTATTCCTCCGTGTTCCCGCCCACGACGGTAGCGGCGACGACATCGCTTTTGAGCGGCCTGACGCCCAACGCGCACGCGCGGCTTGGCTGGACGGGGTACTTTCCTTCCCTCGATCAAAATATCGAGATCTTTTCGGGCAAAATTGCGGACGGCGGAGAGGGGCCGGGGTACAACGCCGCCGACAGGTTTTTGCCCTATGTCTCCATCTTGGAGCGGATGCGGGCGGCGGGGGTGCGCACACACTGCGTCTCTCCCTATTTGCCGCCGTATCCGCAGACTTTTGCCGACCTGTGCGATGCCGTGCGCGGCATGGTCCGCGGCGAAGGGGGCAAATGCTTCGTGTACGCCTATTGGCCGCAGCCGGACGGCGTCATGCACACCTATGGCACCTATTCGGAAGAGGCGGCGGCAGCCCTGCGGGAGATCGAGCGCGAAGCGGAAAAGCTGTGCGGCGATCTGCAAGACGCGCTCGTTTTGGCGACGGCGGATCACGGCATGATCGACGCGGAAGAGCGCCTCTGCATCGCCGACTATGCCGATATCGTGCGCCTGCTGCGGCGCATGCCCTCCGTCGAGCCGCGGGCGCTGAATTTGTTCGCCCAAGAGGGCGCAGCCCAAGAGCTGCGCGCCGCCTTTGCCGGGCATTTTCCCGATTTCACCCTCTATTCTAAAGAGGAATTATTGCAAAGCGGCTTGCTCGGGGATATGCGCGATCACCCGCTCCTCGGCGAGGTGTTGGGAGACCTGTTCGCCGTGGCGGCGGGCGAGCGCGCTCTCTTCAACACGCGCGAAAGCGCGCAGAAATTTGTCGGCGTGCATGCGGGCCTGACGGAAGAAGAGCTGCGCATCCCGCTGCTGCGCCTGCGGGGATGAGATATGGAAATGAATGCATCCAAACGATATACGCTGATCAGCGGGGCGACGGGCGGCATCGGCAGCGCGTTTGCGGCGGCCTGCGCGGCGCGCGGCGAAAACTTGCTGCTGACGGCGCGCAGTCAAGAGCGCCTTTCGGCGCTGCGGCAAAAACTTCTGGCAATGTATCCGTCGGTGTGCGTCGAGATCTGCGCCTGCGACCTTGCGGACGAAAGTTCGCGCGCGGCGCTGTTCGCGTTTGCGAGGGGAAAGGGGATGCGCTTTTCCCGCCTCTGCAATGTGGCGGGGGTGGATATCCAGAAGGCGTTTGAAAAATTCACGCAGGAAAAGATCGCCCTGCAATGCCGCGTCAATTTGGAAGCGGCGGTATCGCTGACGCATTTTGTGCTCGGCAATTGGGCGGAGCGGCTGGAGATCGTCACCATCGGCAGCATCTCCGCCGTCTATCCCATGCCCTACTTTGCCCTGTACAGCGCCACAAAGAAGGCGGAGGAGAGCTTCTTTTCGGCGCTGCGGGTGGAGATGCGCGGCAAGGGGGTGCGCGTCACCGTCGTCGAGCCTGGCGGCGTCTATACGCGGCCGGATATCTGTAAAGACATCGAAGGCCAGGGCCTGTGGGGCAGGCTCTCCGCCAAACAGCCCGCCTATATCGCCGAAAAGAGCCTTGCCGCCGTGCATAAGAACAAGCGCGTATACAGGCCGGGGTTCTGGAATAAATGCGTCGCCGTCGTCCCGCGTATCCTGCCCCTGTCCTGGCGCATGCGCTTCATCGCGCGGCGGTGGAGCCGGCAGGAAAAGGACGCTTTTTGACCGATCCGGAGGAGGAAGATGAAACAGTACATAGCAGCGTTCGACCAGGGAACGACCAGTTCCCGCACCATCATTTTCGATCAAAAGGGGAATATCGTCGCCAAGTCGATGAAGGAATTCCGCCAGATCTATCCTAAGCCCGGCTGGGTCGAGCACGACCCGCGCGACATCGTCGCCTCGCAGCTGAGCTCGTACCGCGAAGCGCTCGCGCTTGCGGGCATCACCGCGGACGAGATCGCCGCCGTCGGCATCGCCAACCAGCGCGAGACCGCCATCGTGTGGGACAGGTTCACGGGCAAACCCGTCTACAACGCCATTGTATGGCAGTGCAGGCGCACGTCGGAAATGTGCGAAAAGCTCAAGCCGCGCTATGCAAAATATGTGTACGAGCGCACGGGGCTGAACATCGACGCCTATTTTTCCGCCTCCAAGATCCGCTGGATCTTAGACAACGTTCCCTTTGCGCGCAGGCGGGCTGAAAAGGGCGACCTCTTATTCGGTACCGTCGATACCTATCTCATCTGGTACCTGACGGGCGGAAAGGTGCACGCCACCGACTATACCAACGCCTCGCGCACCATGCTGTACAATATCCATACCCTGGAATGGGATGCGGGGCTGTGCAGGCTGTTCAACATCCCGCCCTTCATGCTGCCCAAGGTGTTGCCTTCGGGTGCGGACTTCGGCGAGACGGATGCATCCGTCTTGGGGGCGGCGCTTCCCATCCGCGCCGCCGTCGGCGACCAGCAGGCGGCGCTGTTCGGGCAGCTGTGCGTGCGGGCAGGGGAAGCCAAAAACACCTACGGCACCGGCTGCTTTTTATTGATGAATACGGGGAAGCAGGCGGTCGCGTCGCAAAACGGGCTCATCACCACCCTGACGGCGTCGCTCGGCGCGCCCGATTACGCCTTGGAAGGCAGCGTCTTTGTGGGCGGGGCGGTGGTGCAGTGGCTGCGCGACGGCTTAGGCCTCATCGATACGGCGGCGGAAACGGAGGCTGCGGCCCTCTCCGTCGAGGATACGGGCGGCGTCACCGTGGTGCCGGCGTTCGTGGGGCTGGGGGCGCCGCATTGGGATCCCGAATGCCGCGGCGTCATCTGCGGCATCACGCGGGGGACGACGGCGGCGCATATCATCCGCGCCTCGCTCGAGGCCATCGCCCTGCAGACGTTCGACATCGTGCACGCCATGGAGCAGGATCTCCGCATCAACCTGTCGCGCCTGTGCGTGGACGGCGGCGCGAGCGCCAACAACTTTTTGATGCAGTTCCAGGCGGACATTTTGGGCGCCGACGTGGTGCGCCCGGCGGTGATGGAATCGACGGCGCTGGGCGCCGCTTACCTTGCGGGGCTTTCCTGCGGGTATTTCAAAGATATCGACAGCCTGCGGGCAGAGAAAGGCTCGGCGGCGGTGTTCATGCCGCACATGAGCGGCGCGGCGCGGGCGGAAAAATTGCGGACGTGGGAGCAGGCGCTCAGCCGCACCATGTACCGCGTAAAAGTATAAACGGGAGGAAGAAGCTCATGAGCATGGCAGACGAAATTTTTATCCGCAATTGCAGGGATATTTTGGAAAACGGCGTTTGGGATACCGATAAAGAGGTGCGCCCGCGCTGGGAAGACGGCACGCCCGCGCACACCATCAAAAAGTTCGGGCAGGTCTCCCGCTATGACCTGCGCGAAGAATTCCCCATCCTCACCGTCCGCCGCACCTATCTCAAATCGGCGATCGACGAAATTTTATGGATCTGGCAGAAGAAGAGCAACAACATCCGCGATCTCTCTTCTCATATCTGGGACAGCTGGGCGGACGAAAGCGGCAGCATCGGCAAGGCGTACGGCTATCAGCTGGGCATCAAGTACGATTTCTCGGAAGGGAAGTTCGACCAGGTGGATAAAGTGCTGTACGACTTGAAGCATGCCCCCGCCAGCCGCCGCATCATCGCGCACATGTACAACGTGGCGGACCTCAAAGACATGCACCTGTACCCGTGCGCCTATTCCATGACCTTCAACGTCACGGGGAACACCCTCAACGGCATTTTGAACCAGCGCAGCCAGGATATGCTGGCGGCGAGCAACTGGAACGTGGTGCAGTACAGCATCCTCTTGATGATGTTCGCGCGGGCGGCAGGGCTGGAGGCGGGTGAATTGGTGCACGTCGTCGCCGACGCCCATATCTACGACCGCCATGTTCCCATCGTCGAGCGCATCCTCGAAAACCCGCGCTATCCCGCCCCCGTCTTAGAAGTGGAGAATATTTCCGATTTTTACGCCTTCACCAAAGACAGCTTCCGCCTCATCGATTACAAATACACCGATCTGCAAGAAAAAATTCCGATTGCGGTATGATTTTGCAGTTTTGCGAAGTACTATGTCAGACATAAATCGAAGAAAAGCGAGGTAACAGCATGCGAGCCATCGTAGTGGTCGATACATTTTGGGGCATCGGAAAGGGCAACGATCTGCTCTTTTCTCTCCCTGCGGACATGAAGCATTTCCGCGAGACGACGGCGGGCAAAGTCGTCGTCATGGGCAGCAATACGCTGCTCTCGTTCCCCGGCGGCAAGCCGCTGAAAAACCGCACCAATATCGTGCTCTGGCCGGGCGGCGCGCGGGAAGACTGCACCGTCGTGCAGTCGCTGCCCGACCTGTTGGAAGAAGTGGCAAAGTACCCGCCCGAGGAGGTGTTCGTGGTGGGCGGGGCGATGATGTACCGCACGCTGCTGCCCTATTGCAGCGGCGCCATCGTCACCAAGGCGGACGCCGACGGCGGCGCCGAGGTGTTCTTTGAAAATTTAGACGAGCTGCCGGCGTGGCGGCTGCGGCAGGAGAGCGAGCCCGTAGAGACGAACGGCATAACTATCCGCTTCTGCGAGTATGAAAACACGGCGCCCCTTCCGCTGCAAAAATGATTTGGCAAAAATAATTGAAAAAAGGTCGGTCCGGCGGCAGGATCTTTATAAAATATTTATGATTTTGTGGTAAAATACGGGCAGATAAAGATTTTTGCGAGGAGATATGAACACGATCGCGGTCATTGAAGACGATTTATATATCGGCAGCATGCTGCAAGAACTGCTGCAAGAGAACGGCTACCGGGTGCTGCGGGCGTATTCGGGCAAAGAGGCGCTGGCGCTGCTTTCCAAAGAAGAGCCCGACCTCGTCATCTTAGATCTGATGCTGCCGGATATGAGCGGTGAAGAGGTGCTGCCCGCCGCTGCAGCGCGCTGCCCGGTGATGATCGTCTCCGCCAAGGCGGATGTGGGCGGCAAGGTCAAAAACCTCAACGCGGGCGCCGTCGATTACATCACCAAGCCCTTCGATAACGGCGAGCTGCTGGCGCGCATCGCCGTACAGCTGCGCCGCGGAGACCGCGCCGGCATGCGCATCGCCGCGGGCGATCTGGTGATGGATAAAAAGCGCCACGAGCTGACGGCGGCGGGCAAGCCCGTTCATCTGACGAAGACGGAATTCGCCATCCTGCGCGCCTTTTTAGAAAATCCTACGCGCGTCTTTTCCCGCTCTTCTTTATTGGAATATATCGAGGCGTATGTGCCCGACGGCGAAGAGTCGTCCGTCGGCGTGCACGTGAGCAATATTCGCAAAAAGCTGGAAGAGGTGGCGGGCCGCGGCTATATCGAAACGGTCTGGGGGATCGGTTTTCGCCTGGATCCGAAAATTTTGTAAAGAGAAGCGCCGGGCAGCCCGCCCGGCTTTTTCTGCGCCCGGCGGGGTGGGGCTCTTTTTGTCAGGCTTTTTCTGCACCCGAAAGAAAGGGTCTTTTTCTGCGCCCGAAGGAATGGGCTCTTTTTGCCCGGCGGCGGGGTTGCCCGGTTGGCGGGGCGGTGCCTCCCGTTTGTTGCCCTTTGCGGTCGTTTTGCAGATCTTTACGATTTCTTAAGAAGTTTGGGCGGCTTTCTTAAAACTTTCTTAATATTTTTTCTGTATAATGAGAGAAAAAAGGAGCGGTAGTATGGAATACGTTCTCAGAACATTTTCACTGGTGAAAACTTATAAAGACGTCAACGTCGTCGACAATGTGTCCATGAACATCCCCCGCGGGCAGATATACGGCTTTGTGGGCAGGAACGGCGCCGGCAAGACTACGCTGATGCGCCTCGTCTGCGGCCTGATCAACAAGTCGGGCGGCAGCTTTACCCTGTTCGGAAAGGAGGATGAAGACCGAGGCATCGGCCGCGCCCGCCGCCGCGTAGGGGCGATGGTCGAATCGCCCGCCCTCTTCGGCGAGATGACGGCGGCGGAAAATCTGACCGAGCACTGTTTGGCGCTCGGCGTTGCCGACAGGTCGCATATCCCTTCCGTGCTCGAATACGTCGGTTTGGAAGGGGTAGGAAAAAAGAAGGTGCGCAACTTTTCGCTCGGCATGCGCCAGCGCCTCGGCATCGCCCTGGCGCTGGTGGGCAGCCCCGACTTTTTGGTACTCGACGAGCCCGTCAACGGCCTCGACCCGCAGGGCATCGTCGAGATCCGCGAACTTCTCCTGCGGCTCAACCGCGAAAAGAATATCACCATCCTCATTTCCAGCCATATCTTGGGCGAACTTTCGCGCCTTGCTACCTGCTACGGCTTCATCGAAAAGGGCAGGCTGCTGCGCGAGATCACGGCGGAAGAGCTGGAAAAATCCTGCCGCAAGAGCGTGCATCTTCGCCTGAGCGGCACCGAAAATCTGCCCCTCGTCCTCGAGCGCGGCATGGGTATCGGCGATTATAAGATCTTGTCCGCAAACGAGGCGGAAATTTACGGCGATGTGAACATCGGCGCCCTCGCGAGCGCCCTGCAGGCGGAGGGCATCGAATTGCTGCACGTCAACGAAAAAGACGAAGACTTGGAGGCGTACTTTTTGAACCTCGTCGGGGGAGGGAAGTGAGATGCTGTATGCTTTGCGGGCGGATCTTTACCGCGCCCTGCGCTTCAAGTTGTTCTATGTGCTGCTGGCGGCGAACGTCTGTGCCGCCCTGTACGGGATATTCAATATCTATAATTTCCATGTCAATATAGATAGTGGATACGGCGCTTACAATGTGTTTTTGCAGGGTTTTGGCGCCAATATCGCTTTTGTCGGCATTTTGTGTGCGATCGCCGTCAGCCTGTTTGTGGGGCACGATTTTGGCAGCGGCGGCGTCCGCAGGCGTACCATGGCGGGCTGTACGAGGGTAAGTTCTTATATATCCAAGCTGATCGTCAACGGCTGTATGTGCCTTTTGATCTATCTTTCTTACCATCTCGTCAACACGGCGGTCGGCGGGCTGCTGATGGGATGGGGGAACGCCGATCTCTCCGATATTCTATTGCGGTTCGCGGCGGGGATATGTATGACGCTCGCCTACGCGGCGATCTTCACGGCTGTTTCCGTGTTTACAAAAAATTCCGTAGCAGCGCTGCTCACCTGTCTCGGGCTCGTGGCCGCCGCGTATGTCGCGACGTATCTGTTATATATAGAATTGATCGGGATATACGTTGCCGATCCGTCCGATCTTTCCAATGTCGTATTTGTGCCCAGCGAGTGGCCGGAATGGATGCAGCGCTTTGGGTGGCTGGTGATCGACGGGACGCCGACGGGGCAGGCGCTGGTATTGCAGCAAGACGCGGGGAGTTATTGCCGCTTCGACCACATGCTCTACGCGCTCGGCTGGGTCGCCCTCTCCGCCGTCGGCGGGCCATTCATATTCCGCAGGGAGGAGCTGAAGTGATATGAGTAAACTTCTGCGCGCCGACTTGTACCGCCTGCTCCGCGGCGGCTTGATGAAGGCGCTCCTCATCGTCAACGGCCTGTTTGCGGCGGTGGTGGCGGTGATCCTGCGGACGGAGGCGTATTTTGACAGCTGGCTGCACGGGACAGACGTTGCCGACTTTCACAACGCCGTGCTGCTGATGCTCCTGCTCAACGCCTTGTTGTTCTGCCCGCTGTTTGTGCGCTCCTGCGTGTCCGGCGGCGGCACGGCGCGCCGCCTCGCCGCGGGGTATTCTGCCAGGAAGATCGCCCTGTCAGCCGCGCTGACGGCATTCATCTTTGTCGCCGCGCTGTATGCGCTGGAATGCGCCGTCTGCTATCCGTGCGCCCTGTCGCCGTGGTGCGGCTACGGCGCCGCGGGTACGGTATCCGCCCATGCTCAGCGCATTTGGGGCGGGTTTGCTTTGGCGCTTGCGTATTGTTCCTGCTTTGTCTTCCTGTCCTTCTGCTTCCGGCACGGGGCGACGGCGCTCATCGCCTGTGCGCTGGCTCTCCTTTTTGCCTGGGGGTGGTATGACTGGTTCGGAAGGGTTTTGGAATATTTTATCGGCAGCGGCATCGGCGTGCCCGTCACCGTGTTCGTCACCATCGCCGTGCAGGGCCTGTCGCCGCACGCCATACTGATGACGGCGTTCGGCGGGTATGGCGGCTGGGCGCTGTATATCGCCTGCGGAGTCGTGTTCGCCGCCTTGTGCCATTGCCTGTGTACCGTCGTCCTGCGTCGCAAAAGTTTTTAAGGAATAGGGAAAAATTATGACGTATCTGTTTCGTGCTGATCTATACCGCCTGCAAAAAAATTTCTGGGTCAAGATCTTGTTCGCCGCTAACGCCGCCTTTGCGTCCTTTTTGGCGGCCTTCGTATGGGGCAACGGCAGTGCGGTGGATTCCGGGTTTGTGGCGGCGTATGCCGCGGTGATGGTCAACGCGCTGCTCTTTTGCGCCCTGTTTTACGGGGCTGCCTTTGCGGGCGGCGGGGTATCCCGCCGTATCGCCGCAGGGGGCGACCGCCGCGCGGCGGGCTTTTCGGCATTTTTGTTTTCGCTCGCCTTCGTGCTCTTCTGCTATCTCGCGCACAGCGTCGTGATCTTGGTCTTTTCTGTCGATGCCTGGGCGGCGGTCGATTTTGCCGACTTTGCCGGGCTGTTTGTGGCGGGGATCGCCATAGCGGCGGCGTTCACCGCCTGCTTTGTGTTGATCGTGTTTTGGACGAAGAAGGGGCTGATCGCGCTCGCTGCCGGCATCTTGTTCGTGCTCGCGAGCTGGCTGTGGGCGGAATTTTGGGGCTTTGCGGCGGAACAGGGTTCTGCGCTCGCCTGGCTGAGTTGCTTTTTGCAATATTTTTCACCCTTCGCGCTCTTGCAGGTGTTGGTGAGCGATTGGCACATCGCCTTGCCCGCCTCCTGCGACCTGCTGCTGTTTATCGCCGTCTGCCTCGCCCTTTTGTACAGGGTGATGCGCCGCATCGAATTATAACCGTTTCAAATGATGCCGTATCCAATGCTGCCGCATCGGCCGCCGCATTCAATAAAAAGGAGAAAAGGGAATGGAATTTTTGATCGTCTTGCTCGTCCTCGCGCTCGCCGCCGTCAGTATCGCCTTTACCGTGCGGGTGAAGGTGCTCAAGCGCTCCTTCCGCGAGATCGCTTTCGGTATGGAAGAAAAGATGCGCGAAGAGTCCAACACGCCGCTGCGCGCGCCCTCCGCCGACAAAGACGTGGCCAAGCTCGTCTCTTACCTCAACGCGCAGGTAGACGGGGCGATCGCCGCCAAGCGGCAGTATGAAGATGCCGACAGCGAGCTCAAGCGCGCCGTGACCAACGTATCGCACGACCTGCGCACGCCGCTCACTTCGGCGGCAGGGTATCTGAACCTGCTGCAGGGCAGCGGTTTGAACGAAAAGCAGGCCGCCTATGCGCGCATCGTCGCCGGGCGCATCGAGGCGATGAAAAAGCTGACCGAAGAGTTGTTCGCTTATTCCGTCGTCGTCGCCGACGAAGAGGTCTTCGAGCTGCGCCCGCTGTGTCTCAATGACTGCCTGGAAGATTCGCTGGTGCAGTTTTTCGTCGCCTTTGCCGAGCGCGGCATCGAGCCGAAGATCGATATCTGCGCCGAGCGCGTGGAGCGCAAAAGCAACCGCGACGCCTTGGCGCGCATCTTCGGCAACATCGTCGGCAATGCCGTCCGCTATTCGGGCGGCGATTTTGCCGTGACCTTGACCCCGGACGGGAAGATCGTGTTTGAAAACGCCGCCCCGCAGCTGGACGAGGTGAGCACGATGAAGCTGTTCGACCGATTCTTCACCGTCGAAAACGCGCGCGGCTCTACGGGGCTGGGGCTTTCCATCGCCAAGGTGCTCACCGAACGCCTGGGCGGCAGCATCTGCGCTTCCTGGCGGGAGGGTAGGCTGTATATCGAGCTTCGGCTTTAACAACTTTTGCGGCGTTTTTTCAAATAATTGTCCGATTTTGTTGATAAATCGAGCATGTTGTGGTATAATATCCGAAGGATAAATAAAAACAGGAGGCTTTTTTTATGGCAAGAATGATTTTGAATGAGACGAGCTACTTCGGTGCCGGCTGCCGGCGCGAAGTGGTGGGAGAGATGAACCGCCGCAACATGAAAAAGGCGTTCATCGTCTCCGACAAAGACCTCGTCCGCTTCGGAGTTGCAAAGAAGGTGACGGACGTCCTCGACGAGGCGGGCATCGCCTACGAGATGTTTGACGACGTCAAGGCAAACCCGACCATCGCCAACGTAAAAAACGGTTTGGCGGCGTTTGAAAAGGCGAATGCGGACGTCATCATCGCCATCGGCGGCGGCTCCGTCATGGACACGGCGAAGGCGATCGGCATCATCACCGAAAACCCCGAATTTGCAGACGTCAAGTCGCTGGAAGGCACGGCGGATACCAAGCACAAGAGTTTCCCCATCATCGCCTTTGCCACCACGTCGGGCACGGCTGCGGAGGTGACCATCAACTATGTCATCACCGACGAAGAGGCGGGCAGGAAGCTGGTCTGCGTCGATCCCAACGACATTCCCATGATCGCTTTCAATGACGCCGAAATGCTGATGAGCATGCCCAAGGGCTTGACCGCCGCCACCGGTATGGATGCGCTGACGCATGCCATCGAGGCATACATCACCCCCGGCGCCACGCCGCTTTCCGACCTGTTGACCTGGAACAGCATCAAGTTCATCGCCGACAATCTGGAAGCCGCCGTCAAAGACGGGTCGAACGCCGCCGCCCGCGAGGGGATGGCTTACGGCTCTTACGTCGCCGGCATGGCCTTCTCCAACGTGGGGCTCGGCATCGTCCACTCGATGGCACACCCGCTCGGCGCTCGTTACGACATCGCCCACGGCGTCGCCAATGCGCTGCTGCTGCCGTATGTGATGGAGTACAATAAGCCTGCGGCCTGCAAAAAATTCGGAGATATCGCCCGCGCGATGGGCGTCGACATCAAGGGCATGACCGAAGAGGAGGCTGCCGACGCCGCCATCGAGGCCGTGCGCAAGCTCTCCAAGGCCATCGGCATCCCGCAGAAGCTGCACGAGCTGGGCATCAAAGAAGAGCAGCTCAAACAGCTCTCCGAAGACGCCTTCATCGATCCCTGCACGGGCGGCAACCCCCGCAAGACTTCTCCTGCGGAGATTCTCGAGATCTATAAAAAAGCGCTCTGATCTCGTTGTCCCAAAAAGCGCTGTAAAAAAAGCACATTGACCATAGTAAGCCTCAAAAGGCCCGCGTCAAGCGGGCCTTTTCTCGTGTCCTACGGGTATTTTCCGGTGTTTAAGGGCGAATTATGTCAGACATAGTACTATACATCCGCTGCATTGCAGGGGTATGGCTTGCCGCATTGCGGTGGGCGGCGGCATTTTTCGGGCGCGGCGGCGTTTGCAGCCCGATTTTGCTTGCAATTTTTTGCCGAAAAGTTTACAATGGATAAAAGTAATTTCTGAGAGGTTTGTTATGGATAAGATCAGCGGCGCCGTCGAAAACGGCAGCATCGAATATAAAGATTTTCCCGCACATGTAGACGAAGTCGTCTGCCTGAAAGGGATGGTGCACCGCATCCGCGAGATGACGGGTTTTGCCTTCATCATCATCCGCACCGCGCGCGACGTGGTGCAGTGCGTCTATTCGCCCGATTTTTCCGATTACCGTTTAGACGATTCCGTGGCGGAAGAGTGCGCCGTCAAAGTGACGGGCAAGGTGGTCAAAGACGCCACCCGCGAAGGCCGCTACGAGATGCAGATCCACAACATCGAGGTACTCTCGCACCCTGCGGAGCTTTCGCCCATCGTCATCAACAAAAAGCAGCTGGACAATATCCCGCTCGACCTCGATCTGAACATGCGTCCGGTGACGCTGCGCAACCCCAAAGAGCGCGCCGTGTTCAAGATCCAGGAGGGCATCGCCAGGGGCTTCCGCGACTTTTTGCTGTCGCAGAGCTTCACCGAGATCCGCACCCCCAAGATCAACGCCCAGGGCGCGGAGGGCGGCGCCAACATCTTCAAGCTCGACTATTTCGGTAAGCAGGTGTTTTTGGCGCAGAGCCCGCAGTTCTATAAGCAGATGCTCGTGCCCATCTACGGCCGCGTGTTCGAAGTGGGGCCGGTGTTCCGCGCCGAGCATCACGATACTTCCCGCCATCTCAACGAGTATGTCAGCATGGACTTCGAGATGGGCTTTATCGACAGCTTTTACGACATCATGAATATGGAGACGGGTGCGCTGCGCTATATCATGGAGCTTTTGCAGCGCGAATACGCGCCAGAGATCGCGCTTTTGAACGTGCAGCTGCCCGTCATCGAAAATATCCCCGTGGTCAAATTTATGGACGCGAAGGAGATCATCACCAAAAAGTACAAGAAGAAGATCACCGACTACCGCGACTTCGAGCCGGAAGAGGAGCAGATCCTCGGCAAGTGGGCGAAGCAAGAGTTCGGCAGCGATTTCCTCTTCGTCACCCATTATCCTTCCGAAAAGCGCCCGTTCTACGCCATGGACGACCCCGCCGACCCGGCGTATACGCTCAGCTTCGACCTTCTGTTCCGCGGCATCGAGATCACCACGGGCGGCCAACGCATCCACGACTACAACGAACAGGTCGCCAAGATGCGCGCGCGCGGCATGGATCCCGCCGATTTTGAAAGCTATCTGATGGCGCACAAGTACGGCATGCCGCCGCACGGCGGCCTCGGCCTGGGGCTGGAGCGCATCACCATGCACCTGCTCGGCTTCAAGAACGTGCGCTACGCCTCCATGTTCCCGCGCGACATCAACCGCGTCACGCCGTAAACGGAAGATTTTTTGCATGCGCTGCTTCAGGCGCCGTGCGTGAGAGGTGCTGCTTCGATGCGCCGTAAACGGACAGCCGTTTTTGGGCGTTTGGCGGCGAAAATGGCATAATTTTGCTTCAAATTTTATAAATTTGCCCGCCGGTATTGACAGGCGGGCATTTTTGTTATACACTGGTACTATCAGATACCGGCAAGGAGGAACTATGGAACAGTTTTATATGCCCGTGCGCATCGTCAGCGGGCAAGATTGCCTCAAAAAGAACTGCGGGCTGTTCGCTTCGTTTGGCAGGCGCGCGCTGGTCGTGACGGGGAAAAGCTCCGCCCGCAACGGCGCGCTGGAAGATATCGAATATGCCTTCAATATGAACGGGCAGGCGTATGACCTGTACGACGCCGTTCCGCCCAACCCGACCGTGCAGTGCGTGGAAGAGGGGGCGCGGCTGGCGCGCGAGCGCGGGGCGGAATTCATAGTGGCGGTCGGCGGCGGCTCGCCGATGGATGCGGCAAAGGCGATCGCCATGGCGGCGCGGCAGCAGGTGGAGGGGAGCATCTTTTCGCACGCCATCGGAGAAGACGTTCTGCCGATGGTACATATCCCCACGACGGCGGGTACGGGCAGTGAGGTGACGCCGTACGCCATCATCACCAACGACGAAAAGCAGACCAAGACGAGCATTTCCGCCCCGTCCCTTTTCCCCAAGCTCGCCTTTTTGGACGGGAAATATATGGCGAACCTGCCGCAGTCCGTCACCGTCAACACGGCGCTCGACGCGGTATCGCATGCGGTGGAGGGGATGCTCTCCGTGCGCGCGGGCGTCATTTCCGATGCGCTGGCGCGCGAGAGCCTGCGCCTGCTGCTGGGGCAGTACGAGGCGCTGCGCACGGGAAAATATACCATCGAAGCGCGGCAGGCTCTGCTGCACGGTTCGGCGCTCGCGGGCATGGTGATCGCGAATACGGGCACGAGCCCCGTGCACGGCATGGGCTATTCGCTCACCTATTACCACGGCGTGCCGCACGGCAGGGCGAACGGGCTGCTGCTCCCCGCCTTTTTGAAAAAGTGCGAGCAGAAGATCCCCGCGCGCATGGAAGAGATCTATGCCGCCCTGGGCATGGACGGCGCCGAGTTTTCTTACAAGGTCGCGCTCCTTCTCGGGGCGCGCGAGGCATATACCGATAAGCTGCTCCGCGCCTATGCGCAGAAGGCTTCGCTGAATAAAAACATCAAAAACTGCCGCGCCTTCTTCGATGAAGAAGACCTGTATGAGGTGCTGAAGGGTTCCGTCGGCGGCTGATGCGGAAAACGAGAAGTTTTAGCTCAATATGGGCGGCGGCGCGGAAAGCTGCCGCCTTTTGTCGCCCCGTGCCGATAGCCAAAAATTCCTGCGGCGCAACGCCTTGCCGAACTTCTTCCGCAGTGCTATAATGGCAAAAAGAGCGGAAGGAGGGTATGAGTTTTGCTGTATTGCCTGCAAATTTTGGCGTCGGCGCTGTTTTCGTCGCCGGCGATGGTCGCCTTGTTGCTGATCGCGGCGGGCGCCGCGTTCGTCATGGCGGGGGCTGCCGCCATGCATTGCTGTTTTTATCGGCTGACGCTGCACATGGGGGATGAAGTCGTGTCCGAACGCCACCCCGGCAGCCGCGCGGTGGAGGTGGAGGCGCCGCCCCCGCGCGCGGGGATGCGCTTTACGGGCTGGTATACAGACCGCGCCTGTACGCGGGCGGCTGAAAACCCGTTCCGCGTGCCCGTGCGCGGCGCGCATCTGTATGCGGGCTGGGAGGCGTGCGGCGAACAAGAGGACGATTACGCGCAAACTGTGTCTGGCGAAGTACTGTGCAAACATGGAAAATATGCCGCCGTGTCGACCGGAGAAGGTGAGCAAGAGCAAAAAACCGATACAGACGATGCGGACGTGTATGTGCGCTTCAAGTGCAGTTTCCGCGCTAAACTCATCCAGGCGGATGCGCGCGTTAAACAGATGTACAACGGCCTGCGCAGCGAACTTCTCTCGTATATCGGCGTGCGCGAGCGCGTCAGTTGGGAGGCGGACAGTTATTTTATCGGTAAGGAGTTGTTCGCGCGGGTCAAGGTATATGCCAAGAGTATCACCGTGCACTTTGCCTTGGATGCTTCCGATCCCGAATTGTTCGGCTGCCTGTACCGCGACGACGGCGGCAGGGCACGCTTTGCCGCCGTGCCCGTGCGCTGCCGCGTCACCGATGCGCGCAGCTATAAAAATATGCTGGCGGTGCTTCGTCTGGCGGCGGAGCGCAAGGAACTCAGCTACAGCCGCGTGGAAGAGTACGGCGACATCCCGTATGAAAGCCGCGACGAGCTGATCGAGCAGGGGCTCATCAAGTTGTGCGCCAAAAGCGGCGGCAAGAGCGTTTCAGCCGAAAAACTGCGGCAGATGATCGCTGCGGGTGTTCGCGTGCAGACGGCCACGTCGTACTTCGCCCGTCAGCGGCAAACTGCGGGGCGGGCGGATGACGAGAGCGCGGCGCAGTGAGCCGCGGGCAATAGCCAACTAAATTGATACTCTGAAAAAACCTGCCTTGAGGCGGGTTTTTTTGTGCTGAAATCGTTGACAGATCCGTGTATACTGTATATAATGTATATATACAGTTAAAACGCAAGGAGGCGGCGATGAATGTAATAGTCAGCAACGCGAGCGACAAGCCGATCTACGAACAGATCTACGCGCAGATCAAGGGCGCGATCCTCCGCGGCGAGTGCAGAGAGGGGGAGTTGCTTCCTTCCATCCGCGCCCTGGCAAAGGAGCTGCGCATCAGCGTCATCACCACAAAGCGTGCCTTTGACGATCTGGAGCGCGACGGCTTTATCTATACCGTGCAGGGAAAGGGTTCATTCGTCGCCACAAAAAACAAAGAGATGGTGCGCGAAGAGCATTTGCGGCGGATCGAGCAATGCCTGAGCGAAGCGATGAAAATTGCCCGCGAAGGTGGCATTTCCGCCGAAGAATTGGCGCAGATGTTTGAAATTTTGCTGAAAGGAGAGTAGTATGTCAGACATAATTCGGGTAAAAGGGCTGGTAAAGCGGTATGCCGGCTTTACTTTGGAAGGGATCGACTTTGCGCTTCCCCGCGGCGCGGTGGTCGGCTGTATCGGTGAAAACGGCGCGGGCAAGAGCACGACCATCAAGAGCATGTTGGGGTTGATAACGCCGTCGGCGGGCTCTGTTGAGATATTCGGGAAAGCGGCAAAGGCTCTGTCGCGCGAAGAGCGCGGCAAGGTCGGTACCGTACTCGGCGAAGGCTGTCTGCCTTCCGGCCTGCGCCTGAAAGAGCTGCAGTCGGTGCTGCGCGGGATGTTCCTGCATTGGGACGATGCGCGCTTTTGCGCGTATTGTCAAAAATTTGCGCTGCCTTTGGATAAAAAGATCAAAGACCTTTCCGCAGGTATGCGGCAGAAGGCCGCCGTCGCCGCAGCCCTCTCGCACGGGGCGGAACTTTTGGTGTTAGACGAGCCCGCGGCGGGCCTCGACCCCGTCGCCCGCGACGAGATGCTGGATATCCTCTACGATTTCATGCAGGACGAGGGGCACGGCGTGTTCATTTCTTCGCATATCCTCTCGGACTTAGAAAAACTATGCGATTATATCCTCTTCATTCATGCGGGAAAACAGGTGTTTTTTGAAGAAAAGGATGCCTTATATGAAAAATACGGCATCCTCCGCTGCGGGCAGGAGCGGCTGCGTGAATTGCCGCAGGGCTCGGTAGTCTCCGTCTGCCGCGGAGAATACGGGGCGGGCGCCCTCGTGCGGCGCGATCTGCTCGGCAAAGGGATGTGTGAGCGCGCATCGATCGAAGATATCATGCTGTATCTGGTCAAAGGAGAACGTCTATGAAAGGGCTTCTGTATAAAAATTGTAAAAATGTCGCTTCCGTCATTTGGTATTATGTGGCATTCGCGGCCGTGTTTTTCGCCGTCGGCTGCATCGGCGGCAATCTGATCTATTTGGGCAGCGTCGGCATCATGATGTGCGTCATTGTGCCGCTGGCTTCCTTTGCCTGCGACGAACGGGAAAACTGGGACGCCTTCGCGGTATCTTCCGGCATCTCCCGCAGGCAGCTGGTCATGAGCAGGTATCTGTTTTCCGCCCTGCCGATCATCGCCTGCGCATTGCTTTCCGCCCTCACCCTTTTCTTTGCGGAAGATATGGCGGCGAGCGCGGCGCAGCTGCTGTTTTTTGCCGGCATGTGGCTGATCGCGGTGTCCGTCTTGCTGCCGCTCGTACACGCATACGGGGCGGAAAAGGCGCGCATCCAGCTGACGCTGATCATGGTCGTCATCTTTGCCGCGGGGCTCACGGCGGGTATCTTTCTCTTCGGGGAAGACGCCGCCTTCGAACTTCCCGCCTTTGTGTTACCTTCCGCCATATTTGCCGTCGGCGTCGCCTTTGCCGCCGTTTCGCCTTTCCTGTCTGTTTCTATCATGAACAAGAAAGACCTGTAAAATTTGCGCATCACGGGGGATGCAATGGGCATCGCTCCGTCTATGTCCTTGCCGCGCCGAATTTTCGGCGCGGTTTTCGCGTTTTGCCTTTACATTTTCATCATTCCGTGTTACAATGATACAAAAGGAGAAGGGCTTTGAAACTGTATTTGGTCTATTTCAGCCCCACGCACACGACAAAAAAGATCGTGGCTACCGTGGGCAAAGTATTTTTTGAACGGCTGCTCTGCAGGGCCCAGCTCGTCGACCTGACAAACATCGCCGCGCGTTCCCGCTCGTATGCGTTTGCGGAAGACGACGTCGTCGTGTTCGGCGCGCCCGTCTACGGCGGCAGGCTGCCGCAGCTGCTTGTGCCCGTTTTGCAGAACATGCAGGGCGGCGGTGCGCGGGCGGTCGTGCTGTCGGTATACGGGAACCGCGACTATGACGACGCCCTCTTAGAGACCGCCGACCTGTTCACGGAGCGGGGATTTTGCGTGTGCGCGGCTGCCGCCTTTATCGGCGAGCATTCCTATTCTTCCGCCGTGGCCAAAAACAGGCCGGACGCGGAAGACCTCATCGCGGCGACCACCTTTGGCGTCGCCGCCTTTGCAAACGTAGAACAGGGCGTCGCCTGCCGCAAGCCCATCCGCGGCGCGCGCCCGTATAAACAGCTGAGCGGGTTTATGCTCGCCCCCAAGGCGGCGCCCGCCGTCGATGCGGAAAAATGTGTCCGCTGCGGGGCGTGTATCGCCGCCTGCCCCGCGGCAAATATCGGCGCGGACCTGTCCGATCAGGGCAGGTGCATTTCCTGCGCGGCGTGCGTCAAATTTTGCAGGCAGGGGGCGCGCAGCTTTACCGATCCCGCCGTTTTGGCGGCGAAAGGGCGCCTGGAAGGCAGCTGTACGGCCCGCCGCCAGCCGGAATTTTTTATTTGAAGCGCGAAAAGGCATTCCACGGTAAATTTCAAAAATGCCTTTCACATATGATTTTCAAAAACGGGAGATAAGCGATACAGATGAACAGCCTCGTTACGGCGGACGACATTCAAAAGCTGGCGGATGAAAATGTAGACAATATCCGCAAATTTTTGAAGGAAGCGGGCGACGGCGCTTCCGGGTTCGACCTTTTGGAACAATTTATGGAGCTGATGATGCGCTACAGCGCCGCCATCCGCGAAGTGCGCACTAAATTTGAGGTGCTCAACGACGAGTTTTCTCTCCGCAACAGCCGCAACCCCATCGAGAGCATCACTTCGCGGGTGAAAAAGCCGATGAGCATTTTTGAAAAGCTCCGCCGCATGGGGGAGCCCGTCACGCTGCAAAAGATCGAAGAATGCCTCAACGACGTGGCGGGCATCCGCGTCATCTGCCCGTTCATCGACGACATCTACAGCGTCGCCGAAATGCTCGCCCGGCAGGACGACATCACCGTGCTGCGGGTGAAGGACTATATCCGCAAACCAAAGCCCAACGGCTATCGCAGCTATCACATGATCGTGCAGGTGCCCGTGTTCTTTTCGGACGGGAAGCGCCCGATGCGGGTGGAGATACAGATCCGCACGGTGGCGATGGATTTTTGGGCGAGTTTGGAACATCAGATGAAATATAAAAAGGATAGCGCTGACCGCCCCGAGATCTCGGCGGAATTAAAGAGCTGTGCCGAAACGATCGCCGCCACGGATGCGCGCATGCTCGCCATCCGCAAGCGCATCGAGGCGCTGGAGCGGCGCAAAAAAGACGGAGACGACGAGGCGTTTTCGCTCAAGTAAAGTACATCCAAAACAGGGATGAGCGGCGTGCCATGCGCCGCTTATTTTATACTGTTATTTTGGTATACATTCGGCAGCCGCCGCATTCGCGACGGCTGTGTGTATGATTTTTCACTTCGTTTCATGCCGCCGACCGGAGATCCTTTCCGTGCGGCGGCAGGCTGCGTGCATGGAATTTCTTCAAAATGTGCATACTCCTTACAAGCGTGCGGCGCACAGCCGCATTGTTTGGGAGGTTTGCGATGGAAGGAAGGAGCATTGTCAAGGTGCGGGGGCGTGAGATCGTCGATTCGCGCGGCAACCCGACGGTGGAAGCGGAGGTGCTTTTGGCGGACGGCACGGCGGGCAGGGGATGTGCGCCGAGCGGCGCTTCGACGGGCGAATTTGAAGCGCTGGAGCTGCGCGATGGCGACAGGGCGCGTTTTGGCGGCAAGGGCGTCTTGCGGGCGGTCAAAAATATCGATACGGCGCTCGCAAAGGCCGTCCGCGGGCTGGACGCCGCAGATACCCGTAAGGTAGATGCGGCGATGATCGAGGCGGACGGCACGCCCGATAAGTCCGCCTTGGGTGCAAACGCCGTCTTGGCGGTCTCCTTTGCGGCGGCAGATGCGGCGGCGAAGTCATGCAAGGTGCCGCTGTACCGCTTTTTGGGAGGGGGCAGCTGTCTGCCCGTGCCGATGATGAATATCCTCAACGGCGGCGCGCACGCCGCCAACAACATCGACGTGCAGGAATTTATGATCATGCCTGCGGGCGCGCCGAGCTTCCGCGAGGGCCTGCGCTGGTGTGCGGAGGTGTACCATGCCTTGGCGGCGATCTTGCGCTCGCGCGGGCTGGCGACTTCCGTCGGCGACGAAGGCGGTTTCGCGCCCGACCTTGCGAGCGATGAAGAGGCGCTGGAGATCATTTTGGCTGCGATCGAACGGGCGGGGTATCGGCCCGGCGAAGAGATCGTGCTGGCGTTGGACGCCGCGTCCAGCGAGTGGAAGGCGGAAGGGCGCGGCGAATATCTGCTGCCCAAATCGGGCAAGCGTTTTACTTCGGCGCAGCTGATCGCGCATTGGGAGCGCCTGTGCCGAAATTATCCCGTCCGCTCCATCGAAGACGGCTTGGATGAAGAAGATTGGGAGGGCTGGCAGCTGCTGACGAAAAAACTGGGAGACAGAGTGCAGCTGGTCGGAGACGACCTGTTCGTCACCAACACGCGGAGGCTGCAAAAGGGGATCGAGCTCGGCTGCGGTAATTCCGTCCTCATCAAGCCCAACCAGATCGGCAGCGTTTCCGAAACGCTGGCGGCGATCGGGACGGCGCATGCGGCGGGGTATACGGCGGTCGCTTCGCACCGTTCGGGCGAAACGGAGGATACCGCCATCGCCGACCTCGCGGTGGCGATGGATACTCGCCAGATCAAGACGGGCGCGCCCTGCCGCGGCGAGCGCGTGGCGAAGTATAACCGCCTGCTGCGCATCGAAGAGGAGCTCGGCGATGCCGCCGTGTATCCGGGGTTTGGAGCCTTCGGCAGATAAAATTATATCATCGTGAAAATAGAAAAAAGGCGCGGGCCGTAAAATGCGGTCCGTGCCTTTGGTCTGTTGTCTATACTGCGTTTCAGGCGCGCTTTGAAAAAGCGGTCGTGGAGCTGACGCCTTCCAGCTTGCCGATCTTGCCGGACATGGCGCTGATCTCGTCCTGCGGGGCGTCGATGGCGATGCTGATGACGTTGATGCCCTTGTTGCGGTAGGGCACGCCCATGCGGCCGATGATGTAGTGGCCGTATTCGTGCAGGATGGCGTTGAGCGACGCCACCGACTCTTCGTTTTCGACGATGATGCTGACAACGGCTACGCGTGTTTCCATATACGATCCTCCGATGGTTTTTCAAATCGATCACACACAGTATAGCACCTTTTTGCCTTGCGGGCAACAAAATTAAATTATATTTTTTGTTTTTATAATATGGAAGGGTAAAATTTGCCAAAGGCTTGTCTTGTACGCGCGGGTATGGTATAATGGAAAAAAAGGACGAGCCTATGAGTGAACTGCGGAAGATCCCCAATGTGGGCAGACAGACGGAAAAAGACCTGATCGCCATGGGGTATACCACGATCGATTCGCTGCGCGGAAAGAGCGCGGAAGAGCTGTATCTGGAAGAATGCGCGCTGCGCGGCTTTACCTTGGATAGGTGCCAGCTGTATCTGTACCGCGCCGTCGAATACTTCCTCAATACAAAAAACCCCGACCGTGCAAAGTGCGCGTGGTGGCATTGGAAAGACGAATTCGTGCAGCCCTCGCCCTGCGGCGCCGTCTGCGCCTCCTGCACGCGTTTCCCCGCGGACTGCCGCGGCTGCAGAGTCATCGAGGGAAAAGTGTATTGGCTGCAATATACGGGCGATGATGTCTGCCCGGTCTACGGCTGCTGCGTCGGCGGAAATGGGATGAAGGACTGCGGGACCTGTAAAAACCTGCCCTGCGAAAAATTCACCAAAGACCCGACCGTCTCCGATGAAGAAAACGCCGCGCATCTGCAAGAGATGGTGGACAGGCTGCGGCGGGGATGAATTTGCCGCAGGCTATGTTTTTTCCGCCGGTTTAATTTGTCACGGCATGAAAAAGGAACACCAAATTACATTTGGTGTTCCGTAAATTGGAGCTGATAGCGGGATTTGAACCCGCGACCTCGTCCTTACCAAGGACGTGCTCTACCTACTGAGCCATATCAGCAAAGCTCTTTCGCTCACAAGCTTTATTATTTTACCTGAAAACAGAAAAAAAGTCAAATGAAAAGTTTGCCGAAAAGAGAATAATTTGAAAAATTTATTTGTTATGATTGCAGATTGCGGCAAAGAGGCTGCGAGGGCGGCTTTTTGCGGGCGGGCCCGTGCGGCAAAGTTTTACTTTACAGAGGAAAGCGGAGGATAAGAATGGATAAACGAGAAGAATTTTTGCGCATCTTCGATGAAAAGATCACGCGGGAAGGCGCGGCGGAGCTGCGTGCCTATCTGACAGAGAGCGACTTTTTTCAGGCGCCCGCGAGCATGCGTTATCACTGCGCCTATGCGGGCGGGCTATGCGAGCACAGCGTCAACGTGTACCGCCGCCTGCTCCGCCATGTGGAGGATGAATACGGCAGCGACTATCAAAAAATCGTTCCCGACGAGTCGATAGCCATCTGCGGGCTGCTGCACGATGTGTGCAAGGTCAATTTCTACCGCGCAGATTTCCGCAACGTGAAGGAAAACGGCGAATGGGTGCGCAAGCCCTGTTTCGTGCGCGAGGAATTGTTTCCCTTCGGGCACGGCGAAAAGTCGGTGTTTATCGTCAACCGCTTTCTGCACCTGACCGGCGCGGAGGCGATGGCCATCAACTGGCACATGGGCGGGTTCGACAGCCGCGCGAAAGGGGGAGACTATTCCGTCAGCGACGCCTACTGCAAATATCCCTTAGCCGTGCTGCTGCACGTCTCCGATTTAGAGGCGACGTATATCGACGAAAAGCGCGGTTCTTAAGTGCGGCATGGCTAAGTGTGCATTGCAAAGAAAAAGCAAAAACACGGCATAGCTTCTGCTATGCCGTGTTTTTGGTCGAGGTGACGGGACTTGAACCCACGACCTCTTGGTCCCGAACCAAGCGCGCTACCAAACTGCGCTACACCTCGCCATTGCCGTGTCTGTGATACAGCCTATATAGTATAGCAAAAAGTTTTTTGTTTGTCAAACAAAGTGCGGAAAATTTTTGCAAATCTTATCCGCAATCAAATCTATGTCAGGCATAGTACTATGTAAACGAAGTGTTTTCAGAAAGAAAAGAATAGAATGCACAAAAGAGAAACAGTCCACAAGGGACTGTTTCTCCGTGTATATTTGCCTTATAACCTGAATACGGGTTCGCCGTTTTCAAACTGTACTTCCAAAACATGCGCGTGGCGATCCGGGTTGTTGAGCGGGTCGCCGGAGATGTACTTGTCGGAGTAGTCGCGGTAGTGGAGGATGCACAGCACTTCGCCGTCGTCGCCGGTGGTAAAGCAGTTGTGGCCGGGGCCGAACACCTTCTTTTCGGGATCCGTCTTGAGGACGGGGTAGCGCTTTTTGGTCCACGATTTCGGATCCAAGAGGTCTGCGTTTTCGTCCGCGCTCAGCATGCCCATGCAGTACATCTGCCCCGTGGCGGAAGCGGAATAGGTGACGAAGATCTTGCCGTCGTGTTTGAGCACGGCGGGGCCTTCGCAGACCCAAAAGTCGATGCGCTCCCAGTCGTAGTCGGGCGTGCAGAGGAGCACCTGCACCGTCTTCAGCTTGTTGGGCGTCTCCATTTCGGCGATATACAGGTTGGATATGCCGAAGCGGCGGTGCACTTTTTCCGCCCAAATCATATAGCGTTTGCCCTTGTGCTCGAACGTGGTCGCATCCAGCGAAAATTCCGTGAACGAATAGCTGTCGTACCCGGTCTTCCGCCGCCCCGTGGGGCTGCGGTGCGCCTGCATCATGCCCAGTTCGATCCATTCGTCGGTCATGGGGTCCGGTCCCGTGCATTGCAGAACGTAGGGGCGGATCTCCCAGATGCGCTTGCTTTCGCCTGCGGCGAAATAGATGTACCAGTTGCCGTCGATGTAGTGGATCTCGGGCGCCCACACGTGCGAGGCCATGATGCCTTCTTCATGCTTGCGCCAGATCACTTTTTCTTCTGCGTCTGTGATGCCGTTGATCGTCGCCGCTTTGCGGATACATATCCTGTCGTAGGCAGGGTAGGTCGCCGTAAAGTAATAGTTCCCGTCCGTATGTTTATAGACGTACGGATCGGCGCGGCCACGGACGAGGGGATCATTGTACTTAGCCATAGTAAACCGCCTTTTTTTGTTTTACTTTTTTCACCTACATTGTAACACCAACAAGGTGCTCTGTCAACACTTGTACTAAAAATTTCTGTGATAAAAACGAAAAAAATTCCCTCTCCCAGGCGCGGCGCTCGTTTGCCCGCGGGCGAACGTTTTGCGGGAACGTTCCCCGCTTTTTGGCCTGTTTTATGGTAAAATTTTTTGTGGAAAGGGCTATTTTGTTGCATAAGCAACAGTAATTATCGCGCAACAATGATACAATAGAGGCAACAAACGGAGCGATGCTCCGAAAAAACGAAGAGAGGTTATTATCATGAAGAGATGTGCTGTTTGCGGCGAGATCGTCGAAGATTCCGTTACCGTTTGCCCTGTCTGCAAGGCTACCAAATTTGTTCCCATCGATGACGCGGCGGAGCTCAAATTCGCCTGCGTGCACGAAGTAGGCGTGGCCAAGGGCCTGGACGAAGAAGTGGTTGCAGGTCTTCGCGCCAACTTTGAAGGCGAGTGCACCGAGGTCGGCATGTACCTTGCCATGGCGCGCGTTGCCGAGCGCGAGGGCTATCCCGAAGTCGCCGAGGCGTATAAGCGCTATGCCTTCGAAGAGGCGGAGCACGCTTCCAAGTTCGCGGAACTGCTGGGCGAGGTCATCACCGATTCCACCAAAAAGAATCTGGAGCTGCGCGTCGCCGCCGAGACGGGCGCCTGCGCGGGCAAGCTCGAGATCGCCAAGCGCGCCAAAGAACTGGGCTATGACGCCATCCACGACACCGTGCACGAAATGGCGAAAGACGAAGCCCGCCACGGCGCAGGCTTTGCAGGCCTTTTGAAGAGATACTTCAAAAACTGATCGTTCAAAGTAAAAAAGAAGAGGGGGTGCCGCATATGCGGCACCCCATTTGCTCGGTAGGTGAATTATACTATTCGTTCAAGAGGTTCAGACGGCGTCGATATCGTCGCTGTCGGTGGTGGAAACGTCGTAGCGGATATCGGCGTTTTTGGAGAGGATCTCTTTGATAAAGTCGTTGTGCCATTCCGGCTTGACGACGATCACGGTGTATTTTTCATCCTTAAAATAGAGGACGAGTTTGTTCGTCTTCGTGAACAGGTGCACCGATTCGATGTCTGCGATGCGGTAGGCAGATTTGATGAAGCCGAACCACAGCACGATCTCGGTATCGGTGATCTTGTACACGGAACGGATGAGGATGGAGGCAAACAGGGCGATAGCCAGGGCGCCCACGATGAGCACCACGGCGTGCTGGATGATCAGCTGCGCGTCCGCGAACCCGTACCGATAGATGCGGTAGATCGTGAAGGCGATGCCGCCGATGCCGAGCAGGATGCCGGCGGCGCAGCCCGCCGCGGCGAGTTTAGACAGTTTGAAGCGATATGTTTTCATAGAGGTACCCCGTTGCAAAAATTGTAGCATATCTGCACATAAAAAGCAAGGGCAGGCAAAACTTTTTTTGAAAATTCTGCCGCATTCGCCGCCGGAAAGCCGCCGCCGCGGCAAAAGCGCACGGCAAACAGGCGCGCGGCGAGGGCGGCAGAAAGCTGAAAAAGGGCGGTATCGGCGCGCGGCAAGGGCGGTATAAGCGCGGCAGAACGCTTGTTATAAAATTTTTTTATCCCTCCATATACGGTCATTCGCTTGCTTCTATAGGTGAAAAGTAGTAAAATAAACGAGATTTAGGAAAGATAGTGAGGCGCATCAAAGTGCACAATTTTTCATCGCAGCTGCTGGAGATCGACTTTTCGCATCTGGCAGATAAAATTTTCCCGAATACAAAAGATCACGTCATCGAGTGGGGATGGTTCGTCGTCAACGACAGCGTCTTCTCCGGCTTTGTGGTCGTGTTCGTCTTGCTGCTCGCCGCCCTCATCCTGCGGCTGACCATCATCCGCAAGTGGAAGACGACGCCGACGGCGGGGCAGATGTTTTTGGAATGGCTGGTCTGCTTTTTCGATAAGAGCGCGGACGAGATGACGGAAAAATACAGCGGCCTGATGGGGCCGTACACCTTCGGCGCGGCGGCGTACATCTGCTGCGGGGTGCTGATCGAATTGTTCGGCCTTCGCCCCGCCATCGCAGACCTGGGCGCCTGCATCGCCTTGGCGCTGTGCAGTTTTCTGTTCATCCACACGCTGGGCTTTGCCAAAAACAAGGGGCGCAGGTTGCTGCACTATGTGAACCCCATCAACATCGTCACCGACCTCGCCGTGCCCGTTTCCATGACCTTCCGTCTGTTCGGCAGCATCCTCAGCGGCATGGTCATCATGGACATGGTCTATATCCTCGTGGAGGGGATCGCCTTTGCGGTCGTGCCCGTCGTATTGCCGGCGGTGCTGACGCCGCTGTTCACGCTCTTCCACGCGCTGATACAGTCGTACGTGTTCGCGTCGCTGTCGCTGACCTTTGTACAGGAAGCGATCGAAACGCCGCCGAAAAAACTCAAAAAGCCAAAAAAGCCGAAAGCGCTCCGCAAGCGGGAAAAGCTGACGGCATAACTTGGTCAACGATTGACCGCGGCCTTGCCGCGGCGTGATCCACCATCATTACGGAGGTAAAAACAATGGAATTATTGATAACGATGGTCGCAAATTTACTGGCGACGGATGGAGCCCTGCTCGGCGCGGGCATTGCCGCCCTGACGGGCCTGGGCGCAGGCGTCGGTATGGGCATCGCCACGGGCAAGGCGGTCGAAGCGACGGCGCGCCAGCCGGAAGAAGTCGGCAAGATCAGGACGATGCTCCTGCTCGGCCTGGCGTTTGCGGAAACGACGGCAATTTACGGGTTGTTGGTCAGTATCCTGCTGATCTTCGTCTCCTGATCCGCCAAGGCGCCGCAGCCGGCGGCGCTTATCACTGAAAATTATTGCAAAGGTGCAACATGATAAACTTTATCGAAAACCAAGTGCTTGCCGCAAACCCGTTTGAAGCGCTGGGGCTGGAATGGCAGAGCATCGTACTGCATCTGATCGCCCTCGTCATCTTGACGGTGGGGCTGTATCTGCTGCTCTTCAAGCCGGTAAAGCGGATGGTGAAAGAGCGCCAGGAAAAGATCAGGAAGATCGAGCAGGAGAACGCCGAGCTGAATGCCGAAGTCAAACAGATGAAAGAGAGCGGCGAAGTCATGCTCGCCAACGCCAAAAAAGAGGCGGCGGTCATCCACGAAAACGCCGTCAAGGTCGCCAATCAGAAGGCGGACGACATCGTGGCGGACGCGCGCAGGCAGGCGAAGGGCATGCTCGACAGGACGGAGCGCGAGCTGGAAGAGGAGCGCGGGAATTTGCAGGCGGATATCGAAAAGCAGATCACGGACGTCTCCGTCGCCGTGGCGCGGAAGATCCTCGCCCGCGACATCACGCCTGAAGACGATAAAAAGCTGATCGAAGACAGCCTGGCGCGTTGGAGCAAAGAGAACAATGAATGAACAAAGACCGGCGGCACAGGTCGTGCTGGCCAGAAACCCCGGCCCCGATACGATGCGGAAGATCAAACAGTTCGCCGAAAGCCGCGGCTGCGGCAGGGTGAACTTTGAGATCGATCCCGGCATCATCGGCGGGGTCGTGATCTACATCGGCGATACAGTGTATGACGGCTCGGTTAAGAGCCGCCTCGAGCATATCAAGGGCTCGCTCTGATCGCCTGCAAAAGGTAATTTATGATCGATGTTAAAGCAATAGGCAAAGGGCTGATCGAAAAGATCAATGCCGTGCAGGAGAGCTCCGACGAGCGCGTTTGCGGCCGTATCGTCTATTCGGGCGACGGCGTCGTCCGTATTTCCGGCCTCAATGACGCGCGCTATAACGAACTCTTGCAGGTGCACGGCGGATATTACGCGCTGGCCCTGAATTTGGAAGAGAAAGAAGTGGGCGCGGTGCTGTTTTCCGGCGAAGACAAGGTGCGCTACGGCGACCTCGTCTATTCGACGGGGCAGACGGTGCAGATGCCCGTGGGCGAGGCGATGCTCGGCCGCATCGTCGATCCTCTCGGCAAGCCCATCGACGGGCTGGACGCCATCGAGACGAGCGAGACGCGCCCGGTAGAATTTCCCGCCCCCGCCATCATGGACAGGGGCAAGGTCAACAAGCCCCTGCAGACGGGCATTTTGGCGATAGACAGCATGATCCCCATCGGCAGAGGGCAGCGAGAGCTGATCATCGGCGACAGGCAGACGGGCAAGACCGCCATCGCTGTCGATACCATCCTCAACCAAAAGGGCGAAGACGTCATCTGCATCTACGTCTCCATCGGGCAGAAGGCCTCTTCGCTGGCGAAGACGGTCAACACCCTCCGCAACGGGGGAGCGATGGACTATACCTGCATCGTCTGTTCGACGGCGGACGACAGCGTCCCCATGCAGTATATCGCCCCGTACAGCGGCTGCGCTTTAGCGGAATATTTCATGTATCAGGGGAAGGACGTGCTCATCGTCTATGACGACCTTTCCAAACACGCCGTCGCCTACCGCACGATGAGCCTGCTTTTGAAGCGCCCCGCAGGGCGCGAGGCGTACCCCGGCGACGTGTTCTACCTGCACTCCCGCCTTTTGGAGCGCGCTGCAAAGCTGTCCGAAGAAAAGGGGGGCGGTTCCATCACCGCACTGCCCATCGTTGAGACGCTCGCGGGCGACATCAGCGCCTATATCCCCACCAACGTCATCTCCATCACCGACGGGCAGATCTATCTGGAGAGCGAACTGTTCAACAGCGGCGTGCGCCCGGCGGTCAATGTCGGCCTGTCCGTATCGCGCGTGGGCGGCAGCGCCCAGCGCCCCGCCATCCGCCAGATCTCCGGCCAGCTGCGCGTCAACCTGGCGCAGTACAGGGAACTGGCCATCTTCATGCAGTTCGGCTCCGACCTCGACGCCGAGACGCAGAAGACGCTCAGCCGCGGCGCCAAGATGACGGATACACTCAAGCAGCGCCAGTACCTCAACTATTCCGTGCGCGACATGATCGTCCTGCTCGTCGTCTCGCAGAGCGATCTGGTCGACAGGATCCCCGAAAAGAAGATGCTCGCCTATAACGACGGGCTGCTCAACTTCATCCGCATCAATCATGCCGACCTGTACGGGCAGATCTGCCCCGACGAAAAGATCTCCGACGAGCTGCGGGATCAGATCGTCTCCGTGGCTTCGGAGTATGTAGACTGCGTCATCGGCGACGACCGGCCCGCGGGCAGGGGCCTGCCGGAGCAGGCGGAGGCCGCAGCGGAGGGCTGACATGGCAGACATCGCCGAACTCAAACACAGGATCAAGAGCATCCAGGATACGCATCAGATCACCAAGGCGATGGAGCTCATTTCCGTCGCCAAGATGCGCAAGGCGATGCTCAAGCAGGCGGCGAGCTCCGTCTATTTCGACAGGGTGCGCGCCACGCTCAAAGATATCATGCTGCACAGCACGGATATCCGCAACGCGTATGTGCGCCACCGCCCGGACACCCGCGCCGCCTATATCGTCATCGCCGGCGACAAGGGGCTGGCGGGCGCCTTCAACAACAACGTTTTGAACCTTGCCTGGCAGCATATCCAGACCCGCCCCGTGCACTATGTGATCACCATCGGCCAGATGGCGCGCAGCTTTTTTGAAAGCAGGGACCAGGCGGTCGATCTGGAGTTCACGCACGCGGTCACCTCGCCCACTTTGCACGATTCGCGAGGTATTATGCGTGACATACTTGACTTATACGACCGCAATCTGATGGACGAGGTGTACGTCGTGTTCACGCGCATGATCTCTTCCTCCGTGCACGAGCCGACGGTCGTCAAGCTGCTGCCCATCGAGGCGAAAGATATCGAGGTGGAGGCGGCTTCTTCCTTCCGCGGAGAGATCTGTTACGACCCTTCGCCGAGCGAAGTGCTGGACATCCTCGTGCCGCAGTACCTGGTGGGCATGATCTATTCCACCCTCATCCATTCTGCGGCGAGCGAACACGCCGCGCGCATGATGGCGATGTCGAACGCCAATAAAAATGCCGACAAGATGCTCGATTCGCTCAGCCTCGAATACAACCGCCTGCGCCAGAGCGCCATCACCACGGAGCTGTTAGACCTTTCGTCGGGCAGGTTTTTTTCGGATACGAATACACGCTAAGGAAAGCAAAGCCATATGAATATTGCTGGCAAGATCAATCAGGTCATCGGGCCGGTCGTAGACGTCGCTTTTGACGCGGATACGCCGCCCGTCTACCAAAAACTCACCATCTCCAAGACGGGTACGGTGCTGGAAGTGCTCTCGCATATCCGCAAGGGCGTCGTCCGCTGCATCGCCATGTCGGCGACGGACGGGCTCTCCCGCGGCATGGAGGTCGTCGATACCGGCGCGCAGATCAACGTGCCCGTCGGCGAAGAGGTGCTCGGCCGCGTCATGAACGTGCTGGGCGACCCCATCGACGGCAAGGGTGCCATCCGCTCGTCCGTGCACTGGAACATCCATAGGAAGCCCCCCGCGTTTTTCGATCAGAACCCGTCTACCGAGATCTTTGAAACGGGCATCAAGGTCATCGACCTCATCGCCCCGTACAGCAAGGGCGGCAAGATCGGCCTGTTCGGCGGTGCGGGCGTGGGCAAGACCGTGCTGATCATGGAGCTGATGCACAACATTTCCAAAGAGCACGGCGGCTATTCCATCTTCACCGGCGTCGGCGAGCGTTCCCGCGAGGGCAACGACATGATCGCCGACATGCAGGAATCGGGCGTCATCAAAAATTCCGCGCTCGTGTACGGGCAGATGAACGAGCCGCCTGGGAGCCGTATGCGCACCGCGTTTACGGGGCTGACCATCGCCGAGTATTTCCGGGACGTCAATCATCAGGACGTATTGCTGTTCATCGACAACATCTACCGCTATATCCAGGCGGGCAGCGAGGTTTCGGCGCTGCTCGGCAGGATGCCTTCGGCGGTCGGCTACCAGCCCACGCTGGCCACGGAGATGGGGCTTTTGGAAGAGCGCATCGCCAGCACCCGCCGCGGCTCCATCACTTCCATCCAGGCTGTGTATGTGCCCGCGGACGACATCACAGACCCCGCGCCGGCGGCGATCTTCACCCACCTCGACGCGACCACCGTTCTCTCGCGCAAGGTGGTGGAGATGGGCATCTATCCCGCCGTCGATCCGCTGGAGTCCACTTCGCGCATCCTCGACCCGCAGATCGTGGGCAGGGAACATTATGACGTCGCCAACCAGGTCATCGCCACCTTGCAGCGCTATAAGGAACTGCAGGACATCATCGCCATTTTAGGTATGGACGAACTGTCGGACGAGGACAAAAACACCGTCTACCGGGCGCGCAAGATACAAAAGTTCATGTCGCAGCCCTTCTCGGTGTCGCAGATCTATACGGGGCTGGAAGGGCGGTATGTGCCGTTACAGGCGACGCTGGAGAGCTTCAAGACCATCCTCGCCGGCGAGGTGGACGACCTGCCCGAAAACGCCTTCTTCAACGTGGGCGACATCGACGAGGTCAAGGCAAAGGCGCGGAAGATGCGCGCGCAGGCTTGATGCGGGCGCGGATATCGCAGAGGCGGCTTTCGGCAAAGCCCCTCGGGAGGTGCGGATGAATAAATTCCTGTTAGAGATCATCACCCCGGAAAAGAGCTTCTACCGCGGCGAGGTGGAGAGCATCAACATCCCGTCCATCGGCGGCAGCTGTACCATCGAGGCGGGGCATCAGCCCATGGTGTTCGCCACGGAGCCGGGCACGCTGCGCATCACGGCGGACGGCGCCTCGCGCGAGGCGTTCATGAGCGAGGGCTTCATCGAAGTGCGGCCGGACGAAACGCTCGTCTTTTCGCAGGCGGTGGAGTGGCCGGAAGACATCAACGAGCGCCGTGCGGCAGAGGCCAAAGAGCGCGCCGAAGAGCAGCTGCGCCGCAACCGCAGCGCGGCGGAATACCGCCTCAATCGCCTGGCATTGCAGCGCGCCTTCGCGCGGCTGCGCGTCAAACACCACAATTACCTGTCCGGGAACTGATTTCCCGGCGCAATGCGGGCCGGCTTGGCCCGCTTTTTTTGCCGCGGCGGGCAGATTGCGCGCTTTTGCGGCCTTTTGTTTGACAAAAATGGCGCATAGGGATATAATAGAGTATATTTATTTACGAGGAGAAGAGGAATGATCAAACTCATACGCGGCGGCTGCTATTATATGGGCGGTGCGCTGGTCAAAGAGAATCAGGCTTTTTTGACGGCGGACAAAAAAGAAGAAGCGAGAAAGGGCACCATGGCGTACCGCATCCTGCGGGCGCATAATCAAGGCGGCGAGGAAGACCTCAAGCTGAAATTCGACGCCATCGCCTCGCACGACATCACCTACGTTGGCATTATCCAGACGGCGAAGGCGAGCGGGCTGGAAAAATTCCCGCTCTCGTATACGCTGACCAACTGCCACAATTCGCTGTGCGCGGTGGGCGGCACCATCAACGAAGATGACCACGTCTTCGGCCTTTCGGCGGCAAAAAAATACGGCGCGAACTTCGTTCCGCCGCACATCGCCGTCATCCACCAGTATATGCGCGAGATGGAGGCGAAGGTCGGCCGCATGATCCTGGGCAGCGACTCGCACACCCGCTACGGCGCTCTGGGCACCCTCGCCGTCGGCGAAGGCGGGCCGGAGCTGGTCAAGCAGATCCTCAACAAGACCTACGACATCAAGCGCCCCGAAACGGTCGCCGTGTACCTGCGCGGCAACCTGAAAAAGGGCGTCGGCCCGCAGGACGTGGCCATCGCCCTCTGCGGCGCCGTGTTCAAGAACGGGTTCGTGAAGAATAAGATCCTCGAATTCGTCGGCCCCGGCATCCGCAACCTCTCCATGGATTACAGGAACGGCATCGACGTCATGACAACGGAGACCGCCTGCCTCTCTTCCATTTGGGAGACGGACGAAAAGACGCGCGAATACTACAAGATCCACGGCCGCGAGCAGGATTACAGCGAGCTCAAGCCCGCCGATCCCGCCTATTACGACTACGGCATCACCGTCAACCTCAGCACCATCGAGCCGATGATCGCGCTGCCGTTCCACCCCAGCAACGCCTTCACCATCCGCGAGCTGCTGCAGCACCCGCGCGAGATCTTGGAAGAGATCGAGGTGGCGGGGCGCAAGCTGCGCGGCGACGACAAGTTCACGCTGACGGATAAGATCTTCGACGACGGCCTGCATGTAGACCAGGGCGTCATCGCCGGCTGTGCGGGCGGTATGTACGAAAATATCGCCGAGGCGTACGAGATCTTGAAGGGAAGATCGACGGGGACGGACGAATTTTCGCTCAGCGTCTATCCCTCCAGCCAGCCCGTCTATAAGGCGCTGGTCGATAACGGTTATATCGGCGGCCTGATGAACGCGGGCGTCGTCGTCAAGACGGCTTTCTGCGGCCCTTGCTTCGGCGCGGGCGACGTCCCCGCCAACAACGGCCTCTCCATCCGCCACACCACGCGCAACTTTGAAAGCCGCGAGGGCAGCAAGCCCGCGGCAGGGCAGCTGGCGGCGGTTGCATTGATGGACGCGCGCTCCATCGCGGCGACGGCGGCAAACGGCGGCAGGCTGACGCCTGCGACCGAAATGGAATACACCAAAAAGGTCAAAAAGTATTTCTTCGACGCCGAGATCTACCGCAACCGCGTCTATCGCGGCGTGGGCGACGCGCACACCGAACTGCCGCTCAAATACGGCCCCAACATCGCCGACTGGCCGGAGATGATCCCCCTCGGCAAAAACGTGCTCATCAAGGCGGTCAGCGTCATCGAAGACCCCGTCACCACGACGGACGAACTCATCCCTTCCGGCGAGACCTCTTCCTATCGTTCCAATCCCATGAAATTGGCGGAATTTGCCCTCTCGCGCAAGGATCCCGGCTATGTAGGCAGGGCGAAGGCGGTCAAGGCGGATGAAGACTACCGCCGCCAAAACGGCTCTCTGCCCGAGAGCGTGCTGCAGGAGGCAGAGCCGCTGCACATCGCGCAGGAGGGCACCATCTACGGCAGCTGCGTCGTCGCCGTCAAACCGGGCGACGGTTCGGCGCGCGAACAGGCGGCGTCCTGCCAGCGCGTGCTGGGCGGCATCGCCAACATCGCCGAGGAATACGCCACCAAGCGCTACCGCAGCAACCTCATCAACTGGGGCATGCTGCCGCTGACGGCGAAGAAGCTGCACCTGAAGGTGGGCGACTATATCTACATCGAAGACGTCGCCAAATACATCGCCGAGGGCGCGGAGAGCATCTCCGCCAAGATCCTCAGCGGCAAGAGCGTCAAAGAGGTGAACTTCGGCATCGGCAATCTGACGCAGGACGAGCGCAATATCATCCTGAAGGGCTGCCTGATCAACTTCAACGCGGCGAAATAAGTTTTATTGGAGCGAGGGAGCGGCGGATGCTGTCATTGAGCGAATATAAGAACATCATAGACCTGCGCAGCGTTCCGCTGCGGGCCGAGCGCCTCGATGAGGACGAGAAGAGCGCCATCTGCGACGAATTGCTCTCCGCCCTTTTGGAAGAGCGCAACGAGATCGCCGCCTTCAGCTATCCGTACAAGACCAAGCGCGACCTCATCTGGGGATATCTGAACGAGCGGCTGCCCACCCCCGTCTCCGAGCGCTTTTTGCAGCTGCAGGACCGCCTGTTCGCTTCGGAAACGCTCGAGCGCGGCATCGTGGACGCGGCGGGGTTCGAATATGAAGCGGGCATCAGTCTCTGGCAGGGAGACATCACCCGCCTGCAGGCGGACGCCGTCGTCAACGCCGCCAACAATTCGCTGCTCGGCTGCTTTATCCCGCACCACGCCTGCATCGACAACGTGATCCATTCCCGCGCCGGCGTGCAGGTGCGCTTAGACTGTTCCCGCATCATGGGCGCGCAGGGCGAAAGCGAGCCTGCGGGCTGCGCCAAGATCACGCGCGGCTATAACCTGCCTGCCAGATACATCATCCACACGGTGGGGCCGATGGTCGGCGTCCGCGTGAACGATGAAGACAGGCGGGTGCTGCGCAACTGCTATCTCTCCTGCCTGAATTTGGCGCGGGAGATGGGGCTGCATTCCATCGCCTTCTGCTGCATCTCCACGGGCATCTTCGGCTTCCCGAACGATGAAGCCGCCGCCATCGCCGTGGGCGCGGTCAAGGGCTGGCTGTTGGAGACGGGGTACGATATCCGCGTCGTCTTTGACGTGTTTCTGGATAAAGACAGGGCCATCTACGAAGAGGTCTTGAAAAACACAAACTGAGAAGGGGAGCCTGCGGGCTCCTCTTTTTGTGCGCTCTGTGCTTGGGCTGCGTAGTTGCGAAGGCGCGGCGGCGCCGAAAGCTGCGTGCATTCCGCCATCAGCACGGTGACGCTGAGGCAGACGGCGATGAGGGTAAGAAGGACGATTTTTTTGAACATATCCATAATTTGCGCCGTTTGCATAGTTCTATGTGTGGCATAGATCGCGCAAAACGGCGGGTTTATCTATCTTTATACGGTATCGGAGATTTGCTTGCGTTTTTTGGGGAAATGGTATATAATAGGCGCGGTACCTGAGGCGGAGGATGCGTTCCGACGGCAAAGGGAGGCAGTTTTTTTTCATGTTCTCCCTGCGTGCGGGGAGTTTTTTTACGCCCGCCGTACCCATTTTATATGTAAAGGAGCAAAAACATGAAAAAACTTTTGTCAGTTTTGCTGTCGGCGACGCTGCTCGTCAGCGGTATGGCGCTGTTTGCGGCCTGCACGCCGAACGAGCCGGGGGATCCTATCGTTGTTCCGTCCGATCCCGTCGTTGCCGACGTATATGCCCCCGACGGGGCGCCTGCGCTGTCTTTGGCACAGCTGATGAGCGAAGATATGCAGTTCGGCGAGGGGAATACCGTCACCTATAACGTCGTGGCGGCGTCTTCCATTCAAACGTATGTCACGGGTGAAGAGCCGCAGGCGGAACTGTGCGTGCTGCCCGTCAATGCGGCGGCAAAGCTCTTGGGCAAGGGCGACGTATATCAGATGCTCGGCACGGTGACGCACGGCAACATCTATGTGCTCTCCGCCGCTTCCAAGGGGTATGCGGACCTGACGTCGACGAATTTGAAGGAGCAGCTGCTCGGCAAGACGGTCGGCTGCATCCAGCTGGACAACGTCGTCGGTTTGACGCTGAAAGTGGTGTTGGACAACAGCGATATTCCCTTTGAAGTGATCGAAGACGTCTCCGAGGCGACGGCTGATGACGTGGTGTATCTGCTGAACATTTCCGATCCCGCCACGATGATCACCCCCGCAGCGCCCTATGATTACATGGTGGCGGCAGAGCCCGTGGTCTCTGCAAAGGTCGGCGGTTCAAACGGTCAGCTCAAAAATGTCGGCGACCTGCAGGCGCTTTACGGCGGCGAAAACGGCTGGCCGCAGGCGGTGCTGGTGGCGAAAAAAGATTTCATCGCCGAAAACACGGAGTTTGTAGAGGACTTTATCGCCGCAATGCAGGCAAACGAGGACTGGCTCGCGGCCGAAGATACGCAGCCGCAGGCGATCGTCGACGCCATCACCGACCATTTAGGAGGAGCTAATCCTACGTTTAACGCCAAAAACCTGACCAAAGAGGTCATCGCCAACTGCGCCATCCGCTTTGAAGCCGCCGCCGACTGCAAAGAGGAAGTCAATGCTTTTTTGGAAAGTTTGTCGGCTGTCAGCGGGCAGAGTTTCAGCATGGCAGACGCATTCTTCTATCAGGGCTGAGAGCGTATCGCCGATGAAGCGGGGTGAACGGGCGCATAAGTAAAACAAACAGGGCAGGGTAAAGCGGTGAAAAGCAAGTTCGAAGTAAAAAAACTGAATATCTTCTTTTCGCTGCTGGCCGTCGCCGCCATGATCGCGGCATGGGTCGTCGCCTATTACAGCGTGCGCAACGACTATGTCGTTCCCTCTTTTCCGGACGCTTTGCAAGAGGTTTGGGCGCAGCTGTGTTCGGCGGAGTTTTGGGCTGCGTTCGGCAACACGCTCGGCCGTTCGCTGGCCGCGTGGCTGCTCGCCTTTGTCCTCGCGGTGGCATTTGCCGCCTTGTCGGCGGCGAGCGGGCCGTTCCGCCGCTTCTTCGCTCCTTTTATCAGCGTGATGCGCACTGTTCCCACCATGGCGATCACGCTGATGCTGCTCATCTGGACCAAACCCGCCGTCGCCCCCGTCATCGTCGCCTTCATGATGATCTTCCCCCTGACCTATGCGCAGCTGATCGCCGCCTACGAGGGGATCGACCCGCAGATCTCGGAGATGGCGGCCATCTATAAAGTGAGCCTGCGCGACAGGCTGTTCCGCGTCCTCATCCCCATGATGCTGCCCGACGTATTGTCGCAGGCGGGGGCGAACTTTTCTCTGACGCTGAAGGTCATGATCTCGGCGGAGGTGCTCGCGAGCACCTTCCGCTCCGTCGGCGGGCTGATCCACACGGCGGCGGTCGAACTCGCCACGGCGCGGATGTTCGCCCTGGTCCTGTTGATGCTGCTCTTCGGCGGGCTGCTCGAATTCGCCTTCGGTAAGCTCCGCCTCGTCACCAGCCGCTGGTCGGGCGTAAAGGGCGGGAGGTGAGCCATGATCGTACTTGAAAACGTTTCCAAGCGCTATGGCAGCCTCTGCGTATACGAGCACTTCGACCTTCGCATCGAAGAGGGGAAGATCACCTGCATCCTGGGCGCCAGCGGCTGCGGCAAGACGACGCTTTTGAACATGCTGGCGGGGCTGGTCCCGTATGAAGGCTCGATCCGCCCGCAGGGGCTGCGCTGTTCGTATATCTTTCAGCAGTCCCGTCTCGTGCCGGCGCTGACGGTGGAGGGGAATCTGAAGCTCGTCTGTAAAGATGAAAAAAAGATCGGCGACATGCTTTCCCGCCTCGAGCTTGCGGATAAGCGGAAGGCGTATCCCGCCGAGCTTTCGGGCGGGCAGGCGCAGCGCGTGTCCATTGCGCGGGCGTTTTTATATCCGTCCGACATCATTTTGATGGACGAGCCGTTCGCCTCGCTGGATACGGCGCTGAAGCTGCGGCTGATCGACGTGTTCTTCGATCTATGGAAGGAAGAACCGCGCACGGCGCTGTTTGTGACGCACGACGTGGAGGAGGCGTATATCCTCTCTCACCGCGCCGTCGTATTGGAGCGCGGCAGGGCTGCTGCCGACCTTGCGGACGCATCGCCCGTGCCGCGGCGGTACGGAGAGGCGTCTTCGTACAGACAGGCGATCTTGTCGGCGCTTTTATCGGGGACCGCGAATACTTGACCGCCCTCGCGCATATCGTATACGGCTGCGCCTGCGCGGCCGTGCGCTTTTGCAGGGCGGCCTTTGCCCCGGCGATCGGCAGATCGTGCGGGGTTTTCGCATCTTTTTTGCAAAAATCGCCCGCGGCAGGGCTGTTTTCTTTTGAAAAAAGCCGAAGAATATGCTATACTATTGGCGCAGTCTTGCGGGAGGTCGATCTCTTGAAAACGCTTTTTATTTCCGATCTGGACGGTACTTTATTAACTTCACGCGAAACGATATCGGAATACAGCATGCAGAAATTGAATTCGCTGATCGACGGGCGCGGCGTCTGTTTTACATATGCCACGGCGCGCTCTCTCAATTCCGCCGCAAAGGCGTGCTGGGGGCTGCGGCAGAATCTGCCCGTCATCCTGTATAACGGCGCGCTGATCATGGATCCTTCCACGCGGAAGATGCTGTACAACAACCACTTCACGCGCGAACAGCTCGCGTATATCCGGGCGCTTTTCGACAGTTTTCAGGTCTGGCCGCTCGTGTATTATTTCCGCGACGGCATCGAGCGCGTTTCCTGGCAGGAGGGGACGGAGACCCCGGGTGTAATGCGTTATTTAGACAGGCGCCGCGGAGACAGCCGCCTGTACCCCGTCGACAGCGCCGACCGCATCGAGGGGGCGGACATCTTCTATTTTACCTGCATCGGCAAAAAGGAAGAACTGGACGGCCTGCGCGATGCCGTGGAGGCAAACCCGCAGCTCAAGTGCATCTACCAGCAGGAGACGTATCAGACAGATTACTGGTGCGAGATCATGCCCAAAGACACCTCGAAGGGCACCGCCGCGCGCGAACTCAAGCGCATGCTCGGCGCCGAAAAGCTGGTCGTGTTCGGCGACGCCGTCAACGACACCGAGTTGTTCCTCGCCGCCGACGAACGGTATGCAGTGCAGAATGCGGAAGAGTCGCTGAAAAAACTCGCCACGCGGGTGATCGGCTTTTGCGAAGAGGATGCCGTGGCAAAATTCATTGAAGAAAACGTCGGCGCGTATGTATAGTGTGTTCGATATTTGCGCCGCGTATCGGAGGGATCATGAAAAAAGAACGCAAGAAGAGCACATTCTGGCAGGACTTCAAGCAGTTTATCTCGCGCGGGAACATCGTCGACCTCGCCGTAGCGGTCGTCGTCGGCGCTGCCTTCACCGCCATCGTCAACAGCTTGGTCAACGACATCATCAAGCCGCTGATCGCGCTGCTCATCAACGGGAGTTTCAGCGAGATGGTCGTCGTGCTCCGCCCCGAAGACGTGGAGGCGGGCGTTGAGGCCATCACCCTCAATTACGGCAACCTCATCATGGCAGTCATCACCTTTTTGATCGACGCTTTCGTCATCTTTACGGTCATCCGCGTCATGCGCAACCTGCAAAAGAAGGTCAAAGAGGGCGGTGAAGCGCTGAAAGGGCACTTCTCGAAAGAAGTCAAGGAAGAGAAAGCGCCCGCGGCGGAAGTTGCCCCCGCTCCCGCGCCTGCGCCCGCAGCCGCAGCGCAGGAAGACGCCGCCGTCGTGGAGCTGCTCACCCAGATCCGCGACCTGCTGCAAAAGGACGCCGAAGAGGAGCGCCCCGCGCCCGCGTGCGAAGCGGAAGAGGCGAAAGAAGAGAAAGGGCAATAAAACACCTCGCGCCGCCTGCAAGGCGGCGCGTTTTTCTGCCCGGGCGAAAATATTTTTTCAAAAGTGCCCTTGAAACAGTTTTGTTGGCGGCGATTTTGTGGTATACTGATATGGTAGAGGACGATGGCTTCCGCCATATATCTTGTGGCGGCCCCGCCCGTTTGCAAATGAGGAAAACAGGATGCCTGCGATCGCAAAATCACAATACAGCGCACAGACGGCGTCTCCCTTCGGGGGCGTGTTCGCCGCGTGCGGCGCATCCTATCGTACAGGTCAAGTGGGCGCGGGCGACAGGCAGTAGGCGCATACTGTTTTCGCCTGCCTTTTTTATACGGGCGGCGTCCTTTGCGAATGCGTCTATAGAAGCGGCGGTTTGCGCGCTGTTCTATACGAACAGCAAAAACGCCCCGCGCACGGCGAGCGCCGTAAGGGCGATGTTCGCCGCGGCGATGACGGGGATGAGGATCATCGGCAGCAGCTCGTTCGTCTTGCAGCGGTAGACGAGCATGGCGATATACGCGCACACGGCTCCGCCCAGCAGGGCGGCGACGAACAGCTTTTTGTTGGCGGCGCCTTCGGACAGGGCGCGGCTGCGCGTGGAAAAGCAGAGCGAGCGCACCAATAAAAAGGCATAGACGTTGACGGCGCATAAGTAGACGCCGGATACGGCAGCGATCACGATCGGCATGGCGGCCTCCTTTGCAGGCAGTATGTGCCGACGGAGAATAAATTAGTCACGATCGAAAAATTCAGGCGGAGACCCCGCACGGAGGATGGTAACAAATGGTAAAAGTTGCGGTCATCATGGGAAGCAAATCGGACTTTGCAGTCGTAAAGCCCGCAGTCGCTGCGCTGCATCAGTTCGGCGTAGAGACGGAAGTGCGCGTCATTTCTGCGCACAGGACGCCGGACGCGGCGCACGCGTTTGCGGCTTCGGCGCAGGAAAATGGCTTTGAGGTCATCATCTGCGCGGCGGGCAAGGCGGCGCATCTGGGCGGCGTGATCGCCGCGTATACAACGCTTCCCGTCATCGGCCTTCCCGTCAAGACGGACATGATGGGCGGGCTCGACAGCCTGCTCTCCATCGTGCAGATGCCTTCCGGCATCCCCGTGGCGACGGTGGGCGTGAACGGCGGCGAGAACGCGGGGCTTTTGGCGCTGCAGATCCTGGGGGTCAAATATCCCGAGATCTCTCAAAAGCTCAAAGAGTTCAAAAAGCAGATGGCGGAAAAGATCGCCGCAGACGATGCCGCCCTGCAAGACGAGTTGAAAACTTTATAATTTTACCCTATATCAGAAAATTTTTGGAGGAGTTTATCATGAAAAAGCTCGAACAATTATACGAAGGAAAGGCAAAAAAGGTGTATGCCACGGACGATCCCGACATCGTGATCGTCGACTATAAAGACGACGCCACCGCGTTCAACGGCCTGAAAAAGGGCACGATCAGCGGCAAGGGCGTCATCAACAACAAGATGAGCAACATGATGTTCCGCATCATGGAGCAGCACGGCATCCCCACGCATTTCGTGGAAGAGCTCTCCGATCGCGAAACGGCGGTCAAAAAGGTACAGATCGTGCCGCTGGAAGTCATCATCCGCAATACCGCCGCGGGCAGCTTTTCCAAGCGCTACGGCGTGCCGGAGGGCACCAAGTTGGCGACGACGGTGTTCGAGTTCAGCTATAAGAACGATGACCTCGGCGATCCGCTGCTCAACGACTATCATGCCCTGGCGCTCAATCTCGCCACGCAGGAAGAGATCGATACCATCAAGAACATGGCTTTTCGCGTCAACGATATCATGAAGGAATTCTTCAAAGGCCTGAATATCGACCTCATCGACTTCAAGCTCGAGTTCGGCAGATTCCACGGGCAGATCATCCTCGCGGACGAAATTTCTCCCGATACCTGCCGCTTCTGGGATATGACCACGGGCGAAAAACTGGATAAAGACCGCTTCAGAAGGGATATGGGCGGCGTTGAAGACGCATATAAAGAGGTGTTCGCGCGCCTGACCGCGAAGTGAGCATCGCCGATTTTTTGAAAACAGCAAGGAGACGTACAACATGGCAATATCCTACCGCGACAGCGGTGTCGATGTGGAGAGAGGTTATAAGGCAGTCGAATTGATGAAGCGCCACGTCAAGACCACGTTCGATGCGAACGTGCTGGGCGACATCGGTTCGTTCGGCGGGTTCTATTCCATCGCCGGCGAAAAGATGGAAGAGCCCGTGCTCGTCGCGGGGACGGACGGCGTGGGCACAAAGCTCAAATACGCATTCCTCGCCGACAAGCACGATACCATCGGTATCGATGCGGTGGCGATGTGCGTCAACGACATCGTCTGCCAGGGCGCGAAGCCGCTGTTTTTCCTCGATTATTTTGCGACGGGCAGGCTTTCGCCCGAAACGGTGGCTACGGTCGTGTCCGGCGTCGCGGAGGGGTGCCGCCAGGCGGGCTGCGCCCTCATCGGCGGGGAAACTGCGGAAATGCCCGGCTTTTATGCGGACGGCGAGTACGACATCGCCGGGTTCGCCGTCGGCATCGTCGATAAAAAGAATATCATCAACGGCAAGAACATTCAGGCGGGCGACGCGCTCATCGGCATCGCTTCCAGCGGCATCCATTCCAACGGCTATTCGCTGGTCCGCCGCCTGTTCGGCGACAGCAGCAATTCGCGCGACCTTGACCGCTATGACGACCGCCTGAAAGACAAGGTGCTGAACGTACTCTTGACCCCGACCAAAATTTACGTCCGCACCATCCTCGGCCTCATCTCCAAGGTGAAGGTGAAGGGGATCGCCCACATCACGGGCGGCGGCTTCATTGAAAATATCCCCCGCATCTTTCCCGAGGGCATCGGCTGCGAGATCGTAAAAGATTCGTACCCGCTCCCCGCGATCTTCCAGATCATGCAGGAGCGTTCCGAACTTTCCGACCGCGAGATCTACAACACTTTCAACATGGGCATCGGCATGGTCGTCTGCGTCGCGCAGGCGGATGCGGAGCGCACGGTGAAAGAGCTGGAGGCTGCGGGCGAACGCGCCTATGTCATCGGCAAGACGGTCGAGGGAAGCGGGGTCACGCTGCTGTGAAAAAGATAGCTGTTTTTGCCAGCGGTTCGGGCAGCGACTTCCAATCTGTCATCGACGCGAACGAGAAAGATCCCTTCTGCGAGATCGCCCTTCTCGTCGCTTCCAAAGCGGGCATCGGCGCCATCGCGCGGGCGCAGCGGCACGGCATCGAATATATCGTCTGCGAGAAGAAGAGCTTTGCCTCTTCCGAAGAGATGGGCGAAAAGCTGATCGCAGAGCTGCGTGCGCGCGGTATCGACTACGTCGTGCTCGCGGGGTATCTGTCCATGGTGCCGGAAAACTTTGTCCGCGCCTATCCGGACAGGATCGTCAACATCCATCCCTCCCTCATCCCCAGCTTTTGCGGCAAGGGATACTACGGCATCAACGTGCACCGCGCCGCCATCGAATACGGCGTCAAGCTTTCGGGGCTGACGGTGCACTTCGTCGACGAGCGGTACGATAACGGCGCCATCATCCTGCAGCGCGCCGTCGAAGTGCTCCCCGGCGACACGCCGGAAACGCTGCAGGGGCGCATTTTGGAACAGGAACACATCGCTCTGCCGCTCGCCGTCCGCTGGCTGACGACGGGCAAGATCGTAAAGGAAGGCAGAAAGGTCAGCATCCTCCCGTAAAGCCGCGGGAAGCGAGCGAATAAACATTTCGAGGACGTGAAAATGAACGTGTACACCCTCTCCGATATCGGAGAATCGATCAAAGACAACAGCTATGTGGGGCGCGGCATCGTCATCGGCAAGAGCGCGGACGGCAAAAAGGCGGTCTTTGCCTATTTTATCATGGGCAGGAGCGAGAACAGCCGCAACCGCATCTTCCGCGAAGAAGGGGACGACGTCACCATCTACCCGTATGACGAGAGCAAGGTCAAAGACCCTTCGCTCATCATCTACTCGCCCGTGCGCACGCTGGAGCGCTGCACGGTGGTGACCAACGGCGACCAGACGGATACCGTCCGCGACCATCTTCTCAAGGGCAGCACCTTCGAGGCGGCGCTGGATACGCGCTGCTTTGAGCCGGACGCGCCCAACTTCACCCCCCGTATCAGCGGCATCCTGCAATTTGACGGCGGCGATTTTACATATAAAATGAGCATCCTCAAGAGTGCGGACGCGGAGGGGAGCGCCTGCAACCGCTTCACCTTCTCGTATGCGCCCGTCTGCGGCGTGGGGCATTTTCTGCACACCTATAACTGCGACGGAGACCCCATCCCCACCTTTACCGGAGAGCCGGAGCGCGTTTTGATCCCGAACGATATCCGCGCCTTTGCCGAAGATCTGTGGGGCAACCTCAATGCAGACAACAAAATTTCGCTCTATGTCCGCTACATCGACCTTGCGACGGGCAAGTACGAGAAAGTTCTGATCAATAAATACGAATAAGGAGGAGGCATATGAACGAATTTCAGCTCAAGTACGGCTGCAACCCCAACCAAAAGCCCGCCCGCATCTTTATGGCGGACGGTTCCGATCTGCCGCTCGAGATCTTGAACGGCAGGCCGGGGTATATCAACTTTTTGGATGCGCTGAACAGCTGGCAGCTGGTCAAAGAGCTCAAGGAGAATACGGGCATGGTCTCGGCGACCTCCTTCAAGCACGTCAGCCCGACCTCTGCCGCTGTGGGTAAAAAACTCTCCGAGCGCCTGAAAAAGTCCTGCTTTGTGGACGATATCGAAGGGCTTGACGATTCGCCGCTCGCCTGTGCCTACGCCCGCGCGCGCGGCACGGACAGGATGTCTTCCTTCGGCGACTGGATCGCCCTCTCCGACGAGTGCGACGAGGTCACGGCGCGCATCATCGCCCGCGAGGTATCCGACGGCATCATCGCCCCCGGCTATTCTCCCAAGGCGCTGGAAATTTTGAAGGGGAAGCGGAAGGGGGGATACAACATCGTCAAGATCCATCCCGATTACCGCCCCGACCCCATCGAGCGCAAACAGGTGTTCGGCATCACCTTCGAGCAGGGGCGCAACGAATTCAAGATCGACGCGGATCTGTTGAAAAACATCGTCACCAAGAACAAAGACCTGCCGCAGGAGGCCGCGACCGACCTCATCATCTCCCTTATCACCCTCAAATACACGCAGTCCAATTCCGTCTGCTTTGCCGTAGACGGGCAGGCGATCGGCGTGGGGGCGGGGCAGCAGTCGCGCATCCACTGCACGCGCCTGGCGGGGAACAAGGCGGACCTTTGGCACCTGCGCCAGCACGACAAGGTGCTCGGCTTGCAGTTCGCCGATGGCATCGGCAGACCGGATAAGAACAACATCATCGATATCTATCTTTCCGATGAATGCGAAGACGTGCTCGGCGACGACGTGTGGCGCAAATATTTTGCCGTCCGCCCCGAACCCTTCACCAAAGAGGAGCAGCGCGCCTATCTTTCTACCATCAGCGGCGTGTCTTTGGGGAGCGACGCATTCTTCCCTTTCTCCGACAATATCGAGCGGGCTAAAAAGAGCGGCGTCAGCTATGTGGCGCAGCCGGGCGGCTCCGTGCGAGACGACCTCGTCATCGAGGCGTGCGATAAATACAACATGGTGATGGCATTTACGGGCATGCGCCTGTTCCATCATTGATCAGAAGCAAAAGCGCCGTTTTATTGTCCGTGCGCTTTTGTTTTTCTCAATATGCGAAGTACTATGTCTGACATAAATTGATCTAAACGACAGAATATGAGGTTAGAATGAACGTTTTAGTGATCGGAAACGGCGGCAGGGAGCACGCGATCGTCCATGCGCTCGCCAAGAGCCCGCTCGTCGATAAAATGTACTGCATGAAGGGCAACGCGGGCATCGCCGAGCTTGCCGAATGCGTCGACGTCGATTATTGCGACGTAAAGGCGGTCGGCGACTGGGTAGACGCCCATCCGGACGTCGAATATACCGTCATCGCCCCCGATGACCCGCTGGCGCTCGGCCTTGCGGACGAGCTGGAAGGGCGCGGGCACCGCGTGTTCGGGCCCAACAAGGCCGCCGCGCAGATCGAGGCGAGCAAGTCGTTTGCCAAACAGCTGATGAAAAAGTACGGCATCCCCACGGCCGCCTATGAGGTATTCGACGACTACGATAAGGCGCTCGCCTATGTGCGGGGCGGCAAATTCCCCGTGGTGCTGAAGGCGGACGGGCTGGCCCTGGGCAAGGGCGTGCTCATCTGCGAAACGCTTGAAGAGGCGGAGCAGGGGCTGCGGCAGATCATGCTCGACAAGGCGTTCGGCGCCGCCGGCAACAAGGTGGTGATAGAGGAGTTCCTGCAGGGCAAGGAGTTCACCCCCGGAGAAGAGGTCTCCGTGCTCACCTTTACCGACGGCAAGACGATCGTGCCCATGCTCGCCAGCTGCGACCATAAGCGGGCGCTGGACGGCGACAAGGGGCTGAATACGGGCGGCATGGGTACCTTCACGCCCTGCCCGTTTTATTCGCAGGAGATCGCCGACGAGGTGATGCAGAACATTTTGCTGCCCACCGTGCACGCTATGAACGCGGAGGGGCGGCCCTTCAAGGGCGTCCTGTACTGCGGGCTGATGCGCACGCCAGAGGGGATGAAAGTGGTGGAATACAACGCCCGCTTCGGCGACCCAGAAACGCAGGTGGTGCTGCCCATGCTCAAGACCGACCTGATGGAGATCTTCCAGGCCATCACCGACGAGCGCCTCGCCGATATCAACATCGAATGGGAACAGGGCGCGTGCGTCTGCGTGGTGCTTGCCAGCGGCGGCTATCCGCAAAAGTATGAAAAGGGCAAGCCGATCGAGATCGGTGCGCTGGACGAAGACGTCATCTTATACCATGCCGGCACCGCCCGCAAAGACGGCGCGCTGGTGACGAGCGGCGGCAGGGTGCTCGGCGTGTGCGCCAAGGGCGACACCGTGGCCGAGGCGCGCAAGAAGGCGTACGCAAATATCCAAAAGATCAAGTTTGAAGGCATGCAGTACCGCAGCGACATCGGCATCAAATATAACGCAGGGGTCTGAGGAATGATTTACAGAGTATATGTAGAAAAGAAAGAGAATTTGCAGGCGAAAAAGATCCGCGAAGACGTGCGCACGCAGCTGGGCATCGACGCGGAAGACGTGCGCGAGATCATCCGCTACGACGCGGAGGGCCTCTCCGCCGAGGAGCTGGAAGGGGCGATCGTCAACGTATTTTCCGAACCGCCCGTCGATACAGTCTACCGCGAAGAGCTGCCCGCCGACCTTGCGGGCTACACCGTGTTTGCCATCGCCTTTTTGGACGGGCAGTACGACCAGCGCGCGGACAGCGCGGCGCAGTGCATCCAGTTGCTGACGCAGAAGACCCGCCCGCTCATCAAGTGCGCGCGCGTCATCGCCGTCAAAGGCGTTTCCGAAGAGCAGTTGGCGCGCATCAAAAAACACCTCATCAACCCGGTCGAGAGTGCGGAAGTATCCATGGAAAAGCCCGCCACGCTGGCGCGGGCAAAGATGCAGACGCACGACGTGCCCTCCATCGACGGGTTCATCGGCATGACGGATGAACAGATCGCCGCCTATCACCGCAAAAACGGCTTTGCCATGAGCGTGGAGGACCTCTGCTTCGTCCGCGACTATTTCAAAAAGGAAGGGCGCGACCCGTCCGAGACGGAGATCAAGGTCATCGACACCTATTGGTCGGATCATTGCCGCCACACGACCTTTGCTACCGAGATCAAAGACGTGCATATCCATTCCGACAACCCGCACGTCGCCAAGGCGTACGGGCTGTACCAAGAGCTGTTCGACGAGTTCAATGCCGGGCGCGCGGATAAATATCCCTGCCTGATGGATATCGCCACCATCGCCGTCAAAAAATTGAAAAAGGAAGGACGTTTGGACAATTTGGACGTCTCCGACGAGATCAACGCCTGCTCTATCTGCGTCGACGTCGTTTTGGACGGCAAGCCGGAAAAATACCTCGTTATGTTCAAGAATGAGACGCACAACCACCCCACGGAGATCGAGCCGTTCGGCGGCGCGGCGACCTGCCTGGGCGGCGCCATCCGCGACCCGCTGTCGGGCAGGACGTACGTCTATCAGGCGATGCGCATCACGGGCAGCGCCGACCCGCGCGAAAAAATCGAAGATACGCTCCCCGGCAAGCTGCCCCAGCGCTCGATCACCAAGACGGCCGCGGCGGGCTTCTCTTCCTACGGCAACCAGATCGGCCTGGCGACGGGCATCGTAGACGAGGTGTATCACCCCGGCTATAAGGCGAAGAGGCTGGAGACGGGCTTCGTGGTCGGCGGCGCCAAGCGCGACATGGTCTACCGCGAAAAGCCGAAGAAAGGGGACATCATCATCCTTTTGGGCGGCGAAACGGGCCGCGACGGCTGCGGCGGTGCCACCGGTTCTTCCAAGGCGCATGACAGCCACTCGGTGGAGACGTGCGGCGCCGAGGTGCAGAAGGGCAACCCGCTCACCGAGCGCAAACTGCAGCGCCTGTTCCTGAACGGCGAAGCCACCCGCATAATCAAAAAGTGCAACGACTTCGGCGCGGGCGGCGTCTCCGTCGCCATCGGCGAACTCTCCGACGGGCTTATCATCGACCTCGACCGCGTCCCCCTCAAATATGAAGGGCTTTCGGGCACGGAGCTCGCCATTTCCGAATCGCAGGAGCGCATGGCCGTCGTCGTCGCGCCCGAAAATCAGAACGCCTTTATTCGCCTGGCCGCGGAAGAGAACCTGACAGCTACGCCCGTCGCCGTCGTGACGGACGACCGCCGTATGAAGATGCTGTTCAAGGGCAGGGAGATCGTCGATATTTCCAGAGACTTTTTGGATACCAACGGCGTCAAGCAGGTCATCGGTGCCGAGATCGAAGAGCGCCGCGTGCGCTATTTCGATGAAAAAGAAAAATCGTTTGCCAAAGACCTGCTCGCATCCCTCTCCGGGCTGAACGTGTGCTCGAAAAAGGGCCTGTCGGAGATGTTCGATTCGACCATCGGTTCGCGCAGCGTGTACATGCCCTTTGGCGGAAAGAACCAGCTGACGCCCGCCATCGCCATGGCGGCGAAGATCTGCGGCGGCGAAACGGACGACGCGACCGTCTCCGCTTATGGTTATTGCGCGGAACTGATGAGCGAAAGCCCCTTCACGGGCGCCATCTACAGCATCGTCACTTCCGTAGCAAAGCTTGTCGCCGCGGGCTGCGATTACGACGCCGTCCGCCTGACCTTCCAGGAATATTTCATGCGCCTGAACCGCGACCCGAAGCGCTGGGGCGTGCCGCTGGCGGCACTGCTGGGCGCGCTGTACGCGCAGATCGGCCTTGGCCTGGGCGCCATCGGCGGCAAGGACAGCATGAGCGGCAGCTTCGAACATATCGACGTGCCGCCCACGCTCATCTCCTTCGCGCTCGCGCCCGCAAAGGCGAGCAAGCTGATCGGCAACGTGTTTACCGCCGCGGGGCAGAAGGTGTACTGGCTGCGCATCCCCAAAGATGAGAGCGGCATCCCCGACTTTGCGGCGCTGGCGCAGCTGTACCGCAAGGTATATGCGGGCGTGCAGGGCGGCAATATCCGCTTTGCCACCGTGGTCGAAAACGGCGGTATCGGCGCCGCCATCGCCAAATCTTGCCTCGGCAACGGTATCGGCTTCAAGTTTGCCTTGGATCCGAACGCGCTGCTGAGCGAAAAGTACGGCGAATTGCTGGTGACGCTGGAAGACGCCTCCGCCTTCCCCGAAGCCGTTCTGGTCGGCAAGACCGCCGATGACGCGGCTCTTTCCTGCGGCGGCGACAGCGTCTCGCTGCGCGAAGCTGCGGCGGCGTTTACCGGCACGCTGGAGGCGGTGTTCCCGAATACCGCCGCGGCGGCAGGCGAAGCGAAGTGCGTCGATTTCCGCGCCAAGGGCGCGGGTACCAAAACGGCCGCCAAGATCGCAAAGCCGCGCGTGTTCATCCCCGTGTTCCCCGGCACCAACTGCGAGCTGGATACGGCGCGCAAGTTCCGCCTTGCCGGCGCGGAGACGGAGACGGTGGTGGTGCGCAACCGCTCCGCGCGGGATATCGAAGAGAGCGCCAAGGCCATCGCCGCGGCCATCGCCCGCAGCAATATCATCGCCTTCCCGGGCGGATTTTCGGGCGGCGACGAACCGGACGGCAGCGGCAAGTTCATCGCCACCACCTTCCGCAACCCGTATATCGCCGAAGAGGTGATGAAGCTTTTACAGGTGCGCGACGGCCTCATCCTCGGCATCTGCAACGGCTTCCAGGCGCTGATCAAGCTTGGCCTCGTGCCGTACGGCGAGATCAGGCCGCTGACGGAAAGCAGCCCGACTTTGACCTATAACAACATCTCGCGCCACGTCTCCACCCTGGTGGATATCCGCGTTTCTTCCGACCTTTCGCCCTGGCTGTCCGCCTGCAAAGTGGGCGACGTGTTCACCGTTCCCGTATCGCACGGCGAAGGGCGCATCGTGGCGCCCGAGAGCGTGCTGAGCGAGATGGCGGCGCGGGGGCAGATCGCGACGCAGTATGCCGACCAAAGCGGCAAGCCCACCATGCTGTACCCGTACAATCCCAACGGCTCGGCATGGGCGATCGAGGGCATCACTTCGCCGGACGGCAGGGTGTACGGTAAGATGGGCCACACCGAGCGTACAGGCGAAAACCTGTACAAGAACTGCGAAGGCAACTTCGACATGAAGCTGTTTGAAAGCGGCGTCGGGTACTTCCGCTGATCGAAATATGGCAAAACGGGCGTCCGCCGTGCGGGCGCCCGCGTTTTTTGCCGTTTTGCATACTACTATGCGTGGCATACTATGTATTTGTTTGCGGCAATTTCCCGCAAATCCCTTTACAAATTTCCTATCTTGTGCTATAATCTATATATAATACAATAGATGGTAGAGGGCGAAGGATATGAAATGTATTTTTTGCGGATGCACAGACAGTAAGGTGATCGACAGCCGTTCCACCGACGAGGGCAGGACGATTCGCCGCCGCCGCGAATGCATGCAGTGCGGCAAGCGGTTCACGACCTACGAAACGATCGAAACGACGCCGATCCTGGTCATCAAGAGCGGCGGGAACAGGCAGGCGTTCGACCCGAACAAGATCAAAAACGGCATCATCAAGGCGTGCGAGAAGCGGCCGGTGTCCATGTCGAAGATCGACAAGCTCGTCGAAGACGTGAAAAAGCAGATCTTCAACTCTCTCGAGCAGGAGATCTCTTCCAAGAGGATCGGCGAGATGGTCATGGACGGGCTCAAATCGATCGACGAAGTCGCCTATGTGCGGTATGCTTCCGTCTACCGCCAGTTCACGGATATTTCTTCGTTCATGAACGAACTGGAAGCGCTGATGAAGGAAAACAAGAACAAAGCGCAGCAAGAAGAAAAGCCCGTTTAAGGGCTTTTTTGTTTGGGAGGTGTGTATGGCTCGGTCGGCAAGGCAGGTCATGGTCGGGGGCGTTTCGCTGGGGGGCGGCGCGCCCGTGCGCGTGCAGTCGATGACCACGGCGCATACGTCGGACATCGAAAAGACGGGCGAACAGATCGCACGCCTGTATGCGGCGGGCTGCGAGATCGTGCGCGTGGCGGTGCGCGGCGAAGAGGACGCGCGGGCGATCGCGAAGCTGAAAGAGTTTTCGCCCATGCCCGTCGTCGCCGACATCCATTATTCCGCAGGGCAGGCGATCGCCGCCATCGAGAGCGGGGCGGATAAGGTGCGCATCAACCCCGGCAACATCGGCGGCGAAAAGCAGATCGCCGCGGTCGCCGCCTGTATCCGCGCCCATCATATCCCCGTGCGCGTCGGTTCCAATACCGGCAGCATCGAAAAGCATTTTCTGGAAAAATACGGCAGGAGCGCCGAGGCGCTGGTGGAGAGCGCGCTGTATAACGCGGCGATTTTGGAGAAGTTCGGGGTGGAAGACATCGTCATCTCCGTCAAGGCTTCGTCCGTGCCGCTGACGGTCGAGGCTTACCGTCTGGCGGCAAAGCGCTGCGGCTATCCGCTGCACCTGGGCGTCACCGAGGCGGGCACGGCGGAGAGCGGCATCGTCAAGAGCAGCATCGGCATCGGCGCCCTGCTTTTGGACGGAATCGGCGACACCATCCGCGTATCGCTGACGGACGACCCGGTGGAAGAGATCTACGCCGCCAAGCGCATCCTTCGGGCGTGCGGGCTGGAAAAGGACTTTGTAGACGTCGTCTCTTGCCCGACCTGCGGCAGATGCGAATGGGACAGCATGGGCCTTGCCAAGCGCGTCGAGCGGCTGACCTTCGGCATGAAGGTGCCGCTCAAAGTCGCCGTCATGGGCTGCGCCGTCAACGGCATCGGCGAGGCGCAGGACTGCGACCTCGGTATCGCCGGCGGCAGGGGCAAGTGCGTGCTGTTCCGCAAGGGCGTACCGTTCAAGACCGTCCCTTCGCAGGAGGCGGAAGAGGCATTCATGCGGGAGCTGCGGGCGATGACGGGGCAAAAGGAAGAATGAATGTATGACGCAATCTGAATTTATGGAACGGCTGCACGCGTGCGGCGGGTTCGGCCGCGCCGTGCTGCATAAAATTTCCGTCGATAAGAAGGCGGGCGAATGTACCTTTTGGCTGATCACCGACGCCGCCTATACGCGTGCGGAAGAGGAAGCCGTGCGGCGGCTGGTGCGCGAGGCCGTGCCGGAGCCGCTGCAGGCGCTTGTTTCCGTCCAAAAGCTGGTCGCCGACCCGCAGATCGTGCGGCGCAAGATCGTGGAGTTTTTATCCCGCAGCCACCGCGCTGCCGCCGCCTGTATCCGCGAAGAGGATATCGGCGTGCAGATGGGCGAAGACGGCACCGTCGCCTTTACTTTCGGCGTAGACGGGGCGGAACGCGGCTTTTTTGAAAAAAATCAGCAGATCCTGCCCTCCGTGGAGCGGATGCTGGGGCTGAATTTCTGCAACGCGTTTGTCGGCGGGCTGACGGATAAAGAAAAGCCTTTGCCCGCCGCCGAAGAGGAGCCGGAGGAGGAAGAGCCCTTCGACTACCGCCCGCCGCGCACCTTTCCCATCGAAAATTTTGAGGCCATCGACAGCGCTTCGCCGCCGAAGCTCGCCACCTATATCGAAGACAGCGGCTTCCAGAGCGCGAGCCTGACCGTCTGCGGGGTCATCACATCTTTGCAGGAGCGCGTGACGAAGGCAAAGACGGACGCTTCCGGCGCGGTCGTCAAAGAGGGCAGGCCGTACCTGCGCCTGACCGTTGCCGACGCGACGGGCGCGCTCTCTTTTTCGTACTTCCCCAAAAAGCGCACGGAAGAGAAGATCAAGGCGCTGCAAGAGGGAGACAGCGTCGTCTGCACGGGTGAAAACGAGCTGTACAACGGCAAGCTCAGCTTTACCGCCCGCGCCATCGACCGCGGCGCCGCCCCGGAAGGGTTCGTGCCCGAAAAGCGGGAGAGCAAGCCGCTGCCCGCCCATTATACGCGCGTGTTCCCCGAAAAGCTGACCGACTATAACCAGCTCAACCTGTTCGTCAAAGACGTATTGCCGTCCGCCCTGACCGATAACGTGTTCGTGGTGCTGGATATCGAGACGACCGGTCTGAACAATACGCCCGTGAAGGGGAAGATGGACGCCATCACCGAGATCGGTGCCGTCAAGATCGTCGGCGGCGAGGTGCGCGAAAAGTTCACCACCCTCGTAGACCCGCAGCGCAAACTTTCCGACGAGATCGTGGCGCTGACGGGCATCACCGACGAGATGCTGCAGGGCGCCCCCAAGATCGAAGAGGTGATCGGCGACTTCTGCAAATTCTGCGACGGCTGCTTCATCGTCGGGCACAATGTGCAGTTCGACTATAAATTTTTGCACTTTTATGCCGAGCAGAGCGAATACGACTTCACCCATAAGACATATGATACGATGTCCATCGCCCAGGGGATGCTGTTCTTGTCCAACTATAAGCTGAATACGCTGGCGGACTACTATCACATCTCTTTCAACCATCACAGGGCGTGGGACGACGCGCTCACGACGGCAAAAATTTTTATAGAACTCATCAAAGCGAAAAAATGCTTGCCAACCGTGTAAAATTGTGCTATACTTGGTATACTTAGTGTATATGTCAGCGTGAGATTGAGAGTGGGCCCCCGCTCTCAAATCTTTTTATGTGCCGAATTTTATTTTTTTGAGGGGAACAGGATATGAAAGTGAAACCGACGGAAGAGATCGAACAGGCGCTGCGGCCGGTCGCTAAGGCCCTGGACGTAGAAATTTACGAGGTGGTGTTCCGGCAGGGCAAAGACCCGTCGCTGACCGTGTTTTTGGATACGGAGCGGGAGGGCGGCATCGACCTGGACACCTGCGAGGCGTTTCACAACGCCGCAGACCCCGTGCTCGACGAGCTCGACCCCACCTACGGGCAGCCGTATACCTTCAACGTCAGCAGCCCGGGGATCGACCGCCCCTTCAAAAAAGAGAGCGACTTTTTGCGCCATATCGGCAAAAAGGTAGAGATCAAGCTGTACGCGCCGCACAAGGGCGAAAAGTTTTTCGAGGCGGTCCTGCTCGGCTGCAACTATGCGGCGGGCAATATCGAGATAGACAAAGGCGGAGAGGTGTTCAAACTCAACCTCTCGCAAATCGTAAAAATATCTGAGGCGATCGAGTTCGATTGAGCTCGCCTACGGCATAATTCCAAGGAGACGATCATGGTTAACAAAGATTTTTTTGAGGCTTTGGCGGCATTAGAAGAGGAAAAGGGCATCAGCAGCGAGATCTTTATCGAAGCGCTGCGCAATGCGCTTGCGTCCGCCTGCAAAAAGCAGTTCGAGGGGAATGCGGGCGAGGTAGACATCCGCATCGTTCCCGAAAAGAACAGCATCAAATTTTTCACGGTCAGGACGTGCGTGGAGGAAGTGACGGACCCCGAAAAGGAGATCTCTCTGGCGGATGCGCAGGCCCTGAAAAAGAGCTATAAGATCGGCGATATCGTCAGCGAAGAATTCACCCCCAAGGAATTCGGCCGCATCGCCGCGCAGACGGCAAAGCAGGTCATCCTGCAAAAACTGCACGAGACCGAGCGCGACAATACGATCAGCGAGTTCTCGGATAAAAAAGACGAGCTGATGAACTGCGTCGTCCGCAAGGTGGACGATAAAAACGTCTATGTAGAGCTGGGCAACGGCCAGATCGAGGGCATCATGCTGCCGCAGGATCAGGTGCCCGGCGAGCGCTATGAGGTCAACGACCGCCTGCAGGTGTACGTCAAAAACATCAAGAGCGGCAGCCGCGGCGCCCAGGTGCTCGTATCGCGCACGGCGGCGGGGCTGGTCAAGCGCCTGTTTGAAAACGAAGTGCCCGAGATCAAGGCGGGCACGGTGGTCGTCAAGGCGATCTCGCGCGAGGCGGGGCAGCGCACGAAGATGGCCATCTACAGCGAAGATCCGCAGGTAGACGCCGTCGGCGCCTGCGTGGGCAACAAGGGCTCGCGCGTCAACGCCGTGGTGGCGGAGCTGGGCGGCGAAAAGGTGGATATCATCCAGTGGAGCGAGAACCCGTTGGAATTCATCGCCAAGGCGCTTTCGCCCGCCAAGGTCATCTCCGTGACCCAGATCGACGAAAAGTCCGCCATCGCCGTGGTGCCGGACGACAAGCTGTCGCTCGCCATCGGCAGAGACGGGCAGAACGCCCGCCTTGCCGCCCGCTTGACCGGCTGGAAGATCGACGTAAAGAGCGAGAGCGCCGCCGCGAAGATGGAAGAGCTGCAGCCGCACGCCGAAGAGGCGGAAGAGGAAGAGCCCGCCCCCGCGGAAGAAGAATAAGATCGGAGAGGCGCCGCCTTGAAAACCAAAAAGATCCCCATGCGCATGTGTATCGCATGCCGCGAAATGAAGCCGAAAAAAGAGATGCTGCGCATCGTCAAGCCGAAAGAAGGAGAGGTATTCATCGACTATTCCGGCAAGGCGGCGGGCAGGGGCGCGTACATCTGTGACGACCCCGCCTGCATCCTCAAACTCAAAAAGGGAAAGCTGCTGCACAAGACTTTTTCGGCGGATATACCCGCTTCCGTGTACGACAAAGTGGAGGAAGAGTTTTTTGCAAAGAAGTAAAGCGGAGTCGTATATCGGGTTTTGCATCCGCGCGGGCAAGCTGACCTGCGGCTTCAACGCCGTGGCAACGCTGCACAAAGACGTGTACCTGCTGCTGCTGTGCGGGACGGCGTCGGAAAACGCCGTCAAACAGGCGCTTTCGCTGCGCGGCCGCTTCGGGTGCGAGATGATCGTGCTGCGCGGAAAGACATTGGAAGATGCCGTCGGCAAAGCCAACTGCAAGCTGGCGGCCGTGAGAGATATGAACCTGGCAAAAGCGATTTTGTCGGCGACGGATGAAATTTACACAAAATATTCTGGAGGCAATATTTAGCAAGATGGCAGAAGCGAAGAAGAATTATGCAAATATTGAAAAGATCGGATCTCTTCTGGGGGCAGAGGGGATCGGGTCGCTGCTGAAAAACGTGCAGAGTACGGAAAAGAAAGTGGGAGATATTCTGCGCAAACTTTCAGACTTGGAGAGCGCGGCGCGCGCCCGCGCGCAGGAAGAGGCGGCAAAGGCGGAATCCGCTGCCGCGGAAGAGGCTGTAAAGACAGAACCTTCCGCAGCAGCTGCCGCAGCAGAGCCTGCGGCACAGCCCGTACAGCCTTCGCAGCCCGCGCCGCAGCCGGAAAAGCCCGCTGCGGAAAGCTCTGCCGCTGAAAGGCCCGCCGAAGTGAAGGCGGAGCCCGCAGCCGCGACGCCGGAAGTGAAGGGCGAGCCTGCCGAAGCGCTCGCTCCCGCCGCCGAGGTAAAGGCAGCGGAAGAAAAGCCCGCGGAAGAAAAGAGGGCGGAAGCGCCTTCCGAACAGCCGAAGGCAAGGCCTTCCACAGCGCCCGAAGTGCGCACGCAGATGCGCGGCGGCATGGAAGAGAAGATCATCCGCACGCAGTATGCCGACCGCCGCGCAAGGCAGGCGAACCGCAGTACCTATGTCAATACCGACGCCGCCAGGCCCGCCCAGAGCCGCCCGCAGCGGCCCGCGCCCGCGGCGGCAGGCAGCCCCGCACAGGGCGGCGCGCGCCCGCAGTTTACGGCGCGCACGCAGCCGGGCCAGATGCAGCAAGGACGGTACGGAACCAAGCCTCCCGTTTCCGCACGTCCCGCCATGCGCCCCGCGGCGGGTCCCCGTCCCGCCGGGGCAAGATTCGGTGCGGCTGCCCCCGCCGTGCCCGTCACGCCCGCAAAGACGTTTACGGCTCCTGCCAAAAAGAAGTCTTACGATAAGCCCTATACCGAGCAGAAGCGCACGGTCAGCAAGCGCGCGCTCGCCAAGCAGCAGGTATCCGTCTCCGATTTCGACGAAGACAAGAGCGGTTACAGGAAGCTGCGCGTCAAAAAGCAGAAGCAGCAGGCGGTGCAGGCGGTCAAGATCGACCACGCCGTCGTCACTTCCGACAATATCCCCCTGAAGGTGCTGAGCGAAAAGCTGGGCATCACGGCAGTGGAAATCACCAAGCGCCTGTTCAAAGAGGGCATCGCCAAGACCATCAACGACTCCATCGATTACGACACCGCCGCCTATATCGCCAGCGATCTGGGCATCGAACTCGAATATCAGCCGCCCAAGACGGCGGAAGAGGCGCTCGCCGAGATCTACGAACAGGAGACCGCCGGCAGCACCGATACCATCGTGCGCCCGCCCGTAGTGACGGTGATGGGCCACGTCGACCACGGCAAGACGTCGCTGCTCGACAAGATCCGCAGCTCTAACGTGACTGCGGGCGAAGCGGGCGGCATCACCCAGCACATCGGCGCCTATTCCGTCACCGCAGGCGGAAAGACGATCACTTTCCTCGATACCCCCGGCCACGAGGCGTTCACGGCCATGCGCGCCCGCGGCGCTTCCGTCACCGATATCGTGGTGCTGGTGGTGGCGGCGGACGACGGCATCATGCCGCAGACCATCGAGGCCATCAACCACGCCAAGGCAGCGAACGTGCCCATCATCGTGGCGGTCAACAAGATGGATAAGCCGGAGGCGAACTTGGACCGCGTCAAGCAGGAACTGACCAACTACGGCATCCTGCCCGAAGAGTGGGGCGGCGACGCCATCGTCTGCCCCGTATCGGCGAAGACGGGCGACGGCATCCCGCAGCTTTTGGAATCGATCAACCTCGTCGCCGAGGTCAACGACTACCGCGCCAATCCCAACCAGACGGCGCGCGGCACCATCATCGAGGCGAAGCTGGATAAGGGCAAAGGGCCTATGGCGTCCGTGCTCATCCAGAACGGTACCCTGCGCACGGGCGACAACGTCATCTCCGGCACGACCATCGGCCGCATCCGCGCCATGATCGACGACAAGGGCAGGACGGTCAAGTCGGCAGGTCCTTCGCAGGCGGTCTCCATCCTCGGCTTGGAAGATGTGCCCAACGCGGGCGATTCGATCATCTCCGTCGAACAGGATAAGCTGATGAAGCAGGTGCTGGAAGAGCGCAAACGCAAAGAGAGCGAGTCGATGATCAAGGCGCAGACGCGCATCACCCTCGACGACGTGTTTGGCAAGATCGCTGAAGGCAAGATCAAGGGCTTGAACATCATCGTCAAGGGCGACGTGCAGGGCTCCGTCGAGGCGGTCAAACAGTCGCTTCTGAAGCTCTCCAACGAAGAGGTGCGCGTCAACGTGCTGCACAGCGGCGCAGGCGCCATCACCGAGTCGGACGTCATGCTCGCCGATTCTTCCAACGCCATCATCGTCGGCTTCAACGTCCGCCCCGATACCAAGGCCAAAGCGCTTGCAGAGCGCAGCGGCGTAGACGTGCGCTGCTACCGCATCATCTATGAACTGCTCGACGATATCCAGGCGGCTTTGAAGGGCATGCTCGCCCCGAAGTACCGCGAGGTCATGACGGGCAAGTGCGACGTGCTGCAGACCTTCAAGATCACGGGCGTGGGCATGGTCGCCGGCTGCTATGTGACGGAGGGCAAGCTCGTCCGCAACGGCAAGCTGCGCATCTACCGCGACGATATCATGATCGTGGAAGGCGCCGTTCGCCAGCTCAAACGCTTCAAAGACGACGTCAAAGAAGTCTCCGGCGGCTTCGAATGCGGCGTCAGCATCGAAGGATTCGACGGCATCAAGGTCGGCGACGTGATCGAGTGCTACATCACTGAGGAGATCCCCGCCTGAACCCGAACATAAAAAGGAGGTCATCATGAGATCTTTGCGCGGTGAACGCCTGTCCGCCGAATACCAAAAGGCGGTCTATGAGGTGATTTCTACAAAATTAAAGACGAAGACCGACCGCATCCGCGGGATCGTCAGCGTGACCAAGGCGGATGTCTCTCCCGATCTGAAGAATGCGAAGATCTATATCAGCGTCCTCGCAAAGAACAAAGAGGAGGCGCGGCAGACGTTTGACGCCATCTGCGAGCACGCGGCGACCATCCGCTACGAGCTCGCGCACATGATGCGCATGCGCACCGTGCCCGAACTGCACTTTTTGTGGGACGACACGATGGAATACGGCGACAAGATCGACCGCCTGATCAAAGAGATCCATAAAGACGAAGGAGAACAATGAAACAGACGCTGCAAGAGATGGCCGTGCGGCTCAGACAGCTGCACAGCGCCGCGATTTTTTGCCATATGCGCCCCGACGGCGACACGCTCGGTGCGGCGATGGGGCTGAAGGCGATGCTGGAACAATGCGGTGTCCGCTGCAGCGTCGCGTGCGAGAGCGCCATCCCGCAGAAGTTTTTCTTTCTGCCGGGGATGGATGGCATCGGCAAGGCGCCGGACGCTTCGGCAGAGGCGTATATCGCCGTCGACTGCAGCGAAACGCACCGCCTCGGCACCCTCTCGGAAGCCTTCGAGCGGGCGAAAAAGGTCAAGTTCAACATCGACCACCACATCTCCAATTCCCGTTACGGCGACTATTATTTTGTGGAAGACCGCGCGGCGACGTGCGAGATCGTGGCGGAGCTCGCTTCGCATCTCGGCGTGCCGATGACGCCCCTGTGCGCCAACTATCTGCTCCTCGGCATCAGTTCGGATACGGGGAACTTCGCGCACAAGAACGTGACGCAGGCCACCTTTGCCGCCGCGGCGGACCTCGTTTCCAAGGGGGCGGAGATCTATCCCATCCAGTACAATCTCTTCAAGAGGCAGTCGGCGGCGCGGGCGCTCTTGTTCGGGCGCACGATGTCTGCCATCCGCTATTTTGAAGGGGGTAAGATCGCCTTTATCAGCGTCTCGGCGGAGCAGCTGAAGGCGTGCGGCGCCACGTCCGATATGGCGGAGGGGTTCATCGACTTCCCGCTGTCCGTCGACGGGGTAGAAGTCGCCGTCTGCCTGCTGGAGACGGGAAAAGAGCGGTATAAGATCTCCCTTCGTTCCAAGGGGAAAGCGGACGTCAACGCCGTCGCCTCCGTGTACGGCGGGGGCGGGCATGTGCTCGCCAGCGGCTGCATGATCTCCGGGTGCCTGGAAGAGGTGATCGACAAACTGCGCTTTACCATCTCGCAGTATCTGTAAACTACACGGGCGGGCCGCAGAGGGCGCGCCCTTTCGCTATCAAAAATCACAGCCGGGCGAGCCGGGCTTACCTGCCGCCGGCGTTGAAGGAGACGCTTTTGAGCAGCAGCGGATTTATCAATTACAACAAAGAGAGCGGCATTTCCAGCGCGGCGGCGGTATCGTTCGTCAAGCGCCTGAGCGGCATTCCCTGCGGGCATATGGGCACGCTCGACCCGTTGGCGAGCGGCGTCCTTCCCGTGGCCGTCGGCAACGCCTCCCGCCTTTTCAACTATTTATTGGATAAACAGAAGGTGTACCGCGCCGTGTTCCGCTTCGGCACGGAGACGGACACCTTAGACTGCACGGGCGAAACGCTGCAAAGCGGCCTTCCCGTCCCTTCGCAAGAGGCTGTCTGCGCGGCGCTGCCCGCCTTTATCGGCGATATCGAGCAGGTGCCGCCGCAGTACAGCGCCAAGAGCGTGGGCGGCGTGCGCGCATATAAGCTGGCGCGGCAGGGAGTGAAGGCGGAGCTTGCCCCCAAGGCGGTGCGCATAGACTTTATCGACTGCGTGCGGCAGGTATCGGACGACAGCTTTGAATTTCTCATCGGCTGCGGCGGCGGCACCTATATCCGCTCGCTGGCGAGAGACATCGCCGCGCGCTGCGGCACTTGCGCCGTCATGACCTCGCTGATCCGCGAAAAGAGCGGCGTCTTTTGTATCGAAAACAGCGTCACCCGCGCCCGTCTGCAAGAGGAGGGGTGGGAAAAATTCCTCATCCCGCCGCAAGACGCCTTCTCCATGCCCGAACTGTTTTACGAGGGAAGGGAAGCGGAGCGCCTGATGCAGGGCCAGCGGCTGGCGTGCGGGCAGCCCGAGGGCGAATACAAGCTGTTTTTCGGCGGCGGCTTTTACGGCATCGCCGAGGTCAAGGAGGGCTGCGTGCGGGCGAAGGTGAAACTGATATGAGTACAGCCATGCAGATCATCGATCACGGCACGGGGAGCCTGCAGCAAGATTGCGTCCTGCTGCTGGGGTATTTTGACGGCGTGCATATCGGCCACAGGAAGCTGATCGCCAAGGCGAAAGCGATCGCGGCAGAACGTGGCTACCTTGTGGGCATCACCACCTTTTACGATTCGAAAAACGGCAGGCAGATCTATACGTTTGCCGAGCGCGTGTGTTTGTTTGAACAGCTCGGCATCGATTTTGTCTATGCCGCCGCCTTCGACGGGCGTTTTCGCGCCACCGAAGGGGACGATTTTCTGCGGCACGTCTGTGAACGTCTGTCCGTGCGCGCCTTCGTGTGCGGGGCAGACTACACCTACGGCAAGGATGCCGCCGGCAATACGGGAACGCTCCGCGCCTTTTGTGAAGACAGGGGTATCCCGCTGTATGTGGAAGAGCTGGTCAATTTTTCCGGCGAAAAGGCGGCGTCGGCGCAGGCAAAGCGGTATCTGGACGCGGGCGACGTGCAGGGGCTTGCCCGGCTTTTGGGAGCTCCGTACTTTATCTGCGGCACCGTCTCCACGGAAGGGCGGCAGGTAGGCAGAAAGCTGGGTTTCCCCACGGCGAATATCCATTTGGCGGCGGAAAAATACCCGCTGCAAAGCGGCGTATACGCCGTGCATCTGCCCATCGAGGGCAAAGTCTACCGCGGCATCGCCAACTACGGGCCGCGCCCCACCTTCGGCGACGACAGGGTGGTGTTGGAGATCTTTGCCGACGGCTATCACGGCGACCTGTACGGGAAGAAGCTTTGCGTGTACTTTGACGCCCGCATCCGCGGCGTCCGCAAATTTGGCGACGCGGCGCAGCTGCAGCGCCAATTAGAAAAAGATCTGGAGAGCATACGATGATACAGTTTGGCCCGAGCGGCAACAGCGAAAGTTTTTATGCGCAGGGGTATTCGCATACAGAGCAGTCGGCAAAATTCGTGCACGACATGGGATTAGACTGCTTTGAATATTCCTTCGGCAGGGGCGTGCGGATGAGCGAGGCGAAGGCGATCTCCATCGGAGAGGCGTTCGCGGCGCAGAATGTGGCCATCAGCGTGCACGCGCCCTATTACATCAATTTTGCCAATCCCTCCGACGAAAGCGCGCAAAATTCCTACAATTATGTGCTGGACAGCGGCAGGATGCTGCAATTGATGGGGGGCAAGCGGTGCGTGTTCCACAGCGCCACGCAAGGGAAGATGGAGCGCGAGGCGGCGGTGGCGCTGACCGAGACGCGCCTGAAAGTGCTGCGCGACTACATTTACATGAACAATTTGCAGGATCTGTATTTCTGCCCCGAAACGATGGGCAAGATCGCGCAGATCGGCACGCTGGAAGAGGTCGTACGCTTTTGCAAGATCGACAAGGTGTTTCTCCCCGCCGTCGATTTCGGGCACCTGAACGCCAGGGAGCAGGGGAGCCTGCGGACTGTTTCCGACTATAAAGAGCGTTTGGAATATATGATCGCCGAGCTCGGCTACGAGCGTGTCAAGCACTTCCACGTGCATTTTTCCAAGATCCAGTATTCCGCCAAGGGCGAGGTGCGGCACCTGACCTTTGCCGATACCGTGTATGGGCCGGAATTCGAGCCGCTGGCGGAAGCGCTCAAGGAACTTAAATTGGAGCCGTATATCGTCAGCGAATCGGCGGGCACGCAGGCGGAAGACGCTTTGGAGATGAAAAAAATTTATCAGGCATTGTGAGCGTCAAAGTAAAATAGCGGTGCACGGATGTGCGGCCGATGCTACCCGTCCGCGTGCGTCAAACTGAAATATTGCTAAAATGTTTAGCGTATAAATTGACTTGCCTGCGAGAATTTGGTATAATATTTTTATGGACAACACGAAAAAAATTTTTCGCGAAGTCAACGCGGAGGCGATGCTCACGGCAGACGAAGACCTGCGCCGTTACCTGACCGGTTTTCCTTCCAGCTTCGGCTATGTATATACCGATGCGGGCGAAAGCGTGTTCTTCACCGACCCGCGCTACGCGGAAGCCGCCAAACAGGCGCTCGCGGGCACGTTTACCGCCGTCGAGATCGCGCGTTCGGAAGACGCCGTTTTAGAGTATGTGAAGGAAAAAGGGATCCGCTCGCTGGCTGTTCCCTTTGAACGGGTGAGCCTGCCGCTCTACGAAAAGCTGCATAAGCAGCGCTGGAAGCTGACAGACAGCATGCCCGCGTTCACGGCAGCCATGGCGCATAAAGACGGGCACGAGCTTGCCTGTATCCGCGAGGCATGCCGCATCGCCGAAGAGGCGTTTGCGCTCCTTCTTCCCGAACTGAAAGAGGGGATGACGGAGCTGGAAGCGGCGGGCCTGCTCGAATACCTGATGCTGCGCGGCGGGGCAGAGGACCGCTCGTTCAAGACGATCGCGGCCTTCGGCAGGAATACCTCCGTGCCGCACCACGCGTCGGGCACGGCGAAGCTGCAAAACGGCATGCCCGTGCTGCTCGACTTCGGCTGCAAGTACGGCGGCTATTGTTCGGACATGACGCGCACCTTCTGTTTCGGCAAGCCGGATGCGGAATTCAAACAGGCATATATGGCTGTATTGGAAGCGCATATGGCCGCGGCGGAGGGCATCCGTGCGGGGCAGACGGGGAAGCAGGCAGACGCCTTGGCGCGCGATGTGTTGGCGGGCTACGGCTACGACAAGTTCTTTACCCACTCGCTCGGGCACGGGATCGGCATCAACATCCACGAATATCCCACCCTCGGCCCGCGCAGCGAGCATATCCTGGAAGAGAACATGGTGTTTTCCATCGAGCCAGGCGTATATTTTGAAGGGAAGTTCGGCATCCGCATCGAAGACAGCGCCTGTATGGCGGGCGGCCGCGCAGAGAGCTTCATGCGCTCGGCAAAAGAGCTGATCGTCTTATAATTTCGTTATAAAATAATAGTTGATATATTTACAAGGAGACATATTTTATGATCGCAGCAGGAGATATCAGAAAGGGTGTTACCATCGAATACAACGGCAACGTGTACGTCGTGGTCGAGTTCCAGCACGTCAAGCCCGGCAAGGGCGCGGCGTTCGTGCGCACCAAGCTCAAGAACGTGGTGACGGGCGCGGTGCTCGAGCAGACCTTCAACCCTTCGGAAAAGCTGGAAAACGCGCACATCGAGACGAAGAAGATGACCTATTCGTATTCGGACGGCGATCTGTACTATTTCATGGACGAAGAGTTCAACCTGACGCCGCTCAATCACGAGCAGGTGGAAGACGCGCTCAAGTATATCAAAGAGAACGACACGGTGACCGTGCGCTTCTATAAGGGTACGGCTTTCTCCGTCGAGTGCGAGAACTTCGTCGAGCTGAAGATCGTCGAGGCGGAGCCGGGCGTGCGCGGCAACACGGCGACCAACGCCACCAAGATGGCGACGCTGGAGACGGGCGCGAAGATCCAGGTGCCCATGTTCGTCAACGAGGGCGAAGTCATCCGCGTGGATACGCGTACCGGCGAGTACATGGAACGCGTCAAATAATTTAAGATCGACATCGAGAGCCGTTCGGCAGTGCGCCGCTACGGCTCTTTCGTCTGTTGAGAGGTAACTTATATGCGGGCTGTGATCCAGCGGGTCAAAAAGACGTCGCTCTCCGTGGGCGGGCAGTCGATCTCCGAAATCGAGGGCGGCCTCGCCGTCTATCTGGCGGTATCGCCTGCCGACAGCGAAAAAAGCGCCGCGCTGATGGCAAAAAAGATCGCCATGCTGCGCGTCTTTGAAGACGGGCAGGGCAAGATGAATCTCTCCGTGCAGGACGTGCGGGGCGAGGTGCTGCTCATCTCGCAGTTCACGCTGTACGGAGACTGTTCGCACGGCAACAGGCCGAGCTTTATCGGCGCGGCGCGGCCGGAACAGGCGCAGCCGCTGTACGAGCGCACGGCGGAGGCGATCGCGGCATACGGCATCCCCGTCAAGACGGGCGTGTTCGGGGCGGATATGCAGATAGAACAGCACAACGACGGACCTGTGACCATACTCTACGACTGTTGAATGCTATGAAGATACAATACTTAGGAACGGCGGCGGCGGAGGGCTTCCCGGCGGTATTTTGCAACTGCGGCGCATGTACGAGGGCGCGGGCAGATCTGCCCGCGCAGCTGCGCACACGCTCGCAGATGCTCATCGACGGAACACTCCTCGTCGATTTTCCGCCGGACACATATATGCACACCCTGCGCTTTGGCTTCGACCTGTCGGCGGTACGCACGCTCTTGGTCACCCATTCGCATACCGACCACTTTTACGCGCAGGAATTTGTCAACCGCGGCTATAAATTTGCGCAGGGCATGCGCGCGGAAGGGCTCGACCTCTTTGCCAACAAAGAGGTGCTTTCCGTCTTTGCCGAGGGGACGCGGCGTGAGATGCGGCAAGAAGTTTCCGAACATATCCGCCTGCATGCGGTGCGGCCGTTTGAACGGTTCACGGCGGGGGAGTACGAGATCATCGCCCTGCCCGCCGAACACACCCCGCAGGAAGAGGCGCTCATATACTGCATTTCGCGCGGCGGAAAGTCGCTGCTGTACTGCAACGACACGGGGCTGTTAGACGAAAAGTGCTACGCTTTTTTGGCAGAATGCGGCGTGCAGCTGGATGCCGTCAGCTTCGACTGCACCTTTGCCGACACCGCAGGCCCGCACTCTTCCCGCCATATGGGATTTGCGGAAAACGATATCGTGTGCGAAAAATTGGCAATATACGGCATAATTTCGCCGGATGCGAAGTACTATGTCACACATTTTTCGCACAACAGCGCCCCTTTCCGCGAGAGGATCGAGAAGGAGGCGGAGCGGCGCGGCTATATCGCCGCTTACGACGGCATGACGGCGCTGATCTGATCCGCCTTTATAGGCGCGGGAGAAGTTTCTGCGCTTTGCCGCGCGTTTTTGTTTGTGCTTTGCGGCGGGTTATGGTATAATAGCGGTAATAGTTTTTGATAGAAGAGGACGAGGCAGGAATGTTGCAGGTAACCAACGTCAGTTTGCAGTATGGCAGCAAAAAATTATTTGAAGACGTCAACTTAAAGTTTACAAAGGGGAATTGCTACGGCATCATCGGCGCCAACGGCGCGGGCAAATCTACCTTTTTGAAGATCCTTTCCGGCGAGATCGAACCGAACAAGGGCGAGGTGTCTTTGGGCAAAAACGAGCGCATGTCCGTGCTGATGCAGAACCAGAACGCCTACGACGATCAGACGGTGCTGCGCACGGTGATGCTGGGGCATAAGCACCTGGTCGATTTGATGGACGAGCGCGAGGCGCTGTACGCCAAGGCAGATTTTACCGATGAAGACGGCATCCGCGCCGGTGAGCTGGAGACGGAATTTGCCGAACTCGGCGGCTGGGAAGCGGAGTCGGACGCGGAGACGCTTTTGAACGAACTGGATATCCCGTCCGACTGTTTCCGTCAGCCGATGGGCGAGCTGGACGCAAAGCTCAAGGTCAAGGTATTGTTGGCGCAGGCGCTGTTCGGCAACCCCGACGTGCTGCTTTTGGACGAGCCGACCAACAACCTCGACATCAAGACGGTGCGCTGGCTGGAAAATTACCTGCTCGAATTTGAGAACACCATCATCATCGTCTCCCACAACAGGCACTTTCTTAACAAGGTGTGCACATATATCTGCGACGTCGATTACGGCAAGATCCAGCTGTTCCTCGGCAACTACGATTTCTGGTACCAGACCAGCCAGCTGATCGCGCGGCAGATGCGCGACCAGAACAAGAAGATGGAGCAGCGCGCCAAAGAACTGCAGGACTTCATCGCCCGCTTTGCCGCCAACGCTTCCAAATCAAAACAGGCGACTTCGCGCAAAAAAGAGCTGGAGCGCCTGACCCTCAACGACATCAAGCCTTCTCTGCGCAAATACCCGTATATCGACTTCAAGTTCGAGCGCGAGATCGGCAACGACATTTTGGTAGTGGAAGGGCTGACCAAAGAGGGGTACTTCCAAGACCTCGACTTCATCGTGCAGAAAAACGACAAGATCGGCTTTGTCAGCGACAAGAGCACCACGATCACCATGCTGTTCGATATTTTGACGGGAAAGGTGCAGCCGGACGCGGGCACGGTGCGCTGGGGCAAGACGATCATTTGCTCCTATCTCCCCCAAAACAACAACGAATTCTTTGAAAATTGCGACATGACGCTGGTGGAATGGCTGAGCCAGTTCTCCAACGACCAATACGAGGAGTACCTGCGCGGATGGCTGGGCAGGATGCTGTTTTCGGGCGAAGAGGCGCTCAAAAAGGCGAAGGTCTTGTCGGGCGGCGAAAAGGTGCGCTGCATGCTCGCCAAAATGATGCTCGAGGGCGGGAACTTTTTGATCATGGACGAGCCGACCAACCACCTCGACCTCGAATCGATCACGGCGCTCAACAACGGCATGAGCAACTTTAAGGGCTGCATGCTGTTCACCTCGCACGACCAGGAATTGATGAACACCGTATCCAACCGCATCATCGAGATCAACGGCAGCAAGACGTTCGACAAAAACGTCTCTTACGACGAATATCTCGACATGACGAACAACTAAAACCGCAGCGGAAAGCGGATGGTTTTTCCGCTTTTTTGCCAATATATTTTGTGAGGTATATGATCATGGAAGAATATCAGCCGCAAAACAGCCCAGAGCAGGGCAACGGCAGCGGCAACAACGACGATTTTTCCCAGCGTAAGGCCGTCTGTGCGGTCGCCTATCTGTTCGGCATCCTCTTCTTTTTGCCGCTCATTCTCTACCCGAACGACGCTTTCGGCAAATTCCACGCCAACCAGTCGCTGGTGCTGCTCATCGTCTCCGTCTGCGGCAGCGTGGTATTCGGCATTTTGGCGCTGATCCCCATCGCAGGCATCATCCTGATGGCGGCGTTCAGCCTGCTGATGTTCGTGCTGTGCATCGTCGGCCTTGTCGGCGCGGCGCGGGGCGAAATGAAGGAACTGCCTGTCATCGGCAAATTCAAACTGATCAAGTGATTCGGCGGCTCCGCTCGGCGGGGCCGTTTTCATACCGTGCGGAAGGCGGCCCGTTTGCCGCCCGCTGCCCGTTATTTTAGTTTTCATACCGTGCGGAAGGCGGCGCGCCTTGCGGCACGTTTGCGCTTGCCAAAAACCGCGCGCTCTGTTATACTGTATTTATGTAACCAACCGAGGATGGGCATTTTTATGAAGACATTGATCCTGATCGACGGCAACAGCCTTTTGAACCGCGCCTATTACGCGACCAGGCTGCTGACGACCAAAGACGGAACGCCGACCAACGCGGTATTCGGCTTTATCAAGCTGCTTTTGAAGATCATTTCCGACCAAAATCCGGACAAGCTGATCGTGACCTTCGACTTGAAGGCGCCGACCTTCCGCCATCAATTGTACGACGGGTATAAGGCGACGCGCAAGCCGATGCCCGACGATCTCGCCGTGCAGGTGGGGATGCTGAAAGAACTGCTCCGCACCATGCGCATCTGCATATGCGAAAAGGAAGGCTACGAGGCGGACGACCTCGTGGGTACGCTTTCGCACCGCTTTGCGGATACGCACAGCATCATCATCACCGGCGACCGCGACGCCTATCAGCTGGTGGACGAGCGCACCTCCGTCTATCTCACCAAGACGGGCGTCAGCGAACTTCTGAAGCTGGATGCCGCGCATTTTGAAGAGATGATCGGCTATAAGCCCTGTCAGGTCATCGACATGAAGGCGCTGATGGGCGATAGTTCCGACAATATCCCCGGCGTCCCCGGCATCGGCGAGAAGACGGCGCTCGATCTTGTCAGGCGTTTTGGAAGCCTTGACGGCGTATATGCTCACCTTGGCGACTGTTCCGCTTCCGTATGTAAAAAACTGGAAGCGGGGAAGCAGTCGGCGTACCTTTCGTACAAGCTCGCCGCCATCGACCGCGATGTTCCCATCGAGATAGGTGAAGACGCGGGAGCGCTGGCCTTGCCCTTTTCCGAAGAGGTCAAACGCCAGTTTTTGCAGCTGGAATTTACCTCTTTGGCAAAATTGGATATCTTCGCTGCCGAGGGGGCCGCGGCTTCGGAAGCCGTGCCGCGCGTCGCCGTGCGGCAGATCGGCACGGACTGCGATTTCCCGGCGGCAAAATCCTGCCGCGGCGAGATAGCGGCCGTCGAGTGGCAGGGCTGCCTGCATTTTTATATCGGCGGCGTTGAATACGCCGTGCGCGAGAGAGGAGATCTGCTCGGCGAAGTGGACGAAGCCCGTCTGGCTGCCTTTTTGAAGGAGGTGTTCGAGGCGGAGGGCGCCCCCGTCATCTTGTACGGCAAAAAGGCGTTCCGCCATCTTTTGCGCGGCTACGGCGTCTCCCTCTGCCGCGCGGCGGAAGACGTCTCGCTGATGAAATACCTCGCCGATTACAGCGGCAAAGACGATCAGCTTTCCGAGGCGCTGCAGGGCGGCGGCCTGCCCGAAGAGACGCCCGCCTACGGCGTTTACTGCCTGTACAAAAAACTGGGTGGGCAGCTGCAAAGCGAAAACCTGACTTCATTATATAAAGACCTGGAACTGCCACTCTGCGACGTGCTGTACGATATGGAAGTGTGCGGGGTGCGCATCGACCGCGCCACCAGTGCGCAGTTCGAGCAGCGCTACCGCGAAAAGATCGCCGAGATCACCGCCAGGATCTACGAGCAGGCGGGCGAAACCTTCAACCTGAACTCTCCCGCGCAGCTTGGCAAGATCTTGTTTGAAAAGCTGGGCCTGCCCGCTTCCAAAAAGAATAAAAAGGGGACGTATTCGACGGGCGCGGAGATATTGGAAAAGCTGGCGGGGAAGTATGCCATCGTCGCCGACGTGCTGGAATGCCGCCACTTTCAAAAGCTGCTGTCCACGTATATCGACGGCTTCAAGCCGCTCATCGACCGCGACGGGCTGGTGCATACCACCTTTAACCAGGTGCAGACGTCTACGGGCAGGCTTTCCAGCCTCAACCCGAACCTACAGAATATCCCCGTCCGCGACGAAGAGGGCAGAGAGCTGCGCAAGCTGTTCGTGGCGCGCGGCGAGGGGCGCGTGCTCATCGACGCCGACTATTCGCAGATCGAACTGCGGCTTTTGGCGCATTTTTCGGGCTGCAAGGAGCTGATCGAGGCATACGGCGCCGGCAAAGACATACACGCCCTGACCGCATCGCAGGTATTCGGCGTGCCGCTCGATAAGGTCACGCCCGAACAGCGGCGGGCGGCGAAGGCGGTCAACTTCGGCATCATCTACGGCATCAGCGATTTCGGGCTGGCGTCTAATCTGCATATCCCCACAAAGCAGGCGGGCGAATATATCCGCAAATACTTCGAGACCTATTCCGACGTCAAAGAATATATGGACGCCAACGTCGCCTTTGCGCGCGAGCACGGCTATGTGACGACGCTTTTGGGGCGGAAGCGCTTCATCCCCGAACTGCGCTCTTCCAATTACAACATCCGCGCCTTCGGCGAGCGCGCCGCCATGAACATGCCTCTGCAGGGCAGCAGTGCCGACATCATCAAGATCGCCATGATCCGCGTGGCGGCACGGCTGCGGGAGGGGAAGTTCCGCTCGCAGCTGATCTTGCAGGTGCACGACGAACTGATCATCGACGCCTTCGAAGAGGAGAAAGAGCAGGTGGCGCAGATGCTGCAACACGAAATGGAGAACGCCGTGCGGCTGCAAGTTCCCCTGACGGTGGAAGTGCGCTGCGGCAAGAGCTGGTATGAAACAAAGTAAGTTGAAGATCGCCGTCACCGGCGGCATCGGCAGCGGCAAGTCCGCCGTGATGCGCATCCTGGCGGAAGAGGGATACCGTACCTTTTCGGCGGACGCCATCGCGCGCACGATCTATGCAGACGCCGCGCTGCGGCAAAAAGTGGCGGAACAATTCCCCGGCTGCCTCGATGCGCGGGGAGAGGTGGACCGCAGGGCGCTCGCCGCCATCGTCTTCGGCGACAAGGAAAAGATCGCCGCGCTGAACGCGCTCACCCATCCGTATATCATGCAAAAGCTGTTTACGGAGATGGACGCCTGCGATGCGCCCGCCTTCGCCGAGGTGCCGCTGCTGTTTGAAAGCGGCACGGCGCAGCTGTTTGACCGCGTCATCGTCGTCATGCGCGACCTTCCCGCGCGCATCCGCGCCGTGTGCGAGCGCGACGGCATCGGCGAGCGTGAGGCACTGCTGCGGGTACAAAGTCAGTTCGACTATGAAAATAATTCCCTGAACGGGCATACTGTAGTATATAACAACGGTACGCCGGAGCAGCTGCGCTCCCGCGTCGTTCAGGTCGTCCATGAAATTCTTTGCTGAACATGTTCTGCGGGCGGCGGGGATCTTTTTCGCCCTCCTCTTTGCCGCCGCCCTCGCCTGTGCCTTTTTATACGGCTGCCTGGTACCCAGGCGCTATGCGGAAGAGGTGCGGCTGTATGCGCGGCAGGCGGGGCTGGAAGAGGAATTGGTGTTTGCCGTCATCCGTGCGGAGAGCAACTTCCGTGCCGACGCCGTCAGCCCCGCGGGCGCCGTGGGGCTCATGCAGATCATGCCGCAGACGGCGCTGTTTGTAGAAGAGCTTTCGGGGCGGCGGCTGGATGTGCGAGACCCGGCCGAAAATATCGACCTCGGCACGGCGTACCTGCGCTACCTGTTCGGGCGCTTTTCTTCGCTGACGCAGGTGCTCGCCGCCTATAACGCGGGAGAGGGGACGGTGCGCGCGTGGCTCTCGCGCGCCGATCTGACCGATGAACAGGGGGATCTGGCGCGTATTCCCTATCCTGAAACGGCCCGTTATGTGCGGAGAGTCAAAATTTTTTATAATTGCTATAAATTTTGCTACCGATGACTTGACATTTTTTTCTGAATATAGTAAAATAAATATCGCTTGTGAGGATGGCGGAATTGGCAGACGCGTACGTTTGAGGGGCGTATGGAGAAATCCGTGTGGGTTCAAGTCCCATTCTTCACACCAAAAAGTCCGCGCGACAGCGCGGATATGGGGGCATAGCTCAGTTGGTTAGAGCGCTCGCTTCACATGCGAGAGGTCGTAGGTTCGAGTCCTACTGTCCCTACCAAAAGCCGTGTACGGTGTTCGCCGTGCACGGTATTTTTTTGCCCGCAAAGCGCCGCCGCCGGCGGGTGTATATTTTGCCCGTATGGCGCAGATCTTGCCAAAGTTGCCGTATGCGGGCGCGATTTTTTATTTACACTTGACGATTGCGCCATAAAACGATATAATAGATATGTAGGGGCTCTCCCTCGAGAATATGTATCGGAGTTGAAAAAAATGGACGCAGAATTGTTGGTGGAAAAGCTGATCGCCTATGCAGAACGGAATTTGTATTTGCAGCCCGCGGATACGATCTACATGCGCAACACGCTGCTGGCAGAGCTGAAATTGCAGGCGCCCTGCGAGGGCGAGGCGGATGTTTCGGATGTGGCGGCAATGGACGTGCCGGACGAGCTGAACGCGGAGATCGCCGCCTATGCGGTGGAGCACGGCCTGACGGACGAGGCGAACGCGGAGCGCTACTGTGCGCGCATCTTCGGGATGCTGACGCCCCTTCCTTCCAAGATCAACGAGGAGTTTGCCGCCCTTCGCGCGCAGTCTCCGCAGGCGGCATGCGACTACCTGTACAATATCTCCGTCAAAAACGGGTACATACAGAAGACGGCGATCTCGCGCAACCTTCAGTGGAGTTATGACGACGGCGCCAACGTGTTGGAGATCACTGTAAACCTTTCCAAACCGGAAAAGAACAACAAGGATATCGCCAAACTTTTGAGCGCGCCGCAGTCGCGCAAGTATCCCATGTGCGCCCTCTGTAAAGAAAATGAGGGGTTTGAAGGTGCGGGCACGCATCCGCCCCGCCAGAATATCCGCACGGTCAAGGTGGAGCTGGGCGGCGAAAAGTGGTTCTTGCAGTACTCTCCCTATGCATATTATAACGAACACTGCATCGCCATCGCCGAAAAGCACGCACCCATGCGCTGCGACGGCACTACGGTGCGCAAGCTGCTCGACTTTGTCGATTTCCTCCCCAACTATTTTATCGGCAGTAACGCCTCGCTCCCCATCGTGGGCGGTTCCATTCTCAACCACGAGCATTTCCAGGGCGGCCGGCATACCATGCCCATGCACCGCGCGCGCATCCGCAGGCAGCTATATGCGGACAAATACCCGCAGCTGCGCGTCGGCATCCTCGACTGGTACAACAGCGGTATCCAGGTGGAAGGGGAAGACAAGGCGGCCGTGGCAGAGCTTGCCGCGCATATCATCGAGGCGTGGAAGGGATTTTCCTGCCCCGCCTGCGACATTTTGAGTGAAACGGACGGCACGCCGCACAACACGGTGTCGCCCATCTGCCGCAAGGTGGGGGATACATACGTCTTCACCATGCTCCTGCGCAACAACCGCACCGACGAGCGCTACCCCGACGGCATCTTCCACGTGCATCCCGAATATCAGAACATCAAAAAGGAAGGCATCGGGCTGATCGAGGCGATGGGGCTGTTCATCTTGCCCGGCAGGCTGAAGAGGCAGCTGGACGCCATCGAAGATATCCTCTGCGGGGCCGCCGCCTATGACCCTGCGGCGCTGGAAGAGGAGTCGAACGACCTGTACGTGCACCGCTATATGATCGCGGATATGCTCGGGCAGGGCAAACAGCCTTCCAAGCAGGCGGCGCATACATTTGTGGAGGAATACATCGGCAAGGTGTGCGTCCATATTTTAGACAATACCGCCGTGTTCAAGCGCGACGAGGCGGGCGAAGCGGGCTTCATGCAGTTCGCCGCGGCGGCGGGCCTGCACGAGTAAAAAAGAGAATGTGAACGATCCGAGGGCGGCATCGCAAGGTGCCGCCTTTTCAAATTCTTTTGAAATGATTTTCCGCAAACTCTTGCATTTTCCCTCGTTTTTTGATACAATAAGTGGTACGAGGTAATACAATGAATCAGAGAAAAACTTTGCAGGTAAACGAAAAAGGGCATTTACAGATCGGGGGAGCGGATACGCTGCAGCTGGCAAAAGAATTCGGCACGCCGCTGTATGTGATGGACGAACAGTACATCCGCGACATGTGCCGCGTTTACCGCGACGCCATCGAACGCGAATACGACGGCAACGGGCTGGTGCTGTACGCATCCAAGGCCTTTTCCTGCCTTGCCATCTATAAGATCGCGGCGCAGGAGCAGGTAGGCGTCGACGTCGTCTCCGGCGGCGAGCTGTACACGGCGCTGCGGGCGGGTTTTCCCGCAGAGCGCATCTATATGCACGGCAACAATAAGCAGCGTTCCGAACTCGTCTACGCCGTCGAGAGCGGCGTGGGGACCATTGTCGTCGATGCGCTCTCCGAGATAGACATGCTCGACGAGCTGTGCGGCGAGCGCGGCAGGGTGCAGGACGTCCTCATCCGCGTCAACCCCGGCGTAGAGGCGCACACCCATCACTTTATCCAGACGGCAAAGACGGACAGCAAGTTCGGCTTTTCGATCGCCGACGGCACGGCGGAGCAGACCGCCCTCTATGCCGCGGGCAAGAAAAATCTGCGCCTTGCGGGCTATCATTGCCATATCGGTTCGCAGATCTTTGAAAAGCAGTCGTTCACGCTGGCGGTCGATAAGATGCTCGCCTTCATCGCCGCGATGCAGGAAAAGCACGGCCTGCAAACAGACGTTTTGAACCTCGGCGGCGGGTACGGCATCTGGTATACGGATGAAGACGCCAAGATCTCTTGCGAGGGCTATGCCGATTACCTGCGCGCCGTCATCGCGGAACTCAAAGAAAAAGCGGACGCTTACGGCGTCAAACGGCCGTACCTCGTCATCGAGCCCGGCCGCTCCATCGTCGGGGAGGCGGGCATCACCCTGTATACGGTAGGGGCGATCAAAGAGATCCCGGGCGTCAAAAAATACATCGCCGTGGACGGGGGCATGTTTGAAAGCCCGCGCTATGCGCTGTATCAGGCGAAATATACGCCCGTGTTGGCAAACAGGGCGAACGAGCCCGCCGCCGAGACGGTGACCATCGCGGGGAAATGCTGCGAAAGCGGCGACATCATCTGCGCCAACGTGCGCCTTCCCAAGGCGGAGAGCGGCGATCTTTTGGCGGTGCTTTCCACGGGCGCCTATAACTATTCGATGGCGAGCAACTACAACCGCAACCTCATCCCGCCCGTCGTGCTGGTCAAAGACGGAAAGGCGGACTACATCGTCAAGCCGCAGAGCTATGAAGACCTCGTCCGCAACGACGTCGTGCCCGAGCGCCTGCAATAAATACAAAGCGCCGGCAATAAATTCAAAAGGCTTACAAAGGAGCGGTGCTGCCGCTCCTTTTTGCTAAAATATCACCGGCAGGCGAGGCGAGTTGCCTTGCTTTTTGGGCCGTTTTATAGTATAATCTTCCTATGGCTATTCAGACGATCCTCTATTACGTTGCAAGTTTATTGGCTGTCGCCATCGTGCTGACCCTGCACGAATTTTCGCACGCCTTCGTCGCCTATAAATGCGGCGACCTGACGCCGAAGATCCGCGGGCGGCTGACCTTGAACCCGCTGGCGCACTTCGATATTTTGGGCCTCGTGTTTTTCGCCCTGGCGGGATTCGGCTGGGCAAAGCCCGTGCCCATCAACCCCAACAACTTCAACCATTATAAGCGCGGGCTGGCGCTCACGTCTATCGCGGGCATCGCCGCGAACTATCTGAGCGCGTTCATCTTTTACCCGATCTACCTGCTCGTTTCGATGTATGTGCAGACGCCTGTGCCGATGCTCGATGATTTTCTTTTCGACTTTACGCTGTTGTTATGGGCGTACTCGCTCTCGTTTGCCGTCTTCAACCTCATCCCGCTGCCGCCTTTGGACGGCTGGAATCTGGTGGAAGCGCTCAACAGGCGCAGGGGAAAGGTGTTCCGCTTTTTCCGCCAGTACGGCAACGTCATCCTCATCATCCTCATCGTCATCCGTTTCCTGGTGAGATTTACGGCAAATTACGAGATGCTTGCCATCGCGTCCATGATCTTCGGGTATATCGATATCCTCGGATATATCATGACGTTCGTCGTGCAATGGGTCGGCTGGCCCGTCACAATGTTATGGGGGTTGATTTTCGGCATTGTCTAAAGATCTTACGGAAAATTTTGAATCGGTCGTCGATTATACGACCGTGCTCGACAACTTTGAAGGCCCGCTCGACCTGCTGCTGTTCCTCATCAAGCAGGAACAGATCGAGATCAAAGACATCTTCGTCTCCAAAGTGACGGAGCAGTTTTTGGAATACATGAACGGCCTGCCTTATATCGATCTCGACAAGGCGAGCGAATACCTCAGCATCGCCTCCACCATCCTGGAGATCAAGGCAAAGAGCCTCGTTCCCGCCATCGTGGAGCCGGAGGAGGAGACGGAAGACAGCGGCGCCATGCTCATCCGCGCCCTGGAGGAGTATAAGCTGCTCAAAGAGGAAAGCGCCAAATTGAAGCAGCTGGAGACGCTCGGCTACTATTATAAAGAGCCGGATAAAAGCGTGGGCGAGGCGAAGATCGTCTATAAAGAGTTCAATTTAGACGGCCTCTTGAAGGCGTTTACCGATATGCTTTTGCGGCAGGAAGCGCGCCGCCGCGACGAGACCATGCAGCGCGAGATCCCGAAAGACGTATTTACCATCCCGGACCGCGCGGCGTATATCTGCAGGACGGCGGAAGAGCAGGACGAGGTGAGCTTTGAGTCCCTCTTTTCGCCGCACGCGAGCAAGAGCGAGATCATCACCACCTTTCAGGCGCTGTTGGAACTTTTGAAACATCAGTACATTACCGTCGTGCAGGGCGACGTGTTCGGAGACATCGTCATCCGCTATAACCCGGAGCACGTCGAGGAGGATATCTTTGGAGATCTTGGAGAATCTGAGTAATATACTCGAAAGCATCTTATTTGTGGCGGGAAATCCCGTTCCCGTCGCCGCCATAGCCGAAAAACTGGGCGTTTCGGCGGACGACGTGCGCGCCGCCGCCGACAAACTGCGGCAGCGCTACGAAGAGCGCGGCGGCCTCAGGCTGCTGCAATTCAACCATAAACTGCAGCTTTCCAGCAATCCCGACTATAAAGACTATATCGGCGCGGTGCTGAACCCCATCAAGGAGCGCGAATTTACCAAGACTATCCTGGAATGCGCCGCCATCATCGCCTATAAGCAGCCGATCACCAAGGGCGAGTTGGAGGCGCTGCGCGGGCTCAACTGCGACTATGCCGTACATACGCTGCTCGATCTGAAGATGATCGAACCCGTCGGCAGGAAAGACGCCGTCGGCAGGCCCATCTTATACGCGACCACCGATAATTTTTTGAAGCGCTTCCACTTGAACAGCATCGAAGATCTGCCCGATTACGATACGCTGATGGAAAACATCGCCAAACTGCACGAAAGCGAGCAGGATTCGTATCTGTACGCAAATCATGTATATGTGGACGCGGAAGGGGACGCGCCGCAGGAAGGGCAGCCCGCTGCGGAACAGAAAGAGCAGGGCGGCAAAGAGAGCGCACCGTCTGCCGAGGAGGAATTGCCCGATTTTTTACAGGACCTCGGCGAAGACCTCATCAAGATCGAATAAAAAACCATCCGATAAAAACAAAAAGGCGGGCGGGAGTTTTACTCCTGCTCGTCTTTTTCTGCTGTTTGCCCCTCTTCTTGTCCGAGGAAGGGTGTCAGCTTTTTTTGATAGATGCGCGGGATGCGCACGGAGATATCGGCATGGTCGTCGAAGTAAGAATAGGCGCATTCGGTCAGATACCGCTTGACGCCGCTGTATTCGTGCATGCGGCTATAGGGGATATGCAGCGTCGTTTCCAGATAATTTTCGCGGAAGGAACGCAAGATCTCGCCCTTCAGCTGTTCCAGGCCCGTCTTTTGCTTGGCGGAGATGAAGATGCTCTTGGGCGGGTAGCCGTCGAAATTTTCGATCGTCTCGCTCTTGTTCATGACGATCAGGCAGGGCGCCGTGCAGCCGAGCTCTTGCAGCGTCTGCCGCGTCGTCTGCAGCTGCATCTCGTAGTCGCCGGCGGCGTCGCAGACGATGAGCGCCAGGTCGCATTGCAGGGCACTTTCCAAGGTGGAATGGAAGGCGGAGATGAGGTTGTGCGGCAGGTTTTGCAAAAATCCCACCGTATCCGTCAGCAGAAAGGGCGTCTTGTCGATGAACAGATAGCGCGACGTGGGGTCGAGGGTGGCAAACAGCTTGTTTTCGGCATACACGTCCGCCTCCGTGAGTGCGTTCAGCAGGGTCGATTTCCCCGTATTCGTGTAGCCGATGAGCGAAATGCGGGTGATATTCTCTTTCGAGCGCCGCTTGTCGATCAGATCGCGCGTGTTTTTGAGGGAGGCGAGCCTTGTTTTCAGGTAAGCGATGCGCTGGCGGATGCGGCGCCTGTCCGTCTCCAGCTTCGTCTCGCCCGGCCCGCGCGTGCCGATGCCGCCGCCGAGGCGGGAAAGCGCCGCGCCCTTGCCCTTCAGGCGAGGATACATGTATTGCAGCATGGCGAGCTCTACCTGCAGTTTGCCTTCGTTCGTCTTGGCGTTTTTGGCAAAGATGTCGAGGATGAGCGTCGTCCTGTCGATGACCTTTTTATCGCCGAGCGCCTGAGAAATATTCAGCGTCTGTGTAGGGGACAGGTCGCCGTTGTACAGCACGGTCACGTCCAGGCCCTCCAGGCGGGCGGAAAGTTCCGCCAGCTTCCCGGGCCCGATCACCGTGGCGGGGTTGACCTCGCGTATCTTTTGGCGGATGGTGCCTGCATGAGAGGCGCCCGCACTCTCGATCAGCGAGATGGTCTCTTTCTCCCAAACGGGGTAGGTGTCGTCAAAGATCGGCTGGATGATATATATCCGTTCTTGTTGTTCGATTTTGCCAGTTTCTTGCATATTTTTACTGTTTGCGAAGTACTATGTCACGCATAATACGCAGCTAATCATCCTTTTTAGAGTCACTTTCGCGCAATTTTACGCGGCCTGCCACCGAGCGGCGGATATCTTCGCTGATGGCGGCATAGTGTTTTTTGGTCGTGTTGACGTCTTTATGGCCCAATACGTCGGCGACGGCATAGATATCCTGCGTTTCGCGGTAGAGCTGGGTGCCGTAGGTGCTGCGCAGCTTGTGCGGCGAAATTTTTTTCAGCGGCGCCACGATCCTGCTATATTTTTTGACCAGGTTCTGCACGGCGCGGCTGCTGATGCGCCGTTTTTCCAGCGACAAAAACAGGGCAGGCTCATCGGCAGGGATCTCGTCGTCGTCTTCTTTTTCCGCTATATAGCGCGCCAGGGCGTCGGCGACTTCGTCGGAAAAATATAAGATGGTCTGATTGCCGCCTTTGCGCGTCACCTTGAAGCTGCAGGAGGTAAAGTCGATATCGTCGTTATTCAGGCCGATCAGCTCGCTGATACGGATGCCGGTGCCCAAAAACAGGGTCAAAATGGCGACGTCGCGCACGCGCGTCTTTTCATGGAAGGCGCGCTGATGGTTGGTCATGCCTTCGCCGCTGTCGGCGCAGTCGAGGAGGGCGGCGATCTCATTCGTTTCCAGGCGAATGATCTCTTTTTCGTGCAGCTTAGGCATCGAAACTTTGGCGGCGTTGTCGGCGCTCAGCTTGTCTTTGCGAAAAAAATATCGGAACAGGGCGCGCACGGTCGAAAGTTTGCGCGCTTTGGCGCGCTCATTGCAGCTTTCCTGCCTGCCGCCGAATTCGTAGCTGCTCAGGTAGCTGACAAATTTTTCGATATCGGTAGAACTCACCGTGTCCAGATCGCGCAGCGTCAGCTCTCGCGGCGTCTTTGTTTTGAATTTCTTTTTGCAGAGAAAATCAAAAAAGATGCGCAGGTCATAGGCGTAGTTGAGGCGGGTCAAAACGCTGGTCTGGTTTTCGATGCCGATAAAAAATTCGTCGGCAAAGGCGGGCAGCTCTTCTTTTAAATTTTCGATGCGCTCCACGGTCTTTCGGTTGCGCTCTTGATAGAAATCGTTTTTATCCGTAGCCATGCTCTTATTATACTGTATTTTTAGCAAAAAATCAATCTGAAAATAGGGGATGCGTGCAAATCAGACACTTAAATCTATGCGTAAAACACGGCTTTTACGCATAGATAAAGAAAAAAACGCCCGTGGGGCGGCCGTATGCTCTGTTGTTTGATTATATACTTTGTTTTTTATCGGGCTGCTGGATTTTTTGTTCTTAATTAGAATTGAAAGACGCTGCAATCTGCATTCGTGGCTGCAATGGCGCAATTTCAAGCGTTTTGCTCGAAGTTGACCGGGCGGTTGCTCAAAACGGCATAGCTTTGCGGCATGATGGTGATCTTATCCGCATACGCGCCGTCTTGCAGCAAGTTATACAATTTTCCCTTGTACTTGATCAGGTATTTTTTGTGGCCCAGGTTCATGTACACGACGAGCGTCTCTTTGCCTTTGCGGCGCTCAAATACGATGCAGTTTGTGTCTGCATACAGTTCTTTATATTCGCTGTCGGAAAACACGTGCAGCGTGCTGCGGATCTTGGTCAGCTTGCGGTAATGCGTCAAGATGTCCGTATCCATGTTGTCCCAGGCGAACGGCATGCGGCAGAACGGGTCGGAATAGCCTTCCATGCCGATCTCGTCGCCGTAATAGATGCACGGCACGCCGAAAACGGTAAACAGCAGCACGGTGGCCGCTTTCAGGCGCTTTACGGCAAGTTTTCGCGTTTCGGCGTCCATCTTGGTGCGGCTCATCTCGTCTTTGTTATAGGCGCGGATGCCGCCCAAAGCGGTCAGAATGCGCGCCGTATCGTGCGTTCCCAAAATATTCATCAACAGGTCAAGCACGAGTTTCGGATAATTGTCGCGCAGCATCGCCACGGTCTGGCGGAAAACCGTCGTATCGCCGCTGGTGACGAACTGGATGATGGCGTCTTTCAGTGGATAATTCATCACGCTGTCCAGCTCTTTCCCCTGAAAATATTTTCTGCGCTTGCTGTACGCGATCTTGTTGGAAGCGTCTTCCCACACTTCGCCGAGGACGACGGCGTCCGGGTTCGCCGATTTGACGGCATTCCTGATCTTGACGATGAACTCGTCCGGCAGCTCGTCGGCGACGTCTAAGCGGTAGCCTCCGATATCGTACCGCAGCCAATGGCGCAGCACTCCCTGTTCGCCGGTGATGAAATCGATGTACGACGGGCAGCTCTCGTTGACCGCGGGAACGTTGTCGATGCCCCACCACGCCTCGTATTTGTTCGGGTATTCGATGAAATTATACCACGCATAGTACTCTGAATTCTTCGATTGATATGCGCCTATGCTATTGTATCTGCCATATTTATTGAAATATTTGCTATCATCGCCCGTGTGATTGAACACGCCGTCCAGCATGATGCGGATGCCGCGCTTTTTGCATTCCTCGACCAACTCGCCGAACTCCTCTTCGGTGCCGAAGGTCGGGTCGATCTGCATGAAGTCGCCCGTGTCGTAGCGGTGGTTGGAAAAGGCGCGGAAGATGGGGTTCAGGTACAGGATACTGACGTGCAGGCTCTGCAGATAATCGAGTTTTTCGATGATGCCGCGGATATTGCCGCCAAAAAAGTCGTTATTGAGCACTTTCCCTTCGCCGTTCATGCGGTATTCGGGCGCTTCGTTCCAGCTTTGATGCAGCCATTTTTCGGGCGAGACCTCTACTTTGCCGCTGCTGTAAAAGCGATCCGGGAAGATCTGATACATGATCCCGCCTTTGAACCAATCGGGCGTGCGAAAATTTTCGTCGTATACCAAGATCTGATACGACGAAATATGATCGGTGAATTCTAAATTGCGGAATCTGCCGCAGCCCGCCAGCTGGCCGCTGAAACGAAAATAGTAGAAGTATAAGCCGGGTTCGGCGATCGAAAGTTCCTGCTCCCAGCCGTCGTCAGTTCCATGCATATTGAATAAGCGAGCCTCGTGCAGCCCGTCCTTTTGCAGGACGAGCTGGCAAGGCCCACTCTCTTCTCCGAAAACATGGATCACAAATTTTTCGTTTTGCTTGATCCCGCCGATGATGCTTTTACAGCGCAAGTCTAAGGGATTATAGTAAATACTCATGTGATCTTATTATTTGGTTGAAATGATCTGTTATGCTTTGAGGGGTTTCAGGTTCCAGATATTTTCGGCATATTCTTTGATGCTGCGGTCTGCAGCGAACACGCCTGCGCCGGCAATGTTCATCAAAGAGATCTGCGCCCACTTCTTTTGATCTTGCACATACAAGTCTTTGACCTTCTTCTGCGTCGCCGTATAAGAATCGAAGTCTGCCATGCACATGTACGGGTCTGCGACGGGAGTGCCGGTCAACAGGTAATTCGCGATCTCTGCGAACGATTCGCCGTTGAATCCCCTGGCGATCATCTCGACCACCCTGCGCAGGCGCTGGTTCTGGTTATAATACGAGCTGGCGTTGTAGCCCCTCGACCAAACTTCGTCCACCTCGTCTGCGCGCAGGCCGAAGATAAAGATATTGTCGTCGCCGACCGTTTCGCTCATCTCCACGTTCGCGCCGTCCAACGTGCCGATGGTGAGCGCGCCGTTGAGCATGAACTTCATGTTGCTGGTGCCGCTCGCCTCTTTGCCTGCCAGCGAGATCTGTTCGCTGACTTCGGTCGCGGGGATCATGCACTCCGCCATGGTGACGTTGTAGTTCTCCATGTAGACGACGTTGAGCTTTTCGTTGATCTTCGGGTGTTTTTTGATGTCTTCCGCGAGATAGCAGATGAGTTTGATGAACTGCTTGGCGCGCAAGTAGCCGGATGCGGCCTTGGCGCCGAAGATGAAGGTCTGCGGGTGGATGTCTTTATTCGGGTCGTCGAGCAGCTCTGCGTACAGAGAGATGACGTTCATCGCATTGAGCAGCTGGCGCTTATACTCGTGCATGCGTTTTGCCTGCACGTCGAAGATGCTGTCCGGATCGATGGTCACGCCCTCTTTTTTGAAGGCGTAATCGGCGAACTGCTGCTTTTTGATGCGTTTGATCTCTTGCAGGCGCTTGAGAACGCTGTCGTCGTTGACGAATTTTTTGAACTTTTCCAGTTCCGCGGCGTTTTTGACATAGCCGTCGCCGATGCAGTCGGTCAAGAGCCCGCTCAGCTCGGGGTTCGCCTGGCACAGCCAGCGGCGGTGTGCGATGCCGTTGGTGACGTTGGTGAACTTATCCGGCCAGATCTGATAGAAGCCGTTGAAGATGCTCTTTTTGATGATGTCGCTGTGCAGCGCCGAAACGCCGTTGACTTTGTGCGAACCGATGACGGACAAGTTTGCCATGCGCACCTGCCCGTTGGAAATGACGGCCATCTTTTCGATGAATTGGTGCTGCCCGGGGAAGCGTTCCCACAAATCGTTGCAGAAACGGCGGTTGATCTCTTTGAGGATCATGTGGATGCGGGGCAAGCGGCGTGCGATCAGATCTTCCTGCCAGGTTTCGAGCGCTTCGGCCATGACCGTGTGGTTGGTATAGGCAAAGGTCGCGGTGGTGATCGCCCAGGCGTCGTCCCAGGTAAATCCGTTTTCATCCATCAGCAGGCGCATGAGTTCGGGGATGGCGAGTGCCGGATGCGTGTCGTTGATGTGGATCGCGGCTTGCTGCGGCAGCAGGTTTAAAGGCCCGTAGCGGTGCTTGTGGTCGTTGATGATGTTCTGCAAAGAGGCGGAAACGAGGAAGTACTGCTGTTTCAGGCGCAGCGATTTGCCCTCGTAATGGTCGTCTGCGGGATACAGGACCTTCGAGATCACCTCCGCTTCGTTCTCCTCTTCCATGCAGCGCAGGTAATCGCCCTGCGAGAAGAGCTTCATGTCGAAGTGAGAGATGTTGCGCGCCCTCCACAGGCGCAGAACGGATACCGCTTCGCTGTCTTTGCCGGAGATCATCATGTCATACGGCAGCGCTTCCACTTCTTTATAGCCGCCGTACGTGACTTTTAAGCCGTTCTCCGTCCAGTCTTCTCTGACCCAACCGTCGAATTTGACCGTGCAGGCCTTGTCGCTGCGCTGCGTCAGCCAAACTTCGCCGCCCGGCAGCCAGATATCCGGCAGTTCCATCTGCCAGCCGTCTACGATCTTCTGTTTGAACAAGCCGTAATCGTAGCGGATGGAATATCCCATTGCGGGATAATTCCCCGTTGCCAAGGCGTCCATGAAGCAGGCGGCCAGTCTGCCGAGCCCGCCGTTTCCGAGCCCGGCATCCGGTTCCTGTTCATACAAATCGTCTAAGGTCAGGCCAAAGCCTTTCAATGCTTTTGCATATTCGTCACCCAAACCGAGGTTGTAAATATTGTTTTTGAGTGAACGTCCGAGCAAAAATTCCATGCACATGTAATACACGCGCTTGCCATTTTTGCTCCGCATTACCTTGTGGAACTGCTGACGTTTTTCCAAGAGAATATCGCGGACGCTCATGACAACGGCTTTGTAGATCTGGTCCTTTGTCGCTTCTTTCGGAGCTACGCCGAAATAGCGCGATAACTTCCCTTGGATCAGTGCCTGCACTTCTTTCTCGGTAATGTTTTTAGTGTTACTCATGTCCTACTCCTAACCGTTAAAAATTATTTCAACATTTCCCCGTAAACTTTTTCATATTCTTTGGCGGAACGCTGCCAGCTGAAATCGACAGACATGACGCGCTTCATCAGTTCCGGCCAGAAATCTTTGTTGTAATAGCAATTGATGGCCTCGCGGATCACATACAACATATCATATGCGTTATAGTTGGCAAATGTAAATCCGTTGCCGCCGTTCCCTACCGGTTTGATGCTGTCGTACAAGCCGCCTGTTTCGCGGACGATGGGCACGGTGCCGTAGCGGCTGGCGATCATCTGCGACAGGCCGCAGGGTTCCGACTTGGAAGGCATCAGGAACAGGTCTGCGCCCGAATAGATCTTTCTGGACAGATCGGGGTTGAAGGCGATCACTGCCACGAACTTGCCCACATACCTGCGCGCGAGGTCGGTAAAGTAATTCTCGTAGGAAGAGTCGCCCTTGCCGAGGATGATGATCTGCACGTCTTGGCGCAGCACCTCTTCGATGACGGTGCGGACAAGATCCAGCCCCTTATGCGATACGAGGCGGGAAATGACCGCGATGATGGGCGTATCGGGCTTGACGGGCAGGTTGAACATCTTCTGCAGCTCTTCTTTGCAGCGCTTTTTGGGCTCCAGATTGTCGATGCTGTAATGGCTGAAGATGGATGCGTCCGTCTCGGGATTGTAATAGTCGGGGTCGATGCCGTTGAGGATGCCGACCAGCTTGAACTCGTTGCGGCGGACGATGGGATCCAGCCCGTGCGCGTAGTACGGATCTTTGATCTCCTGCGCGTAGTGCGGGCTGACCGTCGAGAACTTTTCGCTGCACTCGATGGCGGCCTTCATCAGGTTGATGCACTTGTTGTACTCGAGCAGATATTTCCAGGTATTGGAGATGCCGAAGAGGTCTTCGAGGATATCCAACGAATATTTGCCCTGATACTCGATGTTGTGGATGGTGAACAGAGAACGGATGTACTGGTATTCCGGGCGGAAGCAGTAGATCGTCTTCAGATAGATGGCTGCCAGCGCCGCCTGCCAGTCGTGGCAGTGCAGGATCTCGGGATAGAAGTTCAGGAACGGCATGATCTCCATGACGCTGCGGCAGAAGAAGGCGAAGCGTTCGCCGTCGTCGTAATAGCCGTAGCAGCCCGGGCGCTTGAAGTAGTACTCGTTGTCGATGAAGTAGAAGGTGACGTTGTTCATCTCATAGCTGAAGATGCCGCAGTACTGGTTCCTCCACGCCAAGGGAACGAAGATGTTGCCCAAATATTTGAATTTGTTCCTGTAATCCCACGAGATGTCGGAATACAGCGGGATCACGACGCGCACGTCGTAATTTTCGTTGGTCGCCAGCGCCTTAGACAGCGAGCCGATCACTTCGGCAAGGCCGCCCGTGGCGATGAAAGGAGTCGCTTCCGATGCTACAAATAAGATCTTCTTTTTCGGCATAACGGTAATTTCTGAGACCTCCTCTATTTTTTCTTCGGCGGGCTCGGCGGGCTGTGCCGCCTCTTCCGCCGCAGGGGCTGCCTCGGCGGCAGCTTCTGCAGTCTGTTCGGGTTCGGCAGAGACCTCTGCGATGTTTTCGACGGCGGCTTCTTCTTTGGCCTCTTCCTGCAGCACCTCTTTCACCTCTTCGGCGGGTTGTGCCGCAGCCTTGGGCGCCGCCTTTTTGGCGCGGGGCTTTGCCGCTTTCTTGACGGGTTTCACTTCTGCGGGCGCGGCTTCCGCCGCAGCCGTCAGCTCTTCCGCCTTATCTTCGACTTTCGTCTTTTCTTCGACCTTTTTGCTCTTCGCTTTTGCCGGCATAAATCATTTACCTCCTGTGATTTCGTTGTGCGCGGATGCTCAGATCATCGTACCCTTTGCCAGGAAGTACGGCTGCAATTCACAGCCGGACAGATTGCGCCTGTCGCGGATGACGACGTTCTTATCGGTGATGACGCAGTTGAGCTGCACGTTTTCGCCGATGACGGTGTCCTGCATGACGATGGAGTTTTTGATGACGGACCCCTTGCCGACCTTGACGCCGCGGAACAGGATGCTGTTTTCGACCGTGCCTTCGACGACGCAGCCGTCGGAGATGAGCGAATTTTTGATCTCGGACCCGTCGCCGTATTTGGAAGGCGCCGAATCGCGGACTTTCGTATAGATGTCGCGGTTGCCGAACAGCTCGTCGCGGACGTTTTTGTCCAAGAGCTCCATGTTGTGAGTGAAATAGGAGCTGAGCGAGTCGATCGTGGCATGGTAGCCGGCAAAGTCGTAAGCATACAGTTTGAGGCTCTTGATGTTTTTGCGGAGGATGTCTTCGCTGAAGCTCTTATAGCCGTGCACGACGGCGTCGTTGATGATGTTGAGCAGGAAGGTCCTGTTCATGACCATGATGTTGCTGTAATATTTGCTGGAGCCGAGGCCTGCCTGGTTGGTCTCGATGTCGGTGATCCTGCCGCTCTCATCCGTGCAGACGACGGTGTAGTTGGAGGCGTTGCCGATCTTTTCGTTGTGGCAAACGAGGGTGATGTCCGCCTGTTTCTGCTCGTGATATGTAATGATATCCGAGAAGTCCATGCGGTATACCCCGTCGCAGTCGCATAAGATCACATAATCTTCGCTGCGGCGAGACAAAAATCCGGTGATCCCCTTGAGCGCTTCCAGGCGGTTTTTATACAGGCCGCTGTTGTCGAGGGCACCGAAGGGCGGGAGCAGCACCAGGCCGCCCGTCTTTCTGGCAAGATCCCAGTCTTTGCCGCTGCCCAGGTGATCCATCAGCGACTGGTAGTTGTTCTTGGTGATGATGCCGACGGTGGTCACGCCGGAGTTGACGAGGTTGGAGAGCGCAAAGTCGATCAGTCTGTATCTGCCGCCGTACGGGAGCGAACCCATCGTCCTCTGACGGGAAAGTTCAGGGACATTTTCGTCGTGGATATTAGAAAAAATTACGCCTACTGCAGACATGATTACGCTTCCTCCCCTTCTTTGATATTTTTGTCAACGATGTTGCCGGCGGCAACTTTGGCGCCCTTGCCGACGGTGATGCCGCGGCCGAGCACGGCGATGCCTTTGGCGGTCTCTTTGCCTTCGCCGATGCAGGCGTCCTCTTCCACGACGACGCCTTCGTCGATGATCGAATATTTGACGTGCGCGCCCTTTTTGATCACGGAGCCGCTCATGATGACGCTGTCTTCGACAACGGCGCCCTCTTCGATGACGACGTTGCTGGAGATGACGCTGTTGACGAGCGTGCCGTACACTTCAGAGCCCAGCGCGATCATCGAGTTTTTGACGATGCTGTTTTCGCCCAGATATTCGGGCGGTGCCAGCGGGTTGCGCGAATGGATCTTCCACGACGGGTCGGAAACGTCGAAGGCGGGTTCTTCGCCCAACAGGTCCATGTTCGCTTCCCACAGCGAGCTGATGGTGCCGACGTCTTTCCAGTACCCTTCAAACTGATAGGCGAACATCTTTTCGCCCGCGTTCAGCATGGCGGGAAGCACGTTTTTGCCGAAGTCTTTGGAAGATTCGGGATCGTTTTCGTCCTCTTCCAGATATTTGTACATCTTTTCGGCGGTGAAGATATATACGCCCATGGAAGCAAGCGTGCTCTTGGGCTGCTTGGGCTTTTCTTCAAATTCGTAGATGGAGCCGTCTGCATTTGTATTCAGAATACCGAAACGGGAAGCCTCTTTGAGCGGGACGTCGATGGCGGCGATGGTGCAGTCTGCGCCCTTTTCGATGTGGGCGCGCAGCATCTTGCTGTAATCCATCTTATAGATATGGTCGCCCGAGAGGATCAGCACGTAATCCGGATTGTACATCTTGATGAAGTTCAGGTTCTGATAGATGGCGTTCGCGGTGCCTTCGTACCATGCCGACTTCGCCTTCTTCTGATACGGCGACAGGACATGTACGCCGCCGAAGTTCCTGTCAAGATCCCACGGCTGGCCGTTGCCTATGTACTCGTTGAGCACAAGCGGCTGATACTGCGTCAAAACGCCTACCGTGTCGATCCCTGAGTTGATGCAGTTTGACAGCGGGAAATCGATGATACGATACTTCGCGCCAAACGGCACTGCCGGCTTTGCAATATTATTGGTCAGGGCATACAGCCTGCTCCCCTGCCCGCCGGCAAGCAACATTGCAACGCACTCTTTTTTTCTTTGCATATTGAAACCCCCAAAAAAATTTTTATATATATCAACAGGATCTTTCGATCACAGTATTTTTTGCAGATACAGGCAGGTCAGTTTCGGCATGTCGATCTTGATGGAATACTCGCGCCCGTGGCTGGGTTTGCGCTCGGTATTGAAGATGCGCTTGCGCAGAGCCCCCTCGCCGCCGAACTTCGGATTGTCGGTACTGAATACGACCTTGTACTTGCCCTTGGGCACGCCGAGGCGGTATCCCGTCGCCGTGCAGCCGGAGAAGCTGATGAGCACCAGGTATGTGTTCCCCTCCTTGTCGCGCCGCAGGTAAGAGATGATATTCTGGTCGGCGTCGTTGGCGGCGATCCATTCAAAGCCGTCCCACGAATCTTCGATCTCGTGGAAGGCGGGCGTCTCCTTGTAGAAATGGTTGAGCGCCGCGTTCATGTCGGAGAGCTTTTGGTGCAGCGGATACTGCTTGAGCGAGAATTCCAGCCCTTCTTTATAGTTCCATTCCTTGAACTGGCCGAATTCGCAGCCCATGAACAGCAGCTTTTTGCCGGGGTGCGACATCATGAAGCCCATGAACGCGCGCAGGTTGGCAAACTTTTCTTCGTAGTTGCCGGGCATCTTGTCGATGAGCGAGCGTTTGCCGTACACGACCTCGTCGTGCGAGATGGGCAGCACATAGTTTTCGGTGAAGGCGTACATCATGGCGAAGGTCAGCTTGTTGTGGTTGCCCTTGCGGAAGTACGGGTCCGTCTGCATGTAATCGAGCACGTCGTTCATCCAGCCCATGTTCCACTTGAAGTTGAACCCCAGCCCGCCGACGTCGACAGGCCTCGTGACCAGCGGCCACGCGGTCGACTCTTCGGCGATCATCAGCGCGTCGGGATATTCCGAGAATACCGTCTCGTTCAGATGGCGCAGGAAGGCGATCGCCTCGAGGTTTTTATTTTCGCCGTATTTGTTGGGCAGCCATTCGCCCGGCTTTTTGTCGTAATCGAGGTAGAGCATGGAGGCGACGGCGTCTACGCGCAGCCCATCGATATGGAACTTGTCGAAGAAGAACATCGCGTTGGCGATGAGGAAAGACAAGATCTCGTTCCTGCCGTAATCGAAGCGGCGGGTGCCCCAGCTCTTGTGCTCCTGCCGATCCCACGCGGGGCTTTCGTACAGGGGCTGGCCGTCAAATTCATACAGGCCGTGCGCGTCTTTGGGGAAATGCGCGGGCACCCAGTCCATGATGACGCCGATGCCGTTCTTGTGGCAGGCGTCCACCAGGTGCATGAAGTCGTGCGGCGTGCCCAGGCGCGAGGTGATGGCGTAGTAGCCCGTCACCTGATACCCCCACGAACCGTCGTACGGGTATTCGCTCAGGGGCATGAACTCCACATGCGTATAACCCATTTCCAATAAATAGGGAATGAGTTCGTCGATGAGCTTATTGAAATCGAAATAGTTGCCGTCCCCGTACTGCTTCCACGAGAGTGCGTTCATCTCATAGATATTCATGGGAGAGGAGTACACATTCTTCTGTTTGCGCTGTTTGAGGTACTCTTTGTCGTTCCACTTGAAGCCCGCGAGGTCGTACGTCTTGGAAGCCGTCTGCGGGGGCGTTTCGGCGTGGAAGGCATATGGGTCCGCCTTATACAGATACCTGCCGTCTTTGGTGCGGATGCAGTATTTGTAGATGGCGTAATTTTTCAGGCCGGGGATAAATAATTCAAACGACTCGCCGTCCAGCAAACGCTTCATCTCGTTTGCGCGCGGGTCCCATTCATTGAAATCCCCTACGACCGATACCGCCTCTGCATGCGGAGCCCAAACTCTGAACATGTAGCCTTTCTGCCCGTCTTGCTTGAGTGGGTGCGCCCCAAAGAACTCATACGCCCTGTAGTTCTTTCCGTGATGAAAGACATACAAAGGGAAATCAACTTCCTGCATCATCATCCTCCTGTGGATATTCCTAAAAATAGTTTGCACTATTCTCGCATTTTATTATACAATAAATTTTAATACTTTTCAATAGTTCAGCCAAAAAAAATTAAAAAAAATCAAAGAAATCCCCTATTTTGTGAGTTCGGAAGGCAAATAGACCAAATCTGCCGGGAAGCTGCAGCCGCAAGGAAAGAAAAACAGGCCGATCCATCCGCCGCCGCACGGGAAAAACGAGTGTGCTCCTCTGCGGACGCGGCGCGCTTTCCCGCAATATGGCAGGCGCCGGAGAGCGTAAAATGCTCCCCGGCAGCTTATCGGCGGAAAAATATCGTGCGCCCCTTGCAGAGAGGGCTTTTTGCGTACAGGGGCAGGCGGCCGCCTGCCGTGTCCCCCTCCCACAGCGCCAGCGCCAGCGAATAGACGAGCGCGGGGAAGACGTGGAAGATGTGGTTGTCTAACAGCGAAGCGCCGCTGATGCCCAAAAATACGGCGAGGTATAAAAGGCTTGCCGCGCCGCCCTTGCGCGTCAACAGCGTGCACACCCCCGAGAGGTGGAATGTATAGGCGAGCAGGCCGAACATGCCGCAGGAAGCGGCGACCTGGACGAGGATGTTGTGGTACATGTCGGGGAATACCCAGTTGGCGATGTCGAAGCCGAAGTCGCCGTAAAACTGAATATAAAACCCCGTGCCGAACAGGGGCGCGGACAAAAAGTTATCTAAGCCAAACTTCCAGATGGCGAAGCGGTTGGAATCGCTCCAGCCCCGCTCGAAGAGGACGGACAAAAGCGCGGCGATCTGTTCTCGGAAAAGGAAGGCGGCGGCAGCCGCGCAGAGGACGGCGGCAGCGGCGCAGATGCGGAAGAAGGTGCGGCGCGGGCTTTTGGCGACTGCCAGAACGACCGTACCCGCGGCAAACAGCACCGCGCCCGTGAGGAGAGCGGAACGGCTGAGCGTACAGGCGACGGCGGCGAATAGCACCAGGGAATACAGGTACAGCAGCCATCCCCTTTTGCAGCGATAGGCAAGGTACAGGGGCGCAGGCAGGAACATGGCGAGCATGCCGCCGAAGTTGTTGCTCATCCCCCATCCCGCGATCATGAGGTCTTTGTCGATGGAGCCGCCTTCGATGACGCCGCGAAAGGCGAGCGCGTACAAGATCTGCAAAAAGATGACGCTCGCCGCCAGCGTGAGCGTATAGGCGAAGTAGCCCGCCGCGTCTTTACCGCGGTAAGTATGGGTGAAGAAGAAATAGACGGCGAAAAAGGAGGCGGCGATCAGCAGCCCGAACAAAAAGTCTTTGAGGATATATTCCTTTGAAAACAGGCCGTTGCATAAAAAGGCGGCGCACAGGGCGAGCAGCCCGCCCTGCAGCAGCGGCGCCCCTTCCCCCCTATTCTGCCCGCGGCAGAGGAAAAGGCGAAAGAGCATCGCCCCCACGGCGGCGGCCGCCATGGCGCAGATGGCGCCCAATACCCACGGCTGCAGGAAAAAGGCTGAATTTTCCGGCGGCTGCGGCGTGTGCTTCCAGCTGGTGGAATAGACTACGAGCACGAGCGGGACGGCGATCGGCTTCGTGCTCTTGCCGAAGAGGCAGACGAACACGACGGCGGCGGCCGTCAGCGCATAAAAGGCAAGTTCCAAGCCTGTCAGCGAACAGAGAAATGCGAGCGCCGCATAGACGGCGGGGAAGATCCGCCCATCCAAAAAGGCGGCGATATTCCGCATGACGGGCGCCGCCGCGGCGGCATTCAGTTTTTGGGCGATCGTCTGCATCCGTAGTGCTCCGCAATATTTTTTCCTGTTTTATAGTAACGCATTTTTTTGTTCATGTCAAGGAAAGCAAGGTATTTTGCGCGGGCGGCGGCCGTGCTGCCCCATCGTATTGCCACTTCCAAATATAAAAAGGGAAAGGCGGTTGCGGCAAGCGGCGGTGCCGGCGACTCAAAAACGGCGAAAAAAAGTCCCGGAAGGCGCGAATTCCTTCCGGGAAAATCTGTCGGATGAGCGAAATTGAATGGGAGCCCCGCAGTGGCGGGCGTGCCGCGCTTTTGCCTGCAGAGGCAAAGCAAGCGCCCTGGGAAGCGGGCGCTCTGCGCGCCTGCTTCCCGGCGTTGGTGCGAGTGACAGGACTTGAACCTGCATGGGATCGCTCCCACTAGAACCTGAATCTAGCGCGTCTGCCAGTTTCACCACACTCGCATTACAAGGCTATGTTCGGTTGGATGACGCTCTTGCGCAGTGTTCCCTCTTCACAGCGGATCGCGTATGCGTTTCCGCCCCAGCTGAAGGAGCGAACGATCTCGCCGTTGACGAGCTCGATGGCGCTTTTGTCTTCCAATCCAACAGCAGCTTGTTTATTATACAATAATTTTTGGTCGAAGTCAAGCGCTCGACGGTCATAATGCGGAGAAATTATTCCTTTTACCCAATTTAATCCGGGAAAAATCGAATAACTGTCCGGCGCGGCGGGGTCGGAATCGGTATACATGGTCTCAAACCAGCAGATCGCCCCTGCCGAAAGCCCGCAGAGGATGACGCCGCGCTCGTAGGCGTCGGCGATGAGCGGCAGCAGCCCCGTCTTTTTCCAGTGCTCGAGCATGAACAGCGTGTTCCCGCCGCCCACATAGACGAAGTCGGCTTTTTGGAATTTTTCGGCGATCTTTTCGATGCTCATCTCCCCGTAAACGGTGAGGGCGACGTCTGCCTTGATGTCGAAGACGGAGGTATACGTCTTGCGGAAGCTGTTGAAGTACGGCATGCTGTCGTGGCTGGCGGTGGGGATGAACAGGCCGTAGGCGCGCCTGTCTCCGGCGCGCTTTTTTGCCTTTTCGGCGATATATGCGTCGATGGGCAGCGTCTCTTTGTTCTTCAATTCGCCGCCGCCGATGCAGATCAATGTCTTATCCATCCCCTACTTCTCCGCTTTTTTTGCCAAAAGCGCCCTGTCGCGTTCGGCGATGCTGTCGAGCGCGGCCAACGCTTCGCGCAGTTTGCCGAGCGAGGCATAGAGGTGGCGGATATCCGCCTCGTCTTCGAGGGCGCTGTAGCGGTAGGCGGAGACGCCGTCGCGCGCCTCGTCGAGGATGAGCGCCATGCTGCCCATACTGCTGTCGCGCTCTTTTTCGGCGAGCATCGTAGCATAATAATACAGCTTGTTGCACTTTGCCTGCAATTTATTGGCGCGCCTGAACAGGCGGTATTTGCCCGCCGCCTGCTCCTGCGTATCCTTTATATATTGTTCCAGGCTCTGGGCGGCGGCGTTCATCTGCGCCCGCAGCGCGGCGTGTGTGGGCAGCTTCGTCTTTTTATGCAGCAGCCACAGGACGATCAGCCCCACGACGATGATGGCAAAATAGACGGCGTATTGGATGATATAGAACAGCGGGTCCGCAGCTTCTGCGGGCGCGTCCTGCCCTGCTTCTGCCGCTGCTGTCAGCAAATATTCGATCATTGGCGGCCTCCTTGCGCGCTGTCGTCGCTATTTTTGTTCTGATCCGGCACGATGCGCACATCCAACTGGTTGAACGGGATCTTCAGACCGTTGGCGTTGACCGTATTATAGATGTCTTCGTACAGGCCGAACAGCGTCGTCCAGTAATTTTCCGTGGGCGTCCACGCCTTGACGGAAAAATTGAGGGCGCTGCTGCCGTAAGCGGTCAGATCGACGGACGGGGCGGGAGACGGGACGACGTACCGGTACGCCCTGACGCATTCCAAAATGATCTGCTTTGCCTTGGCGACGTCCGTCCCGTAGGCGAGCGGCACGTCGATGCACACGCGGCGCAGCGGCATGGCGCTGTAGTTGATCATCTCCTGGCTGAGCACGTCGCTGTTGGGCACGATGACTTCTTCATTATTATAAGTAAGGATCTTTGTGTTGAACAGGCGGATGTCCTGCACCAGGCCGTCGTATTCGCCGATCTTGACGTAATCTCCCTTTTTGAAGGGTTTGGTGAAGATGATGATGACGCCGTTGGCAAGGCTAGCCAGGCTGTCTTTGAGGGCGAGGGCGATGGCGAGGGCGACTGCGGAAAAGCCGGCGATGATGCCTGCCGTGGAAAACCCGAGCGAGGTGACGAGCACGATGATGAGGGCGACGTACAGGATGACGGTGATCACCGAGATGATGAAAGACGCTGCCGAACTGTCCAGTTTTTTGCTGCGCAATGTCGCGCCTCGCACGATCGTCTGCACGATCTTGATGATGACGATGCCGAGCACGAGAAATGCCAGCGTGCGCACGATGGCAAGGCCCGTGTTTTCAACAAAGTCGATGCCGATCTGTTTCAACGTTTCCAAAAAATCCATAGTTCACCTTATATTGCCGCGCCTTTATCGCAAAGCTTCGCGCAGCAGCCGCTTTTGGCGTTTTTCGCATTCCGCATAAATGACGGAGATATCTTCGCCGATATGGTAAGAACCTCTGTCGTAGACGATGCGCCCGCCCGCCATCGTCATCAGCACGCAGGATGTATCCGCGCTGTAGACGATGTTTTTGCCGATATCCGCCTGCGGCCGCATGCTCGGCGCAGACAGGTCGAGCAGAACCATGTCGGCAAAGTTCCCCTTTTTCAGGCTCCCGCCGCGAAAACCGAGCGCCTTATAGCCGTTTTCCGTCGCCGCACACAGCGCCTGTTCGGCGGAGACGGCGGCGGCGTCCTTCATCGCCTGCTTTTGCAGGCAGGAAAACAGATACATTTCGCGGAACATCGAGGCGGCGTTGTTGCTCGCCGTGCCGTCGGTGCCGAGGGCGGGCGTCATGCCCCGCCGCAGCATGGCGCTGACGGGCGGGATGCCAGACGCGAGCTTTAAGTTGCTGGCGGAATTGATGACGGGCACCACGCCGCTTTGATGCAGAAGGTCGAGATCGTCTTTGTCTGCATATACGCAGTGGGCGGCGATGCCGCCGTTTTCAAAAAAGCCGAGTTTGTGCAGGTACTGCGGCGGCGTCAGCCCGCCGTGGCGCACCGTGCAGTCGCCCACCTCTTTCAGCGTTTCGGAAAGGTGGATGCAGGTCGGCGCGCCGCGCTCTATGGCAAAATCTGCTACCTCTTCCAACAACTTTTCTTCGCAGGTATATTCTGCATGCAGGCCGGGGATGTAGCGTACTCTGTCTGACATAGTATTATACTTGTCATAATTGCGGGCAATATCCGCCAAAACGTCGTCGCAGTCGTAGGAATTGAGGCTGCCGCAGAGGGTCAAACAGAGATTAGCTTTGCTTGCGGCGGCAAATACGGCGTCGGTATAAAAGTACATATCGGCAAAGCAGGTGATGCCGCCGCGCACATATTCCGCGATCTGCAGCATCGTGCCCCAGTAGATATCCTCTTCCGTCAAGTGCTCTTCGAGCGGGAAGATCCTGTCATACAGCCAGCTTTCCAGCGGCATATCGTCGGCGGCGCCACGGAACAGGCACATCGCCGCGTGGGCGTGGGCGTTGCAAAAGCCGCTCATCAGCAGGTTGCCGCCGCAGTCGACCGTGCGTTCGGCGGCAAATGTTTTATCTGGCGCACCTATACCGACGATGGTGTCGCCGTCGATGCGCACTTCGCCTTCTGCGATCGCCTCGCCGGGCGATGTTAAAATTTTTGCGTTTATCAGCCGCTGCTTCATCAGACCCACCTGCCCGCAAAACCCGTTTCTTTCAATGAAAGAGCTCTAACCAAGATCTATTTGCCGAATTTTTGCACCAGCTCCTGCAGATAGGCGCGGAATGGCTGCGCCAATGCGGGGTCGCGCAGGGCGTATTCCACGTTCGCCTGCAAATATTCCAGCTTATTGCCGGCGTCGTAGCGCTTGCCCCGGAATTTGCAGCCGAGCAGCCTGCCTTGGCGGGCGAGCTCTTGCAGCGCGTCGGTAAAGTACACTTCTCCCTTGGGCGAAGGCGGCGTGCGGCGGATGATGTCGTAGATGTCGGCATCGACGACGTAGCGGCCGATGACGGCGTCGTTGGAAAATTTGTCTTTGACGGCGGGCTTTTCCACGATCTTTTCGATCTGATAACGGCGCTCGCCCACCTCTTCCGCCTTGATGTTGGCGTACTTTGCAATGTCGCCGTCGGAAACTTCCATCACCGCGACGGTGGGCTTGCCCGTCTCTTCAAAGCAGTCGATCAGCTGCTTTATGCCTGGCATAGTATTCTCGTCGGTATAGATGATGTCGTCGCCGAGCAGAATGGCGAAGGGCTCGTCGCCCGTGAACGCCTCGGCATACAGGATGGCGTCTGCAAACCCGACGGGGTGCTTTTGCCTGACAAAATACATGTTGGCGAGGTTTTCCATCTTGCGCGAAATGGCCAAAAACTCCTCTTTGCCGTCGTGTTCGAGCAGCGCGTCCAGTTCGGGCGTATAATCGAAAAAGTCTTCCAATATCTTTTTGTTGCGGCCGGTGATGACCAGGATGTCTTCGATGCCCGCCGCAACGGCCTCTTCTACGATATACTGCAGCGTCGGCTTATCGACGATGGGCAGCATCTCTTTGCAGACAGATTTGGTGACGGGCAAAAAGCGCGTGCCGAAGCCTGCCGCGGGGATGACTGCCTTGCGGACTTTTTTTGTTTGCATACTGTTTTTCTCCTTTGATATTATTTTCAACAAAAGAGCGCGGTTTATGCCGGTATGGCACGATCGCACGGTACATCGCTGCGGCGCATGATCTTGGCCAAGTCAAAGCGAAAAGGATTTTTTGACTTGGTTCAATGCTCTTGCCCTTCTGCCAAACTTTTTCAGTGGCTGTATTTTTCTTCGATGGCGGAGATCTTGTCTACGCGGCGCTGATGCCGCCCGCCTTCAAATTCGGTATGTAAAAACGTGTCTACGATCTCCAGCATCAACCCGTCGCCGATGATCTTCTGCCCGAAGGCGATCATGTTGGCGTCGTTATGCAGGCGGGTATATTTGGCGGAATAGGTATCGTGGCAATGGGCGCAGCGGATGCCGCGCACCTTGTTGGCGGCGATCGAAATGCCGATGCCCGTGCTGCAGATGAGGATGCCGCGCTCGCATTCGCCGCGCGCCACCGCCTCCGCCGCGGGCAGGGCGTGATCGGGATAGTCGCACGAGTCGGCGGTATTTGTGCCGAAATCGCACACTTCATACCCGTTTTTTTGCAGATAGTCCAACAGCACTTGTTTCAGCGCGAGACCGCCGTGGTCGCACGCAACGGCAATTTTCATCTTTTCTCCTCCCGTTATTGAAAATATTTTTTGATGATCGCATCCACCGCCGCATAGATGCGGTTGGCGGTGCGTTTATAGGCGGCGATATCCTGCCCGTACGGGTCGGGGATATCGAAACCGGCGATATCTTTGACGGAAAAGACGTGGTCGTATCCGTTCAGCAGGTCCTTTTGCGCGGAAGTCATGCAGACGACGAGGTAGCTGCCCTCGATCATCTTATGCCGCAGCTGCCGCGGCTTGAATTTGGAATGGTCGATGCCCAGCTCGTCCAGGCAGGCGGCGCTGTTTGCGCTGAGCGCAGAGCCTTTTTGCATAAAGATGCCCGCGGACGCCGCGTCGACGTACTTGATCTTCCTCTTTTTGATCTCCCTGCGGAAGATAAATTCCGCCATCGGGCTGCGGCAGGTGTTCCCCGTACAGACGAATAAGACCTTTTTCCTCTTCATGGCTCAGCCCTCGGCGCACGCCTTGCGCAGGCGGTTCAGGACGCCCGTCATAACGCCGCCCCGCCCGACCGGCTCGACGGCGAGCAGTACTTCCGCCCGCGTTTCCGCCTCCCGCAGCAGGCTGTATAAATTTTCCGCCATCTCTGCGGGCGTATTCCCAAGGCACAGCACGGCCTCCTGCGGGAACGCCGCCGCGGCGCTGCCTTCACACAGCACCAGAACGCGGGTGCCGCCGCTTTGCAGGGCGAAAAATTCTTCTTTTGCCTTGCCCAGTTCTTCGGGGGCGAACAACTTCGTCTTGCAGGCGGGGGCGTAGTGCTTGTACTTCATGCCCGGCGAGCGCGCGGGTTCCCCTTCCTTCAAGACATACATATCGCAGCTGCCGGCGACGCTTTCGATCATCTCGCGGGAGATGAGCCCCGCCCGCAAGACTACCGGTCTATCGCCTGTTACGTCACACACAGTACTCTCTATACCGCCAGAGCACGGCCCGCCGTCCAGGATCAGGGGGATCTTTCCGTATAGATCGTCGTAAACGTGCCCTGCCGTGACGGGGCTGACGTGTTTGGAGCGGTTGGCGGAGGGCGCGGCGACGGGGATGCCGACGGCTCGCAGAAAGCGCTGGGCGCCCTCGTGCGAAGGGACGCGGACCGCCAGCGTATCCAGCCCGCAGGAGACCTTTTTACTGACCGTGCCGCGGCTGCGGTATACGAGCGTCAGCGGCCCGGGCAAAAAGGCCTCGCGCAGTTTTTTTGCATAAGGCTTGTCGTCATAGACGAGCTCGTTCAGATCGTACCCGCTGTGCACGTGCACGATGAGCGGGTTGTCTTGCGGGCGGCCCTTGACGGCGTAGATGTTGGCGACGGCGGCGTCAGAACGCGCGTCGGCGCCCAGGCCGTAGACCGTTTCGGTCGGGAAGGCGACGCATTCCCCTTGCAGCAGGTATTCTTTGGCGGCGAGCAGAGAGCGCTCGCCGATCTCTTCGATGCGGGTCTGAAACATCATTCGTCCCTCGGGAAGGCGTCCATCGCCTCGTCGTATGTGTCGAACGGCGGCGCGTCGTCGTCCTCCGGTGCGGGCGCTTCTTCATCCTTTGCCCCCTGCCGCCCTTCCTGCGGGTCGTCCGGCAAAAATCCCGGCGGCGGGTTGACGTAGCGCACCTGGTCGCCGCGGAAGCGCAGCTTCACCCTGCCCAGTTCGCCGTTCCTGTGCTTGGCGATGATCAGGTCCGCCGCGTCTTTGACGATCTTCCCCGTCTTGAGTTCTTCTTCGGTGGCGGCGACATCGGGCCTGTGGATGAACATGACCATGTCGGCGTCCTGCTCGATGGCGCCCGATTCGCGCAGGTCGGAAAGCTGCGGCTCTTCTTTGGAAGAGATCCTTCGCAGCTGCGACAGCGCCAGGACGGGCACGTCCAGTTCCTTTGCCATGATCTTCAGGTTGCGGGTGATGGTCGCCACTTCCTGCTGGCGGTTTTCTTCGCCGTGCCGCTCGCCGCTGCCCATCAGCTGGATATAGTCGATCATGACGATGTCCAGCCCCTCTTTGCGCGCTTTCAAGCGCCTGCATTTGGACAAGATCTCCGCCGGCGTGATCTTGGAGGAGTCGTCTATGTAGATCTTGGCCTGTTTGAGTTCGGAACTCGCCTTCCACAGCTGCTTCCATTCGTTCTGCGACAGTTCGCCCGCCAGCGCCTTCGACATGCTGACCCGCGCATGCGAGCACAGGAGCCTCTGCGCCAGCTGCACGCGCGGCATTTCCAGCGAAAATACGGCGCAGACGCGGTTGTCGTGCAGCGCCGCGTATTCGATGATGTTCATGCCGATGGTCGTCTTGCCGACGCCGGGGCGGGCGGCGAGGACGATGAAGTCGGATTTTTGCAGGCCGTTGGTCAGCTTATCCAGCTTGGTAAAGCCGGTATTGACGCCGCGGAGGGCGTTCTTGTCGGTCGAGATCAGCTCGAACTTGTTCAGCACCTGGTCGTAACTGTCGTCTTCGCGCATGTCGACCAATGTGGAGGTGTCCATCTTTTTGGAGATATCGAACACGAGCTTTTCCGCATAGGCGACGCTGTCGTCCGACTCGCCGCCGCTCTGGCACTGTTCGATGATCTGCTGCGAGGCGCGGATCAGCCTGCGGTGGATGCTGTCCCTCTTTACGATCTCAAAATACGAGCGGTAGTTTGCCGCCGACAGCGTCATGGTGGCAAGCTCTGTGATGTACGACTGCCCCCCTACTTTGGCGAGGCAGTTTTCGTTTTCCAGCTGGTCGGCGAGGGTGACGATATCGACGGGCTTGCGCGCGTTGAACACCGCCCGCATGGCGCCGACGATCAATTTATGCGATTCCTGGTAGAAGTCGTCTTCGCCCAGTTTATCTAAAAGTTCCGTCTGCACCTCGTTGTCGATGAGCAGGCAGCCGAGCAGCGCCTGCTCCGCTTCGAGGTTGTTCGGAAGTACGTTTGTCTTAGCTTTTGCCATAAGTTTTCCTCTGTTCTACGCCCTGCGGCAGCTGCGTTTTTCGCGGAAGCGCTTTCCCATCGCCCGCAGGCAGGCGGCGAGCTCGTCTGCGCTCCCTTCCGTGATCGCGCCCTTGGGCAAGATCAGCACCTTTCCGCCGCCGATATAGAGATAAAAGTATTCCTTCGTCTCGTAGGCGCGCAGTACCTGCGCGTACGGGATGGCGTATTCCTCTTCTTTGCCGCGCACGCAGATGCGGAGGGTGAAGTTCTCTTCCCCGAAGGTGTATTCCTGCCGCGTCGCCGTATAATTCGGATTGGAAGCCGCCGCCTTTTTCATCTTTGCGCTCTGCAGCAAAAAGCGGATGAGCGGCAGAATTGCCGCTGCAGCAAGAAGCACCGCGCCCGCCGTGCAGCCGAGGGCCGCATTGCCGCCGACGGCCGACATCACGAAGAAGAATACGGCGATCAGCGCGAACATGGCGGAGACGGCGAACGTCTGCGGGCCGCGCGCGACGAACAGATGAAAGGCGCACAGTTTTTTCAGATCGCGCAGATCGTTTGTATAACTTGCCCTGACCATCGCTCAGCCTATCAGCCGTTCGAGCTCGGCGAGGGCGCCGTCGAATTCCTGCATCGCCGCCTCAAAGGCGGCGGGTTTTGTCAAATCGACGCCGGCGATCTTCAAAAGTTCTACCGGGCTGTCGCTGCCGCCGGAAGAGAGGAACGCCTTGTACGCTTTGACCGCCTTTTCCCCTTCCGTAAGGATGCGATCGGCGATGGAGATGGCGCTGACGATGCCCGTCGCGTATTTATAGACGTAAAAAGAGGTATAGAAGTGCGGGATGCGCGACCATTCGTAGGCGATCTGCTCGTCGTGGACGATGGCATCGCCGTAGTATTGCCTGTTCAGTTCGAGGTATTCTTTGCACAGGTTCTCGCCCGTGAGCGGTATGCCCCCTTCGACGAGCGCGTGTGCCTTTTCTTCAAATTCCGCGAACATCGTCTGGCGGTGCAGCGTCGTCCTGACCGTATCCAGAAAGTAGTTGAGCAGGTACTTTTTCATCTTTTCGTCCTGCGTGCCCGCGAGGATGTATTTGAGAAGCAGCACCTCGTTGACCGTGCTCGCCACCTCCGCCACAAAGATGCGGTAATCTGCTTTGGCGTAGGGCTGGTTGGCGTTGGAATAGTAGGTGTGCAGCGAATGCCCCATTTCGTGGGCGATGGTAAAGATGTCGTGCGTCGTCTGCTGGTAGTTGAGGAGCACGAACGGGTGCAGGCCGAAGATGCCCGTGCTGTAGGCGCCGCTGCGCTTGCCCGTCGTCTCGCAGACGTCTACCCAGCCTTCGGCAAAGCCCCTGCGCAGCAGGTCGCAATACTCTTTTCCGAGGGGGGCGAGGCCGCGGATGACCAGCTCGCACGCCTCTTCGTACGGGAGCTTGAGGTCTGCGTCTTCCACGAGCGGGGCGTAGATGTCGTACATGTGCTGCTGTTCATAGCCCAGCACCTTTTTGCGCAGGGCGATATAGCGGTGCATGGAAGGCAGCCCCGCGTGCACGGCGTCGATGAGGTTGCGGTACACGCATACGTCCACGTCTTCCCCTTCCAGCGCCTTCTGCAGGCAGGAATCGTATTTGCGCGCCCGCATGAAAAAGACGTCTTTTTTGACGTTGCCGAAATAGGTGGCGGCGATGGTATTGTCCAGCTCGATATACGAGCGGTAATACTGCTCGAAGGCGCGGCGGCGCAGCTCTCTGTCCGTCCCGTGCATGATGACGCCGTAGGTGCCGTGCGTCAGGGAGATCTTGCCCCCTTTGCCGTCATCCAGTTCGCCGAAGCGGATATCGGCGTTGTCGATCATGGAAAAGATATTCTGGAACTGGCCATACACCTCGCCGCCGAGGGCCAGCAGTTTTTCTTCGGCTGCGGACAAGACGTGTTGTTTGCTGCGGATGAGGCAGCGGAAAAAGTAATCGTAGTCGGCAAAGCGCGCATCGCCTGCGAAAGAGCGGAGGAGCTCTTCGTCCAGCGCCGTCAGTTCCGGCTCTACGAACGCCGATTCGGAAGAATAGCGCACATACAGCGACATGGCGCGGGACTGCATGGCTGTATATTTGGCCACGCGGGAATCTTCGTCGTGGCGCATGTGCGCGTACAGGTACAGCCGCTCGATGCGTTTGCCCGCCTCTTCCTGGCGGGCGAACAGGGCCGCGAGCTGCGCGGGGTCTGCAAGTTTCCCCGCAAAGGCGCCAAAATCGATGCACTTTTCCGCGGCGGCGTATTCCTGTTCCCACGCCTCGTCGCTTGCAAAGATGTCCTGTACACGCCATTTATATCGTTCCACTACTTCGCTTCTCTCCATAAGCCTCTCCTAATTTTTGTTGCTGTGGATGGGCGCGGGGATCCTGCCGCCGCGCATGATGAATTTCGAACTGTCGGTGGCATGCACGGGCATGATCGGCGCCCTGCCCAAAAGCCCGCCGAATTCGACGCTGTCGCCTACGTCTTTGCCGGGTACGGGGATGACGCGGACGGCGGTCGTCTTGTTGTTGATCATGCCGATGGCCGCCTCGTCGGCGATGATGGCGGCGATGGTCGATGCGGGCGTCTTGCCGGGGATGGCGATCATGTCCAGCCCCACCGAGCAGACGGCGGTCATCGCTTCCAGTTTATCGATGTTCAGCGAACCTTCCTGCGCGGCCTCGATCATGCCGATGTCTTCACTGACGGGGATGAACGCGCCCGACAGCCCGCCGACGTGCGAGCTGGCCATGACGCCGCCCTTTTTGACCGCGTCGTTGAGCATGGCGAGCGCCGCCGTCGTGCCGTGGCCGCCCACGCGCTCCAGCCCCAGTTCTTCCAGGATATGCGCGACGGAATCGCCCATCACGGGCGTAGGCGCCAGCGACAGGTCGACGATGCCGAACTCCGCGTTGAGCCGCTTTGCTGCCTCTTTGGCGATCAGCTGGCCTGCGCGGGTGATCTTGAACGCCGTGCGCTTGATCATCTCGGCAGCGTCGTTGAGGTTGGCGTCCGGAATGCTTTCTAAAGCGTGCTTGACGACGCCCGGCCCCGAAACGCCGACGTTGATGACCGTGCCCGCCTCTCCCACGCCGTGGAAGGCGCCTGCCATGAAGGGGTTGTCTTCCACGGCGTTGGCGAACACCACCAGCTTGGCACAGCCCAGCCCGTCCTGCGCCGCGGTCAACTCCGCCGTGCGCTTGACGATCTCGCCCATCAGGCGGACGGCGTCCATATTGATGCCCGATTTCGACGAGCCGATGTTGACGGAAGAGCAGACTCGCTCCGTCTGCGACAGAAGTTCGGGGATGCTTTCGATGAACGCCTGTTCATAGTCTGCCATCCCCTTGTGCACGAGCGCCGAATAGCCGCCCAAAAAGTCGATGCCGAGCTCGTGCGCCGCCCTGTCGAGCGCCTTGCCCACAACGGGTGCTTCCTGCGGGAATGCCGCCGTGATGAGGCTGACGGGAGTGACGGATACGCGCTTGTTGACGATGGGGATGCCGTATTCTCCGGCGAGTTTGTCCGCCGCCTTCACGATGTCTTTGGCGCGCGTGCATACGAGGTCGTAGACGCGGCGCGCGGTCTCTTTTGCATCCGTGCCGATGCAGGGAAGCAGCGAGATACCCATGGTGATGGTGCGGATATCCAGGTGCTCCTTTTCGATCATGTCGATCGTTTCCAATACGTCAAATTTATTAAACATTCGTAAGACCTTCTCTGTGACCTGCCTCAGATGTTGTGCATCGCGTTGAAGATCGCTTCATGCTGCAAGCGCACCGACATGCCGATCTCGCTGCCCATCTGCTCGCACTCTTTGGCGAGCTCTGAAAGTTCCACTTTGATGTCGCTGATATCCACCAGCATGATCATGGCAAAATAATCTTGCAGGATGGTCTGGCTGATATCCTCCACGTTGACGCCCTTTTCGGCCAAAAAGGCGCTCACCTTGGCGATGATGCCCTTTTTGTCTTTTCCTGTTACAGTTACGACTGCACGCATGTTCAAGTTTCTCCTGTATATTTGTTTCAGGCGGCGGCGCCGCCCGTTGAATGCCCTTTGGCGTCTTCCGCAAACCGCTCGTCATGCCCGATCGTTTCGTATTCGAGCATCACGTTGTTCTGCGTCAGATAGCGCACCTTGTCTCCGGTGCGAAACTGCGGCAGCGGCTTTTCCGTGACGCAATGCACCTTCCTGTCCATGTATTCCGACTTTTTTTTGCTCCATTCGGAAAAGATGAGCACGTTGTATTCCACGCCGTCTTTGGTCTCCGGCTGTTCATAGCGAGAAAAATAGCTGACGTTGACCTGCTTCATCCCCACCGAAAAATAAGAGATCAATTTATAATATTTGCGCGCCCTGTGGTATTTGATCCCCATAAAGATGTACGAAAAGATGATGAAGGCGCAGGTAGCGGCGCAGACGACGACCTTTGGCAGCAGCTGCATTGGGTCGTTATACGGCAGAGACAGAAAATACAGATAAAAACCCAGGCAGAGCAGCGCAAACGCGCAGCAGACGCCGATATACGCCCGCAGGATGTTCCGCTGCTGCCTGTATGACGCGACCAGGTCCGCGTCGCTGAAGATGACGTTCATGGTTATGCCTCGATAGAGATCATTCGCTGATGAAGAGCACGCCCAGCGTGTTCCTGCCGCAGTGGCTGGTGATGATGCTGCCTGCCACCGTTTCCACCACTTCGTCGAAGGAGAAGAGTTCGTGCACCATCTCTTTGGCGAGCTCGACCAGTTCCGCGTCCGCCATGCTGTGCGTGACGAAGCAGCGCGTCCTGTCGTAGTGCGGGTACTCTTCGGCGAGGTCGCGCACATACGAGCGGATGCAGCGGTTCATCTTGCCGACGTATTTCTTTTTCGGGTACAGCTGACCGTCCTTCATGTCGATCATCGGGTGGATGGAGAGCACTTTGGCGCCGTAATAGCTCAAAGTCGAGCATCTGCCGCCCTTGTACAGGTACAGCAGCGTATCGGGGATGAAGGAGGTGTTGACCTTTTGGCGCAGGCCCATGACCGTGTCGTAGATGTCTTTCGCATCCATCCCCTGCGCGCGCAGGTCGCACGCCTTCATGACCAGCAGCCCCTGCCCCGTGGAAAGGGCGAGGCTGTCCACCACAAAGACTTTGCCGCTGCCGATCTCCTTTGCCGCCGCCGCGGCGAAGCCGTGCGAACCGCTGGCTTTGGAAGAGATGTTGAAGTGGATGACCGTCTTCCCCTCGTCCGTAAAGCGGCGGAAAAATTCCTCGTAATCGGAGAAGCTCGGTGCCGCGGTCTTGGGCAGGGTGCCCGTCTCGTCATAGTAGCGGAAGATGTCCGTGGGAGAGATGTCGATGCCGTCTTTATACGTCTTTTCTCCCAACATGACGCTCAGGGGCAGGATGACGATCCCGTTGGTGCGGACCTGTTCTTCGCTCAGGTCACAGGTGCTGTCTGATGTGATCACGATTTCGTTTTTCATCATATTTCCTCCAAAAACTTATCTTTCGCATCGCACGGCGCCGAAAACGGTACGGATCGGATGCGGCGCTGCAAAATTCGTCGTTCAAACCGCAGAACGCCCAGGACGGCGGTCAATAGGTCTTTGCCGCGCAAAGACCAGCCCGTGACCGTGCCCAGCACGTTTTCAAGCGGTACGCCGCCGAACGAGCGGCTGTCGTGGCTGTCGCCGCGGTTGTCGCCCATCACGAACAGTTCGCCCGCCGCCACGGTGACAGACTGGTCGCGGTGGTTGTCGTACGGGCCGAGGATATAATCTTCTTCCAGCCAGATAAAGCTGTCCTCTCCCCTGTTTTTGCGGGCCACCCTGCCGTCGCGCGTGATGCGGAGCTCGTCGCCGGGCAGGCCGATGACTCGCTTGATCAGCTCCAGATCTTCGCTGCCGGGCTCGGGCGAGGCAAAGACGACGATGTCTCCCCGGGCGATGTCTGCGGTCGTGTCTACGAACAGATAATCGCCGCTGGTCAGCGTCGGCTCCATCGAACTGCCGTCTACGATCACGCCGACGAAGATCTGCGTGAACAGGATGGTCACGACGGAAAAGAGCGCCAGCAAGACCAGCAGAAAGCGCAGCGTAGAGCAGAAGGCGCGCCGCGGGTGGCGGCGGTCCTCCAGCAATTCTTTCAGGCTCGGCTGTTCCTGCATGTATCACCCCTTGCTCTTTTTGATCGCCTTGAGAAAATCGGGCATCGAAAAGAGCACTACCCGCCCGCACTTGTCGCAGCGCAGCTTGACGTCTGCGCCGGTGCGGACGATCGTCCAGACGTTGCCGCCGCACGGGTGGTTCTTTTTTGTAATGACTTTATCTCCTAAAGAGTATACCATATTTCACCCCGCAACAAAAGCAAATCGCCGAAAATTTTTACAAAAGCAGCAAATTATTGATGTAGAACACGTCTTCCGAATAAAACGCGATGTATTTCGCCTCGCGCAGCTGCGCCAAAGGCTTGCTCTCTTCCGTCTTGAAGTCCTTTGCCCCCAGCACATGATCCGTCCAGGCGTCGCAGCCGGCAAGGTACAGGGTGCAGGTATAGTTTTCCGCCCGCCTGCCCTTGTCGGCGCGGATGGTGATCTGCACGGTAGCCGTCTTCGGGCAATAGATATCGAATTTGAGCAGCGCGTTTTCGCCGGGGCGGTAGCGCGGGTCGTTGATGCGGTACAGGCGCAAACCGTACGGCGAATAGATGCCCTTGATGCCGCAGGGACCTTCTTCCACCCGCACGGGCGGAGCGGGCAGCGTCCCGTCCAAAAAGCAGTCCGCCAGAGTATGGTGGGTGAACCTGTCCAGCGTGAAGCTGGCGCGCCCCTCTTCGCTGCAATATAAGATCCTCGACCGCCCCGTCTGGTTGGGGTAGCTCTTTTCCAGTTTTTTTGCCGCGATCCTGGAAGAAACGGCGAATCCGCAGCTGTATTTCGTCTTGGAGAAGGCAAACACGCGCGAAGCGCCGACGCAGGCGTGCAGGCGGAACACTCTCCCGTCTTCGCCGTCGTCGCGCTTGAACTCGCACTTGCTCCAGTCGCGCATGGCGGATTCGCAGGTGTCTTCCGCCATATACACCTCGCTGTAGGTGACCTCGCCGTTCTGGTCGGAGCGGACGCGCGCGATGAGCTCGCCGTCCGTATCCTCTTCGATGGAGATATCCGTCGGTTCGGGCACGAACACTTCCCGCCCCTTCAAGTGCTTGCGGATGAACAGGTCCAGATCGTGCACGCCCGTCTTGCCGATATGCCCGCCGTAGCGGGCGGCGAAATAGAAGGTCTTTTCCTGCTTGCCTTCGATGCGCAGAAAGGTATCGAAGGCGCGGTCGGCGTCGAACCCCTCGTCATTGGTGGAACAGAGCATCAGCAGCGGGCACTTGACCTGCGGCGCATACGACTGTGATTCGACCCCCGCGATATAGCGGTAGCGCTCGTCGTCCATCTTCAGTTCGGGCGCATCCCCGTATTTATTGATGCCGCGGTAGGCACGCCAGCCGCCCGCGCATACGGGCACGGCGCAGGAGAGCTTGTCGCACGTCGCCGCCAGCTGCCAGACGATGTCGCCGCCGGCGCGGATGCCGATGGCGCCAATCTTAGCGACGGAAGGGATGGAGGCGAGGAAATTGAGGCAGTAGCGCGCCACGGCCGTCCATTCGTACCAGCATGTCTCCTTCGCCGTCTCGTCGGCGTAGTCGATATGGCGCTCCGCCATGGCGAGGTTGGCGTAAGAGACGGCCTGCGGGTAGACGGTATAGCCGTCCGTGCCCTTCCAGACGCCGCGGTAGTCGGGCATCAGGGCGATGTAGCCGAGTTCGGCAAAGCGGCAGAGGATGTCCATTTCCGCCGTCAGCGAACAGTCGGGCAGGATGAGGAGCGCCGGGTATTTCCCCTCTTCGACGGGGCAGGCGACGCGCGCAAAGATATTGACGCGCTCTTCACCCACGGCGCGTCCGTAAAAGCGGATGGCGCGGACCACGCATTTATCGTCCGCCTGTTCGTCGAGCACGGTCGCGTTCGCGGGGAGCGAATCGTCGAAATCGTTCCATAAAGTTACCGGTGTGAGGATCTTATTAGCCAAAATAAATTACCTCGTTCAACAACAGATATTTATCGATGAGCTGCCGCCTTCCGGGGCTGCATTGACAACGATCTTGTGGCCGATGCGGTGTTTCAGCTCTTCCACGTGCGAGATGAGCCCGATGGAGAAATGCCTGTTTTTCAGCTTTTCCAGGCTGTCCATCACCGTATCGATGAGCTTTTCGTCCAGCGTGCCGAACCCTTCGTCCAAAAAGAAGAATTCGATCGGCCGCAGCGACTTGGCGTAAATTGCCGCCGAAAGCGCCAGCGCCAGCGAGAGGGAGACCAAAAACGTCTCGCCGCCCGAAAGGGTGTTGACGCTGCGCTGCTGTCCGGCATTGAAGTTATCCCCGACGAAAAAGCCCTGCTCGTAGCGGACAAAATACCTGCCGCCCGTCAGCTTCAGCAGCGTATCCGAGGCGGCGTCGGCGATCTCCGCCAGGTATTCCCCCGCCACGAATTCCATGAATTTATTGCCGTACAGCAGGCCGCGCAGCTTTTCCAGCACGGCGAAGCGCTGCTGCAGGGTATCGTGTTCCGCTTCCAGCGCCTTTTTTTGTTGAAGCGCCGCCTCGTACTGCCCGATGCGGCTGGCCGCAACGGCCGCCTGCCTGCCCAGCTCTTCCCGCTGCCTGCCCTGCGCTTCAAAGCGGGCGGAGGCGGCGGCAAACTCCTCTTCGCCGACGGGGGCGATCTCCCCTTCCGCCGTCAGGGCGGCGATGGCGGCGGCGACGGCGGCGCATTCCCTGTCGTATACCTCGATCTCCGCCTGCAGCGCCGCCTTGTCGCGGCGCATATAAAGCGATTCTGCCGCGGCGGCATCGGGAAAGGACGTTTCGGCGAGCAGCTTTGCTATCTGCTCCTCGCCCTTCTGCACTGCTTTTTGCAGGTTTTCTTCCCGCTCTTCCGCGCGCGTCGTCTCCAGTTCGGCGGCGTGCAGTTCCCGCTCGGCGGAGGCGCGCTTCTCTTCCGCTTCCCTTTTTTGCCGCAGCAGCTCCTCTTCCTGCCTCGCAAGTTCCGCGTCCAGCTTGTCAAAGCCGCCCTCGGCGGGGCTTCCCGTCGCCTGCCTGAGCTTTTCGGCGATGGCATCCGCCTTGGCGCGTGCCTCCTGCCCCTGCTGCAGAGACAGCGAAAGCCGCTGTTCCGCTTCGCGCAGATCGCCCTGCCGCTGTGCCAGGCGCAGCTCGGCGGCGTGTTTTTGTTCGGAAAGCGCCTTTCCTTCCGCCTGCGCCCGTTCGAACGCGCGCAAAAGCTGCGCCGCATCCCCCTGTTTTTGCGATGCGCGCAGGTGCGTATAGTGTAGGAGGCGCTCTTCGAGCGCCTGCTCAGCGTCGCGGTACAGTTCCCCTTCGTGCGGGTAACCGCCGCGCAGCGCCTGCAGCGTTTTGGTAAAGTATTGTTCGGCATCGGCGTATTCCGATTCGAGCAGGGCGCTGTCTAAATTCTCCCGCAAAAAGGCGGAAAGGTCTGTGCCGGCGGCAGAGCCACGGATGCGCTCCGCGAAGGATGCAAGGCTGCTTTGCAGGGATGCGATTTCCCGTTCGGCGTCGGCTTTTTCCGCCTGCGCCCGCTTATAATCGGCGGCGGCGCGCGACCGCGCCTTGGCGAGCGCGCCGAGTTCGTCGATATCCGCGCGCAGCACCTTCAAACTCTCGCGGCGGGCGCGCAGGCCGAGCAGCGCCCCGTCGAGGTCGGAGCCGCGCAGCCGCTCTTCCGCGGCGGACAGAGCGGCCGCGGCGCGCGATCTCATTTCTTGCAGCTTTTCTTTGCGCTGCGTGCACTGCCGCAGCTCTTTTTCCGCCGCCCGCCGTTCGCTCAGTAGGCCTGCGATCTTTTCCGCCGCCGGCAGCAGCGCCAGGTCTGCGCGTTTTTTTGCCGTCTCGTCCGCGCGCCGCTCCAGCGCCCGCTGTACCGCGCGGTGTTCGGCGAGCTTTTTGCCCTTAGTATAGTCGCCTTTCAGCTTTTCAAACGCCGCCCGACTCCGTAAATATTCCTCTTCCGCCTTTTGGAGGCGTTCGGAAAGGCCCGCGCGCTCCTCGCGCATTTTGGCAAGTTCTTCCGCCGTATAGGCGGCATAGCCGGAGAATTCGCCTTCTTTCCTGTCCAGCGCCGACTTCGCCTCGTCCTGCCTGCGGCGGACGACGGCGTTCAGCTTGTCGCCGTACACTTCGAGGTCGAACAGCCGCGCGATGAGGCGCAGCCGCTCCCCGCGCTCCGCCTTGACGAACTGCGCGAATTCGCCCTGCGGCAGGGCGATGCACTTTTTGAAATCTTCAAAAGAAAGCCCGACGAGCTCTTGGATGCGCTCGTTGGTGTTCCTGACCCCTTCGCTCACGCAGCGCCAGCCCGCCTCTTCCTTTTCGTACAGGGCAAGTTTTTGGGCCGCGTTCTTGCGCCTGATCTCCCGTTCGGCGCGGTAATACCGGCGCGCGCCGTCCTTTTCCAGAGAAAATTCAAACGAGACGTTCGCCTTGTCGCAGTTGTAATTGATGATGTCCGTTCCGCCGCTTTTGGCGCGGTCCGCCCTGCCGTACAGGGCGAAGATCATGCTGTCCAATATCGTCGTTTTGCCGCTGCCCGTATCGCCGAAGATGCCGAAGATGCCCCCGGAAAGGAGGGCGGAAAAATCGATCTCGGCGGGTTTGGAAAAGCTGTTGATGCCGCAAAAGGATAATTTTTCAGGCCTCATGCGCTTCCTCCATCGCCGATAAGAACAGCTGTTTGAGCTCTTGCGAGGGCTCGCTTTGGAACCGGCTCTTATAAAATTCGCTGAACAATTCCCCTGCCGACAGCTGCTTCCTGCCCGCCGCCGCAAAGGAAGACAGCCCTTCGTCTACCTGCGGGATGAGGCTGACGAGGCCGCCGTTCGCCTCCTTCAAGCCGCGCACCTGCGCTGAGGTGAGCGGTTCGCGCAGGCGGAGGGTGAGTTCGATATAGCAGTTTTCATAGCGGCGCAGGAGCTCTTCGGCAAGTTCTGCCCCGTCCGCCTGCAGGCGGACGAGCTGTTTGCCGGCGCGCAGCGGGATCCTGCGCAGATCGTGCACGCCGCCCCGATCCAGGCAAAATACGTTCACGCTCTTTTCCAGCCCCGCCTCGTCAAAGGCGTATTGGGCGATGGAGCCGCTGTAGCAGACGTTGTCCGCAAAGCTCTGCCGCCTGTGCAGGTGCCCGAGGGCGGCATAATCGCAGCGCGGCAAGAGTCCGAGCGGCACCGCCCTGGCGCCGCCGAGGTCGATCTCGCGCTCGCTGTCGCTGACCTTTCCGCCCGCCACAAAGATATGCGCCAAAAAGACGGAAGGATCGCCCTGCGCGTTGCAGCGCTCCCCTTCGCCCATCCAGCGGCGCATCTTGTCGAAATAACTCTCGTCGGCGTTTTTTGTCTCTTTCAGCCGCGCTTCGTTCGGGTACGGCAGGGCGTGCACAAACGTGCGCTCGCCTCTTTCGTTTTCAAACAGGATGTGCGACTTGCCCGCATCGGCCGCACGGATGCTCCCTGCGGCGCTCAGGCGCGGCACGCGGCCGCTGTTGCCGAAGATATAGATGCCCTGCTCTTCCGAAAGGGTCGTCGCCGCCGTGAGGCGCACGTTGTCGTCGTGGTTGCCGCTGATGGCGACGACCGCTCTCTTGCCCGCGGCGATCTTTTTGACGGCGGCATAGAACAGATCTTCCGCCTCCGCCGAAGGGAGAAAGGTGTCGAACACGTCTCCCGCGATCAGGACAAGCTCGATGCGTTCGCTCTCGCAAAGGTCCGCGATCTCACTTAAGATCGCCCGCTGTTCTTCCAGGCGCTCCCGCCCGGCGATGCGCTTGCCGATGTGCCAGTCTGAAGTATGTAAAATTCTCATGAACGCTGCCGCAAGCTCCTTCCCTTAAAAATTTCTCATCGCCGGAATTTTGCCGAAATACCTTGCTTTTTTGGTAAATAATTTATATAATAGTATAGCGCAAAATCGGAAATAAATCAAGCGTTACACGGAGTTTTTGGCAATGGGTTTTTGTTCTTACTCGCGCGAGCTCTCTTCCGCCTCTTATACGAGCATCGAAAATCAATTTATCAACAAATACATGGCATCTGCGAGCGGAGACGCGGTCAAAGTGTATATTTTCGGCCTCTATATCTGCCAAAACGTGCAGGGCGAGTATTCCCTCGCCGAAGCCGCGCGCACATTGCAGATGGATGAAGAAAAAATCATGGAATTGTTCCGCTTTTGGGAAGATTTCGACCTGTTGGAGATCACCTGCGAGCAGCCGTTCACCGTCCGCTATCAGCCCGCCGATTACGGCAAGGGCCGCCCCAAGCGCATCCGCACGGAAAAATATAAAGACTTCAACAAGGCGCTGCAATCGCTCATGCCCCAAAAGATGATCTCTTCCGGCGAATACATGAAGTATTTTTCGGTGATGGAAGAATATGCGATCAAACCGGAAGCGATGCTGCTCATCGTGCGCTACTGCCTCGATCTGAAGGGCGAAAATATTGCACAAAATTATATTTTGCAGGTGGCGAAAAACTTCGCCGCCGAGGGCGTGACCACCGTCGAACAGGTGGAAAACAAGCTGTCGGACTATATGGGCAGGAGCGGAGACGTCGCCGCCGTGCTGCGCGCCATGAAGTCGGCCAAAAAACCCGACCCCGACGATTACAAGCTTTTGAAAAAATGGACGGAAGAATTCGGCTTTGAAATGCCCGCCCTCCTCACCGCCGCAGAGCTGACAAAAAAAGGCAGCTTTGCCAGGCTTGACGAGGTGGTTTCGGAACTGTACGCCAACAAAAAATTCGGCGAGGCGGAGATCCGCGAATATCTGGCGCGCAAATCGGAAGTGCGGGCGCTGACCATCGCCGTCGCCAAAGAGCTGGGCGTGTATTGCCCCGTCATCGACACCTATATCGACAACTTCGTCAGCGGCTGGCTGGCGGCGGGATATGAAGACGCGTCGCTTGTCAGCCTCGCCAAATACTGTTTCAAGCGCGAAAAGAAGTCGTTTGAGAAGATGGACGAGCTGCTGAAAAAACTTTCGGCGCGCGGCGTCGTTTCGGCGGAGAGCATCGTCGCCTATTTTGAAGACGAGGCGCGCGAGCAGGCGTTCGCGGCCCAGGTGCTGCGCGCGGCGGGTTCGGCGCGGCGGGTCAACAATTGGGACAGGGAATGTTTGCAGACCTGGCGTGGCTGGAATTTTTCCGACGAGATGATCTTGAAGGCGGCGGAAGCGGCGCAGGGAAAGGCAAGTCCCCTGCCGTATATGACATCCGTGCTCTCTTCGTGGAAGGCAAAGGGTATCTACTCCCCGCAGCAGCTGCTCGCCGAACAGCCCAAAGAAAATTACTACCAAAAGCAGCAGCGGGAAGAGCGCGAGGCGGAACTGCGCAAAAAGGTGCAGAATTATTACCGCAATCTGCGGGAGCGGGCGATAGACCGCGCCGAACATTACAAAAAGATCGCAAATGCAGACGAAGCCTTCCGCAAAAACGAAGAGGCCATCAAGGCGACGGAGATCAGGCTCGCCAAAGCGGAGGCTTTGGGCGGCGAAACGACGGAAGCGGAGGCGCTTTTGCGGCAGTTGAAAGCGGAGCGGGCGGAGATCCTTGCCCGCCTTTCCCTGCGCGAAGAGATGCTGGTGCCGCAGTTCCGCTGCAAGCTTTGCAACGATACGGGTTTTGACAAAGACGGCAACGTGTGCGAGTGCTATAAAAAATTTGTGGAAGGCGCGAGCGCCGAACAAAAGCTGGACAATATCTTGGAGGCCTTTTCCAACATCGATGTATGAGCAGTTTTTGCGATCTATGCCAGGCATAGTACTTCGCATAATTAAAAAATATAGCAAAAAGCCCGCCAAACGGCGGGCTTTTCTCTCCTGAGATTGTCAGTAAGCCGAGTTCTGTCGAGTACGGTCATCTATCTAGCCGTACCGTTGCCGGTACGTTCCAGCGATATTCACGGCCGCCGCCGGGCGAGCAGCCTTTGCGGCAGCGGCCCAATCTTGCACCGGACGGGGTTTACACAGCGCGCCGCGTCGCCGCGGCGCCGGTGAGCTCTTACCTCCCCTTTCCATCCTTACAGAAGTTCTCTGCGGTCTGTTTCTGTTGCACTTTCCTTGAAGTCGCCTTCACCGGACGTTATCCGGCGTCCTGCTCTATGGTGCTCGGACTTTCCTCATGGCATAAAGCCACGCGACCGTATAGCCAACTCAGGTATCTATTATTATATAAGATCGGGGCGGCGCTGTCAACCGAATGGCGGAACATTCTTCCGAGGCAATTTTTGCAAAACGCTTGTAATTTTGCGCAAAAGCATTTATAATAGTAAACGGAAAATATTTTTCAGGAGGCACAAGTCTGATGAAAAAGACTAAGATCGTATGCACGCTCGGCCCTGCATGCCGCAACGAAGAGACGCTCACCAAAATGGTGCAGGCGGGCATGAATGTGGCTCGTTTGAATTTCTCACACGGCGATTATGAAGAACACGCGCGCAACATCGAACTGATCAAAAAAGTCCGCGAAAAGCTCAACGTACCCCTCCCCATCATGTTGGATACAAAAGGCCCCGAACTTCGCATCAAGACCTTCAAAAACCATAAGATCAGCCTCAAAGAAGGCGACGAATTCACCTTTACGACCGAAGAGATCGAAGGCGACGAGACAAAGGTATCCGTCTCGTATAAAGGCATCGTCAACGATCTGGAGCCCGGAGACACCATTCTGCTCAACAACGGCCTGCTCATCTTCAAAGTGACGCAGGTGGATGAAAAAGACGTCAAGACCAAGGTAGAAGTCGGCGGAGATCTTTCCGACAAGAAGAGCATGTTCTTCCCCGATAAGACGCTCAGCCTCAAATACCTCAGCGAACAGGACAAGAGCGACATTTTGTTCGGCGTAGAACAGGGCATCGACTTTATCGCCTGCTCCTTCACGTCTAAGCCGCAGGATCTGATCGACATCCGCCAGTTCCTCCGCGAGCACGGCGACCCGGACATCGACCTCATCGCCAAGATCGAGAGCCGCAGCGGCGTCAACAACATCGACGCGATCTTGGAAGTTTCCAACGGCATCATGGTGGCGCGCGGTGACCTCGGCGTCGAGATCCCCTACGAAGAACTGCCCGCCATCCAGAAGATGCTCATCGACAAATGCCGTCTGAGCGGCAAGCGCTGCATCACCGCAACGGAGATGCTGGAGTCGATGATCAACCAGCCCCGCCCCACCCGTGCCGAAATTTCGGACGTCGCCAACGCCGTGTACGACGGCACCAGCGCCATCATGCTCTCCGGCGAGACGGCGGGCGGCAAATATCCCGTGCAGTCGGTGGAGGCGATGGCAAGGATTGCTTTGGAGACGGAAAAGCACCTGAAAAATAAATACGGCGACAAAAACAGCATGCACATTCAAAGCCCCGCAGACGCGCTTTCGCACTCTGCCTGCGTGCTGGCGGAAGATATCGGCGCCAAGGCCATCGTCGTCTGCTCGCGTACGGGCGGCACGGCAAGGCTGGTTTCAAAGTATCGCCCCAATATCGACATCATCGGCATGACCATCGAGCCCATGTCTTACCGCAAGCTCGCCCTCTCCTGGGGCGTACAGCCTGTGCTGGCGGAGGAATTTACCTCTATGGACGTTTTGTTCTACCATGCAAAACGCGCCGCCATCGATTCCGGGCTGGTCAAAAAGGGCGACCGCATCGTCATTACGGGCGGCAACCCCAACGGCAAATCGGGCAACTCGAACGTCATCAACATCGAACAGATCTGACACGCTTATACCGTATTGTGCAAACGATATACCGTATAAAGAAGGCGCAGCCGCGAGGCTGCGCTTTCTCTTTTCCGCGATTGTTTTATCTTTCCGTTTTGCCGCCCTCTTTTTCTTTGGCATCTTTTGCCGGGCATTGCGCGGGCGGCTCTTTCATTTTCGTATCGCCGTTTTTCCTATCCGCGGCGGGGGCTTTGCTCGGATCGCCGCTTTGTTCTGCGGCGGGGTCTTTATTCAAATTTGTGCCGCTTTGTTCTGCGGCGGGGCCTTCGCGCAGTTCCACGCCGCCTTTCTTTTTGGCGCGGAACAGGCCGAAGAACCATCGTTCGATCTTTTCGCCCTTCTTATAAATGACGATAAACACGGCGATGATGGCGGCGGCGATCAATGCCCACAGCAGGATGCCCCACCAGGTATTGTACGGAATGATCTTTCCGCCCAAGGAAAAGCTGGTCATCGCCACCGAAATGGCGCGGGCGATCAGCTGCATGACGATGAAAAACTTCCAGCTCATGGTCGAAAGCCCGGATACGAAGCAGAGAAGGTCGTCCGGAAAGATGGGCAGGATAAACATGACCGTGAGGATGCTCTTGTCCTTCCCCTTGACCTTTTGCAGCCATGAATCCAGCGTCTCCCGCCCGACCAGCCATGCGGCGGCGCGGTAGCCGACCACGCGGCCGATGCCGAAGGCGACGATCGACCCCGCCAGGATGCCGATGTAGCTGTAGATACAGCACTGCCATTCGCCGAACATCAGCACGCCCGCGCCCACCGTCAATACGCCGGGCAGCGGCAAAAGGAATACCTGCAGCGCCTGCAGGAGAATAAACACGATCGGTCCCCATGCTCCTGTCGAGGCGATCAGCTCGCGCAGCCCCTCGACGGAGTCTATCCGCTCCCAAAGGCCGGTCAGCTGCAGCACGAGCAGGATGAGCAGCAGCAGCGCCGCCAGCACGAGGCCCGTCAACATGAATTTGAATACCGTCTTGCACCGCCGCAGTAAAAACACGAGCGCCGCGGCAATGTAAATGAGCTCGATGCCGACGGCCGCCGAGGTGATCGTGGCGGCATGCTCGTATAAAAATCCGGAGCGGAAACGCGACATGCAAAACACCGTCAAAAAGACGGTCGCAAGCGACGAAAGGATGAATAGCAAGACGGGCAAAAGACCTTCTTTCGGCTTCTGCATAGCGGTGTTTCTCCCTTAAAAAGCGCAATTCAGCTTATTTTTTGCGAATATATCAAGTACTATGTCTGACATATTATCTGCTTAATGGCAGCCCGCGCCAAGGCGTCGCAGCGGTTGTTCTTTTCGTTGTCGGCGTGCCCTTTCACCTTGATGAAGCGGTAGTCGTGCTGCTGCAAAAGTTCTAAAAGCTGCTTCCAAAGGTCTGCGTTGAGCACGGGCTTTCCGTCCGCCTTCTTCCAGCCGCCGCGCTGCCAGCCTTCGATCCAATGCTGATTGAAGGCATTGACAGTATACGCAGAATCGCTGTAAATATTGACTTTGCAGCTCTCTTTCAGGCAGCGGAGCCCGGCGATGACCGCGAAGATCTCCATGCGGTTGTTGGTGGTGGAAAGTTCTCCGCCGCTGATCTCCTTTTCGATCCCCTTATAGCTGAGGATCGCGCCGTAACCGCCCGGCCCGGGATTGCCGGAACAGGCGCCGTCCGTATATAAGTCGATCTCTTTCATTTAAGATCACTCCGAAAGTTCTTTAGAGCGGCGCGCGCAGGCGGCGACGGCGCGGTCGATCATGCCGTACATGTCGTCGCGGCGGAACGATTCGACCGCTTCGATGGTCGTGCCGCCCTTGCTGCAGACGGCGGAGATCAGCTGGTCTATCGTCTTGTCTTCCGTGTGGGCGACCATCTCGGCGCCGCCCGCCACCGTATTGACGGCGAGCACTTTCGCCTCGTCTTCGCTCAACCCCTGCTTGACGCCCGCGCGGATGAGCCCGTCGATGAACATGTACACATAGGCGGGGCCGCTGCCGCTGATGCCGACCACGGCGTCCATCTTTTCTTCCCCCACGTTCAGCACGTTGCCGATGTTGCTGAACACGGAGTCGATAAAGGAGCAGTCGTCCACATCGCCTTCAAAATCGGATAGATCCAGCCCTGTCATGCCGGAACCGATGGAACAAGGCAGGTTGGGCATGGCGCGGGCAACGCGCAGCGCGGGGGCGCCCAGCAGATCTTTGATCTTCTGCTTTTTGACGCCCGCCATGATGGTGATCGCCTTTTCTACGGGGATACCGCGCAGGCTTTCTGCCACCGCGGGGAAATTCTGCGGCTTGACGGCAAAGAGCAGGTATTCGCAGTTCTGCGCCGCATCCGCGTTGCTTTCCGTGGTGGAAACGCCCAGCTCCTCCAACTGATCGAGCGTTTTGCGCGATACGTCGGCGACGATGATCTTCTTTGCCCGCAGCGAATCGGAATAAATTGCGCCCTTGAGGATGGCCTGCGCCATGAATCCGCCGCCGATCACACCGAGTTTAAACTGTTTTTTCATAAAAGAACTCCTTTTTCACCGCCAAACCGATAAAATCTGTTTGACTTTACGAAATTTTTATTATATAATGATAAGCGCTTAGGGGAGTGGCTCAACGGTAGAGTAGCGGTCTCCAAAACCGTAGGTTGCGTGTTCGAATCGCGTCTCCCCTGCCAACAAATTGCACGGCTTGTCTTGTACGAGCCGTGTTTTTTGTTTGCCCGAACACGCAGACGCGGCTGACGCCGCGGGTTGCGCGTGACGCGATCGCGCCTACGGCGAACGATCGCTGTTCCGTCGCGGCTTTGCCGCTCCTTACGCCTCGCGTCTCCCCTGCCAACAGATAGCACGGCTTGTCTTGTACGAGCCGTGTTTTTTGTTTGCCCGAACACGCAGACGCGGCTGACGCCGCAGCCCAAGGCGTGACGCGATGTAACGCGGTCGGCAAAAGGACAAAGCGTCGTATAAAGCGACACCGTTGCCGTATGTTTGCCCGCCGCCGGGGCCGCCCCTTGCACCGTTTTATTGTATAGCAAGCGCGGCAAAAAGTCAATCAAACGCTGCCACGAAAATCTGCCTGAAATTGTAATATATTTGTATGACTATATCATGATTATCTTGAAATCTTTTCAAAAATTTTGTATAATAGAGCCGAATCAAAGAAAAAGGAGTATTTCATGTTTCGGGATTATACATATATCGTCACCGGGTGTACCGGACATGTCGGCAATGTGTTGACCAAAAAGCTGCTCGCGGAGGGCTGCCGCGTCGTCGGTTTTGCCCGCAGCCCCAAAAAAGCTGCCGTGGTGTTCAAAGAGAAGGCGCCGGAATTTGTGTACGGCGACATCACGGACCCGAACGATATCGAAAAATTGTTCGTCGGCGAAGGGCCGTTCGCCGTCATCCACACGGCGGCAAAAGTTTCCATCGGCGAAGACGCGCGCAGCGAACTGGAAAAGGTCACCGTCCGGGGCACGCAAAACCTGGTCGATGCCTGTCTGCGCCATCCCGTCAAAAAATTTTTGCACATCTCTTCGACGGAGGCGATCCCCCACGGGATTACCCTGCGCGAAGACCTGAGCAACTATGTGCCCGAGCCTTCTAAGGCAATCACCGATTACGCCGGCACCAAGAGCGAAGCGGACGCCATCGTGCTGCGGGCGGTACAAGAGCACGGCTTAGACGCCAGCCTGCTGCTGCTTGCGAGCGTGCTCGGCCCCGGCGATTACAGCAACGGCCACATGACGCAGATGATGATCGAGTTTATGGAAGGAAGGCTGCCCGCATCCGTCAACGGCGGCTATAACGACTTCGACATCCGCGACGTCGCCGACGTGCTCCCCGCCATCGTTGAAAAATCGAAAAAAGGCGAAAGCTATCTGTTTGCCAATCACCCCGACAAGATCAACGACATCCTTTCCGTCATATCTTCCATTACAGAGAGGAAATTGCCGCCCACCCTTCCCCTGTGGGTCGCCTATGTCGGGCTTCCGTTTTTGTATATCGGCAACAAGATACAGAAAAAGCGCCCCCTGTATACGAGCGCCTCGCTCGCTACGCTGCGCGCCGATACGAACTTCCCCATCGGCAAAGCGCAAAAAGAGTTCGGCTATTCCCCTCGCCCGCTGGAAGAGACGGTCAGAGACCACGTCGAATTCCTCATCCAAAATCACATGGTGCAATTATGAAAATTTTATGTATCTATTACACAGGCACTTATAACACGCGCTATCTGACAAAGATGTTGACGGAAACGCTTGCCCCGCATGGGCACAGCGTGACTGCCGTCGAGATCGCCGCCGATACGCCGCCCGTTTCTACGGAAGGGTACGACCTCATCGGGTTCGGGTACCCCATCTACGGCTTCAATTCGCCCCTGCCCTTCAACCGCTATGTGCAAAAACTGCGCTTTGCCGCGGGGCAGCGGTATTTCATTTATAAAAACAGCGGCGAGACGCTGGCGATGAACAACGCTTCCAGCCGCATCCTGCTCCGCCGCATGAAGAGGCAGCGCGCGGTGTGCGTGGGCGAATATCACTTTGTGATGCCCTACAATATCCACTTCCGCTTTGACAGAGATTTCGTGCGCGAAATTTTGCAAAAGGACAGAAAATTGTGCGAGATACTGCGCTATAATTTGGAAAACGGCGTCGTCGCATCTATCCCCTCCAAGCGCATCTACAACATCGCCGCCGCAGCGGTCGGCATCCAGAAGATCGGCGGGCCGATCAACTCTTTCCTCTACCGCGTCGATACAAAAAAGTGCACGCAGTGCGGCCTGTGCGTCCGCAGCTGCCCCGAAAAGAATATCTCCGTACGGAACGGGAAAATCAAATTTTCGCGCCGCTGCGACATGTGCATGCGCTGCTCCTTCTTTTGCCCGCAAGACGCCATCCATATCGGCTTTTTGGAAGGTTGGAAGGTCAACGGAGATTACCATTTGCAGGCATTGGAACAAGACCCCACGCCCGTGCCGCAATACATCAATGCGGACAGCCGCGGCTTTTACCGCTGCTTCATCCGCACCTTTGCCGAGATCGACAGCGCCTACGAAAAAATTTTTGCAGGCCAAAACAAAGCAGAGTAAATATATCCGTTTTTTGAACGGCGAAGTATTTTGTCGGAAAGTTCGTTAGCGTCGTCATGACCGAAACAAATACGAATTGCACTCCGACCGACGCCCCTAAAAAACCGATCAAGGAAATCGCTTAAAGATCTGTCCGGCGCAATGCCGGACTCTCTTTTTAGCCGCCGAATATAATTTACTTGCCTGTGAAAAGATGATATAATATAGGTATTCCACCTGTAAGGAGGTATCCATATGAAAATGGGGCTGGATGTTGCCTTCTAAAATTACTACAATTTTAGGAGGTTAAAATGAAATACGAAACAGTAAATCTTGACACTTGGAAAAGAGGAAATCTTTTCCGCTTTTATATCGACAACCTGCGCAATGTTATGAGCATGACGGTCGATATAGACGTATCTTCACTCATTGCATTTGTTCGTGCATATGAATTAAAATTCTATCCCGTTATGATGTGGGTAGTTTCAAAAGCGGTCAACCAACGTGCAGAATTCAGGTACGGCTGGGATAACGATGGAAACCTCATCCATTGGGACTACATCTCACCTTACTATGCTGACTTTCACAAAGACGACGAACAATTTGTAAAACTTGTGACGGAATACTCGGACGATTTGTTTGAATTCCATGCCCGTTTTCTCGCGGACAGGGAGCGCTACAAAGATTTGCGTGCGTTTGATTTGACGGAACATCCCGCAAACACATTCGACGTATCCTGTTTGCCGTGGGTGAAGTACAAGAGCTTTGATATACATGTCTTTGATGAGGGTAAATATCTCGCCCCTGTTGTTACTTGGGGCAAATACGAAACGGAGGACGGAAAAACCGTCTTGCCCTTATCAATGAACATTCATCACGCCGTTGCGGACGGCTGGCACCTGTCGCGTTTCTTCGCAGACGTACAGGAAATCATTGATTCTTTGAAATAATGAAAAAGGAGGAAAACTCGGTGAAACTTTGCATTGGATATGCCGGAATAGTCTTAAAAAAATAAAATAGAAAAGGAGATGAATTCTATGGCTATTCCGGATAGCAAAAAAATATATCCCCGTGAAGGGGACGATACGATCGTGTATCTGAAAAACGTGATCACAAACCCGAACATTGAAGTCGGCGATTTTACTTTCTACAACGACTTTGTGAACGATCCGCGGGACTTTGAAAAGAACAACGTTCTCTATCATTACCCCATCAATCACGACAAGCTGAAAATCGGAAAGTTCTGTTCGATCGCTTATGGAACCAA
>DXEW01000006.1 GCA_019114755.1 Candidatus Borkfalkia faecavium
TTGGTATCGCTTGAAGATGAGCAAGACAAACCGCCTTGGCGGTTTGTAGGTATATTTTGCCGAAACCCCTGAAGGGGTCCCCTCGGCAAAGCGTCGCATTGCGGACAAACTCTCTTTCCTTCCCGAAAAACTACGCCGCAATGCTCGCGCGAACTACCGCAGTCCGTATTCCTCTATCTACCTCTTCCCACCGCCAAAAAAGGCACCCGTTCGGGTGCCTTTTCGGTGGTGGGAAGAGGTAGATTCGAACTACCGAAGTCGTAGACGTCAGATTTACAGTCTGATCCATTTGGCCGCTCTGGAATCTTCCCGTATGAAATTGGAGCGCTGCTCCGCTATAGCGCGTGGAGCTGGTGATTGGAATCGAACCCACAACCTGCTGATTACAAATCAGCTGCTCTGCCAGTTGAGCTACACCAGCATGGTTGGTGCCTCGGGGCGGAATCGAACCACCGACACAGGGATTTTCAGTCCCTTGCTCTACCGACTGAGCTACCGAGGCATTTTAAAGCCTGCTCAACAGCCCACATATGCTATTAAACAGGCTCCCTTGAAAAAAGTGGCGACCCGGAACGGTCTCGAACCGTCGACCTCCAGCGTGACAGGCTGGCGTTCTAACCAACTGAACTACCGGGCCGTATGTTTGATTTGGTGGGCCTTCACGGACTCGAACCGCGGACCAATCGGTTATGAGCCGACCGCTCTAACCAACTGAGCTAAAGGCCCCCGCACACGGGTTTACATTGTCTCTCAATCACAACGCTTGCTTATTTTATAATATTTGAAAAAAAATGTCAACTGTTTTAGCGCGATTTTTTGAAAAAAATGAGAACCGCTCCAAACCGCCTTTCCCTGCCCTGCGGCATGCGGGCGCGGCGGGCAAAAGCCCGCCGCGGGAAAGCTTTAACTGCGCTGCCGCCTGAGGATGTACATGCGGCTCATGATGCCGCCGCTCCAGCGCTTTGCGGCTTCAAAATCGAACAGCCCGGGAAGGGGGATATCCGCCTGCATCAACACGTCGCCGCCGATGCAGCGCACCCAATCGCCCTCGCGCACGCTCACCTCGTAATTGGCGGCGGGGTTCAGCCCCTTGAGGCGGATGCAGGGTGCGGGATCGCCCGGATGCCATTCCAGCAAATTGACCACGGCGATGGCGCCGTTCCTGTCTTTGGAGACGGTGATAAAGCCCGCCGTGTTTTTGCCCTGCAAACGGTAATGGTCGCCGAATTGCAGCAGCTTTCTGTTTTCTTTATAAAAAGAGATCTGAGAGGCGATCTCGGCGCGCTCTTCTTCGGAAAGTTTGGTGAGGTCAAGCTCGTAGCCGAGAAGCCCTTCGCAGGCGACGTTAAAGCGCGCCTCTAAAGAGTTGCTCGCGCCCGTCTGGTGGTTGGGGCATGCCGAAACGTGCGCGCCCATCACCGTCTGCGGGTAACCGTACGAGGTGCCGCTTTGGATGGCGATGCGCTCGCGCGCGTCGGTATTGTCGCTGGTCCAATACTGCGAAAAGAAGCACAGGCTGCCCAGGTCCAGCCTTCCCCCGCCGCCCGCGCATCCTTCAAACAATACAAAGGGAAAGCGCTTGGTGATCTTGCACACGACGCGGTAATACCCCAGCATATAGCGGTGGAAATATTCGCCCGCAGGGATGCCCTTGCCGTAGCAGTCGGTCATACTGCGGTTGAAATCCCACTTGACGTAGTCGGCATTGCTGCGGGCGATGACGTCGCAGATGGTGCGCACGACGAAGTTCTGCACCCGCTCGTCCGCCATGTTGAGCATCAGCTGGTTGCGCAGGCGCACCGGCTTGCGGCCGGGGAGCTTCATGGCGTAGTTGGGATGGGCGCGGTAGAGGTCGCTGTCTTCGCTGATCATCTCCGGCTCTACCCAGATGCCGAAGGAAAGGCCCATGGCGCGCACCTTGTCGGCAAGGCTTGCAAGGCCGCCGCCCGTCTTTTCCACATTGTCGTACCAGTCGCCGAGCGAACTCGTGTCGTCATTGCGGTGGCCGAACCAGCCGTCGTCCAGCACGAACAGCTCCGCGCCCGCCTCTTTGGCCGCCGCGGCGATGGAGAGGAGCTTTTCTTCATTGAAATCGAAATACGTCCCCTCCCAGTTGTTGACGAGGACGGGCCGCTCGCGCCGCTTCCACTTGCCGCGCACGATGTGCTCGCCCACAAAGGCGTGCATGCGCAGGCTGAGCGCGTCTTCGTCCGGCGCCCAGCACATGACCGCCTCGGGGGCATAGAAACTTTCACCGACGGGCAGCGCCCAGTCGAACATATAGTCGTTGATGCCGACAAGTACCCGCGTGCGCCCGTCCGTGCCCCGCTCCACCGTCTCTTTATGGTTGCCCGAATAGACGAGGTTGAAGCCGTACACGCCGTACTCGTTTTTGACTTCGATAAAGGGATTGTGCGCGTGCGAGGAATAGCCGCTTTTGGAGTCGTTGACGAAGATGCCGCAGCCCGCGTCCCGCTCGTGCCGCTGCCGTTCGCGCGCCCAGCCGCCGTCGAAGGTGACGACGGAATAGTCGCCCGTCAGATCCAGCTGCAGGCTCATCAGCCTGCGCAGGCGGACGGGCTTGCGCGTGCCGTTGACGAGTTTAGACGAGACGGCGATGACGTCGCTGTTGTCGAACGCCGTATAGTAGAGAAACAGCGACAGGCGCGACGCGGCGTCTACGTATTTGAGTTCGAGCGTCTTGCCGTCGCCATACGAAGAGGGCAGCCCCGGAATTTCCGGTTTTTCTGCCAAAACGCGCGCCTTTGAAAACTGAAGATCGGCAGCGAACCCGCCGTCGGCACTTTCAAACAACAAACTGTATTCCGTGTAGTCGTTGGTGCCCGGGCAGGAAAACAATTTTTTGCCCGCGGACGGGATGGCGGCGATGTCTCCCCCGCCGAGCCTTTGCCCGTAATACAGATACTCCGCCGTGTCCGCCCGGATGACGAGCGTGGTGGCGGCGGTATCCAGCCGAATGTACTGTCCCTTTTTTTTGATCATAGAAAGCCTCCGCATTCGTGTTTGGGAACATATCGTTACACGAAACTATTATACCACACTTTCGGGGCTTTGTATAGCGAATTGCAAAAATTCTGCAAAAAACTCACTAATTTTTAGTTGACAGCGCACAAAAAGCGATCATTCCGCATTTTTTTGCAGCTGCTTTGCCAGCTTTGCAAGCCGCTGCGCCCGCTCCTTTTCGCACGTCTTAGGCAGGCACTGCCCGAGGCGGGCGCAGTCTTCCGCCTCCTCGGCCAGGTGCAGCGCCAGCTCGGCGCGCTCAAAGCGCGACTCGCTGCAGGCCATGGCGTCGGCATACAGCCGCAGCAGCTGCCGCTCAAACAGGTATAAGTCCGCCAGAGCATCCCGCCCGCACAGGGGCGCTTCCTGCCGTTTTTCCATCCTTTCTCCTCCTTTTGTATGGAAATTTTTTGCAGATATAAATCAGACGCCTGCGCGTCAGTTTTCCTTCCATAACGCATACAGCGCCGAAAAGCGCGCCGCATGCCGCTGCGCGATCCCCGCCGCCAGCGCCGCCGAGGCGGGGTCGGTGAGCGATACCGCCAGGGCGTGCGCCTTTTGATATGCCAGCGCCTCCCCCTCCAGCAGCATTGCCTGCGGGCAGCAGCGCGGGCAGGCGTCAACCGTTTTATTTTCTTCCATATGAGCCTCCGCATACAGTCTGCCCCGCCAAAAGCCAGGCTATACATTCAGCGGCCGCATATCGGGCTGTACATTTCCACGCGCAATTTAAATTATATATTTGCGCTGCCGCTTGCCCGTCCGCGATACCCGCCCCCTCCCGCCTGCCGATATTCTGAAAAAACTTAAATACAGACAAATGTTGTCGTGTTTCGACAAATTGCGGCAGTTATAATGCATATAGTTATACAATGGGGAAGGCGGAGGGGTGAACGCCATGGAAGAACTGATGTGGGCTGCCGTGCAGAACAAGCACAACCCGAATTACAAGATCGAGTATGAGGCGGTTTTGCGCTGCCTGGAATACTGGAAGCAGAACGATTTTATGGAGAGCGGGAACATGGCGAAGATCTTTGAGCACCTCTACTTAAAGCCGGAGCACTTCAAAGATACGCAGATCAAGCTCAGCCTGCAGCTGGGCGTGAGCGACCGCACGCTGCTGCGCTACCGCAAAAAGTTCGTGCAGCTGTTCGCGTATAATCTGGAGGAGCTCCGCCGCGCCTGCCGCCGAAGCGCCGTTTGAGCGATCTATGCCTGGCATAGTACTGCGCAAAAGCTGAAAATCGCGCCCGTGCGCGGAAAATTTTTCTATTTATCTATTATTCTGCCCCAAAAACTGCATATACTAACGGCATGATCCGCCGCCACATCGCAGACGCCTTCCGCCGCGCCGCAGACGCGTTTGCCTACCTGTCTTCCAAAAAATATACCACCCTTGCGGGCACGATGACCTTTTTTCTGATCCTGTCGGTCGTGCCCTTTTTGTTTTGGCTGACATTTTTGTTCGGCAGGCTGGAGATAGACTTTGACCGCATCCTCGATTTGGAGATCTTTGCCGAGTTCAAAGACATCCTGCATTACCTGCGGGAGCAGGCGCAGAGCGCGCAGGCGGGCGCTTCCGTCATCCTTCTGGCGACGACGCTGTACTCTTCCACCAATCTGTTTTATCATATGCGGCGCAGCGGCGAGATCATCTACGGCTGCGGCAGAGACAAGGGCGGGCTGGCGCTGCGCATATCCGCCGTCGCCCTCATCTTTGTGGTCATGCTCCTGTTTGTCGCCGGCGCCTCGCTGCTGCTTTTGGGCACGGCGTTTTTGAGGCGCATCCTCCCCTCCTTCGCGGCGCAGGTGGCGGTGTATGCCCTGCTGGGCGCCATCGCCTTCCTGTTTTTGCTGCTTTTGAACGTGTACATCTGCCCCTACCGCATCGGCGCCCGCAGCGCCGTTTGGGGGAGCCTTTTGACGCTGCTTTTGGGCGGGCTGGCGTCCTTCGGGTTTTCCGTCTACGCGCACCTGGGCACGATGGAAAAACTGTACGGGGCGGCGGTGTTCCTCATCGTCTTCCTCTTATGGCTGTATGTGCTGATGGTGTGCTTCGTGATCGGGGTCATCCTCAACTGCTACCTACTGGAAAAGGACAATTCCGCCAAATTTGTCCATAAAAAGTTCTGAAATACGCGCAATCGGTTGCCTTCCGCCCTTAAATGGGATATAATAAAAGGAGCGGCGGCAGCCGACTTTTTACAAAAGGGACTATCGACTTATGTATCAGCTTTTCTGCGATTCGAACTGCGAGTTGTGGCACACGACCGCCAAGGAATACGGCCTGCACGTCATCCGCATGCCCTATGTGCTGGACGGCGAAGAATTTTATTATGACCTGGGCGAACAGACGGATTTCCGCCATTTTTACGACCGCATGCGCGCAGGCGCCGTGCCCACCACTTCCGCCATCAACGAGCAGAATTATCTCGACTATTTCGAGCCCGTACTCGCCGAAGGGCAGGATATCTACTATATCACGTTCTCGCATAAGATGTCGGCGACCTTCCAGAGCATGGACAAGGCCATCGCCAAACTCAAGGAAAAATATCCGGAGCGCGAGATCCGCACCTTCGATTCCAAAGCCATCAGCTTGGGCACCGGTTTTCAGGTGCGCTATGCGGCGGAAAAATACCGCGCCGGCGCCACCATGGACGAACTGGATGCCTTTTTGCAGGACTTTTCCAAGCATACCGTGGTCTACTTTGTGGTAGACGACCTCGTTTACCTCAAGCGCGGCGGCAGGATCTCTGCCCTGACGGCGGCATTCGGCACCATGCTCGGCATCAAACCGATGATCTCCATCATGCCCGACGGCTCGCTGCAGAACGTGGGTAAGATCAAGGGCGCAAAGCGGGTGTTTTCGGAATTCATCCGCCTGATGCACGAGCACAACTGCAACGTCAAAGATTACCGCATCGAAGTCCTGCAGGCGGACTGCCCCGCCATCGGCGACGCCTTCGTCGAGGCGCTCAAGGCGGAATTCGGCAGCGACATCGTCATCGATTACCAGATCGTCGGCCCCGTCATCGGCGCGCACTGCGGCCCCGGCACCCTCGGGCTCATCTTCTACGGCGATAAATAAGGTTTTGTAAAGTCGCAAGGACGCGGAGAAGACCGCTTAGGCACCTTCAAACGCAAAACACATAGACATTTCGGCCGTCCGCCAGCGCGGGCGGCTGTTTCGGAACAGGGCAATGAACAGAGCGGAGAAGATCGACGCCGTCAAGCGGCAGAAATATTTTGTGCCCGGCGACGTCGCCGTGTTTGCGGCGGCGCTGCTGCTCATCGCCGCCTGCCTGCTGTTTGCCCTCTTCCCCGCCGCAGACGAAGCGGGCACGCGGTTTTATATCTGTTACGACGGCGAAGCGGTATTTTCCGCACCCCTGAATAAAGACGCGGCGTATCTGTTCACCCTCGAAGACGGGCGGCCGCGCGTGGAGGCGTATGCGGAGGGAGACGCGCTTCCGGAAGGGTATAACCTCATCCGCGCGGAGGGCGGCCGCGTGCGCGTAGCCGAAGCGGACTGCCCCGACAAGACCTGCATCGCCTTCGGCGCGCGTGACCGCGGCGAGATCGTCTGCTGGGCGCACCGCATGGTCATCCGCATCGAAAACGAAGGATTGGTGACGGACGTATGAGAGGCGCAACGCGGCGGCTTGCCGCGCTCGGCGTTCTGCTGGCGGCGGCAGGCATCACCTTTTCGATCGAATCGCTCGTCCCTCCCCTGCTCTCGTTTGCGCCGTATGTGAAGATCGGGCTGGCGAACTGCTTTGTACTATTCGTCATTGTCTGCTTCGGCGCGCGCGACGCCTTCTTCTTTGTGCTGGCAAAAAACCTGCTGACCGCCCTGTTTGCAGGGTTCTTTGCCCTGCCCTTCAACCTGGCGGGCAGCCTGTGCGCCTACCTTGCCATGGCGGGGCTGTACAACGCCTTCTTCCCCCGCATCAGCCTCATATCCGTCAGCATCGCCGGCGCCATCGTCTGCAATATCGCCCGCACGGGCGTCGCCGCGGCGGTCATGGAAGCGCCGTCGCTGTTCGTCCAGCTGCCCGCCGTGTGCGCCGTCAGCGTCGCCGCCGGCATTATTATCGGCGTTTTGACCACTTTCTCTATAAAACACCTGCCCGAAAGATTGACAAAGTTCGAGTAAAGATGTATAATAAATAGACGATGCAGAGATGGCGGAGCGGTCGAACGCGCACGACTCGAAATCGTGTTTACCCCTATCAGGGTAACAAGGGTTCAAATCCCTTTCTCTGCGCCAAAAGCACCCGAAAACGGGTGCTTTTTTGCTATTGCAGCGGCTCTATTTGAAATTTTTTGTACTCTGACCTGCAAAAGCCGCCGTTTTGATCTGCAAGATAAATATCCGCGTGCCATGCACGCGGATATTTATTGTTTTACTGATTTGATGATATTTACTCAGCCTTTTCGGCGGTCGCGGAACCAGAACACCCACGAGAGCGCCGTCATGACGGCACAGGCGCCCGTCAGGCATCCGGCGACGATGGCCACGACGTCGATCGCCTTTTGCCAATCGGGGGTCACAAACACGACGCGCGTATTCGTGCCGACGCCGTTCATCGCCACGGAATGAACGCGGGTATACAGATTCCTGTGTGCAGATTCGCGCAGCGCCAGGCAGAAAGTCGCGTTGTCTTTATATTGCAGCAGCTGGTCCTGCACGATATCGTAGATCCATTCGTCCTGCCCCGCGATCACGGCGTTGGCGAGGATGCTCGGGTTATCGATGCCCATATATTGGAACGAGCACCAGTCGGTAGCCGTGACGCCGATAAAGCCCCATTCTTCGCGCAAGACATGCTGCAGCAACCCCTGATGCGCGCCCGTCCAGATGCAGCCGATGCGGTTGAAGGAGGTCATGATGCCGTTTCCGTCCGCTTCGGTAATGCCCGCCTCAAACGCCTTCAAATAAATTTCGCGGATGGACTGCTCGTTTGCCCAAGTATTGACGCCGTTGCGGTTCTTTTCCATTTCGTTGAGGGCGAAGTGCTTGGTGTAGACGGTGATGCCGTGCTTAACGAGCCCCCGCGTTTCCGCCGCGGTCGACTTGCCGGCTAAAAATCCGTCTTCCGAATAGTATTCCCAATTTCTGCCGTTATAGGGAAGGCGGTGGATATTGGTGCTGACGCCCCAAATGCCCGTCCTTCCATGGTGCACCGCCACTTCCGCAAACGACTCGCCCATCTCTTCCATCAACGGCTCATTGAACGTGGAAGCCACGATCGGGCTGCA
>DXEW01000007.1 GCA_019114755.1 Candidatus Borkfalkia faecavium
GAAAAGAAACGTGCGTGGAGCCGCGAACCTCTCTTTTTTTGTGGCTGCCCCTGACCCGCTCTCGGGCAGACGTTCGTGCTCGGAGCGGAGCGGAGAGCTTTGCCCCGCAGGGGCAAGCCCTGTCAGGGGCAGCCATGATTGCAGACGAAAAGGCTGCAAGACAAAAAACCATGAAAAACAATGCGTTTTTCATGGTTTTTTGCTGTTTAAGTGGCAAAAATGAGCGTTTTTGAAAAGCGGAGCAAAGATAAGATCTTATGGCTGCTTTTTTGTGAATTATCAGAAAAACAGGATTTGAACTGCCGACCTCTTCCATTTGTTTGAAATAATCTTAGAAAGTGTTATAATAGAAATCGTTAGGAATATTATCGGACATACGCAGACAGAAGAAACATTTTCTCGAAAGAACTTGTTTGTAGTAAAAGGCACTGCCGCTCACGGTGAAGAGAAAAAAGATAAAGGAGCGAAAGAAAATGAGCGAAACAAAGATTTGCCCGCAATGCGGTGCGCGCAACGAGGGCTTGAATTTACAGGAAACGGACGGGTCATACGTCTGCTGTAAGTGCGAAGCCGTCATCGACACAAAGAAATACGGTACAAAAAACAACAAGGAGGCGGAACATGAAAAATAATAAAGAACTGATCAGCGAGATCCTCAAGGACATCAAGCACGATATGACGGACGAGGAGATCCTCGCATTGCTGGCGGGAAGTAAAATATCGGTGAATCCCGCAAAAGAGGCGAAGGAAAAAGTTTCGTTCGGGCAGCGCGCAGCGGACGCGATCGCAAAATTTGCAGGGAGCTGGGCGTTCATCGGCTCGTTCGTCGGAGTATTGCTGTTGTGGATGATCCTGAATATCTGCCTGGCGGCAAACGCCTTCGATCCCTACCCGTTTATTTTACTCAACCTTGTCTTATCCTGTGTGGCGGCGATACAGGCTCCCCTCATCATGATGAGCCAGAACCGTCAGGAGGAAAAAGACCGCCAAAGAGCGGAAAACGATTATAAAGTCAATCTCAAAACGGAGATCCTGATCGAAGATTTGTACAAAAAAGTAAACCGCATTCTTGCGCGGCAGGATGCTATTTTGAAGCGTATTGAAGGGTGCGAAGAAATCTCCGTCGACAAAACAAAACAAGCAAAGGCAGAAATGAAGGACGAAGTAAAATGAAAACCACATTGCTGTTTATCCGTCACGGACAGAGCATGGCAAATGTGAGCGGAGTTTTTGCCGGGCATCTCGATGTTTCCCTTTCAGAGTTGGGCAGAAAGCAGGCAGAGGAATTGAAAGAGTATCTGTTGAGCAAATATAAAATCGACGCCATTTATTCGAGCGATCTATCCCGCGCGTATGAAACTGTTTTACCGATCGCAATGGCTCTTGGACTTTCGATCCAAAAAGATTCGGCTCTTCGCGAAATCGACGGCGGCAAGTGGGAAGGTTTTTCGCAGGAGGAAATCGCCGCGCGCTACCCGCAGGATCACGCTGTCTGGCGCAATGATATAGGTCTCGCCCGCTGTACCGGAGGAGAATCCATGCAGGAAGTACAGCGCCGCGGCATTGCGAAAGCAGCACGGATCGCGAAAAGACATCCTGGACAGACGGTCTTGCTCGCAACACACGCTGGTTTTCTGCGTGCGATGCAGTGCTATTGGCAGAAGCTGCCGCTGTCGGAGATGAAAGATATACAATGGGTCCCCAACGCTTCTGTAACGGAAGTACAATACGATGACGGCGTTTATGAACTCGTGCGGTTGGGCGAGGCATCATTTTTGAAAGGGGATGTCACACGCCTTACGAATATATAGTCGCTTCTGTTTGAAAGGGCAAGGGTTATCTTGCCTTTTTTATTTAACATACACAGCCATTTGAAATAAATACCTGATCGAACGATTTTTGTGGATCGCTCCATCAGGTATTTACTGAAAATTTTCATTACAGCCGGCGGGCGATCTCTTCGCGCGACGGAAGATGTTCGATGGCACCGTGACCAAGCGTATTGAGCGCGCCCGTAACATTGCCATAGGCAAACGCCTCATCCAGCTTTTCCGCCGTCCATTGGGCGGGAGAAGTCCCGTCCAGCCGCGAAAGCACGCCGGCGAAGAAGGCGTCGCCCGCACCCGTCGTATCGACGGGCTTGACGTCGATTGCAGGGAGCGCGTGTCTCTTTCCACCGAAGCGCCATTCGCAGCCGTTCTTTCCGAACGTCACGCAGACGAGTTTTTCGGGGAAGCCCGAAACGTAGTCCTCGCCGAAGATCGCAACTTCGTCCTCCGAAAATTTGACGATGTCGGCAAGGGCAATGATCTCACGGTAGACTTTTAAGGCCGCCCGCGTATTGCGGAAGATATCCGAACGGAAGTTGACGTCGAAACTGACGAGCTTTCCCGCCTCGCGGGCACGGCGCATAAGTTCAGCGGCATAGAGGCGCCCCGCCCGTTCGCTCAGCATCAGGGAGCCGACGTGGACGATGTGCGCCCGTCCGAGCAAGTCTTCGGGCACGGCGGGCAGATGATAGTCTGCGGTGTTCTTTCGGTAAAAGCAGAAGGAACGGTCGCCGTGTTCGTCGAGCGAGACAAAGGCGAGCGTCGTATTGCGGCGGGGATCGCGGCGAAGATACAGCTCTTTCAAGCCCTGCGCACGGGCAAACCGTTCGAGGAATGTTCCCATAAGATCGTCGCCGACGCAGCCGACAAAGGCGCTCTCCGCCCCGAACTTTGCTGCGGCGCACGCCACGTTGAATGGCGCGCCGCCCGCATTTTGTTCGTAGACCGTCTTGCCGCTTTGTACGCTGCCGGTCATATCACATAAAATTTCACCGATGCAAAGGATCATATCGTTCTCCTTTCTTTTTGTGCGTTGTCTTCCCTTTGACGGGGCGCACAAATCTTTTATGATAAGCCAGGTGTAATACATAACCACCCTCGTTTTTGTATTATTATTATACCATAACTTGTCTGTTTTCGCAAGGGGATACCGAAGGCGGACATGGGTAAGAAACGGAGTCAATCGAAAGGTTTGGCGGTGTATGAGCCGTGTCGATCACGGAACGGAATTTTGCAAAAGTTCGGTCACGCTCGATGAAGAAAAACTGAAAAAGGCGATCTGCCGTGCGTTGACGGTTGCCGTCAGAGATAGAAAAGAAGTTATGGGTTTGATCGTGTCCAATCTCTCTTACGCTTTTACAGGCGAAAACGATGTTCTGGATACCTATGCCATAGAGAAACAGATGGAAACGATCAAGAGAGAAATCGACGGAAACATCGAACTGCTCGAAAGAACGGAAGGGGATAAGGGGCGGATCGAGAAGATAATCGAACGGCAGACAAATGAGCTGGCTGCTTTGCGGGAACAACTGAAACTTGCGCAAGCCAAAATCGAGAGCAATCAAAGTGTCAATACCGAGGTTGAGCGAATCAAAAAGTTGTTGGCCGATGATTCTTTGAATTTCGACGTGTACGACGATAGGACGGTGCGGCTGTTGATCGAGTATATCCGCGTGATGGAAGAAGGGAAAATCGTGATCATGCTCAAAGGCGGTATTACGATAGAAGAACGGGTCGAGTAAAATATCGGGGGCGAAGAAATTTGCCTCCGATATTTTTATGGCGTGTATTCGTTGATTTTTGCGGTGCAATTTGATATGATATAGGCAATAAAAGTAGCAGCGTGTGTAGCCTTTTCGTTCACAAATCACACAAAAAGGAACCGCTAAAGCGGTTCTTTTTTTGTGGCTGCCCCTGACCCGCTCTCGGGCAGACGTTCGTGCTCGGAGCGGAGCGGAGAGCTTTGCCCCGCAGGGGCAAGCCCTGTCAGGGGCGGGAAAAAGAAACGTGCGCGGGGCCGCGAACCTCTCTTTTTTCGTTGGCTGCTCTGACCATCGCACAAATAAAAGACATTGTAAGGTATCTGTTGAAGCTGTTAATAGTAGTAACAACAGATATTTTTTTAATTTTTTTCGGCAGTAGAAGAAAAATCTGGCAGGTGCGCTGTAGTTTGAGAAAAAGTTATGTTAAAATAATAGCAGGCATCCATGAATATGGAATGCAAATATCGGGAAAAGGTGGTATAATGAATGGGAGGCGGAGGAGTCCCCAGCGGCGGGGTTACGATTATAGAAATATTTGGGCAAAGGAGTTTAAAACCGACAGGTAAGCCAAATTCACGTACAGATTTATATGTAAACGGTAAAAGGAAGCAGAGTAGATGGTATGATCAGAATGGAAAAGCAATAAGGAATAGGGATTATTTTCATCAGGATGGTGATCATACACATGTTTTTCCTCATGACCATCTATGGGATTGGAGTAAAAAACCGCCAAGAAGTCCAAACGGGATATTGCCCGATTATGAAAATTATCCGAGGTGAATGACTGAATGAAAGAAAAAATGAAAACTGAAATGCGCTTTTGCGAAATATGCGGGTATCCTGTCGTCAATGATGAATCCGGGGTTTGCATGTGCTGTGAGAGATGCGGATGGCAAAGCTGCGGGGATAATATAGAATACGAAGAAAAATACGGCATCAGTTATCCCATGGTGGTGCCGCTTTCTCGGGCGAAAATGCAATACAGAGAGGGTAAACCGTTTAAGCCGACTTTTGAAGATTTCATCCACGGATTAGATTTTTACAGCGAAATGGCCTTTACCTATCGGCGCGTAAAATATGGTGTATGTTACAGAAGCGATCATTCGGTACTGTTTTATAATGCAAGGCAGGTTTGGTCGTTTCCGACGAAGGATGCGTTTTATAAATTTGCAAGTATTGGCGGCGATTTGTTGAAAGATATCTGGGATCAGGTGCAGGAACCGCGTTATATGTGAGAGGATAAACATTTTCAATGTTGAGGGTGCAATGAAAAAAGAGATCAAAGAAGAAGTCGTGCCCTGCGAAATATGCGGGCATCCCGTCATTCATAACGAATACGGGCTCTATCAAGATTGCCCGCAATGCGGCTGGCGGCGCGGCGGCGATAATGTAGAGCTGGAGCGGCAATGGGGGGTCAGCTATCCCATGCTCGTGTCGCTGTCGCACGCGAGAGAGCAATACAGACAGGGTTTGCCGTTCAAAGCCGATTTTGATGAGTTTGTCAGGGGGCTGCTCTTTTACAGCGAAATGCTGTTTGACTATCAGGGGGAAACGTATGAGGCGTACTTGTATCGGGATAAAGAGTTTGAACCTTATAAATTTGTCTTTTGCTGTGCGGAATTTTTGCAAGAATATGTTTCAGAACAGGAATTCCGTGAAAAGGCAAATATCCAAGGCAAGCGCTTGAAAGATATCTGGGATCAAGTGCAGGAACCGCGCTATATGTGAGAGTGAAGGATCGGTTTTGCGGTATAGAGCAATCAAAAAACGGCTCCGAAGGGGCCGTTTGGGGGGGGGGAGATAAATGAAAAAATACAGCCAAAAAAAACGGCTCCGAAGGGGCCGTTCGGGGGCGGCAAATATAAAAATACAGCCAAAAAAAACGGCTCCGCGGAGGCGGGGCCGTTTTAGTTTGGCGTTGAAAGTTTCAGGTGCGTTCCCGTTAAATGGGGATGATGCGGAAGATCTTGTGCGAGATGATCATGAAGATGAGGTCGAGGATCCAGATGATGTTCCAGCCCAAGAGAAGGCGCAGGATCCCGGCGAGGATTTTCCCTTCCATAAAGCGCGTGACGAAGCCGCACACCCACGAAGTGACGGGGATGATCGCCAAGATCACGCTGACGAGATAGTTCAAGCCGAAATAGTCTTTTTTGGCAGCCATGATAGTCCCTCCTTTTTTGATACTACTATTGTACTCTTTGGCGGCGGGAATGTCAACCTTTTGACAAAAAAGGCCGAAAAAATCTTTTGCGGGCGGCGGGGGGCCGCCGGGCGCGGGCTGCCGAAAGCGCGGGGAGGCGCAAAAATCTTTTGCGGGCGGCGGGGGAGCCCCGCCGCCAAATCGTTTGACATTTGCGCGCGCATAAAATATAATGTTATATATTTAGGTATCATTGACAAGGCACAATACACACACAAGCGCCGCGCCGTCTGCGGCGGAGAAGAGAAGGAGAAAGCAATATGCACATACCCGAAATGTTCGGCGAAAACGTCTTTAACCTGCAGGTGATGCAGGCAAAACTTCCGAAAGACGTGTTCAAATCGCTCAAAAAGACCATCGACGAAGACAGGCCGCTGGACGCCTCTATCGCCAACATCGTCGCCAATGCCATGAAAGATTGGGCGGTGGAAAAGGGCGCCACTCACTTTACCCACTGGTTCCAGCCCATGACGGGCATCACCGCCGAAAAGCACGACAGCTTCATCTCTCCCACGGGCGACGGCAGGGTGATCATGGAATTTTCGGGCAAGGAGCTGGTGCTGGGGGAGACGGACGCCTCGTCCTTCCCTTCGGGCGGGGTGCGCGCCATCTTTGAAGCGCGCGGCTACACCGCCTGGGACCCCACTTCGTACGCCTTCATCAAAGACGGCACCCTCTGCATCCCCACCGTGTTCCTCTCCTACAGCGGCGAGGTATTGGATAAAAAGACGCCGCTTTTGAAGAGCATGCGCGCCCTCAACGAGCAGTCTCTGCGCATCCTGCGCCTGTTCGGCAACACCACGGCAAAGCGCGTGTATCCCACCGTGGGCGCGGAGCAGGAATATTTCCTCATCGACAGAAAGATGTTCGACGCCCGCAAAGACCTCGTGTTCACGGGCAGGACGCTGTTCGGCGCCAAGCCGCCCAAGGGGCAGGAGCTGGAAGACCATTACTTCGGGCCCATCAAGACGCGCGTCTCCGCTTTCATGAAAGACCTCGATATCGAGCTTTGGAAGCTGGGCATCCTCTCTAAAACCAAGCACAACGAGGTGGCGCCCGGCCAGCACGAACTGGCGCCCATCTTCACCATCACCAACATCGCCTCCGACCAGAACCAGCTGATGATGGAGACGATGAAAAAGGTCGCCTTCAAGCACGGGCTGTACTGCCTGCTGCACGAAAAGCCCTTCGAGGGCATCAACGGCTCGGGTAAGCACAATAACTGGTCGCTGTGCACGGATACGGGCGTCAACCTGCTCGACCCCGGCTCCACCCCCGCCGAAAACGGGCAGTTCATGCTGTTTTTATCCGCCGTCATCAAAGCGGTGGACGAGTATCAGGACCTGCTGCGCCTGACCGTCGCCAGCGCGGGCAACGACCACCGCCTGGGCGCCAATGAGGCCCCGCCCGCCATTTTATCGGTGTATCTGGGCGAAGAGCTTTCGGAGGTGGTGGACGCGCTCGAGCAGAACAAAAAGTACGCCGGCAAGGGCAAGCAGACGATGAAGCTGGGCGTCGATACCCTGCCCGAGCTCCCGAAAGACACCACCGACCGCAACCGCACCTCGCCCTTTGCCTTTACGGGCAACAAGTTCGAGTTCCGCATGCTCGGTTCCACCTTCTCCATCGCGGGGCCGAACATCATCCTCAACACCATCGTCGCCGACGCCCTGCGCGAATTTGCCGACGAGCTGGAAGGGGCGGAAGACTTCAACGCCGCCCTGCACGATCTGGTCGTGCGCACCATCCGCGCCCACAAGCGCATCCTCTTCAACGGCAACAACTATTCGGAAGAATGGGCGCAGGAGGCGGAGCGCCGCGGGCTGTTGAACCTGAAAAACGCCGCCGAGGCGCTGCCGCACTTTGACGCCCGCAAGAACGTGGAGCTGTTCGAGCGCAACCATGTGTTCACCGAGCGCGAGGTGCGCTCGCGCATGGAGATCATGCTGGAAAACTATTCCAAGGCGATCACCATCGAGGCGCTGACCATGATCGAGATGGGGCGGCGAGACATCTACCCCGCCGTCAACGACTATATCGCCGACCTGTGCAGGGTGGTGGAGCGCAAAAAGGCGCTGCATATCGAGTCGCCCTCGGCGCAGGTGCTGGCGGAAAGGCTCTCCGCCACCAACGAGGCGATGTACGCCAAGGCGGGCGAGCTGGAAAAGCTGGTGGCAGAGGGCAAAGACATCCACGGCGCCGAAGTGCAGGCGCGCTTCTTTGCCGACAAGGTGCTGCCCGTGATGAACGCCATGCGCGCCTGTGCCGACGAGATGGAAGTGCACACCGCCAAAAAGTATTGGCCCTTCCCCACGTATGGCGACATTTTGTTCAGCGTATAAGGAAGGGCATAAAGGCGCGCCCGTCCGGAAGGGGGCGCGCTTGCCCCAAAGACGCGCTTGGCGCAAAGGCGGTGCGTTTGCCCAAAGACGCGCTTGCCCCAAAGGCTGCGCATACTATCAGTTTGGAGCGCGGGAGCGGCAAAAGCCGCCCCCGCTTTTGCTATCCGTTCTGCTTATACCTGCTATCAAAAAGAACGAAGCCTGCAATTTTGCCGCCGCGCTTGACGGGCGCGGGCGGCAGGGGTATAATAAGGGAGTGATGTGCGGCGACGGGATGCGCCTGCGGGCAGGGGGCGATCCGGCGGGCGCCGGGGCGCGGGGCGCCCTTTGGCGGTATTGCGGGCGGTGCCTGCGCAAAATTTTGCCGAAGGCGGGCAAATATCGCTTTCCTTATGGCGAAAAAAGAGTTATAATAGATACTGGCGGAGAATGTTTGAAGTTTCGCCGCCGTCAATATTATATCTCGGAGAGAACGCAATATGTTAACATCGATCGTCGGCATCAACTGGGGAGACGAGGGCAAGGGCAGGATGGTAGACCTGCTTTCCAAAGACTACGATATCGTCTGCCGCTATCAGGGCGGCAACAATGCGGGGCATACCGTCATCAACGACCGCGGCAGATTCATTTTGAACCTGCTCCCTTCGGGCATCCTGCGCGAGGGCGTGGTGTGCGTGATGGGCCCGGGCATGGTCATCGATATCAAGCACCTTGCCGGCGAGATGGAGCGCCTGCGCGAGGCGGGCATCCGCATCTCTCCCGACAATTTGAAGATTTCGGACAGGGCGGTCATCACCATGCCGTACAACGTGCAGCAAGACTGCCTGGAAGAGGAGCGCCTCGCCGATAAAAAGTTCGGCTCTACCAAGCGCGGCATCGCGCCCATCTATGCGGATAAATACCTCAAAAAGGCCTTCCGCATGGGCGAGCTGCGCAACATGCAGCTGCTCAAAAAGCGCATTCCCGACATCGTGGAATGGAAAAACCTGACCATCGTCAACGCCTACGGCGCCTACCCCGTCAAGGCGGACGATATGCTCTCGTATTTTGAAGAGTACGGCGCGCCGCTCAAAGACTACATCTGCGACGTCGGCCTGTACCTCAACGAGGCGAACAAGCAGGGCAAAAAGATCATGTTCGAGGCACAGCTGGGGGCTCTGCGCGACATCGATTTCGGCATCTATCCATATACGTCTTCATCCAACACCATCGCGGCGTATGCGCCCATCGGGGCGGGCGTACCCAATTTGAAGCTGGATAAGACGATCGGCATCATGAAGGCGTATTCTTCCTGCGTGGGCGAAGGCCCGTTCACGGCGGAATACTTCGGCGAAAAGGCAGAAAAGCTGCGCGCCGCCGGCGGCGAATACGGCGCGGCGACGGGCAGGCCGCGCAGAGTGGGGCCCTTCGACGTGGTCGCCTCCAAGTACGGCATCCGCTGCCAGGGCGCGGACGAGATCGCGCTGACGAAGCTGGATATCCTCTCCGGGCACGAAGAGCTGGAAATTTGCACCGGCTACGAGCTGAACGGCGAGGTGCTGACCGAATTCCCCTTCACCGACGTTTTGGATGAATGCAAGCCCGTGTTTGAAAAGATCAAGGGCTGGAACTGCGACATCTCCAAGTGCCGCAAGGCGGAAGACCTGCCCAAAGAGGCGATGGAGTACATCCGCTATATCGAACGCGCCTGCGAGTGCAAGATCCGCTACGTCTCCGTCGGCGCCGAGCGCGACGCGTACATCGAACTGTAAAAAGGCCGCATCCGCGGCAGACCATATCGCCCCCGTCACTCTGTGTGCGGGGGCTTTTTTCTAGTAATGGTTCACGAAAATTCTTTTGAGCTGACAAAAGAATTTTCCGTGATTTGAAAGACAACCCGACGTTCGCGTATGCTGCGCAACGCTCTGCGTCCGGTTTTCTCTCGGCTGCGCGCTTTTGAGGGCACGCTTATTATAAAACGCGCGCAGCCTTCACTCTTTTCGCATGCAGCTCCCCGCTGTAGGGTGAAAAAGCAAAAAGTGTGATTTTTACTTTTTCAAGAATTATTTTAATGTATCCAAAATTCTACATCCTGCATTTATCTTTTTTGTTTTGAACTTTTCTGCAAAAAATCTGCGGCGGGCGCCGCGCAAGGAGGAACACCATGAAAGTACCTTTTGTAAAGATGCACGGGGCGGGCAACGACTATATCTATTTCGATTGCCTGCATTCTCCCCCGCCCGCGGATATGGCGGCGCTCGCCCTTCGCCTTTCCGATCGGCACAAGGGCATCGGCGGCGACGGGGCGGTGTTCATCTGCCCGAGCGAGATCGCCGACGCGCGCATGCGCATGTTCAACGCCGACGGCAGCGAGGGGAAGATGTGCGGCAACGCCATCCGCTGCGTGGCAAAATATCTGTATGACAGCGGCGCCGTTCCCCGCACGGAGATGCGCATCGAGACGGGCAGCGGCGTCAAGCAGCTTGCCTGCCGCATAGAAGGGGGCAAGGTGCGCACCGTGCGCGTTGACATGGGCCCCGCCTGCTTCGACCCGAATGCCGTCCCCGTATCCCTGCAAGGGGAAGTGGTGGGGCGGAAGGTGCATATCGCCGGGGGCGAGCACGCCATCACCTGCGTCTCCATGGGCAATCCGCACTGCGTGGTGTTTGAAGACCCCGACGGGACGGATCTTGCCGCCGTCGGGCCCCGCTTCGAGTGCGACCCGCTCTTCCCGGAGCGCGTCAATACCGAATTTGTCAAACAGACGGGCGCGCGCAGCCTGCGGATGCGCGTATGGGAGCGGGGCAGCGGCGAAACGCTCGCCTGCGGCACGGGCGCCTGCGCCGCCGCCGCAGCGGCGGTCAGGCTGGGGCTGTGCCCGCGCGGAGAAGATATTTCCGTGCAGCTTTCGGGCGGCGAGCTCATCATCAACGTCGGCGATACGGTGACCATGACGGGCGAAGCCGTCCTGGTGTTCAAAGGAGAGATAGAGTTATGAAATTTATCTTTGTGACGGGCGGCGTCGTTTCCGGCCTGGGCAAGGGCATCACGGCGGCCAGCCTGGGCAGGCTGCTCAAATCGCGCGGCTACAAGGTCGCTTCCCAAAAACTGGACCCGTACATCAACATCGACCCCGGCACCATGAGCCCGTACCAGCACGGGGAGGTGTTCGTCACCGAAGACGGCGCCGAGACCGACCTCGACCTCGGCCACTACGAGCGCTTCATCGACGAAGACCTCAACAAATTTTCCAACCTCACCACGGGCAAGGTGTACTGGAACGTCCTCAACAAGGAGAGGAACGGCGAATACCTCGGCCAGACGGTGCAGGTCATCCCGCACATCACGGGCGAGATCAAGTCGTTCATCTATTCCGTGGGCGAAAAGAGCCATGCCGATATCGTCATCTGCGAGATCGGCGGCACCATCGGCGACATCGAAAGCCAGCCCTTCATCGAGGCGATCAGGCAGGTATCGATGGAACAGGGCAGGGAAAACTGCTGCTTCATCCACGTCACCCTGGTGCCGTACATCACCGGCTCGTGCGAGTTCAAGTCTAAACCCACGCAGCACTCGGTCAAGGAACTGCAGGGGATGGGCATCTCGCCCGACATCATCGTGGCGCGGGTAGACGCGCCCCTGCCCGCAGAGCTCAAGCGCAAGATCGCCATGTTCTGCAACGTGCGCGAGGGGTGCGTGGTCGAAAACCGCACCCTGCCCCTCTTGTACGAGGCGCCGCTCATGCTCGAGCGCGAAGGGCTGTCGGGATCGGTGTGCGATATCCTGCACCTGCCCGCAAACGACATCGACCTTTCCGGCTGGCAGGCCATGATCGCCCGCGCCCGCGCCTGCGAAGAGAGCGTGCGCATCGCCCTCGTGGGCAAATATGTGCAGCTGCACGACGCCTACCTCTCCGTCGCCGAGGCGCTCACCCACGCGGGGTTTGAAAACGGCGTGCAGGTGGAGATCGAATGGGTAGACAGCGAGATCGTCCGCGAAGACAACGCCGCGCGCCTCTTGGAAGGCGCGGACGGCGTGCTCGTGCCGGGCGGCTTCGGCGGGCGGGGTGTGGACGGCAAGGTGGCGGCGGCAAAGTACGCGCGCGAGAGCGGCATCCCGTACCTCGGCATCTGTTTGGGGATGCAGACGGCGGTCATCGAGTTCGCCCGCCATGTGCTCGGCTATGCCGACGCCGATTCTTCCGAATTCAGCCCCGAAAGCGCCCATCCCGTCATCGACATCATGCCCGACCAGCGCGGGGTGAAGATGGGCGGCACCATGCGCCTGGGGGCGTACCCGTGCAGGCTGACGCCAGGTACCCGTTTAGCTGCGGCCTACGGCAAAGAACAGGTATCGGAGCGGCACCGCCACCGCTTCGAGTTCAACAACGAATACCGCGCCGCGTTCGAGGCGGCGGGCATGCGCATCTGCGGCCTGTCGCCGGACGGGCGGCTGGTGGAGGCGGTAGAGCTGCCGGAGCATCCCTTTTATGTGGGCGTGCAGTTCCATCCCGAGTTCAAATCTCGCCCCAACGCGGCGCACCCCGTGTTCCGCGCCTTTGTGGCGGCGGCGCGGGCGGAGGCTGCCAAAAATAACCCGCTGCTGCGGAATTGACGTATCAAGACAGCAAAAAAACCACAGCTGCGGGATGGGCGCGCGTCGCGCATGCGGCGCGCGGCAAGGCGCAAACCGTAAAAAGCCGCGGCGGTATAGGCAGAAATCAAAAAAAAGCCCGCCGCTGCGGGATCGGATCATATTTCGGAAAGGAAAAAATCAATGCAGTTCAACCAAAATTATCTTCGCTTGCAGGAGAGCTACTTATTTTCAGACATCGCCCACCGCGTGCAGAAGTTCGCGCAGGCGCACCCCGATGCCAAGATCCTGCGCATGGGCATCGGCGACGTGACCCTTCCCCTCGCCCCCGCCGTGGTGAGCGCCATGCGCGCCGCCGTGGAAGAGCAGGGGAGGGCGCAGACCTTCCGCGGCTACGGCCCCGAGCAGGGGTACGACTTTCTGCGCGAAGCCATCCGCGGCTATTATGCCCGCCGCGGCATCTCCCTCGCCGCCGACGAGATCTTCGTCTCCGACGGCGCCAAGTCAGATTTAGGGAACATTCTGGATATCTTCGACGTCTGCAACACCGTGCTCATCCCCGACCCCGTGTACCCCGTGTATGTGGATACCAACGTCATGGCGGGGCGGAAGATCGTATTTGCCGACGCCGTGCGCGCCAATGGCTTTCTGCCCATGCCGGATGAAAAGACGGACGCCGACATCATCTATATCTGTTCCCCCAATAACCCCACGGGCGCGGCGTATACCAAAGCGCAGCTGCAGGCGTGGGTCGACTACGCCAACGCGCGCGGGGCGGTCATCCTCTACGACGCCGCCTACGAGCGCTTCGTCACAGAAGAAGGCTGTGCGCGCAGCATCTTCGAGGCGGAAGGGGCGGAAGAATGCGCCATCGAGTTCTGCTCTTTTTCCAAGACGGCGGGCTTTACGGGCACCCGCTGCGGCTATACGGTGGTGCCGCAGGCGTTGAAGAGGAACGGCATCTCCTGCAACAAGCTGTGGCTGCGCCGCCAGACCACCAAGTTCAACGGCGTGGCGTACATCGTGCAGCGGGGCGCCGCCGCCGTGTTCGGCGAAGAGGGCGAACGGCAGATCGAAGAAAACCTCGCCGTCTACCGCCGCAACGCCGCGCGCATCGCCGCCTGCCTCGACAGGCTGGGCGTCTTTTACACGGGCGGCAAAAATTCGCCCTATCTGTGGCTGGAATGCCCCGGCTTTGCGGACAGCCGGAAGTTTTTCGACTATTTGCTGGAAAAGGCCGCCGTCGTCGGCACGCCGGGCAGCGGCTTCGGCAAAAACGGAGAGGGATATTTCCGCCTCACCGCCTTTGCGAGCGAGGAGGCGACCGCCGAAGCCGCCGAACGGATGGAACGGTTGCTGGGATAGGGGTTGCGCTTTTCTGGTGTCCTGCTTTTGAGCCGCACAAGTTTACCTCATCCCGACCGAGCACGCTCCATTCTTCTGTCAACCCGAGCGGGCGAAACATATCCCCCCTGTCATCCTGAGCAAGGGAGCGAAGCGACCGAGTCGAAGGATCTTGTATAGAACGGCGAGCGGTTCCGAACACGGCAAGAAACGCAATGGTAAATTTAGTGTGTAGAATTGAGGATAGAATAAAGGGTGTTTTATGACTCTTCCGCAATTTTACATTCTACATTCTACATTTTACATTTACAAATTGTCATTCGCTCTGCAGCGCTCCGGCGAGGCGGCGGAGGGCGTCGGCTTACCCTTTGCCTTGCAGCGCTCCGGCGAGGCGGCGGAGGGCGTCGGCGGGGGCGATGGCGCGGATAGGCGCAAGCGGGTCCTCGCATGCTTCCGCCCCCTTGCCTTCGTGCGGGCCGTTCGTGTTTGTGGCTGCGTTTTCCTGCTGTGCCGCGCGTGCATCCGGTTTGGCATTTTCCGAAAATTCCGTAAGCTGCCGTAAGAGGGCGGCGAGCGCCGCTTCCTGCGGCGCATTTTTTTCGCCCTGTGCGCGCGGGGCGGAAAAGAGCTGCAGCAGCTGCGCAAAAAGGCCCGGCGCATCCTGCGGGGCGCCGCCTTCGCCATTTCCCTCTTGCGATCGGAATAATTGCAGGAGGGAAGCGAGCAGCTGCCCTTCTTCTCCCTGCGGGGACGGCGCGGCGCTGTTTTGCGGGGGCTGCATGGCGGCGTTTTGCGCCTGCGGGGCGGGGCATTGCGACCCCTGCGCCGCCTGCGGGATGGCGGCGAGCGCCGAAAGCAGCGGGGCGAGGGACGGGACAGAGGGCGCCGCGAGCAGCAGAAGGATGAGCAAAATTTCCATAAACGCTCCTTAGGCGGCGTCAGGCGTGGCCGGCGCCGCATATACTGTATTGTATGCCGAAGGCGGGAAAAATTGCCCGCAGACAGGGCAGGGAGGTGAGCGGTGAAAGACTTCAAGTCTTATTCCAAACAGAAAGAGCAGGAAGGCATCCCGCAGGACGTGGCGGAGGCGGCAAAGCAGCTTTCCGACGTGTTTGCGGGCAAGGGCGAGGCAGACGTGCTGCGCGCCATCTACCGCGAGGCGGAGAAGGGCAGAAAGGCGGGCACGCTGCAAGATAGCGACCTCGACAATTTTTTTGCCGCCGTGGCGCCCATGCTCGACGCGCCCAAGCGCAAAAAGCTGGAGCAGGTGATCGCAAAATTGAAAAAGATGTGAAGGGAAAAGACGCGTTCGCGCCGCCCTCCGGCCTGTCAGCCTGAGCCAGCGCGGCAAAGCCGCTGTTACGGCGCGATAAATGTAGAATGTAAAATGTAGAATGTAGAATGTAAAATTTTGGATGGCGTAAAAATACGCTTCCTGTCACCCCGGGGGGAGCGCTGCCCTCCCGCCTGTCATCCTGAGCGAGCAAAGCGAGTCGAAGGATTTCTCCTCTTGTCATCCCGAGCGTCAGTCGAGGGATCTTGTATAGAACGGAAAGTTGTTCCGAACAGGGCAAAAGAGTTAATCTGCTGATGCGCTTGCGTGCAAGATTTCTCCACTCGGCGGGCTTTCAGCCCTTCTCGGTCGAAATGACAGAGGGAGACCCGTCCGACTGCGCGGGTCGGCTGCACCGCCCCGCTCCGCTCAGGGTGACATGGTAGGGGCGACGCACGCGGCACGCCCCCTTGTCATCCTGAGCTCGTCGTCGCTCGCCCATGCTGTCAGCATTTTGCCTTTGGGCAAAATGCACGACCTGCAAGGCGGCTCCTCCTCTTCCCAAAAATCTCACTTCGTTGCGATTTTCGGGAGCCCTATAAAATGCGAGTCGAAGGATCTCAAAGTAAATGTAAAATGTAAAATGTAGAATGTAAAATTGAGGTCCCTTCAAACAAATTATTGAAAAAGGCAAAACCGCGCTTTTGCCTTTTTCACCTCACAGCGCAGAGCTGCACGCAGGAAAGGTGAAGGCGGCGCGCATTTATAAACCGAGAGCCCCTACTTGCGCGCCGCCGAGGAAAACTCCGGCTGCGCCGCGCTATCGGCGCGGACAGCGGGGTTTTCTTAAAATCACGGCGTTCCGCAGGCAGCAGCCTGCCGAGGAACGCGTGAGATCATACGTTTTCTGCCACGGCGCGTACAGCGGAAAGGAAGGCGCGCACTTCCTGCGCGGTGTTCGCGGGCGAAAGCGAGGCGCGCACCAGCCCGCATTCCGCCGTGCCCAGCCCCGCGTGCATGCGCGGGGCGCAGTGCAGGCCGCCGCGCACGGCGATGGCGTATTCGTCGGATAGGCGCTGGGCGAACAGCTCCGATTGCAGGGTAGGGCAGGCGAAGGCGGCAATGCCGAAGGGGTTGGGCATAGAATACAGCCGCAGCCCGTCGATCTCTTGTAAGCCCGCGTGCAGCTGCCGCGTCAGGCGCAGCAGGCGGCGGCTTTCCCGTTCCATGTGCAGCTGCAGGTGCAGCGTTCCCTCCGCCAGCGAGAGGATGGCAGGGTACGAGAGGGTGCCCGCTTCCAACCGTTCGGGATAGAACGGGGGCATATCTTCGTCGGCGCTGAGGACGCCGCTGCCGCCGAACAGGAGGGGAAGGGGATCGAAGCGGGCGGAAAAGAGCAGCGCTCCGCTCCCCTGGATGCCGCCCATCCCCTTGTGCCCGGCGACGCACAGGGCGTCGATGCCCGCCTGCTGCATGTGCACGGGGATATGCCCGCAGGTCTGCGCGCCGTCGCAGACGGTCAGCACATGCGGCGGGATGCGCGCCCGCACGGCGGCGGGGTCGATGGCGGCGCCCGTGACGTTGGAAGCGAGGGTAAAGGCGCAGGCGGCGGTGTCTTCCCGCACGGCGGCGGCAATGTCTTCGGGCGGCACGCGGCCCTCTCGCAGGGGAACGACGGTGAGGGCGATCTTGCCCGCTCGCCGCAGGGAAAACAGCGGCCGCAGGACGGCGTTGTGCTCGGCGGCAGTGGTCACTATGTGCGGCAGGCGCCCGTTCGTCTGCAGGGAAGGGAGAGAAAACAGGGCGATGTTCAGCGCTTCCGTACAGCCGCGCGTAAACACGGTGCGGTCGGGGTCTGTATTTCCGAAAAAACTGCACAGCCGTTCGCGGGCTGCTGACAGGTTTTTTGCCAGCGCCGCCGCCAAGGCGTGCCCGCTGCGGCCGGGATTGGCGCAGATGCCCTCGATGCTCGCCAGCACCGCCTGCACCACCGCCCGCTGTTTTCTGCCGCCCGTGGCGGCGTTGTCGAAATAGATCATGCTCGGCTCCTTTTTTGTTGGAAGCGGCGCGCGGCCCGGTGCCGCCTCGCCTTTATACTTACTATATTGCCCTGCTTGCCGAAACTTGCCTGTTTTTTGGGCTGAAAAACAAATGCGCGGCCTTTCCTGCCGTCCTGAGCCCGTCGCAGGCAAGGTGCTTAGGCTGCCGGCGCACTTTGTTTGCCGCCTCGCCCGCAGCGCCTGCCGCTCCTCTTCCCAAAAAGTTCTTCGATACTTTTTGGGAGCCCTGTAAAAGCGACCAAGTGGAGGGATCTTGTACAGAATGGTAAAGCAGGGAAGAAAATGGCTCTATGCATGGCTTCCCCCTTAGGGACCTGGCGCGGAGCGCCTGATGAGGGGATACCGTCCTTACTTTAGGCGGAGCGGCTAATAACGAGGACGGAACAACCCTCATTCGTCACGCGCCGCAAAAGCGGCTCGTGCCACCTTCCCCCTTAAAAAGGGTGAAGGCATGAAAAGGGAAGGCGTTTGTTTGCTGATACGCTTGCGCGCAAGATTTCTCCACTCGGTCAATAAACAGGGCTCCCGAAAATCGCAGCGGAGCGAGATTTTTGGGAAGAGGAGGAGCCGCCTTGCAAGTCGAGCATTTTGCCTTTCGGCAAAATGCTGACAGCATAGGCGTGTGACGACGAGGTCGAAATGACAAAAGAAGGCCATCTGCAATTCTACATTTTACATTTTACATTTTTGCAGGGCGCGGAGCGGTAAAAATTTTTCAAACGGGAGGGAAAGACCATGGCAGTCGTCTATGCGGTGTTCCGTTCGCGCGGGCAGGCGCTGCGCTTTGCGGCGGCACTGTGCGGGTGCGGCGTGCAGGCGGATACCGCCTCCGCCCCGCAGGAAGCGCACATCGGCTGTGCCCTGGCGGCGCGCTTTTGCCCGCAGTGCCTGCCGCAGGCGAAGCGCCTGCTCTCTTCCGGCTGCTGGAATACCTTTGCAGGCTTTTACCGCCTCGAACGGGCGGGCGGCAATACCTTTGTATCCCGCATCGGCTGAAGGCGGCGAGCGTGGGGGGGCGAAAGGTAGGCGGGCGGCAAAGTGCAGGGCCTGCCGCAGCGGCGAAAATGATCAATTTAGAATGTAGAATGTAAAATTGCGGAAGGAGGAAAGGAACTTTTTTAAGCATATCCAAAATTCCACATTTTACATTTTACACTTGCCATTTAGGAATGAGATCATTCGGCGCGCACGGGTTTCGCCCGTGCCGGCTCAGGAAGACAGAGGGGCTGCGGCGGGGTGCTTTGCCAAGACTGACGTTTCCATAAAAAAATCGCGGCGGGGCATCGGGCGGCGCGGCTCTCCGCAGTCGTTTGGCGTTGCCGAAAAATCGGGGCTGCGGCGGGGCAAAATACCTTGTAATCGCCGCCGTTTTATGGTAAAATAGCGGCATGGACGCACAAAAGGCCGCACAGGCATTGCAGATACTGGCAAAAAGTTATCCGGACGCGCGCCCCGCGCTGCACTATTCCACCGCCTACGAACTGTTGGTGGCGGTCATCCTTTCGGCGCAGTGCACCGACGAGCGCGTCAATATAGTGACGGCAGAGCTGTTCAAGGAGCACAACACCCCGCGCACCATGCTCGCGCTTTCACAGCAGCAGCTGGAAGGGTACATCTTTTCCTGCGGGCTGTACCGCAGCAAGGCGGCGCACATCCTCTCCGCCTCGCGCGACATCGAAGAAAAATTCGGCGGACAAGTCCCTGCCGACTTTTCTTCCCTCAAATCGCTGGCGGGGGTGGGGCAGAAGACGGCGAACGTGGTCGCATCCGTGTGGTTCGACGCCGACGCCATCGCGGTGGACACGCACGTCTTCCGCGTATCCAACCGCTTAGGGCTGGCGCACGCCGCCACGCCCGCCAAGGCGGAAGAGCAGCTGAAGCAGATCATTCCCCAACAAGACTGGTCGAAGGCGCACCATTGGCTGATCTGGCACGGGCGCAGGGTGTGCCATGCTCGTCAGCCGGATTGCGCCGCCTGTCCTTTGGCGGAAGTGTGCGACTATTTTTCGGAAAAAGAAGAAAAATAGGGCGGAGCGCATTCGGAAAAGCGCACGGAAAATGCGCAAGCGTGCAATGGTTTTTCCGAAAAAGAAAAACAAAGAGCAAGCGTACAGAAAGGCGCGCGGGAATATTTTTGAAGCGCGCAATGATTTTTCCGAAAAAGAAAAATAGAGAGCGCACGCGGAAATGCGCGGAAAACAAGCAGGCGCGCGGGAACGCATTTGAAGCGCGAGGGCAAAGGAGAACACTATGGCATCCCTGTTTACGGATAAAGTAAAGATCACCATCAAGGCGGGCGACGGCGGCGACGGCATGAACTCGTTCAAGAGCTTCAAGGGCTTTGCCAACGGCGGCCCGGACGGCGGCGACGGCGGCAAGGGCGGCGACGTGTATATCGTCGGCGACAAAGATAAAGGCGACCTCATCGACTTCCGCTACGGCGGGTCGTTCAAGGCGGGCGACGGCGAGCGGGGCGGCACCAATAACTGCTTCGGCAAGGGCGGCGCAGACGTCACCATCGCCGTGCCCCTCGGCACGCTGGTGCGCGACGCGGAGACGGGCAAAGTGCTGTGCGACGTGTACGCCGACGGCGAAAAACACCTGTTGGCGCGCGGCGGCAGCGGCGGCAAGGGCAATGTGCGCTTCACCACGGCGCGCAGGCATGCGCCGCACTTCGCGCAGAAGGGGCAAAAGCGGCAGCCGCATACTCTCATTCTGGAATTGAAAGTCATCGCCGACGTGGGGCTGATCGGCTTCCCCAACGTGGGCAAGAGCACGCTTTTATCCAAGATCAGCGCCGCCAAACCCAAGATCGCCAACTACCACTTCACCACCCTTTCCCCCAATCTGGGCGTAGTGAAGTTTTACGACCGCTCCTTCGTGGCGGCGGATATCCCCGGGCTCATCGAGGGCGCGGCGGCGGGCGCGGGGCTGGGGCACGATTTCTTGCGCCACATCGAGCGCACGCGCATGCTGGTGCATGTGGTGGATATCTCCGGCGTGGAGGGGCGCGACCCGCTGGAAGATTTTGAAAAGATCAACGCAGAGCTTGCCGCCTACAGCGAAGTGCTGGCCTCCCGCCCGCAGATCGTGGCCCTCAACAAGTGCGACATCTTCGGCGCCGAAGAGAACATCGCCCGCTTCCGCGAACGCTGCTTTTTGCCCGTTTTCACCATCGAGGCGATCACCGGCAAGGGTACGCGCGAGCTCATCGAGGGCATCTTCGATGTGTTGGAAACGCTGCCGCCCGCCGAGCCCATCCCCGCCGACGAATTCGAGTACGACGCGCCCCGTTCGGACGAGTTCTTCATCGAAAAAGACGAAGAAGAGGGCGTCTGGTATGTGACGGGCGGGCTCATCGACATGCTCGAGCGCAACGTGGTGCTCTCCGACCCCGATTCGATGGCGTATTTCCAAAAGGTGTTGAAGGATAAGGGCGTCATCCGCGCCCTCACAGAGCGCGGCGTGCAGGAAGACGACACCATCGTCGTCGGCGGGGTGGAGTTTGCGTTTAAAGAGTAGAGGGGTTCACAAAGGGGTTCACGCGTTCCTCGGCAGGCTGCTGCCTGCGGAACGCCGTGATTTGAGAGACAACCCGACGTTCGCTTATGCTACGCAACGCTCTGCGTCCGGTTTTCTCTCGCCGCCGCGCCTTTCAGGGCACACCTTTTATCAAACGCGCGGCGGCTTCACTCTTTCCGCATGCAGCTCCCCGCTGTAAGGTCAAAAAGGCAAAAGTGTGATTTTGCCTTTTTCAAGTGTTATTGGAGCGATGGAGAGTTTGTCTCTACCCCGCGCGGCGTGGCTCGCGGGTGCGGACATAAGGGCGGCGTGCCGCTGCTCCTTGCCTTTCCCCGAGGGGGAAGGTGGCGGCGCAGCCGACGGAAGAGGGGGCCCGCACCCTCTCTTGTCATCCTGAGCGAGCGAAGCGAGTCGAAGGATCTCTGAAAAAAACCATCTTTGTCATCCCGAGCGTCAGTCGAGGGATCTTGTCTTGAACGAACGGTTATTCGTTCCGAACACGGCAAAAGAAATGGTAAACTTTGAATGTAAAATTCTGGAGCAGATAAAAATATTTTTCACCGCATCCAAAATTCTACATTTTACATTTTACACTTTACATTTTGAATGTTGCCGAGATTTTCGTGAACAAAAACACTCGCGCAAGCAAAACCACGCTTTTGCGCCAGCGCCCTCAATTTGCGCGACAGCGCTTTTGCAGGAAAGGTGAAGGCTGCGCGCGTTTAACAATAAGCGTGCCCTGAAAAGGCGCGCAGCCGAGGAAAACTCCGATTGCGCCGCCCAAAGGGCGGACAATGGGGTTTTCCTTAACTCACGGCGTTCCGCAGGCGTCAGCTCGCCGAGGAACGCGTGAATACATTTAATGGAGGTAATACATGCTGACAAGCAAACAACGCAGCAACTTAAAGAGCATCGCCGCCAATCTGCAGCCCATCGGCCAGTGCGGCAAGGGCGGCGTGAACGAGAATATGATCGCTTCCTTTTCCGAGGCGCTGGAAGCGCGGGAACTGATCAAGATCAACGTGCTCGAAAACGCCGAAGAGGGCGCCAAGGCGCTGGGGCAGGAACTGGCGGCGGCGCTTTCGGCAGAGTGCGTGGCGGTCATCGGCAGAAAGGTCATCTTATACCGCCGCTCGTCGCGCAAAGATTTTCCGCATATCAAATTCTGACGGCGCGCGGCTTTTTGCCGCGGCGGGGGCGCGTCGCGTAGGCGGCGCGCGGGCGTTTTGCGGCGGGTATTTGACGCAAGATACGAGGAGAAAAGACCATGCAAGAGAACAAGAGCGTAAAAATTTCGCTGGCGGGGGATCTGGGCAGCGGCAAGAGCACGGTGGGGGCGATCCTTGCCGAAAAGCTGCATGCCGCCGTCTATTCCACGGGCACCATTCAGCGCAAAATAGCCGAAGAGATGGGCATGACCACCCTGCAGCTCAATCAATATATGGAAACGCACCCCGAGATCGACGGCAAGATCGACGACGGCCTGCGCGCCTTAGAGCATTCGCCTGAAAATATCATCATCGATTCGCGCATGGCGTGGCATTTTGTGCCCTCGTCGTTTGCGGTGTACATGGCGGCGGACGCGCGGGTGGCGGCCGAACGCATCTTGAAGGCGGGCAGGTCGAGCGAGCCGTTCGCCTCGGTAGAAGAGGCGATGCGCTCCATCGCCGACCGCAGGGCCAGCGAAGCGGCGCGCTACTTTCAGCTGTACGGCGTGCACATCAAAGATCTGGAAAATTACGACTACGTCGTCGATACCTCGTATATCACCCCCGAAGAGGCGGCGGCGCACATCCTGGCGCATTATCAGAGCTTTTTGCGCGGAGAGAATTTCCCCCGCTACGAGCTGAGCGCCCTGCGCCTCTTTCCGGGAGGGGAAGAGGAGGGGCAGCCCGCCTTTTTTGAAGCGGACGGCTTTTACTACCTCGCCCGCGGCATGCGGGCGGCGGCGGAAGAGGTCGCAGCGGGCAAGCCGCTCGTCGCCTGCGTGCAAGCGGCGGCAGGGGAGCCGTGCTCGCGCGCGCAGCTGGCGGCATGGCAGGCGCGCACGGGCGTGCGCTACCCCGCCCTGCCCCGCGGCCTGGGTGAATAAAATGTTGGAAGAGGAAAAGCGTGGCGCGTCTTTGCTTGGCCCTGCGCGTTCGGCGGCTTCCAATAAAATATCGGAAGAAGAAAAGGCGGCGCCCCTTTCTGCCGCCTGTGAGGGCGAAATAAAGAAAGATCGGGCGGGCGCGCCCCTCGCCGCAGGCGAGAAGGGCGCAGAGGCGGGCGCGCCCCGCACGCTCGGCCGCCGCGAACAGATCGAGCGCAGCATCATCACCGCCTGTCGCAAGGGCATCTGGGGGAGGTTCGTCAAGGGCGTCAAAGAATACGCGCTGGTAGAGGAGGGCGACCGCATCGCCGTGTGCATTTCGGGCGGGAAAGATTCCATGCTGCTCGCCAAGTGCATGCAAGAGCTGCACCGCCATTCGGATATCCCCTTCGAGCTGCATTTTTTGACCATGGACCCCGGCTATGCGCCGCAAAACCGCGCCCTCATCGAAGAAAACGCGCAGCTGTTGGGCATCCCGCTGCACATCTTCGATTCCCCCGTATTCGCGGCGGCGGAAGCCGCCCCCAAAAACGCCTGCTACCTGTGCGCGCGCATGCGGCGGGGGTATCTGTACGAAGAGGCGCAGCGCCTGGGCTGCAACAAGATCGCCCTCGGGCACCACTTTGACGACGTCATCCAAACCATCCTCATGGGGATGCTGTACGGGGCGCAGATGCAGAGCATGCCCCCCAAGCTGTGGAGCACCAACCACCCCGGCATGCAGCTCATCCGCCCCCTGTATTATGTGCACGAGGAGGACATCGTCCGCTGGAAAGAGCGCAACGGCCTGCGCTTTCTGCGCTGCGCCTGCCGCTTTACCGAGCGCTGCGAGGCGAAGGAAGACGAATCTAAGCGCGCCGAAGTGGGGCGGCTGATCGCGGAATTGAAAAAGGCCAACCCGAACGCGGACATCAACATCTTCCGCAGCGCCTACAACGTGCATGTGGATACCCTCATCGAGTACGACACCCGCGGAAAACGGTACGGTTTTTTGGAGCGCTACGCGCAGAAACCCCCCCAACAAGAGGAATAAAAAAGGAGCATCCCCTGCGGTTTTTTGCAGGGGGTGCTCTTTTTGTATATCGCAATAAAAAATTTTATGGGGGTATCAGCTTTCCGGGCGGAGGGCCTTGGGCAGGAATTTGTTCTTTTTGACCGCCTCGTAGGCGAGCACGGTGGCGGCGACGCCCACGTTGAGCGAGTCGCAGCTGCCCTCCATGGGGATGGCGATCATGCTGAAATCTCCCTCGTACCAGTCGCGGGAGATGCCGTAGCGCTCGCTGCCCATGACCAGGGTCGTCTTCTTGCCGAAGGGCTCGTCGTAGTAGTACAGCTTGGCGCGCGTGTCGGCGAGGTACACGGTAAAGCCGTGAGAAGAGAGCCAGCTTTTGCAGCTTTCCACACTTTCAAACTCAAAAAAAGGCACGGAGAGCACGGCGCCCTGGCTGCCCTTGATGAGCTTGGGGTGGGTCATGCGCGCCTTGCGGTTGCACAGGAACACGCCGTCCACCCCCGCGCCGTCCGCCATGCGCAGCATGGTGCCCACGTTGCCGGGGATCTCGATGCCGTCTAAAACGAGCAGCACGGCGTCCTGCGGCGGGTCGAAGGCAGCCAAATCGTGCGCGGGCAGCTGCGCCAGCGCCAGCAGCCCGTCCGGCTGGCCGCGTTCGGAGATCCTATCAAACGTCTTTTCCGAAACGGTGTACACCTCTTGGGTGCGCGCGGCGAGCTTTTGCACCAGCGCCAGCGCTTCGGGGGTGCGGATGTGCGCGGGGCAGAGGAAGAGACTGTCGATCGGGGTGCGGAATTTTTCACACAGCTGCAGCATCCAGATGCCCTCGGCGATGAACAGCTTGTGCGGGTTGGGTTTTGTGTTGGAAGAGACGGCGCGGATCTGTTTGATCTTCGGGTTTTGTTCGCCGATGGCGCGGGCGCCGCAGCCGTCTAACAGCGTCTGTATATCCATGCCATAACGGTACCATTTTTCGCCGCGTTTGTCAAGGGGTTTTGTATATTTGTGAAAGAAGGGAAGGGGCGTTTTGCCGCGCATGTCTGCGCCCGCGCGCGGAGCCTGCCGCTTCGGGGAATGCCTGCGCTCCTCTTCCGCCGCGCGCCTTACGCGACGCGCGGGATGTAATGTCTGCGCCCAAGCGCCCGCGCAGAAATGTAAAGTGTAAAATATAGAATGTAAAATTCTGGATGGAATAAAAATATTTTATTCAAATAATACTTGCGCAAGCAAAACCGCGCTTTTGCGCCGGCGCACTCAATTTGCGCGGCAGCGCTCATGCAGGAAAGGAGAAGGCTGCGGCATTTTTATTTCAAATAATTTTCGAAAAAGCAAAAACCGCGCTTTTTGCTTTTTCACCTTGCAGCGAGGAGCTGCTCGTAGGAAAGAGTGAATTTGCGCGGCGTTTATGAACGAGAGCCCCTAATTGCCGCGCAAAGAGAGAAAACCCGACGCAGAACCGCCTTTCGGGCGGCGAACGTCGGGTTGTCTTTCAAATCACGGAAAATCGCAGGCGTCAGCTCGCCGAGATTTTCGTGAACAGCGTCAGCTCAAAACAAATCGTGAGAACTCAGTTTTTATAACGCCCTGATACTCTCCACCGGCTTTTTGCGGGCGGCGGCGCGCACGGGCAGGTAGGTGGCGGCAAACGAGGTCAGGGCGGCGATGCCCAGCATCACCAGCCACGAAAGCGGCCCGAACACGAAGGCGGATACGCCTATCTCGGCGGCGAGCAGGGCGTTGAGCGCCGCGCAGACGGCAAAGCAGACGATCACGGCGAGGAGGTAGCAGGCGGCGGCGATGATGGCCGATTCCGCATAAAAGATCTTGAACACGTCCGCGCTGCGGGCGCCGATGGCGCGCAGGATGCCGATCTCGCGCTTTTTATAGGCGATGGAGGCGGAGATGAAGTTGAACAGCAGCAGCATGGAGAACACCGCCATGACGACGCCGATCCACAAAAATACCTGCCCGAACATGTCGATAAAGTTGTCGATGCTCTGTAGGTCGTGTTCGGCGGGGGTGGAGATGGTGAAGAAGGTGTCGTCCGCGTTCACCTGCCCTGCGCCGCTGCAGAGGGCGCGCATGCCCGCTTCGCTCTGCGGAGCGGGGAGGACGAAGGCATGGTAGCGGACGTCGGCGGGGCGGACGTAGGCGGTCTCTTCGATGCTGCTCGCAAGGTTGCGGCTCCCTATGGCGTTCACGATGGGCAGGCATTCGGCTTCGTTCATATACATCGTGGGGTAGCCGCCCGCCGTTTCTCCGTATGTAAAGCCGACGACGGTAAAATCGCCCAGCGCGGATCCCGACCGGCTGCGGAGGGTGATCTGCGTATCCAAGGCGTATTCCGTATCTTCATATTTTTCCATGAGGGCGTACACATTTTCTACGGCCGCGCGCACCTCTTCTTCGAGGGCGATGCGCCTTTGGGAAGAGATCTCTTCCCCGTTTTCGTCATATTCATATACGAAGTATTCGCCCGTGTACAGGATGGAGTCTTCCCGCTTGAAGGAGAGGCGCGCCTCTTCCGCGGCCGTTTCGCCGCCGCTTGCAGCGACGGCTTCGATCTCCGCCTCCTGCATCTTCTGCACCATGGGGCGCAGGTCGGAATAGTTGACGACGACCTCTCCTTCCGCCAGCTGCGCCTGCGTGCGGCCGTCAAAGAAGGAGATTTCCGCAGGCGTATCGCCGTAGGGGACGGGCAGGGAGCAGATCTCCTGGGTGCCGCCGATCGTTTCGCCGCCCGCTTCGATCTCCAGCGGATCGCCCAAGGGGTAATAGAAGTAGTTGCCGTTGTTTGAAAAATGGGAAGGGGTCAGGTCGCCGCGGTGCGCCCCGTAAAAATCGGCGGAGACGAACAGCGAGCCGTACAGCCCGTACGAGAGTTCCTCTCGCAGTTGCTCCAACACGGCGGCGCGCTCGGCCGCGGGGGCGGCGTCCAGCCGCTCGGAAAATTCTTGCGGCGGGGCGATGTCGAGCACGCCGCGCACGGTGACGGAAATTTCTCCGCCGCCTTCGGCGGTGATGACGAGCGTCTTGCCGACGATGTCGTCATACTTTTCCAAGGCGACGGGCTCGCCCGCCTCGTCTTCCAGCCCCGCCTCCTGCAGGGCGGCAAAGGTATAGGCGGTGACGAGCGCGTCGCTCTCGCCGAGGGCGGAAAGGTCGGTATCCGTCAGCAGGGATTGCTGCCAGTAGGCGGCGGCCGCCTCGTCCAGCTCGGCAAAGCCGTTCAGCTCCGTCGTATAGAGGGAGGAAAGCCCCGCGCTGCCCGCGTTGCGGATGCCGAAGCTCTCGTCCGCCCATTCGCCGTCGGTAAAGTTGTAGACGGCGGTGCCGTCGCCGTATTCCGCCCGCAGAGCTTCTATCTCCTGCGGAGAAAAGCCCGTGTTGCGGCTGCGTTCATAGGAATCTGTGAGCTCGGTGCCGATAAAGGTGAGCTCCGTGCAGCGGTAGTTGTTTTCCAGCCGCAGCGTCTGATAGCCGGCGTCTAAATAGGTGCGCGCGGCGGTGGCGGCGGGGTCGTAAAAGGTCAGGGTAGAAAACATCCCGAACAGCGCGAAGGCGATGCAGGCGAGCAGGATGGTGAACGCCAGCCGCAAGGGCTTGGCGCGCATGCTGCCGGCGCCAATGCGCACGGCGTGCGGCAGGGGCAGTTTGGAGCGGATAAAGCCGTTTTCCGCTGCGCCTTGTGTGGTTTTGGAAAAAGCGCCCGCGGCGGCGTAAGGGGAGCCCGCGGCGGGTTTTGCGCGGGAAGGAAGGGGGCTTTTTGTATTTTCGGCGGCGGCTTTGGAAGGGGAGGGGCCGCTTCCGACAGGGGCGGCCGTGCCCGTGCCTTGGGCGGTTTTTAAAGAAGTGCCCGCGGCGGCGGAAATGACTTCGGCGGCCGTGCCCGCTTCATCGGCGGCAGGGAAGATACCTTCGGCGGCAGAGAAGATACCTTCGGCGGCCGTGCCCTCTTCATCGGCGGCGGCAAAGGAGCCGTCTGCCTGCCGGCACCTGTCGGAGATGACCTTGCCGTCTTTGAGTTCGATGATGCGGTCGGCATAGGCTTCGGCAAATTCCCTGTCGTGCGAGACGACGACGACCAGTTTGCCGCGGGAGAGCTTGTGCAAAAGGTCCAAAACCTGCCTGCCCGTGTCCGAGTCGAGCGCGCCCGTGGGCTCGTCGGCGAAGATGATGGCGGGGTCTTTGACCAGCGCCCGCGCGATTGCCACGCGCTGCTTCTGCCCGCCCGATAAAGTGGCGGGGCGGCGCTTTTCAAACCCTTCCAATTCTACCTGCGCCAAAATGTCGCGCACCCGTTCGCGGCAGTCCGCCTTGCCCTGCAATTTCAGGGCGAGGGAGACGTTCTCTTCCACCGTAAATTCTTCTAAAATATTGTATTCCTGAAACACGAACCCCGCCAGGGTGTTGCGGTAGCCGTCGAAGTCGGCGGCGGAAAAGTGCTTGCTGCTGCGCCCTTTGACGACGATCTCTCCCCCGTCCGGCGCGTCCAGCCCGCCGCATACGTTCAACAGGGTCGATTTGCCGCTGCCGCTCTTGCCCAGTATGAATACCATGCCCGTTTGGGGGAAGCGCAGCGAAACGCCGTCCAGCGCCCGCACAGGCTCGCCCTTTTTCGGCTTGTAGATCTTGACGAGATCTTTGACCTCTAACATGCGTTTTCTCCTTGCTTTTTTCTTGCATTGTAGCACGGCGGCAGGGAGAATGCAAGGAAGAAAGGGCGAAACGCTGTCCCGCTTTTGTCCCAAACTGCGAAAAACGGCGCGGGACAAGGGCGGGACAAGAAATTTGCGGGAATTTTTGGGGGGGATGGGGGAGTAGAATGTAAAATGTAGAATGTAAAATGGTAAATTGAGGATGAAAAAAGGGAGCGGGGCGCGCGGGCGCATATTCTTGCCTTTCCCTTGGGAGGGAAGGTGTCATTCGGAACGAATGACGGAAGAGGGGCGTTCGCCTTCCTTCTTGTCATCCTGAGTAAGCGCGGCGTAGCCGTGCGAGCCGAAGGGTCTCTGAAAACAAATACTTTCCTTGTCACCCTGAGCGAGCGGCGAAGGCAAAGCCAAAGCTGCGCAGTCGAACGGATCTCTGAAAATAATACGCCCATGTCATCCTGAGTACGTCGTGTCCGTTTCCCCCCTGTCACCCTGAGCGAAGCGACGAAGGATCTCTGAAAATAATTCTACCCTTGTCATCCCGATCGAGGGAGCGAGAGAAACAAGCGACCGAGCAGAGGGATCTTGCATAGGACGCAAAAGCCGTTCCGAACACGGCTCTATCCATTGGCTTTCTACGAAGTGGCGAGTCTTAAGCGGCAAATATCACCCCAAAGAAGGTAGCAAAATTTCCTG
>DXEW01000008.1 GCA_019114755.1 Candidatus Borkfalkia faecavium
ATGAATTCTTGCAACAAAGCCACATTTTTTACTGCAACCGCTTGAAAACACACCTCGCCTATGTTACAATGAGTTTATGAAAATCTTTCCTCGAAGAGTGGCCGGAGAAAGTTACCATGAACAAACAAAAACATTTTGAAGAATCGCTTCCGGAAGAGTATGTGCTCGTAAAACATGTCGATGCAAAAAATATCAATCGGCAGGCCGTTGTTTATGAAAAATGCTGGTATAAAATTGGTATAAACTCTGTATAAAAGGTATTTGATGATGATTTTTAAGCCGAAAATCAGTCATCAAAAACCCATAAAACCACCGCTAAAAGCCGATTTTAATGCCTATTTTACAAAAAAACGGATGATATTTACCCCGATTTACAAAATATGTGCAACTCCTAAGGGGCCGTTGTGGGTTCGATTCCCGCCGGGAGTACCATTTTCGCCGGGTATGCTGACGCATACCCGATTTTTTGTGTAAACGCCCCACGATATTCGAGGGGCGTTTACACGATACATATCCACCGGCTATGCCGGTGGATATGTATTTATCGCGCAATATTCAGGAAAAACAGTATCAAAATCGGGGCTGCAAAAAGCTGCCTCTTATTGCAGAGAGACCCTCTTCCAGGGGCTCTTTTCATCGGCAAGTTATACGCCGTTTTTATACAAAAATTCGCACGCAGGCTACAAGGCCGCCCGATACGGAAAAACACCTCCGCGCACGGAGGTGTTTGCCTTTGTTATGCCTGTTTTTTATCTTTGACCGCCTCTTCGACGGCGAGGAAGAGCTTGTCTAAATACTCCCCTTCAAACAATTCGATAAGGCCGCGGTCGGCGCAGTTGGTAAGTTCCGGATCGAAGGGAACGCGCGCCACGTTGGCGATGCCGAACTGCTGCGCCAGTTCTTCGGCGCGGCTCTTGCCGAACAGCTCGATCTTGCTGCCGCAGTCGGGGCAGACGGCGTAACTCATGTTTTCGACGATGCCGAGGATGGGGATATTCATCTTTTCCGCCATGTGCGCCGCCTTCTGCACGATCATGGAGACGAGCTCCTGCGGGGTGGAGACGATGATGATGCCGTCCAGCGGGAGCGACTGATAGATGCTCAGCGGCACGTCGCCCGTTCCCGGGGGCATATCGACGAACATGAAGTCGACGTCGTTCCAGATGACGTCCGTCCAGAATTGCAGCACCGTGCCGGCGATGACGGGCCCGCGCCAGATGACGGGTTCGGTATCTTCTTCCAGCAGCACGTTCATCGACATGATCTCGATGCCCGTCTTGCTCATGACGGGCAGGATGCCCATATCCGAGCCCAGCGCCTTTTCGGTGATGCCGAACATTTTAGGGATGGAAGGGCCTGTGACGTCTGCGTCCATGATGGCCGTATTCAGGCCGTTGCGGCGGGCGATGACGGAGAGCATCGCCGTCGTCATCGATTTGCCGACGCCGCCCTTGCCGCTGACGATGCCGATCACATGTTTGATATTGCTCAGCTCGTGCGGCTTTTTATGCATATCGCGCTGCGAACAGTCCTGATTGCAGCTGCCGCAGTCGTGCGAACATTCTTCTGCCATAATTACCTCCTACCGATGGTCGTATTTCGCGGCAAAGCCGCAGCTCTTGCATTGGATGGCCGTCAAACTCAGAGCAGATCTTTCGGGTCGTATTCCGCCTTTTTGTAGACGACGGACTGCGGCTTGTCGGTTATCTCCGTCTTGAACACATCCTGCCAGGCGCGCGCGTCGTAATCTTCGATCGTGCACGTCACATAATGATCGGAACAATGCAGCTCCTGCGTGAGCGCCTTGACGAGCGCCGCGGCGAGCTTCTTTTTCTGTTCCTCCGTCCTGCCTGCGAGCATCTTTACTTCGATATGCGGCATACAAACCTCCTATTGCTTCATGCTGTTATATAGATTATAATACAAACCGCGGCGTTTTAGCAACTGTTCGTGCGTACCTTCTTCGGCAATTCCTTTATTGGAAATGAACAAAATGCGGTCGCAGCCGCGGATGGTGGAGAGCCTGTGCGCGACGATGAACGAAGTTCTGCCCTTGAGCAGCACCTGCAGCGCCTCCTGGATGAGCTTTTCCACGTCGGAAGAGATGGAACTGGTCGCCTCGTCGAGGATGACCACGGCAGGGTCTTTGACCACGATGCGGGCAAAGCTGATCAGCTGTTTTTCGCCGGAAGAGAGCCCTTCGCCCCGCTCGGCGAGCTGTTCATAGTAGCCGCCCGGCAGCCGCTCGATGCACTTGTCCGCGAAGATCGCCTTTGCCGCGGCGATGCACTCTTCGTCCGTCGCGTCCGGCCTGCCGTAGCGGATATTGTCGATCACCGTTCCCTTGAAGATGAACGGATCCTGCATGAGCACGCCCACCTTGCCGCGCAGCGATTTGAGGTGGATATCGCGCACGTCGGTGCCGTCGATGCAAACGCTCCCCTCTTTGACGTCGTAAAAGCGGGTCAGAAGGTTGATGACCGTCGTCTTGCCCGCGCCCGTCGGCCCGACCAGGGCGATGCTCTCGCCCGGCTTTACATGCAGGTCGAAGTGTTCGAGGATGTTCACCCCCTCTTCGTACGAGAAGGTCACGTCGTTGAAGTCGATCTCGCCGCGCACGTCGCCGAGGTCGATATTCCCCTCTTTATCGGCGATGCCCGCGGGGGCGTCGATGGTCTCGAAGATGCGTTCGAGGTTTGCCGAAACCTGCGCCAGGTTCTGGATGATCTGCGAAAGCTGCGTCAGCGGGGTGGAGAACAGCCCCATATAGCTGAGGAAGGCGATGACCACGCCCGTGGTGACGCCCATGGCGCCCGTCTGCATGAGCAGGAAGGCGACGGCGTAGAGCATGACCGTGCCGTAGTTCCAGAACAGGCCTACGACGGGCGAGTTCAGCTCGTTGCGGCGGACGATGCTCATCCACGTTTTGGCGCTGCTCTGCTGCAGGTCGTGGTACACCTTTTCGTTATAGACGGTGCGGTTGTAATTTTGGATGACCTTTTCACCCATGATCGATTCGACGATGAAGGCGGTGCGGTTGGAGACCTTGGCGCGGTGGGTGCGGAACAGCTTGCGGATGGCGCGGCGGATGAGGAACACACCCGCCGTCAAGGGAACGACCGCAGAATAGACGACCGCCGTCAGCACGGGGCTGAGCACCAGCATGAACACCGTGACGACGACGATCTTGGCGATGTTCATGATAAAATTCATCAGGTAGTTGGTGAAAAAGTCGGCAAGTTCGGTGATATACTGGGTGACGCGCACGGAGATCTTGCCGGCGGGGCGGTTGTCGAAATAATCGAACGACAGCTCCTGCAGACGGTAAAAGATATCGTGGCGGATGTCGGCGATGATGCCGTGCCCCGCCCTTCCCATGCTGCGCTGCTGGTAGAAGGTGATGACGATCTCCGCCACGCCGCAGAGGACGAACCCGCACACCACGGCGATGAATTTGGTATATTTTCCGTCTATCTCGAACTGCGGCACCACGGTATCGACGATGTATTGCAGTAAGAGCGGGGTCACCATCGAGGAGACGACCGCCACCAGCATGAGCACGCATACGAAGATGAACAGCTTTTTGTGCGGCACCGCGTACCGCATCAGCCGCCGCAGATTTTTGACGTCGATCTTTTCCTTCTGCGCGACCGCTTCGTCCTGGAAATATGTATTGCGCTGTGCCATGGTCATACCTCCCCGCAGGCGACGGCGCCCGCGGCGTCGGCAAAGTCGTCCGGCTCGTCCGATTCCGCCGTCTGCATGCGGTAGATCTCGGCGAACACGCCGTTCTTTGCCAAAAGCTCTTGCAGCGTGCCGCGTTCGACGATCTCGCCGTCCTGCATGTACAAGATCTCGTCGCAGTCGGCGATGCTGGAAACGCGGTGGGCGGCGATGAGCAGCGTATGCTCGGGATGGCTCTCTTTGATGCTCGCCATCAGCTTGCGCTCGGTGGTCACGTCGAGGGCGCTGGAGGCGTCGTCCAGCACGAGCACGGGGGCGTTTTTGAGGAGCGCCCGCGCGATGGAGACGCGCTGCTTCTGCCCGCCCGAAAGCCCGAGCCCCTGCTCGCCGACGATGGTGCCGTACCCTTCGGGCAGCCCTTCGATAAAGCGGCTGGCCTGCGCCTGCCGCGCCGCGCGGCGGATGGTCTCCCTGTCGGCATCCGGCGCATAGAAGGCGATGTTGGCGTCGATGGTGTCGGAAAAGAGGAACACGTCCTGGAAGACGTAGGCAAATTTGTCGCGCAGATCGTCCAAGTCGTAAGAGCGGATGTCTTTGCCGTTGATCTCGATGCTGCCCGCCGTCACGTCGTAGATGCGCACCAGCGACTTCAAGAGCACGCTCTTGCCAGAACCCGTGCCGCCCATGATGCCGATCTTTTTGCCGTACGGGATGCTGAGGGAGACGTTTTTAAGAAGCGGCTTGCCCTCTTCGGTGACGGAGACGCCCCTCACTTCAATATTGGGCACCGATCCGACGTGTTCGGGGTGCTCCGGTTCGGGGATCTTGGTCTTCTTCTCCAAAAACTGACGGATGCGCTCGCCCGATACGAGGCCGTATTGCAGGCGGTAGAGCGAGTTGCTCAGCTGCGTCAGATAATCCATGATGCGCAGCACATAGGTGACGCACGCCGTCATGATACCCACCTGAAACTGCCCCATAAACACCATCAGCGTGCCGACGACGATGGTGGTGATGTACGCGACCTGGCGGATGACGTTGAAGATCATGCCGTATTTGGCGGAAACGTCTACCTGGCGGCAGTATGCCTGCCGCAGATCGGCGTTGGCGCGGTCGAACTTGTTCTCTTCCAGCGGTTCGTTGGCAAAGGAACGGATGAGACGCACGGCGTTGATGTTTTCCTGCACGGTCAGGTTCATCTCCGCGTCGCGCGTGCGGATCTCGCCCGAAACGCGCCGCGCCGCCGAGGCATACTTGACGAGCGAGACGACGAGGATGGGCGCCACCAGCGCCGGCATGATGAGCATGAAGGCGCTCTCCCGCGCCAAAAACACGCTGGTGATGATGAGGACGAAGAAACCGTCGCCGATGTTCAAAAGCACCGTGCTGAACATCTCTTTGAAGGTGATGATGTCGGAAGAGAGCGTAGTCAGAAGTTCGCCCGTGTTGTAGGAGGAGACGGTGGAACTGTCGAGATCGACGAGCTTTTTATAGGTAACGTCGCGCAGTTCGTTTTCCAGGCAAAGCCCGTTGTACTGGTACAGGACGTTGCGGAAATAGATGATCGCCTCGCGCGCCACCGCAAGGGACGCAAAGGCGGCGAGAATGGCAAAAAACAGATCCCACGTTTGGGGATCGCCGAAGGCCAGCAGCCACGAAAAGGCGCCCGCAGGCGCCGTTCCGGGCTGATAGTTGAGGATGTAGTCGACGAACATCGCCCCCAACAAGGGCAGAAAGACGTCGATGGTCAGGCCGACAAAGCCGATGATCTGGCAGAATACGGCGCACGGTACATGCTTTTTCCAATAGCGCATGCCGTACAAAAAGGTACTCATGGCGGTGATCTCACATGAAACTGAAATTTTTCGTATTTATTGTAGCGGAAATAGAATTTTTGTCAACGCTTTTTCACACAAATATGACAAATATTTCTCGCGATATTTTTGAAAAATCAGTTGCCAAACGCGGCGATTTCGGCTATAATGATAGAGCTGTGCTAGGTGGGGAGTTAGCGGTGCCCTGTATCTGCAATCCGCTATAGCAGAACCGAACGCCTCTTTCGGCTATGTGCGTGGAAGGTCTGCGCTCCGTAAGGGATGTCGAGCGCAAGGTCTTATGCAACGGGCTGCCGTGAACCGTGTCAGGATAGGGATATAGCAGCACTAAGCGGATGTGTCCGTGTGCCATAAGGAAGCTTTGCAGGAGTTACCTGCGGTTTTCACGCTTCGGCGTTCATTTCCAACGGAGGATGCACAGTTTTTTTGCACAAAAACAGCCCTCGGCGAAAGCCGGGGGCTGTCGTTTTACCCAAACTATGCGCCGCGCAGTACTGTGCAAAGGCGCATTTTTTGCGTTCAATTCCCTGTTTTAAGCAGAAACAGCTAATTTTCAGCCGATTCAGCCGAGAAACACGTCTAAGAACATCATCAGGGCAAAGCCGCCCGCGATGCCCAAAAGCGCCCCGCTCTTCCCCTCCTGCATACAGGCGGGGACCAGCTCCGCGCACGAGACGGCGATCATCGCCCCCGCCGAAAAGGCCAGCGCCCACGGCAGCAGCGACGAGATCAGCCCCACCGCCAGCGCCCCGAGCACGCCCGCGAACACCTCGACGATGCCCGAAAGCTGCCCCCAAAAGAAGGCTTTGCCCGCCGAGAACCCCTGCCCGCGCAACGGCACCGCCACGCACAGCCCTTCGGGGAAGTTCTGGATACCGATGCCGACGGCGAGCATGACGGCGGAGACCAGCGCCCCCGCCTCACCGCAGGCGGAGCCGAAGGCGACGCCGACGGCAAACCCCTCGGGGATGTTGTGCAGCGTCATCGCAAAACAGGTAAGTGCGCCCCGCCGTTTATTTTCTTCCGCGTACGCCTCGCGCCCTTCCAAAAACCTGCCCGAAAGGAAGATGAACAGCGCCCCCGCCAAAAAGCCCGCCGCGAGCACGGCGCCCTCTTTCCAGGCAGGGCTGCCTTCCAGCCATTCGGCAGCGGGCAAAAGGAGCGAGAAAAAGCTCGCCGCCACCATGATCCCCGCGGCGCCGCCTTGCATGGCGTTGAGCACCTTGGGGCTGCACCGCCCGCTCACCAGCGAAAACGCCGCCCCTGCCGCCGTCATGCCGTATGTAAACAGAGTCGCCAACAGCGCCTGCCTCCACGCGGGCAGGCTCATCAACCAAGCCAAACCGTTTTTCCTCCGTGCATTCACTCCCTATCATCATATGCACAGGCCGCCGCCCCTGTGCGGGGCGGGATACAGCCAAAAGCCGCCGCCCACAAGGCGCCGGGAATCAAGGACAAAAGAAAAGGCGGGCCGCAAAGGCCCGCCGCGCAGAGACGGCAGGCCGCAAAGCCTGCCGTCTATATGTTTATTTCCGTTTGAAGAGGATGCGGCGGCAGCTGTCACATTCGATGAAGGTGCCGTCCGAAAGTTTTGCCTGTTCGGCGATGGAAAGCTCCATGCCGCACTGCGGGCAGCGGTTGGAAGAGACCTCGCACACGACGGGGAACAGCTTTTCCTTCCGCTTGGCGGTGTACTTGGCGAGCGTGTCTTTGGGCACGTCTTTGGCGAGCACAGCCAGCTCGTCTTCCAGCTTTTTGATCTCGTCCGCGTGCGCTTCCTTGATCTCGGCATAGCGCACCTTGTACTCCTTGTACTGCTTCTGCATGGCGATGGTCTGCTTTTTCGCCGCCTGGTATTCGGCAGACGCGCTCTCGATCTGCGAGACGAGGCGGTTGATCTCCGCCTTCAGGGCGCGCAGGCTGTCGGAGATCTGCGAGGCGCTCTTTTTATAGAAGGAGATCTCGCCCCCCTGCTCGTCCACCATTTCGTCCAAATTTTCGTAATCTTTGATGGTATCGGCGATCTCGGCGTATTTCTTTTCCAGCCGCTCGAAGGCGCGCTTGAACTCCGCCGCACGCGCGTCCAGCGCGTCCAGCTTTTCGGGCGCCTTTTCCAAAAATTTGCGGGCGGTGACATACTTTTTCCGCTCCTCCGTGGAAGCGATCCCCTGTTCCACCGCGCGCAGGCGTCCGTCCGCCTCCTGATACCGCAACAATTCGTCTATCATGATAAAACCTCCGCCCCTCAGAGCATGCACGCATCCGTGTGGTATGCGCTCGGCACGCCGAGTTCATCCCTGAGGGTTTGATATATTTTCCAAAAACCGTAGTTTTCGCTGGCATAATGGGTCAGCTGTACGACGGCGATGCCCGATTCGAGGGCGTCGCAGATAAAATTATGCTTGATGTCTGCCGACACGATGACCTGCGCCCCGCAGCGCTTTGCCGCGGCGATGGCGCCCGCGTCGACGCCCGCCCCGCAAAAAGAGGCGGCTGTTTCGATCGTTTTATTCTCATCCCCATATATTAAGGCGCGCTTTGCGCCCAACTTTTCCTGCAAGGACGAAGCGAAGGCGGAGAGCTTTTTGGCGGGAACTTGGAACACGCGGCCGTAGCCGCCGCCCTGCAGCCGCTCGACGATCTGCGTCTCCTTCGCGCCCGCAGCTTCGGCGAGGCTCTCGTCGATGCCGCCCGCGGCGCAGTCCATGTTCAGGTGCATGGAGATGACGCCGATGCCGCCCCGCACCGCCCGCAACAACCGCGCGCCGAGCGCGTCGCCCTGCCGCAGCGAAGAGACGGGGAAAAAGATGGCGGGATGATGGGTGACGAGCAGGTTATATCCCGCTTTCTCCGCCGCCTCGATGGCGGCCATGGAAAAATCGAGCGAGAACACTGCCCCCGTGACCTCGCCTGCGCAGTCGATGAGGATACCGCTGTTGTCGTGCCCGCCGTACGCGGCGATGTAGTCGTCGCTCAATTTTTTGGGATAGCGGGCGTCTATCTTTTCATAAAGTTCCGAAAGCTGCATGCAATGCCTCCTCCAGCCGCCGCAGGCGTTCCTGCAAGGCGGCGCGGCTTGCGTCCGCCTTTTCAAGCCTGCCGCGGGCGTTTTCTATCTCCCCCCGCAAAAACCGATCGAAATCGGGCAAAGGGGCGTGGATATTGTCGTAGCCGAATTCCAGTTCCAAACTGCCGTAAGCGCGCGGCGGCGCGCCGCGCTCTGCCCGCAGCAGGTCGTAGTGCTTCGGCCCGTCGTAAAACAGGAAGTCGCGCACGAGGCAATAGCCCTTTTCCAACAGGAATGCGCGCACCTTCTCCGTATTTTTCATCGGCTGCAATACGAGGGCCTGCGGCAGAAAGCTGCCTTCCAGGATCTTGACGATCTCTTCCCCGCCCATCCCCGCGATCAGCACCTGGTCGCAGTTACAGGGAACCTGCGACAGCCCCGCGCAGCACACGCTCTCCACCCTGCCTTCGGCTATGTAGGAAGAAAGAAGTTCTTCCGCCTTGTGCAGGCTGCTCCGGCTGATGTCGGAAATGACCGCCCGGCGGCACAGCCCGCGCTCGAGCGCGTACAGGGTGCAGTATCCGTGGTCGCAGCCGACGTCGGCAAGCGTATCGCAGGGGGAAAGTTGGCCGCAGACCGTCTGCAGCCGCTTGGTGCGCTTCATGGCTCAGTCGAGAAAGTCTTTCAGCTTTTTGCTGCGCGAAGGGTGGCGCAGTTTGCGCAGCGCCTTCGCCTCGATCTGGCGGATGCGCTCACGGGTGACGTTGAATTCCCTGCCCACCTCTTCCAAGGTGCGCGGTTTGCCGTCGTCGATGCCGTAACGCAGGCGCAGCACCTTCTCTTCGCGCGGGGTCAGCGTATCCAGCACGCCCAAAAGCTGTTCTTTGAGCATGGTAAAGGCGACGGAATCGGAGGGCGTGGTGGCGCGGTCGTCTTCGATGAAATCGCCCAGGTGCGAGTCTTCCTCTTCGCCGATGGGCGTCTCCAAAGAGACGGGATCCTGGGCGATCTTCTGGATCTCGCGCACCCGCTCGACGGGCATGTTCAGCTCTCTGGCGATCTCGTCGGGCGTGGGCTCCCTGCCCAGCTGCTGCAGCAGCACGCGCGAGGCGCGGGTGAGGCGGTTGATGGTCTCTACCATGTGCACGGGGATGCGGATGGTGCGCGCCTGGTCGGCGATGGCGCGGGTGATCGCCTGGCGGATCCACCACGTGGCGTAGGTGGAAAATTTGAAGCCCTTCTGATAATCGAACTTTTCCACAGCCTTCATCAGGCCCAGGTTGCCCTCCTGGATGAGGTCCAAAAACAGCATGCCGCGGCCCACATAGCGCTTGGCGATGGAGACGACCAGGCGCAGGTTGGCCTCGGAAAGGCGCTTTTTGGCTGCCTCGTCTCCTTCCTGCATGCGGCGCGCCAGCTCGACCTCTTCGTCTACTGACAAGAGGGGCACGCGGCCGATGTCTTTGAGGTACATTTTGACGGGGTCGTCGAGGCCGATATCTTTGAGCGCCTGTTCGAACAGCTCGCGGTCGCGCTCGTCTTCATCGACGATCTGGATGCCCGCCTCGCCGATCGATTTATAGATATAGTCGATCTGGTCGGGGCTGGTATCGATCTTTTCGAGGATATCGCACAGCACGTTGGTGGAGATGCTGCCCTTCTGGCGGTATTCGCTGATGATCTGCTTCAAAATTTCGTTGAGTTTTTGTTCGGAAACACCCATAAATGGCTTTATGTCCTCCGCTTATGTTAAAAATTTTTCAGTTGAACGGTCAATTCGCCGATGCGGCGCACGATTTCGCGCTTTTTTGCGATGTCAGGCTCGGCGTCGCAGCGGGCGCTGAGCTCTTTCAGCTCCGCTTCGGCGTCTGCGCGGCGGATGGTGCGCAGGCAGTCTTCAAAATAGCGCGCGCCCCCTTCGCCCAAAAGGCTCTCGCCGATGCTCAGGTTGAGTATCTCGTCCAGTTCGGGCGTGTTTTCTTCAAAAATATCGAAAAGCGCGCTGGCACGGACGGGTTCTCCCTTCTCTTTTTGTCCGAGAATATAGCCGGCGATGGTATTATGCACGGGATCGCTGAATCTGACACCCGAAAGGTCGAAGTTTTTCGCATATTTGGCGCCGAACAGCACCGAGGCGAGGATAAAGCGCTTGGCCTTGACCAGCCTGTCCGCGCCGTCTTCGTGCAGCAGCGGCTCTGCCGCCCGCTCGGCGCGCGGGCGCTCCGGCTCGTTTTCGAGGTCGCGCCGCAGCGACTCGTAGGTCATGCCCGTCTGGTCGTGCAGCTTTTTCAACAGATCCTCTTTGACGCTCTCGCTCTCCGCTTCCGCGATCACTTTCAGCGCCGCGGCGATGTAGCCCCGCCGCTCTTCTGTCTTGGAAAGATCGAATTCACGCCGCGCCACTTCCATCTTGAAGTCGATAAGAGGCATCGCCGCGTCCAGGCAGCTTTGGTAGCCCGCATGGCCGCTTCTTTTGATGACGTCGTCCGGGTCCAGCCCTTCGGGCAGCGGCACCACGCGCACGTTGACCTGCTCGTCGCGCAGGATCTCCAATCCGCGGATGGCGCCCTTCTGCCCCGCGAAGTCGCCGTCGTAACTGATATATACGTTGTCGGTATAGCGCTTGCACAGGCGCGCCTGGTCTTTGGTGAGCGCCGTGCCCATGCTGGCGCATACGTTTTCAAACCCCGCCTGATAGAGGGAGATGGTGTCCATATATCCCTCGACGATGATGAGGTCTTTCAGCCCCGACGCCGTCTTCAGCTTTTTGACGAGGTTGATGTTATATAAGTTTTTGCTCTTGTTGAACACCATCGTCTCGCGCGTGTTCTTGTATTTGGCAAAGTCCGTCTTTTCCAGCACCCTGCCGCCGAAGGCGACCACGTCGCCGAGAGCGTTGATGACGGGAAAGATCAGCCTGCCGCCCTGCGCGTCGATCAGCCGCCCGCTGCCGCTCGCCTCCACCACGGCGCCGCTGTCGAGGATGTCGTCGCGGCGGAAGCCCTTGTCCAGCAAAAACTGCGGCAGGCTCTTAAAGTCGAGCGAAGCGCCCAGGCCGAACTTGCGCACCACGCGGGCGTCGATCTTCCTGTCCAATATATATTGGACGTGCGCGTCGGCGCGGCCGGAATTGAGGTTGTCCAGATAAAAGCGGGCGGAGGTGCGGAGGATGTTCAGGACGGCGTCTCGCTTGCGCTTTTGTTCTGCCGTCTTTTCGGTATCGAAGTTCATTTCGGGAACGGGGATCTTTGCCCGTTCGGCGAGGATGCGCACGGCGTCCATGAAGTCGACCGACTCGATCTCCTGCACGAATTTGATCACGTCGCCGGAGGCGTGGCAACCGAAGCAGTAATAAAACTGCGCGTCCGCGTTGACGGTGAAGGAAGGCGTCTTTTCATGATGAAAGGGACAGCACCCCCACCAGCGGTCGCCCTTGCGCTCGAGCGGCACATACGCGCCCGCAACTTCGACGAGGTCGTTTTTGTTTTTCAAAAGCTGCAAAAAAGCAGGATCCAAACCCTTTGCCATCGGCACTCCTCAAAGGGCAAAAAAACCGCGGCGCGACCGGCCGCGAATTTTTGCCATGTGCACCATCCGCGCCCGCCCTTAGATGTCTTCGACGTCTTTCTGCGTCAAAGCCCAGCTGCGCGGAATAAAAATGTTGTTGAATACGGCGATCGCGTACTTATCCGTCATCGACGAGAGGTAATCGCACAGCACCTGTTCGACGGGATAGCGCTCACAAAGCCCGCGGTAGAAGGCAGGAAGCTTATCGCGGTGATCGAAAAAGTACTCGTACATCGCCGAAAGCATGCGCTTGGCGCGCTCTTCTTCTTTCATCGACAGCGGGGTTATGTACACCTTGCCGAACATGAAGGCGCGCAGATTTTCCAGCGAACGCGCCTCACGCTCGCCCATCGCCACGATGTCTTTGCCGGCGCTGTTTTCGTAGATGGAAGAGATCATCGTATTGATGCGGTCGCGCGAGCTGCCGCCCAATACGCGCACGTCTTCCTGCGGCAGGTCCTCCTCGCGCAGAAGCCCTGCGCGGATGGAATCTTCGATATCGTGATTGACGTAGGCGATGCGGTCGGCAAGCGAAACAGCCCTGCCTTCCAGCGTGGCGGGATGCCCGCTCTTTTTGTGGTTGAGGATGCCGTCGCGCACCTCAAAGGTCAGATTGAGGCCGCGCCCTTCCTTTTCGAGCACGTCGACGACGCGCAGCGACTGCACGTTGTGCGAAAACCCGCCCGGAGCCAAGCTGTTCAACACCCGCTCGCCCGCATGGCCGAAGGGCGTGTGGCCCAAGTCGTGCCCGAGGGCGATCGCCTCGGCAAGGTCTTCGTTCAAAGCCAGGCTGCGGGCGATGGAACGGGCGATCTGCGACACGTCGATGGTGTGCGTCATGCGGGTGCGGAAGTGATCGCCTTCCGGCGAAAAAAAGACCTGCGTCTTGTTTTTCAGCCGCAGAAACGCCTTGCTGTAGATGATGCGGTCGCGGTCGCGCTGAAAATCGGTGCGCATGCTGCAGGGCTCTTCCTGCCGCTGCCTGCCCTTGGAATCTTCGGAACGGCAGGCGTAAGGCGAAAGAAAGGTCTCTTCGATGCGGTATGTGCGCTGTTTGACGGAATATTCGAGCATGGCTGCCCCCGAACGCCGCCCAAGCGGCGATATTTTACTCCAAATTCACCTACATACAATAAGTTCGCCGCGCAAACCGCTTTCCCTTTCTTTCGTCAAAAAAAATTCAAAAATCGGGCGGGAATACTTGACAAACGGGCGCAAAACGCATAGCTTTGCGCCCGATTTTGCCTTTAGATCAAGCATCCGCCGTTGACGCGAAGTACTTCGCCTGTCATAAACCGCTGCTTCGCCAAAAACAGCACCGCCTCCGCCACCTCCGCGGGCGTGCCCGCGCGCGCCGGCGGCAGCGCGGAACAAAACTCCGCCTTGGCCTCCGCCGAAAGGCATGCCGTCATGTCGGTATCCACCATGCCGGGAGAGACGCAGTTGACGCGGATATCGGAAGGGCCGAGCTCCTTCGCCGCGGCCTTGGTAAGCCCGATCAGCGCCGCTTTAGAGGCGGAATAGCCGACCTCGCACGAGCCGCCCGTCTCGCCCCACACGGAGGCGACGTTGACGATGCTCCCCTCGCCCCTTGCCAAAAATTTGCCGATCGCCTCGCGCATGCAGTAAAAGGCGCCCTCGACATTGACGGCGAATAAACGGCGAAGTATGTCAGGCGTAGTACTCTGCATATCGCCGTAAAACGCGATACCGGCGTTGTTTACGAGCACGGAAAGGCCGAAGATCTGCCCGAACATGGCGCGGACGGCGGCGGCGTCGGAGACGTCGCAGCGGAAGGCGAGCGCCCCTGCCCCCGCCTCTTGGATGCGGCGCACGGTTTCACGTGCACCCGCCTCGTCTTTTGTATAGGTGAAGGCGACGTCGTACCCTGCGCGCGCAAAGGCGGCGCAGATCTCCCTGCCGATGCCGCGCGAGCCGCCCGTGATCAGCGCCGTGCTCATCGCCCGACGGTCGGCAGTTCAAACACGCGGACGATCTCGCGCGCGACCTCGTCGATCGACTTGCCGTTGGTATCCACCGTGTAATCGGCGCAGCTTTCGTAGATGGGGGTGCGGTAATCGAGGAGATTTCGCATCTTTTCGAAGGTGATCTCGCGCAGCAGCGGCCGCTCGTCGCCGGTATGCCCGGTGCGCTCGAACAGCACCTCGATATCCACCTTCAAAAACACGATCCTGCCGCCCCCTTCTTTGAAGGCGGCGCTGTTTTCGGGGCGGAGCACGCAGCCGCCGCCGGTAGAGATGACGCAGCCGTCGCTCCCCGCCACCTGATGCACGATCTCCGTTTCCAGCTGGCGGAAGCGCTCTTCGCCGTAAAATTCAAAGATGTCGGCGATGCGCCCGTACTTCTGCGTGATCAGATCGTCGGTATCGTACCAACGCATGCCCGTCAATTCCGCCAGGCGGATGCCGATGGTCGTCTTGCCCGACCCCATCATGCCGCATAAAACGATGTTCATAATAAAAAGCTCTCCACTGCCAAAAGATAACTGATCTTACCGAACCCGAGCACGGTGCCGCGGCACACTTCCGAGATGACGGAATGATGCCGGAACTCTTCGCGCGCGTGTACGTTGGACATGTGCACCTCCACCACGGGCGTCTGTACGGAGGCGATGGCGTCGCGCAGCGCATAGCTGTAATGGGTGAACGCGCCCGCGTTGAGCACGATGCCGTCCGCATCCGCCTCCTGGATCTTGGTGCACAGCTCTCCTTCGATATTGCTCTGGAAGAACTCGCACGAGGCGCCGCGCTCCTTGCAGAAGCGCTCGATCTGCGCGTTGATGTCCTCCAGCGTTTCGGTGCCGTATACGCCCTTTTCGCGCCGCCCCGTCATGTTCAGGTTGACGCCGTTCAAGATCAATAACTTCATATCCGCCTCCGTTATTTCGAACTATGCCTGGCATAGTACTTTGCTAATCTCTGTAAACTTGCTTATATTCTTCAAAAAGCCTCTTCGCTTCCGCCGCTTGCGGCTGCTTGCCGAGGACGATGCAGTCGCCGTAATACGCCTGGTAGAAGAGCATCCCCTCGCCGTTGATGACGGGCTTACCGAGAGACTCGGCAATGCGCAGGAACTCGCTCTTGCGCGGCATATAGATGAGGTCGCAGGCGATCTTGGTGCGGGAAAGAAACTCTTCCCCCACGGGCGAAACCCCTTCCGTCTTGTGCATGCCGACGCCCGTCACGTTGATGATCATGTCGTAATCGGCAGGTTCGAGGGAATGCAGCGGGGTAAAGCCGCCGAATTCGCTGTACACCTCGTCCAGATTTTCCGTTCTGAGGTCGTAGGCGTATACGTCGGCGCCCGCATCCGTCAGCTTTTTGATCACGCTTCTGCCCGCGCCGCCCGCGCCGAGAACGAGGATCTTTTTGCCCGCGGGGGCAAAGCCGTTGTTTTCGAGCAGCAGCATGAAGCCGACGCCGTCCGTATTGTAGCCGACGCGGTCTTTGACCACGTTGACGGCGCCGAAGGTGCGGGCATCCCCTTCGATGCGCGTAAGGTACGGGATGACGTCCAGCTTATACGGAATGGTGACGTTGAAGGCGTCATACTCGGCGATCAACTTTTTCACCGCCCCGTCGAAGTGCTCTTTGCCGACGGAGAGCAATTCGTATTCGCAGGCGCTGCCCAGCTTCTGCATGTCGAAGGTGTGCATTTTGCCGCTGTCAGATTTGGAAACATCTTTGCCGATCACGGCCATTTTCAACATAAAAATTTCTCCTCTAATTCAACATGGAAAAGAACTGCGGGAAGGAGATGGCGACGCACTCTTCCCCTTCGATCTGACCGCCGTTTGTACTGGCTGCCAGCGCCACGGCGCCGCTCATGGCGATGCGGTGATCGCCGCACGAGCGCACGGTGCCGCCCGCAAGCGAGCGCTTGCCGCGGATGACAAAGCCGTCCGGCCGCTCTTCGATCTCGCCGCCGACGGCGCGGATCATCTCCGCCGTGGTGCGGATGCGGTCGCTCTCTTTGACGCGCAGCTCTTCCGCGCCCGCAATGACGCTTTCACCCTCTGCCAAGGCGCACAGCACGGCGATGACGGGGAGCTCGTCGATGAGCGACGGGATATCTTCCCGCCCCACCGTCAAAGCGCGCAGGGGCGAGCGGAACGTGCGGATATCCGCCACCGGCTCGCCGCACACCTGCCGCTCGTTCTCTAAGCGGTAGCGCACACCCATGCGGTCGAACACGCGCAGGATGCCCGTCCGCGTGGGATTGACGCCCACGCCGAGGCAAAGCGTTTCGCCGCGCAGCGCGCCCAGCGCCATGAAGTAAGCGGCGCTGGAAATGTCGGCGGGAACGGCGATATCCGCCGCATGCAGAGTACTATGTCTGACATAGATCGCGCCATCTTCCCTGCGGATGTCCGCGCCCATGGCCGCAAGCATGCGCTCTGTATGGTCGCGCGAGAGCAGCGGTTCGCGGACGGCGGTCTCCCCTTCCGCAAACAGCGCCGCCAACAACAGGGCGCTTTTGACCTGCGCGCTGGCGACTTTGGTATCCACTTCGCAGCCGATAAGGCGGGACGCCGTAACGCGCACGGGCGCATGGCCTTCACAGGTCTCGATCTTTGCGCCAAGCCTCCGCAGCGGCTGCGCCACGCGCTCCATCGGGCGCCCGGAGAGGGACTCGTCGCCTCGCAGGGTGACGTCTGCCCCGCAGCCGGCCGCCAGCCCCATCAACAGGCGCATGGTGGTGCCGCTGTTGCCGCAGTAACAGTCGGCGCCGTGCGGCCGCGAAGTTCCGCGCACGCAGATCTCTCCCTCGCCGACGGTGACGTCGGCGCCCAGGGCGCGCATACAGGCGGCCGTGGAGAGACAGTCTTCGCCGAGCAGGGCGTTGGTGATGCGCGCCTCGCCCTCGGCGATGCCGTTGAACATGATGGCGCGGTGGGTGATCGATTTATCGCCGGGGATAGCAAAGCTGCCCTCAAACGAGCAGCGGGGACGTATTTTCATCGGCAAGGATCCTCCAACAAAGCGAGATAGGCGGCGTATCGATCCGCGGGAAGCGCCAGTTCGGCATAGGCGCCGCGCTCTTTGGGCAAGATCATCGACACGGTCCCCTGCCCTTCATTCTTTTTATCGAGCAGCGCATAGCGCAGCGCCCCCGCAGCCCCCGGGAAAGCGGGGATGCGCGGCAGCGCCAAGGCGATCATCGAGCGCACCTCTCGCGCATATGCGGGCGTGCATACCCCCTCCCGCTCGGCGATATGGCTTTCCAGCCACATGCCGATGAGCACATATTCCCCATGCGAGCGCCTGCCGTACATAAGCTCCAGCGCGTGGCCGGTGGTGTGCCCGAGGTTGAGGCATTTGCGGAGGCCGGAGCGCTCCGTTTCGTCCTCTTCCACTACGCGGGCCTTGAAGCGTACGCACGCCGCCGCCAGCTGCTGCAAAAAGGAAAGGTCGCGCAGACTGCCCTTGTTTTCTTTGATCATATCCCCCACGGCGGGGTCGAGAACGCCCGTCTTGACGATCTCGCCCAGCCCGCAGCGGATCTCGCGCGGGGGCAACGTGCGGAAAAAGAGCGGGTCGCAGAACACGCGCTCGGGCTGGTAAAAGGCGCCGATGACGTTTTTGACCCCGCGGTAGTCGACGGCCGTCTTGCCGCCGACGGAACTGTCTACCTGCGCCAGCAGCGTCGTCGGCACCTGTACGAGGCGGGTGCCGCGCATGTACAGCGCCGCGGCGAGGCCGGCCATGTCGCCGACCACGCCCCCGCCCAGCGCCACGACGACGGAAGAGCGGTGCAGGCGCGCATCCAGCATGGCGTCGAGGATGGCAAACAGGGAACAGCGGTTTTTATGCCGCTCGCCCGCGGGCACCGCGCACACGCTCGCACCGGGAAATGTTTGGGATATGGTGTCCGCGTACAGGCGCAGGACGTTGGAATCGGTGACCACGAAGCACTCTTTGCCCTGCAAAAAGCTCTTCGCTTCGGATAAAGCGCCCGCACCGCAGAGCACGGTGCTGGGGCGCGATTTTGTATGCAGCTGAATGGTTTCCATAGTTGACCTCAGGGCAGCAGCTCGTAGCGTTCTTTGACTTCGCGCATGTTATCGCCGCCCAGGCGTTCCAATACCTTTTGCGCCAGGGCGAAGCAGACGGTGCTTTCGACCACGACCTCGCAGGCGCAGATGGCGCAGACGTCGCTGCGCTCGGTGGCGGCGCGGCAGGCCTCACCGGTGACGAAATCGACGGTGTCCAGCCCGCGCATCAGCGTGGGGATGGGCTTCATCGCCGCGCGCAGCACGATCTCTTCTCCGTTGGACATGCCGCCCTCGATGCCGCCGGCGTTGTTGGTCTTGCGGACGTACTTGCCATTTTCCAAATAGATCTCGTCGTGCACGCGGCTGCCGCGGCGCATCGCCGCCGCAAAGCCGAGGCCGAACTCGACCCCCTTGATCGCCTGGATGCCCATCACGGCGCCCGCCAGGTGCCCGTCCAGCTTGCCGCCGTAGCTCATGCAGCTGCCGAAGCCGCTCTTCAGACCGCGCACGCGCACCTCGACGATGCCGCCGGCGGTATCTTTGTCCTCTTTGATGGCGTCGATGGCGTCCATCGCCCGCTTGCATAGTACTTCGTCAGGCATAAACAGCGGCGACTGTTTGACGTTTTGCAGCTGTTCGGCCGTATATTCTTTCTCGTCTGCAACGCCCGCCACGGCGCGCACATATCCGTACACTTCCACGCCCAGCTCGCGCAAAAACATCCGCGCCAGCGTCCCTGCCGCCACGCGCACCGCCGTCTCGCGTGCGGAAGCGCGCTCCAAAATGTTGCGCGCGTCCGTCTGGTCGTATTTGAGGATGCCGGAGAGGTCGGCATGCCCCGGGCGCACGCGCGTCAGGCGACGCGCCGAAACGTCTGCCCCGTAGGGCGACATGTACGCCTCCCAGTTGGCGTAGTCTTTATTTTCCACCAGCAGACAGACGGGGCTGCCCAGCGTCTTTTGGTCGCGGACGCCCGCCAAGATCTGCACTTTGTCCGTCTCGATCTTCTGGCGCGCGCCCCTGCCGTACCCGCCCTGGCGCAGGGCGAGATAGTTATCTATCTCTTGCGTATCGACGTGCAGGTTCGCAGGCAGGCCTTCAACGATGGCCGTGAGCGCCCTGCCGTGCGATTCTCCGCTCGTGCTCCATTGCAGCATAAAATTCAGTCTCCGTGATATAAATTGACGCCGCGCCCGGTCATGACCGTCACGCCGCCGTCCGCAGCGATGCTAAGGCAGATGCTGCCCAGCTCGTCGGTGCGGAAAAATTCCGCCTCCGGCACCGCCGCGCGTATGCGCGCCAAGGTATCGGAAGAGGGATGAAAGTATCCGTTTCCCCTGCCGCAGCTGATAAAATACAGCCGCGGTCGGCAGAGCGACAGGAGAGCTTCGCCCGTCGAACCCGCGCCGCCGTGGTGCGGCACTTTCAGAAAATCGATATCGGCAAGACCCGGCGAAAGTTCTTCTGTTCCCCACGCCGTTTCCGCTTCAAAGGAAAATATTTCGCCGCCCGTCTGCGTATAGTCTGTCACCAGCGCGTTCTCGACGGCCGTGGACGCATCGCCGGACAGCAAAAGCTTCCTGCCCGCGTATTCGAGGTAGAGCACGGCGGAGGAATCGTTGACGTCCTGCGAGGAAGCGCCCTCGGCGTTCGCCTGCGTATAATAGCTCCCCTCGATCGAAGGCGAGAGGGGCGAAAGGATCATCGCATAATAGAAGTTTTCGCGGCTGTCGGAGAGAATATGCTCGTACAGCTGCGAGATGCGGACGTTCGCGCCGCATGCGGCGGCCTCGCCGAGGAAACTGCCGAACGCCTCGTTGTAAGAGGCGGGAAAATACGGCGCCCAGACGGTATCCGCCCCGAAGGTGCGCAGCACAGAGGAGAGCCCCGCCGCGTGGTCGTCGTCGGGATGGGTGAGGAGGACGCAGTCGAACTTTTGGACGCCGACCGCCCGGCAATACTCGCCGATATAGGCGTCGGCACTGCCGTCGCCGCCGTCGACCATCATCGCCTTGCCGTCGGGGAACTGGATGAGCGTGCAGTCGCCCTGGCCGACGTCGAGAAAGTGCACGCGCAGCTCCCCTGCTTCCATGGCTGGAAGAGAGGGAGCCTTCTGCGAGGCAAACAGCGTATCCAGCGGACGCCAATAGAGGTCAAGAAAAAAGAGAAGGAGGAGCAGCGCCGCGAGGGCGACTGCGGCCGATGCGCGGATGATGTTCCTGCGCCTCCGTTCCCGCTGCCGCCACGTGAGCATTCCTCTTCCCCCTCCGCTTCAATACAATCAGACCCGCTCCGAACCCGCCGCGAAAGGCGCATTTTACGCGCCGCGGCGGCCCCGACAATACCGCTGCGGATGTTTTTTACTGTTCCGCCGCCAATGCGTAGGCGCCGTAGATGCCCGCGTCGTTGCCCAACGTGGCGCGGACGATGGCCAGCGGCACCCGCTCGCAATCCACATACAGCCGTTCGCTGACGTATTGGCGCAGCGGGCGCATGAGCGTTTCGCCCTGATTGGAGACGCCGCCGCCGAGAAGGATCGCCTGCGGGCGCAGCACGCCGACAAGGTTCAAGATCCCCTCGCCCAGGTACATGACGTAGTTTTTGATGACTTCCTGCGCGGCGGCATCGCCCGCCTTGGCGGCTTCGAACGCCGTCCTGCCGTCCACCTTTTCCACGTCGCCGACCTTCCACATGGCGCTGTCTTTATGCTCGAACATGGCGCGCTTGGTGTCGCGCATGAGCGCCGTGGCGGAAGCGTACTGCTCGAAGCAGCCGCGCCTGCCGCAGCCGCAGGGGATGCCGCCCACCTGGATGACCATGTGCCCCGCTTCGCCGCCCGCACCGTGGAAGCCTTCAAAGATCTTGCCGCCGATGATGATGCCGCTGCCCACGCCCGTGCCGAGCGTCAGCAGGATGCTGTCCTGATACATCTTCCCGGCGCCGTATTTCGCCTCGCCGAGCGCCGCCGCGTTGGCGTCATTGGCGACGAATACGGGCTTGCCCAGCATTTCGCAGAGGTCGGGCCCCAGCGGCTTGTCGCGCCAGTCGTAGTTGCTCCAGCGCACCACCACGCCCGCGGCGCCGTCGATGACGCCGGGCGAGCCGACGCCCACCGCCGCGACGTTCTTCATCCCGCCGCATTTTTCCGCCAGCGAGCGCGTCAGCTGCGCCATCTTGGTGACCGTCGTCACATAACCTTCTTCGCGCGAGGTCTTGACCGTTTCTTTGGCGATCATCGCCCCCTTGTCGTCGAACAGGCCCGCTTTTGCGCTCATGCCTCCGAAATCGATACCGACATAGTACTTCTTCATAAAATACAATCTCCCCTATGATTTTATCGATGGATCATCGATGATTTTTTTGAATCGTGCCAGCGCGGCGCGCGTACCTCCTTCCTCGGCCGCACGGCGCAACTCCTCTGCCGCGGCGCGTTCCCGCTCGGAAAGCAGCCTCTCTGCCCGCACGGTATGGCAGCGTTCCGCCGCCAGCAGCTCCCCGTCCGCCGAAGGGCCTTCCCACACCGCGTTCGCCGCCGCATACAGCGCCTCGGGGCCGCCCTGGGCGGCGCCGACGACGGTGAGCGTCCCCGCCCCCCGGAGCCTCCGCGCGGACGCGAACAGCTGCCTGACGAGCAGGTCGTCTTCCCCCGCCGCCGCACAGGCGCCGGCAAGCGAAGTCAGCGAATCGAGCAGCAGCAGCGCGTCCTCTCCCTTTTCGGCCAGGCGCTTGCAGCGCTCTAAGGCGACGCGCGCGGTACTCAGCTGCTCGCGGGAAGACATATCGAAGGAAGCGCTGAACACTTCCGCCCTGCCGAAGGCGGCGCGGACGTCGGTCAGGTCTTCCGGGCGCTGCTCGATGAGGGCGACGCAGACGTGCACGCTCTCCGCCGCGCAAGACGCAAGGCGGGCAAACACCTCTCTCGCTCCGCCCGCGGGCAGGGCGAGCAGCAGGCGCTGCCCCTTGCCGACGGGGGCGATATAGTCGAGCAGGCGCAAGATCTCCGCCTCCGAACTGCCGAGCGGGATGCGCTCGGCGGGGTATTCCGCCGAAAATGCATCAAAACACGGCCGCGCCGCAAACACGGGCGCGCCGCCGTTCAGCTCCACCACTTGCAAAAGTTCCTGCCTGTCGCCGCAGCGTTCCATATAGCCGTATATGCCGTCCCCTTCACGCAGGCAGAAGCGCTCGATACAGGCGGGCGACACGAATACCTCGCCCGGCACCCTGTCGCTGCAGCGCAGCCTGCCGCCCTCTTCCGTCAATTCGAGGACGCCGCGGCAGACGTCTTCCACCCGCCGCTCGCTCTTGGCGCTGTCTGCAAACACGATCTTCCCCGAAGGGATGCGCTTGCATTGTTCGATCAGCCGCTGTATATGGGCGAGCTGGTCGGGCGGGGCGTCGCTCGCCTTGACGCGCGCGCCGCGCCGCGTATGCGGTTCGGGCGGTGAGATGCCACCCGCCACGCCGATGGTGCGCATGATCAGGTCGTGCTTTTTGGCGGATGTGGGTGCATTGATGCCGAATGCGCGGGCGATGCTGCGCACTTCGTATATGTTCTTTTCATCGAGAAAGCGATATACCGGCTCAAAATTCCTGCGCAGTTCCTCTTCAAACATGTTTCGCCCTCTGCGGGATGACGACCTTGCCCGCCCAGGCGGGAACTTCGGACGCATCGAAAGAGGCGGAAGGCAAGAAGACGCAGCGCGCCTCCCCCGCCGCCTGTACGAACGCGCGCAGAGGCGCGATGTCGAGGGAACAGTCTTCACAGCAATAATGCATGGGAACGGTGACGAGCGGGCGCAGCGCTTCCGCCCAAGCGAGCGCGCCCTCGGCATCGACGGTGTAGGTGCCCCCGACGGGTACGAGCAGTACATCCACCCTGCCGATGGCCGCGATGAGGTCGCGGCGGGGCAGTTCGCCGATGTCGCCCATGTGACAGACGCGGACCCCGCCTTCTTCCAGGATGAAAACGACGTTTTTGCCGCGCTTGGCGCCGCGCACATCGTCGTGGAAACAGTCCACGGCGCATATGCTGACGCCGCCGCGTTCGTATGAACCCGACTTCTCGATCACTTCGCGCACGCCGCGCACCCCCGCCAGATTGTGATGGTCGAAGTGCCCGTGCGTGCACAATACGCATTCAGCGTCCGCACGCGGCATGGGATAGCCGATGCCATCGTACGGATCCGTCAAAAAGCGTGCCCCGCTCTTTGCCTGCAGCAAAAAACAGGAATGCCCCAGATATTCAATTTTCATAGCTTCCCTCCTACCTTTCCTGTCCATGTTTTGCGGAAAAGGTCAGGCGATGTTTCCGGATCGTTCCGGAAAAATTTAATTCGTATGCGCAGCAGAGCCTGCTTCCCTCTGCGCCCTGCGCCGCCTCTAAAAACGCGGTGTGTACGGAGACGAAGATGTCGCCATACGCCGAACGGATGCACGCGCGCGTATCCCTGTGCGGGTCCAGGGAAAGCTCGTACGAGAGTTCCCCTTCCCGGGCGATATACGCGCAGCTGCCCGTGCGGATGCGGAAACGCGAACCGTCCTTGGCAAAGCTGTATTCAAAACAGCCTTCCCGTTCGGCGGCTTCCGCCTCGGCAAAGACGCGCTCCGTGCCGTCGTCGCCCTTTGTGATCAGAAAAACTGACGCGCGCATCCGTACCTCCGCGCCCTGCGGCGCAAAATCCTGCTGACAGTATTATAACATATCCGAACGATTTTGTAAATACTTTTGCGGAATAAAGCTGTTTCTGTACAAATATCCGCACCCGGACGGCAAAGGGGCACCCCGCGACGAGGCCGCAGACGCCCTTCCCCCACGCAGAAAGACAAAATGCGCAGAAAAACTTATACGATCTTGCGCTCTGTATCCAGCCGCTCTTTGCGCTCCCGCCCTTCGCGCAGCAGCGCGTGCAGCCCCGCCTCGTCGCCCGCGTTCAGGGCGTCGAGATATTTTTGCATATTGGAGATCAGCCGCTCCAGTTCTTTGGCGGCCGCCGCGCGGTTGAGCATATACAGGCGGGTCCAGATGTCTTCGTCTACGCCTGCGATGCGGGTCATATCCTGGAAGCTGCCGCCCGTGAACCCGGGGAAGCCCTCCGCCGTATCGCTCTTGACATAGGCGTTGCTGACGATGTGCGCCAGCTGCGAGGTATAGGCGATCTTGGCGTCGTGATAGGCTGCGGAACAGTGCTTGCAGCCGCCAAAACCCATCTCCTTGTACAGCCCTTCCAAAAGGCGCACGGCGGACTCGTCCGTCCGCTCGCCATGGACGACGATCATGCTCGCGCCGTCGAAGAGGTCGGCGCAGGAATTTTGCAGCCCGGAGACCTCTTTGCCCGCCATCGGATGACAGCCGACGTAGCGGAAATTGCGCGGCCTGGCGTAGACGCAGCGCTCGATCGCCCCCTTCACGCCGCAAAAATCGGCGACGACGGCGCCGTCTTTGAAAGAAGAACCATCGATCCACCGCATGGCGGCATCGGGCGGCAGGGCGACAAAGACGACGTCGTAATCGGCGGTATTTTTCGCCTCGGCCACAACGACGCCCGCCTCGACGGCCGCATGCAGGACGGCGGGGCGGTCGTACCCGTCGGCGGCATACCCCGCGCGCGCAAGCGCCTTAGCGGCGGACCCGCCGATCAGCCCCAGCCCCGCGATCATGATCTTCATACCAGCCTCCTCCGCCCGCTCATGCACTGCGCAATTCTGCAATGCACAGAGGCGGCCACGCACGGCATGACCGCCCCTCAGGCGTTTTGAAAATTTATAAATGCGAATGAATTTTTATACATTATAGCCCATGGCGGCGCAAATGTCAAGGAGCCGCGGGCAATTTGTGCGCACGGGCACAGCCGCGACTTCCGCCGCACCCACCTTCCGCTACGGCCTGCGCAGGCCCTTGGGATAATGGTTTTTCATGCTCGCGGAACTCTTCCCCAATCCCAGAGGCCAGCCCTCATAGGCGACGGCGCACCAGCCGCGCAGCCCCGCCGCGGGCAGCTCTTCGCCGTGCAGATAGCGGGCGATGTCTTCCTGCGGATAATTGCAGAGGGCGGCGATATCCTGCCGCGGCACCCCCAGCGCCAGGGCGTGCGCGGGGACAAAGCGCCTCCCCTCCATCGTGCCCAGCTGCAGGCCGCAGCGCAGCACACGCAGGCCGCCGAGGGGGAACACCTCGCCCGGCAGCAGGCAGAGGGAGCTGCCGAAGCTCGCAAACGTGCCCTCCGGAGGGCGGCGCAAAAAATCGCCCGCAAAGGCGCGGTATGCCGCCACGGCGGCGCGGTCGGCGGGCAGCTTCGGGGCACGGAAAGCGGCGCGTTCCCCGTCTTCCTTGATAAAGCGGGCGGCGAAATGCCCTTCGCCCCGCTCGCGGTGCGGATAGATCTTTTTCTGTTCCGTGCACGTGAGTTCCGGGAAAGCCCGCGCCAGCCAATCGGCGGTTTCTTCGTCCTCTTCGGGGGCGAAGGTGCAGGTGGAATAGACGAGCGTGCCGCCCGGCGCCAGCATGGAAACGGCGCTTTCGAGGATCTTTTTCTGCCGTTCGGCGCACATGAAGACGTTTTCTTCGCTCCAGTTTTCGGCGGCGGCGGGCTCTTTGCGCAGCATCCCCTCGCCCGAACAGGGGGCGTCGACGAGGATCCTGTCAAAAAAGGCGGGCAGGCGGGCGGCGAGTTCGGAAGGCTCCGCGCAGGTGACCACGGCGTTGGCGACCCCCATCCGCTCGACGTTTTGCAGCAGCACCTTGGCGCGGTCGGGCATCTTTTCGTTGAGCACGAGCAGGCCCTTTCCCTCCATCGCCTGCGCGATCTGCGTGCCCTTGCCGCCGGGGGCGGCGCAAAGGTCGAGCACCCGCTCGCCGGGGCGGGCGCCCAAAAGCGGCACGGCGCACATGGCGCTCGGTTCCTGCACATAATACAGGCCGGCGTCGTGATAAAAATATTTGCCCGGCTTTTCTTCGGAAATCAAAAAGCCGTTCGGCTCCCACGCGGCGGGCGCGAGGGCAAACGGCGCGATCTCCCGAAAGGCGTCGGGCGAAATTTTCAGCGTGTTGACGCGGATGCCGCGATAGGGCGGCTGCGAAAGGCAGGCGCGGTAGGCTGCAAAGTCGGAAAGCTGTGCGCGCATCCGCTCGAAATAGCGTTCGTTCATTCTTCTTTGGGCATATACTGCCGGCAAAACTCGGACAGGGTGATGATCTCGCCGATCTTCCCCTCTTCCAGCAGCTTATGGGCGGCGCCGCTGCGGACGCTGTCGTCCCCTTCTTCCTCCACAAAGGCGTTGCAGCCGGAGAGCTTGAGGGAATATTTGCCGCCGCGGCGGACGATCTCTTTGACAAGGCTCTTGGCCAAAGAGAGCTCCTCTTCAATAGAGCGGGAAAAGCTGAAGCGCTTGCCCTTCCATTCGTTCGACTGCGGGCGGACGCGGTAGCCGTACACGAAGTCGTTGAACTTGGCGCGCTTTTCGCCCCGCTCGCGCTTGATGCGGCTCTTTTCGCGCAGGTATGCCGTGCGGCGGGCGGAGGTGCAGTTGCCGTACTGGTAGTTCTCCGTCTTGCCGAAGCGGATATTGAACTTTTCCAACAGTTCCGGCAGGGTGCAGTGCTCCTTTTCGCACATTTCGCGGGCAATGCACATGGTGGCGTAGGCGTCGTCTGCCGCGCGGTGCGGGGTATAATCGATCTCGAAGATCTGCGTCAGCGATTCCAGCCCCGCCTGCCTGTCGAAGGTCTCGGTCATCGCCATATAGATGACCTGCGTATCCGCAAAGCGGAAGCGGAAGGCGGGCAGTTTATAGCGGCGGGTCTCTAAATTGAGATACTTGACGTCGTTGATGGCGGCGTGGCCGAACACCAGCTTGTCTTCCCCCTCCAAAAGCTGTTTGATGCGCGGGTAGAACTTTTTGAAGTCGGGATACTTTTTGAATTCGCCGTAATCGTACGGCAGTACGATCCCGTCGCCGCCGTGGTCTGTGAGGTGGAACTTGCCGTTGGGGTTGATGAGGATGTCTTCCTTTTCGAGGATATTGAAATTTTCGTCAGCGACACAATAGCCGAACACGCAGATCTTGGCGACGTTTTTGTACACGCAGGCGCATTCGATATCAAAAAAAACGTAGTTCATGTGATCCGTCCGATTTTTCTTTCATCTGATCCGATTTTTTCTTGCATGATAAATTATAACATACGGAGGCGGAGATGTAAAGCCAAAAGACAATATTTTTGCCCGCAAAAAGGCGCGAACTTCCCCTTCCGCCGCCAAAAAATGTGCAAAAAATGCAGGGAACGCCCCTGCATTTTTCAAATTTACCAATTCTTTTTGAACAGTTTGACCGCAAAGGGGGGCAGATAGATGTCGTTGAGGTTGCGCACTTCGCCGCTCAAAAGGTCGGTGCCTTCCGCCTCTTCCACGCGCACCGTCACGTCGCCGTCGGAGATATTGAAGGCGCAGTAGATGCGGTCCTGCCCTTTTTCGCGCTTGAAGCACATGTACTTGTTGTTGAGCACGCACTTATCGTAGCTGCCGTATTGCAGGGCGGGCTCCGCCTTGCGGACGGCGTTCAGCTTGGCGATCAGCTGCGTCAGCTCGCGGCACTTATTTTCGTCGATGTCGGAAACGGCGGGGCGCAGGCGGTAGTCGTTATCCGACTTGTCCCCTTCCGCGCCGCATTCCGAGCCGTAATAGACGCAGGGAATGCCGGGCATGCTGTACAAGATGGCGTACATGGCGGGCAGTTTGCGCTTGTCTTTGAGGGCGGTATAGGCGCGGGGCACGTCGTGATTGTCGACGAAGTTGAACAGGTTTTTGCCCGTGTACAGGCACCAGGGCTGCGCGCCGAACAGCCGTTCGAGCGAATGCTCGATCTCGAACAGGTTATCGGAATTGAGGGCGGAAGTCAGCCCCTTGTAGCACTCGTAATTGGTGATGGAATCCAGCCTGTCGGGCGTCAGGTTTTCCTTGAAGTTCTGGTTGTGGATGACCTCGCCCATGAGGAAGAAGTCCTGCCTTCTGCCGCGCACGACGCGGCGCAGATATTCCATGAACCAGCCGGGGAGCAGGTACGCCACGTCCAGCCGCAGCCCGTCGATGCCGAATTCGTCCATCCAGAATTCGACCGCGCGGCGGATATAGTCGAGCACGCCGTCGTTTTGCAGGTTGAGTTTGACCAGTTCCTGATGGCCCTCCCAGCCTTCGTACCAAAAGCCGTCGTTATAGCCGGTGTTGCCGTGAAAGTCGATGCGGAACCAGTCTTTTTTGTCCGAGGCTTCGCGCTGCGCCTTCACCTCTTCAAAGGCGAAAAAGCGGCGGCCGACGTGGTTGAACACGCCGTCCAAGACGACGCGGATGCCCGCCTCGTGAAATTTTTCGACCAGGCGCTTGAAATCTTCATTGTCGCCCAACCGCCTGTCTACGCGGAAAAAGTCGACGGTGTCGTACCCGTGGCGCTCGCTTTCAAACAGCGGGTTGAACAGCACGGCATTGAAGCCGCATTCTTTGATGTACGGGATGCGCTCTTCGATGATATGAAAGCGATGGCGCACTTGCCCGAAGTCGTTTTCGCGTTCCGCCCCGCAATATCCGAGCGGATAGATCTGATAAAAGACGCTTTCGTCAAACCACATGATGCAATCAAGCCTCCTTTGTAAGCCGCGCCTTTGGCGGCGCTTTTTTATGGAGCCACCCGAAAAGAAAAGGCGGCGCTTATTGCAGAGCCGCCGAAAGGCGGCACTTATTGCAGAGCCGCCGAAAGGCGGCGCGATTTTATCTATTATACCACGCCGCGGGCATTCCGTCAATAGCTAAACGAAAAAAAATCGAAACGGGCGCCAAACCTCGCTCGTCTGCCCGTTTAAGCGCGTTTTATGCCAGACATAGTACTTCGCAAACACGAAAAAAGAGGGGCAAAACGCCCCTCTTTCACGTCGGTTTTTATAAGATCTTTTCCGAGAGCATCTTGATGCCCTTCTCTTCGAGCATCTTGACGGCGCGGTCGGTATCTTCCACGCGCATCAGGATCTTTGCCGAATTATGGTTGGTGAGCACGAAGGAATACAGGTATTCGATGTTCATGTTCGCCGCTTCCATCAGCGAGATGACCTCGGCGAGGGCATTGGGCTTATCGTCCACTTCCACGCCGATCAGCTCCGTGATGCCCACGGTGAAGCCTTCGTTTTTGAGGATCTCGTAGGCGCGCTCGTTGTCGCGGGCGATGAAGCGCACGATGCCGAAGTCTTTGGTGTCGGCGATGGAGAGGGTGACGAAGTCGATCCCCTCTTTACCCAGCGCGTGGGTGAGCTTGTACAGGCGGCCGGGACGGTTTTCCATAAAGACGGAGAGCTGCTTGACTAACATAGTTCATTTTCCTCCTGGCGAAATTCGCCTCCCCCGCCGGGGCCGTGGAGCCTCCGGGCTTACGGGGCTGAATATTATTCTCTGCGGTCGATGACGCGGACGGCTTTGCCCTCGCTGCGGCGGATGGAACCGCTCTCGCACAATTTGATCTTGGCGCTGAGGCCGATGTAGGAGTTGATCTCCGTCTCCACCTTGCGCTTGATCGACTCGACGTCGGACACCTTGTCGGGCGTGAGGTTGCCGGCAAGCTCGATGTCGATCTCGATGACGTCAAGCCCGTTGATGCGGTCGACGTAGATCATGTAGTGCGGCGAGACGCCTGCCACGTTCATGATCGCCGCCTCGATCTGCGACGGGAACACGTTGACGCCGCGGATGATCAGCATATCGTCCGAACGGCCCTTGACCTTGCTCATCTTGACCGTCGTGCGGCCGCAGGCGCAGGGCTCCGCCGTCAGAGTGCACAAATCGCGCGTGCGGTAGCGGATCAGCGGCTGGCCCGTCTTAGTGATCGTCGTGAACACGAGTTCGCCTTCGCTTCCGTACGGCAGCGGTTCCAGCGTAACGGGATCGATGATCTCGGGGATAAAGTGGTCCTCCTGCACGTGGCTGCCGTGCTTCTGCATACATTCCATCGCGACACCGGGGCCGCTGATCTCGGAAAGCCCGTAAATATCGAGCGCATCGATATGAAGCAGGCGCTCCAATTCATCGCGCATCGGATAGGTCCACGGCTCCGCGCCGAACGCCCCGCCGACCAGCGAGAAATCATCGATGCTCATGCCGGCTTTCTCGATCTCCGTGCCGAGAAAAATGGCGTACGAAGGCGTGCAGCACAGGTGCGTCGCGCCGAAATCGCGCAGCAGCGTCAGCTGGCGGATGGTGTTGCCCGCGCTGGCGGGAACGGTGCTCGCCCCGATCTTCTGCGCGCCGTAATGTGCGCCCAAGCCGCCCGTGAACAGGCCGTATCCGTAAGCGACATGCACGAGCGAATCTTTGGAAACGCCCGCCATCGCCAAAGAGCGCGCGGCGACTTCCGCCCATACGTCGATATCGTTCTGCGTATATCCGACGACCGTCAGTTTGCCCGTCGTGCCGGAAGAGGCATGGACTTCGACGATATCGCTCGCCGGCGAGGAATAGAACCCGAACGGGTACGCCTCGCGCAGGTCGTGCTTGACCGTAAACGGCAGCTTTTGCAGATCGGCGACCGATTTGATATCGGACGGCTTCAATTTGCACGCATCCATCTTCGCCCGATACGGCTTGCAGTTGTTATAGACGAGCTCGACCGTCTTGCGCAGCCGCTCGCTCTGCAAATTCTCAAATTCCGAGCGCGAGAGGCACTCGATCTCGGGCCTGTAAATATAATCTTTGACTTTGGATTTGGACATTCGTTTTCCCCTTGCTGTTTATGATAGATTGAACGGCGATCCGTTACGCGGCATCATAGCCGAGCGCGAACGCCTTGCGGTTCATTTCGATGGTCTTTTGCGGGATGCTCGACAGCAGCGCCTCTTCAAACCGATCGCGATCGAGGCCCAGCTTCTTGCAGAGCGCGCCCAGCATGACCGAATTCGCCGATTTGGAATTTCCCGCTTCGAGCGCCAGTTGCAGCGCGTCGATCCCCGTCCCTTTCAACTGCGCTTCGATCCCCTGCGGATATTCCGCGGCGCCCGTCACGACGGGCATGGGCATGATCTCCTGCGTCGAATACAGCACTTCGCCGCCCGGCTTCAGATAATGCGCATAGCGGAGCGCTTCCAGCTTCTCGAACGCGAGGATGAGGTCGGCGCCGCCCTCGTCGATGATGGGCGACGCGATCTTCTCGCCGAGGCGCACATACGTCATGACGCTGCCGCCGCGCTGCGCCATGCCGTGTACCTCGCTCAATTTAACGTCATAGCCACGTTCCAGCGCATATTTTCCCAGCACGCGGCTGGCAAGCAGCGTCCCCTGCCCGCCGACGCCGACGATCAAAATATCCAGACTTTTCATTTTATCGCACCTCCCCTTCGATCGCGCCGAATTTGCAGACGCCCTTGCACAGACCGCATTCGGTACACAAGGAGACGTCGATGGTGATGCCGTCCTTGCCGTTGACGATCGCGGGGCAGCCCAATTTCAAGCACGCCTTGCACTTTTTGCACTTCCCCTCGTCGACGCGGAATCCGTTGTAGAGCTTTTTGGTGAGCAGCGCACAGGGCTTCTTCGCGATGATGACGGACACTTCGTCCTTGGCGAGCTCCTCTTTTACGGCGCGCTCGAGCTCCGCGAGGTCGCCCGGGTCGACCGTGCGCACATTCGGCACACCGACGGCGCGGCAGACCTCCGCAAGGTCGAGCTCGTACGTCGGCTCGTTCTTGATCGTCTTGCCCGTCGCGGGGTGGTTCTGATGCCCCGTCATGCCCGTCGTGCGGTTGTCGAGGATGATGACGGTCACGGGCGCCTTGTTATACACGGCGTCGATCAGCCCGGTGATGCCGCTGTGGATGAATGTAGAATCGCCGATGACGGCGACCGAATTTTTATGTGCTTCGGGATCCGCCTTGTCAAAGCCGATCGACATCCCGATGCTCGCGCCCATGCAGACGACGGCGTCCATCGAGCCGAGCGGCGGGACCGCCCCGAGCGTATAGCAGCCGATATCGCCCAAAACATGGAGTTTGAGTTTGGACAGCACATAGAACACGCCGCGGTGCGGGCAGCCCGCGCAGAGCACGGGCGGGCGAGCCGGGACCTGCGCCGCAGCCACGGTATCCGCTTTGCCCAAAATGCAGCGGCGGATCAGGTTTGCAGAAAACTCTCCGCAGCGGGGGAAGATATTTTTCCCCTCCACCTCGATGCCGTGCGCTTTGACCAGCGTCTCGATGTGCGGAGCGAGTTCCTCCGCCACGATGCAGCGATCGACAGACGCCGCAAATTTTTCGATCATTTCGTACGGCAGAGGATAGACCATGCCGAGTTTGAGGACGCTCGCTTCGGGGAGCGCTTCTTTGACATATTCATACACGCCGCCGGAGCAGATGATGCCGAGCTTCGCGTCCCCCATTTCGATGCGATTGATGGCAAACCGGTTCGCGTCGGCGGACATTTTCGCCATGCGCTCCTCCACGACCGTATGTTTGACGCGCGCGTTGGCGGGCATCATGACATACTTCGCGATGTCCTTCGTATAAGCGCGGAGCGGCAGCTCCTGCCGTTCGCCCAGCTCGACGAGGCTCTGCGAGTGCGCGACGCGCGTCGTCAGACGCAGGATGACGGGGGTATCGTACTGTTCGGAAAGCTCGAAGGCGAGCTTTGCAAATTCCTTTGCCTCCATGCTGTCCGAAGGTTCGAGCACGGGGATCTGCGCGCTGACCGCGGTCAGGCGGGTGTCCTGCTCGTTCTGCGAACTGAATACGGACGGATCGTCCGCCACGGCGACGACGAGGCCGCCGTTGACGCCCGTATAGGACGCCGTAAAGAGCGGATCGCAGGCGACGTTCAGACCGACGTGCTTCATCGAAACGATCGTGCGCGCGCCGCGGATGGACGCGCCGATGCCGACCTCCAGCGCCACTTTTTCATTCGGGGACCATTCGCTGTACACGTCGTCATATCGGGCCAACTCTTCCGTGATCTCCGTGGACGGCGTTCCGGGATACGCGGCCGCAACTTTCACGCCCGCTTCCCAGGCGCCTCGCGCGACGGCGAAATCCCCCAACAACAATTTTTTCATAATATCTTTAACCTCAGTGGATGATTTGCTTGCATTTGGCGGGCAATGCCGCGTTTTTTATCGCCGCCGGCGCCCCTTATTTTTGACGCAGGTCGGTCACGCGCTTGACCTTCCCTTCCGTGCGCTTTAACGAGAATGGTTCGACCAGCTTGACCTTGACGTCTAGCTGCAGCACGGTGCGCAGGTTGTGCTTGATCTTGGCGGCGAGCGCCTCGAGCTTGGAATAATCGGTCAGCAAAGACGCATCGTCGACCTCGACGCGGACTTCGATCGTATCCAGATAGTTGACGCGGTCGACGACGATCTCGTACATCTTGCCGAGCTCGTCCATGCTCATCAGCACGCTCTCGATCTGCGACGGGAATACGTTGACGCCGCGGATGATCAGCATATCGTCCGTGCGCCCGACCACGCGCGACATACGCGCGAGCGTCCGGCCGCAGCGGCACGGTTCATAGGTGATGGACGTGATGTCCTTCGTACGGTAGCGCAGGACGGGCATCCCTTCCTTCGTGAGCGTCGTGATGACCATCTCGCCGAGTTCGCCCTCGCCGAGCACGCGGTTGTGGTCCATGTCGACGATCTCGGGGTAGAACATATCTTCGTTGATGTGCATCCCCGCCTTTTCGCGGCATTCGCCGGACACGCCCGGGCCGCCGACTTCGGTCAAACCGTAATTTTCAGTCGGGAACGCGCCGAACAGCTTTTGCAGCGATTCGTGCATCTCCGCCGTAGAGGCCTCGGCGCCCATGCAGACGAGGCGGATCTTCAGATCGGACAGGATCCCCTTCTTCTTCGCCGTCTCCGCGAGATACATCGCATAGCTCGGCGTCGCGATCAGGGCCGTCGCACCGAAATCCTTCATCAGCATCAGCTGCCGCTCCGTGTTGCCGGAAGAGACGGGCACGACGGTCGCTCCGATCTTTTCGACGCCGTAATGCAGCCCGAACCCGCCCGTAAATAGGCCGTACCCGAACGCGACGTGGAAGATATCCTCGTCCGTCGCCCCCGCCATCGTCAGGATGCGGGCGATGCAGGTCGACCAGTTGTCGAGGTCGCGGCGCGTATATCCGCCCACGACCGGTTTGCCCGTCGTGCCGGACGAAGCGTGCAGGCGGACGATCTGTTTCATCGGCACGGCGAACATCCCGAAGGGATAATTCTCGCGCAGGTCGTCCTTCGTCGTGTACGGGATCCGCTCGATGTCCTTCAACGTGCGGATGTGCTCCGGCCGCAGGCCGATCTCGTCAAACCGACGGCGATACATGGGCACATTCTCATACGCATAGCGCACGATATGCTTCAAACGCTCCAGCTGCATTTCGCGCAGCGCTTTGCGGTCGATGGTCTCGATCTCGGGGCTGAACATCAATTTCTCATTTCCTCCGTCTCACAATGATTTCAAAATTAAATTTGTCACCAATCATTTTACCACATTTACGGCGGCGTTGCAATCCTTTCGCCAAAGTTCCCGAAATTTCATACAAAAAAGAGGGCGGATCTGCAGACCCGCCGCTGGGTAGAATTCTTGACATCCGCTGCAGCCGCCGCAAAGGCGCGGCGTCCCCTCGCGTTTGCAAGGAGATCGCGCCGATCAGATATCCGCTTCCGCCAAAAGATTCCGGTCGAGATCTTTGAGCGCGAGGTGCGCCCCGTCCAACAGCAGGTAGCTGCGCAGAGTGCCGTTTTTCGGCAGCGATACCGACCCGCAGTTGGCGACGAGCACGCCGCCGCGGCGCTCGATAAACCCCGTATGATAATGCCCGTACAAAAAGGCGTCCCCACAGTTTTTCGGCAGCGCGTCGATGCTGAACTTGTCTCCGTGCTGCAAAAATATCTTCTTGCCGCCGACAAACAACACGCCCTCCGATACAAACTCAAAATCGGAGATGAGCGTGTCGACGTCGCTGTCGCAATTGCCTTTGATGACGGTCAAGCGCCCGACCTGCGCGTTCAGGATCGCGGCGACGCCCATCGGGTCGTATCCGTCCGGAAGCGGATTGCGCGGGCCGTGGTTGTAAATATCGCCGAGCAGCACGAGCTGCGCCGCGCCCTCTTCGGCCATCAGGTCGACGACGCGCTGCGCATAAATGCGGGAACCGTGGATATCGGAAGCGATCAGGATCTTCATGATTTCAAAAACTCCTATGGCATGAAAATGAGCAAAAACGGCGCGAAAAGCACCGTTTTGCAGCAATTTATCGTGTTTTGCAAAGTACTTTGTCAGGCATAGATCGCATCAAATCACTTATGCGAGAACTTATACGTCGTCGCGAAGTGATAGATCTTATTCTTGTCGTACACGGGGTCGCCGTGCATCGCGTAGGACGGGCAGTTGACCGCGTTCGGGATAAACTGCGTTTCCAGGCACAGGCCGGCGTGCGCGCCGTAGTGGCCGGACTTGCCCATCGCGTCCATCCGGTTGTACGTGTACAGCTGCAACGCGGGCTTGTTGGTGAGCACTTCCATCGTGATACCCGACTGCTCGCCGGAGACCTCCGCCGCCTTCACGAACTCGTTCGGGCGCTTGTTCAGGAGGTAGTTGACGTCATAGCCGCCCTGGCGGGCGATGTCGGGATCGGACGTCTCGCCGATGCGCTCGCCGACTTTATGCGGCGTACGGAAATCGAAGGGCGTACCGCTGACGTTGCGGAAAGAGCCGTGCGGGATCAGGGCGTCGTCCGTCGGCGTGATCTTATCCGCATTGATGGTCAGCATATGGTCGAGGACATCCCCTTCCGCTTCGCCGTTGAGGTTGAAGCTGATCTGGTTGGTCATATTGATGACCGTCTTGCGATCGGCCATCGCCGCATATTCGATGCGCAGTTCGCCGTCGACCAGCGAATAGCGGATCTGTACGTTCAGGTTGCCGGGATAATTTTCATCCCCGTCCGGGCTGGTCATGCTCAGCGCCAGCGTGTTGCCGTCGCTGCCCTCAAAGACGTAATTCCAAAGTTTTTTGTCAAACCCGCAATTGCCGCCGTGCAGATGATGCCCCCCGTCGTTTTTATAGAGGTCATAATCGACGCCGTCGATGCACATATGGCCGTTTTCGATGCGGTTGGCGCAGCGGCCGACGATCCCGCCGATGCACTGCGGGCTGCGCTCGTAGCTGGCGATGTCGTTGTAGCCGAGGACCACGTCGACGGGATAGCCGCGCTTGTCCGCGACGCGCAGCGACTGTACGATCCCTCCCATGCTCAAGATCACCGCCTCATTGACGCCGTCCTTGATCCGAAACGCCATGACGTTGCTGCCGTCTGCCGTCTTTCCGAAGATGCTCGAATGTATCATTTCACCTGACTCCTTGCGAGAAAATTTCTATGATGCACGCCCCGATGCGGAGCGATCACGCGAAGCGATCGGACGCGCCGCCCCGATCACAAAGAAAAATCGTGCGCCGCGATCGGTTTTAAGGGCCCTATACCACAAGATATAGAGGGAGAAACCGTTTTTCTCCCTCTATTATACCATTAAATGAGTCCTTTGTAAATGATTTTACCGAATTTTATCGGGTTATTTATTCTGCGGGATATCCGGAATGGAGGCGAACCCTTTCGCAAGCTCCGCGTCGGTCGGGATCGTATCCGTCATGGCGCCGTCGTTGTACTGTTTGTAGGCGGCCATATCGAAATAACCGGTGCCGGTCAGGCCGAACAGAATGGTCTTGGCCTCGCCCGTCTCCTTGCATTTGAGCGCTTCGTCGATCGCGGCGCGGATCGCGTGACTGGATTCGGGCGCGGGGAGAATGCCTTCCGTGCGGGCAAACTGCTCCGCCGCTTCAAAGACCTTCGTCTGCTCGACGGCGACCGCGCGCATCAGACCCTCGTGATACAATTCGGATACGATCGGGCTCATGCCGTGATAGCGCAGCCCGCCCGCATGGCTCGCCGAGGGCATAAAGCCGCAGCCGAGCGTATACATTTTGGCGAGCGGCGTGATCTTGGCGCTGTCGCAGAAGTCATACACAAATTTGCCGCGCGTCAGCGAAGGGCAGCTTGCGGGCTCGACGCCGATAAATTCGATGTCGTTTTTGCCTTTGATCTTGTCACCCATGAACGGAGCGATCAGGCCGCCGAAGTTGGAACCGCCGCCGACGCAGCCGATGACGATGTCCGGCTGTACGCCGTACTTGTCCATCGCCGCCTTGCTTTCCAAGCCGATGACCGATTGATGCAGCACGACGTGGTCGAGCACGCTTCCGAGCACATAGCGGCAAGAAGGCGTCGAGACCGCCTTTTCGACCGCCTCGCTGATGGCGCATCCGAGCGAACCGCCCGTGCCGGGGAACTCCTTCAGGATCTTGCGGCCCGCTTCCGTCGTGTCCGAGGGAGAAGGAATGACGTTCGCCCCGTATGTGCGCATGACTTCCTTGCGGTAAGGCTTCTGCTCGCTGGACACTTTGACCATATACACGGAAAGATCCAAACCGTAGAAAGCGCACGCCATTGAAAGCGCGGTCCCCCACTGCCCGGCGCCCGTTTCCGTCGTGACGGATTTGAGCCCCTGCTTCTTCGCATAATAAGCCTGCGCGACCGCCGAATTGAGCTTGTGCGAGCCGGAGGTGTTGTTTCCCTCAAACTTATAGTAGATGTGCGCGGGCGTGCCGAGCGCCCTTTCCAGAACATAGGCGCGCACCAGCGGGGACGGGCGGTACATCTTATAAAAGCTGCGGATGTCTTCGGGGATGTCGATGTATTCGTCCGTGTAATTGAGCTCCTGCTCCACGCATTCGTCGCAGAACACCGCCTTCAGTTCCTCGGGCTTGCAGGGCTGCAGCGTCGCCGGGTTCAGGAAAGGCTCGTGTTTATGGCTCATAACGGCATTCAGGTTATACCACTGTTTCGGAATCTCGTCTTCGGAAAGATAGATCTTGTACGGGACAGGTTTGTTTGCCATTTTTGTGACCTCCTAAAAAATAATTTTGACAAAAAAAGCACGACCGACTCGTTTTGGGACGAATCGATCGTGTTGCCACCCAAGTTCGCTGCGTCAAAAAGACGCCGCCTCATTACGGATACAGTCATATCCTCTTCCTGTAACGTGAAAGCCACGTCGAACGCTACTCGTCGCCTTTCGCGCCCGCCCTCGGTGATCCATTCGCGCTGCGCCGAACCGTCTCCATCCCACCGCCGGAAACTCTCTGTGCGTTCGTACACGCAGGTTACTACTTCACCTCATCGGTTTTTATCATCATAACATATGCCTTGCGTTTTGTCAATGATTTGAAAGCAAATTTTTTGAAAAATTTTTTCAGGCGTTTCCCGAACGGAACGGAACAAAACGGCGCACACTATCCATATGAAGTGTTTTGCCCTGCTCCTGTCCGTACTCGCCCTGTTCTATCCCCTTTGCCCGGCCGCGGCAAGCGCGACCGCGGAACCGCCCGCCGTCTATCTGACGTTTGACGACGGCCCCACCGATTCGACGACGCCGAAAGTACTCGACATCCTGCACGAAAAAGGCGTGCGTGCGACCTTCTTCGTGATCGGGCGGCAGATCGCGGGGCGGGAAAAGACGCTGCGGCGCACCGCGTGCGAGGGTCATGCGATCGGCATCCACTCCTACTCGCACCGCTACGAGGAGATCTATCGGAGCGAAGGGGCGCTGCTGCGCGACATCGAGCAATGCAGGCGCGCCATCCTCGCCGTTCTGCCGCGCTACGACCGCAAGATCTATCGCTTTCCGGGCGGATCTTTTCTCTGCCCCGCCCTGCGCGACGCCGTGACCGGGGCCGGGTACCGCTATTACGACTGGAACGCCGCGGCGGGCGATGCCGAGGGAAAGTTTACGGCGAATGAATTGCTGCACAACGCGATCGAGACAAGCCGAGGGAAGGAACCGGTCGTCCTGCTCCTGCACGACGGCGTGGGATATCGGGAAACGATCGCCGCGCTGCCGCGCATCATCGACTATTTTCGCGGCCGCGGCTACCGCTTCCGCACGCTTTGAGGGCGGGAAACGATCTTCCCGCCCTCGTCGAAAATTTGGTCAATATCGGGTACTACGGTCGACCGATCCGCACGACCGATCGCGGCCTGCCGCTCACAGGCGAAGGGCGCCGCGGATCTCGTTGACGTCGGCGACGCCGTGCGCGTCCAGCCAACGGTCCAGCCCTTCGATGATCTTCGGCATCGCGAGCGTATCCGTAAAGTTTGCCGTGCCGACCTGTACGGCGACGGCGCCCGCCATCATGAACTGGAGCGCGTCCTCCGCGCAGGTGATCCCGCCCATCCCGACGACGGGGATATCGACCGCACTGCAGGCCTCCCAGACCATGCGCACGGCGATCGGACGGATGCCGGCGCCCGAGACGCCGCCCGTCACGTTGGCGAGCAGCGGCCTGCGCCGTTCAATGTCGATGACCATGCCTGTCAGGGTATTGATCAGCGATACGGCGTCCGCGCCGCCTCGCTGGGCCGCCTGCGCGTTGGCGGCGATGCTCTCCACGTTCGGGGAAAGCTTGACCATCAGCGGCGTGCGCGCCAGCGCGCTTTTCGAGACCCTCGTCACCTCCTCCACGCTCTCCGGGCGGATGCCGAACGCCATCCCGCCGCACTTGACGTTGGGGCAGGAGATGTTGAGCTCGATCATATCGACCAGCCCGTCCAGTCGGGCGCAGATGCCGGCATAGTCGTCGAGCGTCCGCCCCGCCACGTTGGCGACGATCGCGACCTTTTTTTCACGCAGGAAGGCGAGATCGTCGCGCAGGAAAACGTCGACGCCCGGATTTTGCAGACCGACCGCGTTCAGGATGACGCTGTCTCCTTCGGCGATGCGCGGCGTCGGGTTGCCGGCGCGCGGCTCCAGCGTCAGGCCTTTGGTACTGATCCCGCCCAGGCAGGAAATATCGTAGATCTCGTTGAACTCTTTGCCGAACCCGAACGTGCCGCTCGCCGCGATGACGGGATTCTTCAGCTCGACGCCGCAGATATTGACTTTCAGGTCAGCCATTACAGTTCCACCTCCGCGATATCAAAGACGGGGCCGTCTTTACAGACGCGCACGTTTTCGTCCGCGCCCGCCTTTTTGCAGACGCAGACGAGGCAGGCGCCGATGCCGCACCCCATCCGCTCTTCCAGCGATACATAACAGGGTACGGCGATGCCGCGTTCCTGCAGCCCCGACTTCAGGGCGCGCAGCATCGGCGTGGGGCCGCACGCGAGGATCACGTCCGGATTTGCGTTTTCGAAATCGTTAAAAAACTCCGCGACGGAAGTGCCTTTGCTTCCCGCGCTGCCGTCGTCCGTCGCGAGGAACACCGCGTCCGAACGAGTGTCGTACGCCGTGAAGGTACCGACGAACTCCGCGCTGCGAAATCCCATATAAGCGCGAAAATGTTTGTCGCTTTCACGATATTCGCGCAAGACGGAGAGAAGCGGGAAAACCCCGACGCCGCCGCCGATCAGCGCGACGCGCTTTTGATCTTCGCGGATCGTGAACCCGTTGCCGAGAGGCAGGACGCAGGTCAGAGCGTCCCCCTCTTTTTTGGCGGCGAGCAGCCGCGTCCCCTCGCCCTTGACCTGATAACAGACGCATACCGTGCGCAGCTCTTTGTTATAGGCGAGAATGGCGAACGGGCGGCGCAAAAGATGCGCTCCGTCCCCGACCGAAAGATTTACAAATTGCCCGCAGCGAAAATCGATCTCTTCCGGGATCTCCAGATCCATTTCAAAGATCCCGGGAGCGATTTCCTTGTTGAGGCAGACTTTCACGGTCAATTCCTTCATGATCCCTCCAAAAACGTCGATTTATGTGTGACACAGTACTCTGCTTAACCGCCGATCGCCCCGTTCAGATCCTCTTTCATGTCCAAACAGGCCTTGCGCGCCGCTTCGTCGAAGCGGAGGCCGGCATACGCTTCCTTGCGGTATGCGCACAGGATCCCGCGCGAAGAGTTGACGACGCCGCCCCGTCCGTCCTTGTCGAAGCAGACTTTCAAGTCCTCCGCCGTCCCGCCCTGCGCGCCGTAGCCGGGGATCAGGAAAAAGGTGTGCGGCATCTCGCGGCGCAGGATCTCCGCCTGCACGGGATGCGTCGCGCCGACGACGGCGCCGACGGCGGAATAACCGTATTTGCCGATGCTGTCCTTGCCCCATTCTTCGACGAGGGAGCCCATGTATTCATAGACGGTCTTGCCGTTTTCCAGTTTGAGATCCTGCAATTCGCCGCTGGAGCGGTTGGAGGTCTTGACGAGCGCAAAAATGCCCTTGTCGCGCTTTTCCATCCACCCGAGGAAGGGCTTGATCCCGTCCGAGCCGAGATAGGCGTTGACGGTCAAAAAGTCCGAATCAAACGCGTGGAACTTGGCGTCGCCGACAGCCGTTTCCCCCAAAAAAGTCTTGGCGTAGCATTCGGCCGTCGCGCCGATGTCGTTGCGCTTGGCGTCCGCGATCACGATCAGGCCCTTCTCCTTCGCGTATTTCACCGTTTCGGCAAACGCCCGCAATCCGTCGACGCCGTACATCTCATAATAGGCGATCTGCACTTTGACGCAGGGGACGATGTCCGCCACCCGATCGACGATCGCTTTATTGAAGGCGACGATCGCGTCCGCCGCACCGCGAAGGTCGCAGACCCCCGCGCGCATCTCGTCCGGCAAGTAGTCAAAGGACGTGTCCAGCCCGACCGCGGTCGGGTTCTTCATCTGTTCGATCTTTTCGATCAGCCGATCAACGATCATATGCAACCTCCGTAATTGGCGCCGTATTCCTGTAAATAGGCGCGGATCGCGGGAACGTGTTCTTTCCCTTCGATGATGCCTTCCTCGAGCGCGTCGATGATGTCGCGGATGGTGACGATGGAACAGACGCGCACGCCCTCCTCGTCCCATGCCTGCTGCACGGCGGATTTCTCGCTGCCGAGCGCCTTCTCCATGCGGTCGACGGTGATGACCATGCCGGTTATATTCACGTTCGCGGCGCCGCGCAGCTTGGGCAGCACTTCTTTGAGCGCCTTTCCGCTCGTCATGACGTCCTCGATGATGACGATCTTTTCGCCGTCCTGCGGCTGCTTGCCGACGAACATGCCGCCCTCGCCGTGGTCTTTCACTTCCTTGCGGTCAAAACAGAAGGAGACGTCGCGCCCGTACTTTTCATACATCGCAACGGCCGCCGAGATCGCGAGCGGAACGCCCTTATAGGCGGGCCCGAACAGCGTCTGCACATCCAGATCGTTTTCCCGGATGCACGCCGCGTAAAACTCGCCGAGGCGCTTGATCTGCGCACCCGTCTTGTATTCGCCCGCGTTCAGGAAATAAGGAGCGATCCTGCCGCTCTTCAATCGGAACGTCCCGAATTTCAGCACACCGCAATCCGCCAAAAAGCGGATAAATTCCTGTTTATACGTCATTTGAACCTCCTTTCTGTCTGACATAGTACTTTGCAAAATCGATTATTCCGCCCGATATTTGATGTTCCCGTCCACGATCGTGTATTTGACGCGGCCGTACACTTCCTTCCCCGCAAACGGGGTATTCTTCCCTTTAGAGAGGAAATCCTTCGGGTCGATCACATATTTTTCTTCGAGATCGGCGAGCATGAGATCCGCCGCCCCGCCCTCGCGCAGAGAGCCGCCTTCCAACCCGAGGATCTGCGCGGGCGCCCCGCTCATGCGCCGGGCGAGCTGTTCGAGCGTGAGGACGCCGCCGCGCACGAGCGCCGTATAGGAAAGCGAGAAAGACGTCTCGATCCCGCTGATCCCGAAAGCGGCCAGGTTATACTCGCAGTTTTTCTCGTCTCGGTGGTGCGGCGCGTGATCGGTCACGATGCAGTCGAGCGTTCCGTCGCGCAGCCCCTCCTTGATCGCCGCGACGTCCTCCGCCTCGCGGATGGGAGGATTGACCTTCGTGTTGGCGTCATAGTTCACGATCACGTCGTCCGTCAGCGTAAAATAATGCGGGCAGGTCTCTGCCGTGACACGCACGCCGCGCGCCTTTGCCTCGCGCAGGAGCTGCACGCCGCCCTTCGTCGAAACGTGGCAGATATGCACGCGTTTGTGCAGCGTTTCCGCCAAGATGATCTCGCGCGCCAGCATGATCTCTTCCGCCGCCCGCGGGATCCCTTTCAGACCCGCCAGCGTGCTGTTGTACCCCTCGTTGACGACGCCGCCGTCGACGAGAGACTTGTCCTCGCAGTGCGAAAGGCAGACGAGGCCGAAATCAGACGCATATTCCATCGCCAGCCGCATCATGCGCGCGTCGGAAACGGGCCGCCCGTCGTCGCTGACGGCGACCGCCCCCGCGGCCTTCATCTTGCCCATCTCCGCAAGGTTTTCGCCCTGCTCGCCGTTGGTGATCGCGCCGATCGGGCGGACTTTGCAGAGCCCGACCTCTTTGGCGCGCGCCACGATATAGCCGACGATCGCCGCGTTGTCGCAGACGGGCTGCGTGTTCGGCATACAGCAGATCTGCGTGAAGCCGCCGCGCACGGCCGCCGCGCTGCCGCTTGCGATGTCCTCCTTGTATTCGAATCCCGGTTCGCGCAGATGAACGTGCATATCGATCAGCCCGGGGAAAATATGCAGACCGCGCGCGTCGACGACTTCGGCATCCGCGTCCTCCAAATGTTCGCCCATCTTTGCGATCGTATCCCCTTCGACGAGAATATCCCGCGCGAAGACTCCGCTTTCCAAAACGGCCATTCCGCCTTTGATCAGAAGTTTACGCATTTTTTTCACCCTCCTGCCTGTTTTTTACGAGGAGGAACAGGAGCGCCATGCGGACGGCGACGCCGTTGAGCACCTGTTCCGTGATCTTGCTGTTCGGCGCGTCGATGACGTCCGAAGTAAATTCGACGCCGCGGTTGACCGGCCCCGGGTGCATGACGATGCAGTCCGGATCCGCATAGCGCAGGTGCTCTTCGCTCAGACCGTAATAGCGGTTGTATTCGGAGAGGGACGGGAACAGGCCGCCGTGCATGCGCTCCAGCTGGATGCGCAGCCCCATGACGACGTTGGCGCCCGCCAGCGCCTCCTCGCGCGAGGACGCCACTTTGGCGCCGAGCTGCCCGATCCCCTGCGGCATCAGCGTCGCCGGCGCATACATGGAGACTTCCGCGCCCAACTTCGTCAGGCCGAACAGGTTGCTCTTGGCCACGCGCGAATGCTTGATATCGCCCAGGATCGCCACCTTCAGCCCCTTGAATCCGCCGAATTTTTCGCGCATCGTGTAGAAGTCGAGCAGCGCCTGCGTCGGGTGCTCGTTCATGCCGTCGCCGCCGTTCACGACCGAGGCGCGGACGTGTTTGGCCAGGATGTGCGGCGCACCGCCCATCGGGTGGCGCATGACGATGACGTCGTTCTTCATCGCGTCCAGCGTGTATCCCGTGTCGATGAGCGTCTCGCCCTTCTGCACGGAGCTGGACGAGGCAGAGATATTGACCGTGCCCGCCCCGAGGTATTTGGCGGCGAGCTCGAACGAACAGCGGGTACGGGTGCTGTTTTCATAAAAGAGCGTCGTCACCGTCCGCCCCTGCAGATGCGGCAGCTTTTTCAGGTTCTGCGTCAGCAGCTTTTTCATGCCGACGGCGGTATCGAGTATCGCGACGATATCCTCGGCCGACGTATCGTACAGCCCGAGCAGATCTTTTCCCAACATAGACGGTCCCTCCAAAATGTGTATCAGTGTTCGCTGCGGATCCCGAGCGAGTCTGCCCCCTCGATCTCACGCAGCCGCAGATCCAGCCATTCGCGATGAGAGGTCGGGATGTTTTTGCCGACCAGATCGGGGCTGACCGGCAGTTCCCTGCCGCCGCGGTCGCACAGCACGAGCAGCTCGATGCGGGCAGGCCGCCCGAGGTCAAAGATCGCCTCGATCGCCGCGCGCACGCTCCGCCCCGTGTGCAGGACGTCGTCGCAGAGCACGACGCGCTTCCCGTCCACCGAAAAGCCGAGGTCGTTGACACTCGCGTCCGGGACGAAGAAACCGCTCACGAGATCGTCGCGGTACATCCCGATATCGATCCCGGCACAGGGAAGGTCTGCCCCGTACAGTTTTTTGACGAGCGCCGCGATCCTGCGCGCGACGAACTCGCCGCGGCGGCGGATCCCGATCACACACAGATCCTCCGTCCCCTTGTTGTGTTCCACCAACTCGTGCGCGAGGCGCGTCAGCATACGCGCGATCGCCCATTCATCCATCAGGATCCGTTCAGACATATCTTTCGCCTCCGGACATAAAAAAGCCCCGCACCTGCGTACGGGGAAACAAAAACTTGGTTCGCGAAACCGGGCGTCGGCCGCGCGGCCGCACGCCTCTTCCGTTCCCGACTTTCCGGCATCTCCGTACCGCAGCATTAAAGTCGTTTTTACGGCTTTTATTGTACCACACAGCGCGCCCGTTGTAAAGCGAACGGCTCATTTTTTTGAATAAATTGTCAGCATTCGATCTTTGCCAGCCGAAAGCCGAGCAGGTCGCAGGAGGTCAGGTAGTATTTCGTCTTGCCGCGCTCGCACACGAACGGGTACGCCCCCGCCGCCTGGTGCAAATGCCCGTAGACGACGCCGTCGACCTCGTTTTCTTCAAAGAGCTGCGTAAACAGCGAATCCTCGCGCTTGACGTTGAAGGGCGGGTAATGGATCATGCAGAGCAGCTTGTCCCCCGGCTGCCGCACCTTCTGCACGCTCGCGAACGCGAGGCGGAAGCGCTCCGCTTCGCGGCGGTAGATCTTCTCGTCCGATTCGCCAAAATCCGCGCTGCCCGGGCAGGTCCAGCCGCGCGAGCCGCAGATGACGAGCCCGTCCAAACGCACGCAATCGTTCTGCAAAAAGATATAGCTTTCGTCCGGAGCGCTGCGCCGCAGCGCCGTGATGCCCGACCACCAATAATCGTGGTTGCCGCGGATAAAGACCTTCCGCCCCGGCAGCCCGCGCAGGGCGGCGAGGTCGGGCAGCGCCTCGTCCAGCGTCATCGCCCAACTGATGTCGCCGGCGATCAGCACGACGTCCTCTGCGCGGACGCGCCCGCCCCAGTCCCGGCGGATCTTATCCAGATGCCCCGTCCAGTTCCCGCCGAAGATATCCATCGGCTTGTCCTTTCCGCCGGGCAGATGCAGGTCGCTTACCGCAAAAACATTCATGGAGCCTTCCTTTCGATTTGTTTTCTGAACTAAGATTGTATCATAAATCGTCCGCGTTGGGAAGCGTTTGCGCCGCCGTGCGCGCATTTTTTGCCCGTATTTTTCGCCGCGCATAGTTCTCCGCGTCGCACAGATGCAGGCTCTCGCGGCAGCGTTCGCACAGCCCCGCCGCCCCCGCGCGTTCCCCGCACACGACGCAGCGGCTTTCGCGTTCATCTTCCCCTTTTTGCATCGTTCACCCCCTGTTTTCGGGCAGATCAAAAAGCCGATACGCTCGGCGGCATACCGGCTTTTCCCTGCGATGAGCGCACTATTTGCCGCAGCCGTTCCCGCAGCCGCCCGTATTCCCCTGCGGATACAGAGGCAGCTCAAAAAATCCGGCGCATACTTCCTGCGTATATTCCTGCGCGGGCGGGATGACGCAATAACCGTACGAGGGCACGAGCAGGTCGACGTTGATGACGATCTTCAAAATGACGGTGAAGCAAAGATCGACCGTGAACGTATTGTCCTGCGCGTTGAACGTGCCCTCCGGCGCGACGGCGCTCACGACGCACTGCACCTCATACGGCATGATGGAGGGCTGGGGCACGAACAGGATGACGTCCTCGCCGATCGATACGACCGCGCTCGCCTTCCCCTCCACGCCGTTTGCATCGGTATAGACGACCTCGACAGGGATATCGACGGATGCCTGCACGCGTGCGCAGTTGGCGCGGTCGGGCAGGCGGTCGACCTGGAACGCCGTCACGGTGCCCGCCGACGTCGTGCTGCGGGCGCTGATAAAGGTCAACGGATATGTAGGGTTGGCGGGGACGGGGTCGACGATGCCGAGCACCACGCCGCTGCGCTGGCCCTGACGGATGCAGGCGTCAAATACCCGCTGCGCCTGCAGGCAGACTTTTTCGTTCAGCCCGCTGCTCGGATTGCCGCAGATGGGTCCGGGACACTTATCCGTCTGGAAATTCGAATAAAAGGACATGATTGACCTCCGGATGGTAGAATTGCGGACGAGCGCAGGGGTTGCCCTGTACGCTCTCCATGTTCCAATATATGATTTTTACACCCGCGGTTGCTACACGCCGCCGCCTCGCCAATCGTTTCGCCGTCCGCCTTGCCAATACCTTGCCGCCCGCGGCTACACGCGCTCCGTCCCGCCGCTCGCTTCGCCCTCCGCCCCGCCGAGGCAAACGCGCTGCGTCGGGTACAGAACGGGACCGTTCCGCCGAAGAAATTCGGCGCGGTCCGCGGAAAAACGGGCGCAGATGCTCTCCGCCGTATCGCCCGGGCGGACGGTATAGACGCGCTCGCGCGGCGGCAGGCACAGCAGGCTGCCGGGCGGCGGAAATTTTTGCAGGCGATTGACCGCGATCAGCGAAGCGTACGCCGCCCCCTGCGCCGCGCATACGGACGCGAGCGTATCGCCGTCGCGGACGACGTACCAACCGAACGGACCGGGAACGCAGTCTTGCAAAAGGAACATGTGCTCACCCCCTTTTCGTTCATGATATGCGCCGCGCCGCAAAATATGCGGGACGGGCCGCTCATATTCCGCACGGCAAGGCGATATATATAGGGAAGGACCGGGCGGCCGCAGGCCGCCCACGCGAGGGTACTTTGAGCAAGAGCAATCTCTATCAGACGGCCGCCTATGTGACGGCATTTTCCGTCGCCGAGAAGTTTTTCGGCTTCCTCTATCGCATCATCCTCTCCCGCACGCTCGGCGCCGAAGGCATGGGCATCTATCAGGTCGCCCTGTCCGTCTTTGCCGTCCTCGCGACGGCGGCGGCTTCCGGGATCCCGCTGACCGTCTCGCGGCTGATCACCAAATACCGCGCGCAGAAAAACAGCCGCGCACAGCACTCCGTCGTCACGGCGGCGCTTCTGTCCGCGCTCTGCTTTTCCGTCCCCGTGTTCTGCATCCTGTTTTTCGGGCACAAGGCGTTTGATTTTTTATTTTCCGACCCGCGCTGCATGACCGTCCTGCTCATCCTGCTCCCGAGCCTAACGTTCAATTCCGTCTACTCCGTCCTCCGCGGCGAACTTTGGGGGAACAAGCGCTTTGTCCCGTACTGCGTCATCGACCTCATCGAAGAGCTGTGCATGATCGGCGCGGGCGTTCTGCTCGTGACGCACATGAGCGACCTGTTCGACGGCGCCAGGCGCGTCGCGCTGGCCGTCGTCTTTTCCTATCTCGTATCCTTCACCCTTTCGGTCGCCTACTTCTTTATCAAGGGCGGAAAGCTGCGCGACCCGCGCGGCCAGCTGCGCCCCCTCCTCGCGTCCGCGCTGCCGATCACGGGGATGCGGACTTCCGGTTCGCTCATCAACTCCGCGATCTCCCTGCTCCTCCCGGCGCGCCTGATCGCGGCGGGATTTACGTCCGAACAGGCCATGAGCGAGATCGGCATCGCGATGGGGATGAGCATGCCCATCCTGTCCATCCCCTCCACGCTGATCGGCTCGCTCGCCCTCGTCATGATCCCCGAACTTGCCGAAAATTTTTTCCGCGGCGACCATACAAAATTGCGTGAAAATATTGAAAAGGCGCTCAAAGTCACCTCGCTCATCGCCTGCCTGCTGATCCCACCGCTGTTCGCTTTGGGGAAAGATATCGGCATCCTGCTCTTTTCCAGCGAACACGGCGGCGAGATCATCCGCAACTGCTGCTTCATGCTTTTCCCCATGAGTTTGGGCATGATCTCCAACAGCATCCTCCATTCGCTCGGCTGCGAAAAACAGACGTGCGCCTATTTCTTTGTCGGCGCGGCGGCGACCCTCGTATGCGTCTGGTTCCTGCCCGGACTGGTCGGGATCTATGCGCTGATGATCGGGCTCGCCGCAAGCCAAGTCATCACGACCCTGCTCAACCTTCGCCTCATCGCCAAAAAGAGCAAAGAAAAAGTGCGCTTTTGCAAGCACACTCTCCTCTCCGCCGTCAGTATCCCTCCGGCGATCGTATTCGGTTGTCTGTTGCGCAACGTGCTTTCCGCCCTTCTGCCGCCGCTCGCGGCGATCGCCCTCTGCGGCGGGATCCTCGTTATCGCGCAGGGGCTGCTCCTCGCCGTCATCGGCCTCGCGCAGCCGCGCTGGGTGCGCGTCCTCGTGCGGCGATGATCAGTATTTTCGCTTGAACTTTGCGCAGAAAGGCAGCGCGGCGAGGCAGAGGGCGACATTGACGACATAGACGATCGACTGGATGGACAGCCGCCCGGCGAGGTAGACCCAAAAAGTCTTTTGCGCCGTTCCGCCCCAAAGAAAGATATACGCGTACGAATACTGCACCAGCGTGTTCAAGAAACAGGTGATGACGATAAAGCCGACCGCAAAGGCGAGGATCGCCTTGCCGAACAGCCACCCCGCATCTTCGCGCTTGATCCCGTTCATGATCCAGCCCGTCAAAAAGCCGAACAGGCCGAGCGTCAGCCCGTACAGCCAATAGACGTCGACCGGGCTGATGAGAAAGCCGATCGCGTCGCCGATAAATCCGACCAGAAAGGCCGGGACGGGGCCGAGCAGATATCCCGCCAAAAAGCTGACGGTATAGGTGAACGCGATCTTGTTCGACGCGGAAAGCTCGACGCCGAGCACGGAGTTCGCCGCGACGCTCAGAGCGATGAAGATCGCGAGATAGGCGATCTGCTTGCTCATGGAAAAGGAACGAAAAGCCTTCGAGAACATGGAAAAAACCTCCCTGATCCGGAGAGGTCCGTGAAAAAACAGTGCGCCGAGCGCTCGGCGGCTATCCTTGCAACGGACGCGCTTCGGCACCGCAGGGAAACCCCTTTCGTTTGCGAACAACGTCCCGTTTCGCAACACTTAACGCGCCTCAGCTACTCTGCATTTAATATGAGACCATTATACACTTTCTTTTTGCGTTTGGCAAGCGTACGGGCGGGGAAAAAGGATAAACGCAAAAGTTTTTCAAAGCCCGCGCGGACCGCCCTCCTTTTGCCCGCCCTCCCGGCAGGCAGATCGGATACATGCAGCGATTTTTGAAAGGCGCCGCCGCCCGGACGGCATACTTTTGCCGCTTTGCCGCATACTGACGGCATGGGCCTCATCTTTTTGCGGACGACGATCATCTTCATCGCGCTGCTTGCCGTGATGCGGCTGATGGGCAAGCGGCAGATCGGGGAGATGCAGCCGTTCGAATTTGTCATCACGCTGCTGATCGCCGAGCTCGCCTGCATCCCGATGGCGGATATTTCGATCCCGCTGCTGTACGGCGTCGCATCCGTCGTGACCATCTTTTTCCTGCACCAGCTCCTCCTTTTGTTCGACCTGCAATGCAAGCCGTTCAAGGCGGTCGTGGGAGGCAAACCCTCCGTCGTCATCAACAAAAACGGGATCGATATCTCGCAGTTAAAGCGCAACCATCTCGATTTGTCCGACCTGATCGAATCCATGCGTTCCGCCGGATATTTTTCGCTCGACGAAGTCGCCTACGCGCTGTATGAATCGAGCGGGCAGTTCACCGCCATGCCGCGCGAGGACGCCCCGCGCGAAGAAAAGGTCTCCCTGCCCGTCGTCATCATCGACGACGGAAAATACGACCAGAAAAACCTCGCGCTGACAAAGACGGGGCGGGCGTATTTTGAACGCATCCTGCGCGAGCAGCACATACGGAGCGCGCGCAGCGTCTTTGTCCTGACGCTGGACGGGACGGGCAAGATCTATCTGCAATGTCGGGGCGAGCGTTACCGCGCCTTCCGCGTCTGTCTGCCGGAGGGAAGCGAATGGTAAAGACCTTCGTATCCATGCTGCTCAGCCTCGCCCTCCTTGTGTCGGCGGCGCTGTTCGAGCACTTTTATATCGGCGGAACTTTCGAAAAATTTGACGCCGCGCTCGTCGCCCTCGAATGCAAGGTGCGCGAGGAGGTCGCTTCGCGCGAGGACGCCGAAGCCGTGCGCGCTTTATGGCTGGCCGATAAAAAGGACCTGCACGCCGTGATCCCGCACAACGACATCGCGCAGGTCGACTATTGGCTGGGCGAGGCGGTCAGCTGTATTGAAACGCGCGCCTATACCGACGCTTTGGCAAAACTCGAAGTCTTGCAGACGATCTGCCGCCAGATCCCGATGACTTACAAGATCACGTTTGAAAACGTGTTTTGACGAATACTACAATTTTTATCGTTTTATGTCAGACATAGTACTTTGCAAAATGCAAAAAACAGCTTTTCGACGCCCGTCGGAAAGCTGTTTTTACATTTACAGGACTTTTTTCAAAAATTGCCCGGTATAGCTGGCGGCGCATGCGGCGACTTCTTCCGGCGTACCGCTCGCGACGATCGTCCCGCCGCCGTCGCCCCCTTCCGGACCGAGATCGACGATCCAGTCGGCGATCTTGATGACGTCGAGATTGTGTTCGATGACGATGACGGTATTCCCCGCGCTGCGCAGCCGCTGCAAGATCTTGATCAGCTTATCCACATCGTAGCTGTGCAGGCCGGTCGTCGGCTCGTCGAGGATGTAGCACGTCTTGCCCGTCGACCGCTTGGAAAGCTCCGTCGCCAGCTTGACGCGCTGCGCCTCGCCGCCGGACAGCGTCGTCGCGGACTGCCCGAGCTTGATATAGCCGAGACCGACGTCGACGATGGTCTTGAGCTTATTGTAGACGCTCGGCACGGCGGAGAAAAATTCGCACGCCTCCTCGATCGTCATGTCCAGCACTTCCGCGATGTTTTTCCCCTTATAGCGGACCTCGAGCGTCTCGCGGTTATAGCGCTTTCCGCCGCACACCTCGCACGGCACAAAAATATCCGGTAAAAAGTGCATCTCGATCTTGATGATGCCGTCGCCGTAGCAATGCTCGCAGCGCCCGCCCGACA
>DXEW01000009.1 GCA_019114755.1 Candidatus Borkfalkia faecavium
CCGTCGGCGCCGTCAGGATAGAGGCAAGGGCGCTGCGCGCATTTTCGGTAAAGCTGCGCAAAAAGGGGGAGAACTTTGCGTCTTTTGCGCTCGGTGAGGGTGAATGGGTGTTCGACCGCTCCAAGGCGGGCGAACCGATCGTCGGCGCGGAGAAGGACGCGGATTCCCTCGCGGGCATCCGCCGCATGCCGTATATTCCCGCCGAAGTGACGTGTATCGAGATCGTCGGCGACCGCTTTTCTTTGGAGATCTTTGTGAACGGCATGGCGCTCTCCTCCGTCGTCTGCCCGCCCGCGGATGCGGACGGGCTGGAGCTGGAGCTCGATGCCGAACGCTGCACGTACAGGCGCTTTGCAGTTGAGTGAGGCGTCTCGTCCCGCAGAAAAATGCTTTGCAATGCAGAAAAAGGATGCCGCCGCCCCGCGTTCGCGGGGCGGCGGCTTGCCGTGTCTGCAAGGGGCGATAAGGTATGTTTGTTTACCGCCGCGAAGGCGCGCCGCCCTGCTTTTCGGGCAGGTATTTCCAGTAGCGGACGGGCATGTAGCCCTTCATCTGCTTTTCGTGCGGGCGCTGCGCGATATTGACGGCGGCGTAATATTCCCGCCACAGCGCCTGTAAAGTCAGCTCGCCGTCCGAGAGGGGGATGTCCACCTTCTCTTCGGTGCGTATGAAGGTGCGCCGTCCGTCCCTGCAGAGCACCGCCTTCTGCCGCGCCACATCGTGGATGGCGAAAGGCTGGTCCGCGAACCTGCGCGCGAAGTGCGGCACGATCAGCTCAAGAATGTCGTTGTCCGGCTCGAGGGGCGCGTAGTAGATGCCGTTCGCGCACTCCATAAAGCGCAAAAACCCCTTGTAGCGGTGCGCCTCCTGCGTAACCTTTTTGATCTCGCTCATCGCCTCGAGCACTGCGGGGTGCGAGAGCCTGTCCCGCACGGGCGCGCGCTCTCTCACGATGAGCCGCAGGTATCCGAGCGCGGCCATCTCCTTCGCGGCGCAGCCGCGGCGGAGCAGCAGGGCGATCTCGCCGAGCGCACGCGCGTCGTACCTGCGCAGAAACCGCTTCACGCGCGCGCAGCGCTCTTTGTCCGCCCGCACTTCGATGAGAACGGCGCCCGCCGCAAGCTGCACCTCCCTTGCCGAGGTGACGACGCAGTCGCCGTCCGTGCATGCGGTGAAGGCGGCGGTGTAAAAGCTCTCCTCGCTCCCGTCGGTCAGATACAGGTTCATAGCTGCCCCGTCCTTGCGCTCTCCGCAAGCTCGGGCAGGGAGAACAGGGAGAGCTGTTCGTATTTTTCTTCGCGCGATTCGAGGGCGAGCAGTGTGCGCACCGCCGCGTCGCTGCCCGCGCCGCAGAACTTGCCGCCGCAGGTGATGAAGTGCTTTGCGCGCTTTAAGACGACGCGCATTTTCGCAAGGTCGGCAAAGTCCAGCGCGGCGAACCTGCGCGCCTTTAAAATGCGGTAGGCGCCCATCGTGCCGATGCCCGGCACGCGCAGCAAAAGCTCGAGGGGCGCGGTGTTCACCTCGACGGGGAACAGGTGCATGTTCCGCAGCGCCCAGGCGCATTTCGGGTCGTACGCCTCGGGCAGGTTTTCGCCGTCGGGTGCGATCTCTTCGGCGGAAAACCCGTAAAAGCGCATCAGCCAGTCCGCCTGGTACAGGCGGTGTTCGCGCAGCAGCCCCGCGCATTTGTCGGGCAGCAGCGAATGGTGCACGACGGGGATATACGAAGAATAATACACCCGCTTGAGCGAAAATTTGCGGTACAGCGCCTCGCTCAGCCGCAGTATCTGCCCGTCCGCCTCGGGGGAAGCCCCCACGATCATCTGCGTCGTCTGCCCCGCGGGCAAAAATTTGGGCTTTTTGCGGCTCTTTTCGGCGGAAGAGGCCTTCTTTTCGTCGGAAAGGCGGCGGATGGGCAGCAGCACGCTCTCCTTGCTCTTCTGCGGCGCCAAAAGTTTTAGGCTGTGTTCGGAAGGGAACTCGATGTTGTAGCTCATGCGGTCCACATACTGCGCCGCCCGCATGGCCAGCGCCCTGTCCGCGTGGGGGATGCCCTTCAGGTGGATATAGCCGTTGAAGTTGTACACCTTGCGCAAGCGGATGACCGTGTCGAGCATGGTCTCCATGGTGCGGTCAGGCGAGCCGTCTACCGCGGAAGAGAGGAACAGCCCCTCGATGTAGTTGCGCCTGTAGAAGGCGACGGTCAGCTGACAGATCTCGTCGGGCGTCGCCGCGGCGCGGGGCACGTCGGCGTCGGCGCGGTTGGGGCAGTACAGGCAGTTGTAGGCGCAGCGGTTGCTCTGCAATATCTTCAAAAGCGAAACGCACCGCCCGTCCGGCGTGAACGAGTGGCAGATGCCGCCGAAGCTCGCGTTCCCCAGCCCGCCTTTGCGGTTTGCCCGCGCCGAGCCGGAAGAGGAGCAGGAAACGTCGTACTTCGCGCTCTCCGTCAAAATTTTCAGCCGTTCGCCGTCCAGCATATCCGCCGCCTCCTTCTATCTATGCCAATAGTATAATACCAAAGCGCCGCAAAAGTCAAACATTTGTTCGTATTTTTTGTGTGAAAAGTATAAAAATTTCACTTGTTTTTCATGCCGCCATAGTGCTATAATAATATTGTACCTGTACAATATCGGTATATCATTGTAGTGAGAACACGGAGGAAAAGCTGTATGAAAGTTCTGATCGTAGACGACGAAGAGATGATCCGCAACGTCCTGCGCGAGTATATCGAGTTTGAAGGCAACGAGGCGTTTGAGGCGGCGGACGGCATCCAGGCGGTGAAGATGTGCCGCGACAACGATTACGACATCATCCTGATGGACGTCATGATGCCCGCCTTAGACGGCTTTTCCGCCGTCAAAGAGATCCATAAATTCAAGGATATCCCCGTCATCATGCTCTCCGCCCGCGGCGAAGAGTACGACAAGCTGTTCGGCTTCGAGGTGGGGGCGGACGACTACGTCACCAAGCCCTTTTCCCCCAAAGAGGTCATGGCGCGCATCGCCGCCGTCACCAAGCGGCACAAGCCCGGCATGCCCGCCTCGCGCGAGCTTCTCAAATTCGAGGGGCTGGAGATCGACATGCAGGGTAGGAACGTGTATGTAGACGGCGAAAAGCTCGACCTCACTCCCAAAGAATACGAGCTCCTTTTCTACCTGGTCAAAAACAACGGCATCGCCCTCTCGCGCGAAAAGCTGCTCTCCGATGTATGGGGGTTCGATTTTTACGGCGACGACCGCACCGTCGATACCCACATCAAGATGCTGCGCAGCAGCCTGAAAGAATACCGCAAGTTCATCGTCACCCTGCGCGGTCTGGGGTATAAATTCGAGGCATGACCCGTCACAAGCATTTTTACAGTATCAACTTCATATTGTGGATCGCCTTCCTCGTGTTCGCGGCCTTCATCATCCTGCTCACCTGGGTGTTCCAGACGACGCTGCTGCAGGTGTTTTTCAACGCCCAGACGGAGGAAGACGTGCAGACGATCGGCAACGACCTGGTCGCCTTTTTGGGCAGGCACACGCCCGTGACCGACAGCGACCGCGAGATAGACATGTACATCTATCAAAAGCAGACGGACAACCCCGCCGCGCGCATCTTTTTGTTGGATGAAGAGGGGAACGTGCTGTATCCGCTCCCGCAGGAAGACTCCGCCCAGTACGACCCGGAGGCCGCGCCGACCAAAGAAGAGTTCGATGCGGCGCTGGAAGTGCTCAGGGGCCTGCCCGAAGGTTCGCAAGGCGTCCCCGGGCTCGCCTATTCCATGAAGCGCAGCGACGGCAACTACCTCTACTTTGCCCGCATCTCCTCCTCGGGCACGGCGATGTCGCTGCCGGACGGGGGCGAAGTATCTGCGGGCGTCCTTTCTGTATCGTGTGGGGAAGAAGGCGCGGGCGCGGCGGTACGGGCGGCAGGCGCGCTGCCTTTGTCTATGGATGAAGGAGCGGCGGGCGCCCTGTCTGTATCCCTGCGCGCCGCCTCTTCCGACGACGTCTACCTCTACGTCGAATATTCCACCGAGCTTGCGGGGCTCGCCATGGGCACGATGCGCGTGCAGCTCGTCCTCATCAGCGTCATCGTCATCTTTTTGGCGCTGGTCATCTCGGCGCTGCTGTCCATGTGGCTGACCCGCCCCGTGCAGCGCATCACCAAGGCCGCCAAGCGCATGGCGGCGGGCGACTTTACCGTCAACTTCAAGGGCGAATATTCCTACGCGGAGATGGACGCCCTCGCCGAAACGCTCGACTACGCCAAAGAGGAGATCGGCAAGTCCGACCAGCTGCAAAAGGAAGTGCTCGCCAACGTCACGCACGACTTGAAGACGCCGCTGACCATGATCAAGGCATACGCCTCCATGATCCAGGAGATCTCGGGCGACAACCCCGAAAAGCGCGCCAAGCACACGCAGGTCATCATCGACGAGTCCGACCGCCTGACCGCCCTCGTCAACGACATCCTCAACATCTCCAAGATCCGTTCGGGCATGGACACGCTTAAGCTGCGCCAGTTCGACCTTTCGGAGCTGGTACACACCGTGCTCGAGCGGTTCGACTACCTCACCGAAATGCAGGGCTATACCATCGTCCGCGAGATCGACGACGAGCTGTACACCGAGGCGGACCTGGAAAAGGTGGAACAGGTCATCTACAACCTCGTCGGCAACGCCGTCAACTACACGGGCGAAGACAAGCGCATCGTCGTCGGCCTGCGCAAGGAGGGGAACGTCATCCGCTTTACCGTCGCCGATACGGGCAAGGGCATCCCGCCGGAAGAGCAGGCGACCATCTGGGACAGGTATTACCGCTCTTCCGAAATGCACAAGCGGCCCATCCGCGGCACGGGGCTGGGGCTTTCCATCGTCAAGACCATCCTGCAAAAGCACGGCTTCAAATTCGGCGTCGAAAGCGAAGTGGGGGCGGGCAGCACCTTCTATGTGCTCTTCCCCGCGAGATAGCTAAGCCACAACAACAAAGCGGCGGATCCTTTCGGAACGCCGTTTTTTGCGCTTTTGCATAGTACTATGCGGCGCATAGATCGCATCTGTTTCGCTCGCCCGCATCCGCACCGGCGCCCGTACCGGCGCTCACAACATATGCCCGCGCCCGCCGCTCATATTTTTTGGCACTTTTTTGAAAAAAGCCTTTGCAAGCGGGCAAATTTGCGCTATAATAAAATACACAGAAACCGCGAGGGAGAAACAGACATGACCGAGCAAAACCGGCAAGAGGCGCGCCTCCGGGCGCTGCGCGACCGCGAATACCTGCGCATGATCTCCGAACAGTACCCGACCGTGCAGGCGGCGGCGACGGAGATCATCAACATCGAGGCGATCCTCCGCCTCCCCAAGGGCACCGAGCACTTCATGAGCGATCTGCACGGCGAATACGAGGCGTTCTGCCACATCGTCAACAACTGTTCGGGCGTCATCCGCGAAAAGGTGGAGCGGCTGTACGGGCAGGCGATGACCAAGCGCGAGCGCGACGAATTTGCCACCCTCATCTACTATCCGCAGGCGATCATCGCCGAGCGCAAGGCGGATAAGTCCGACGATACCGACTGGTACCTGGTGCAGCTGCACAGGCTGGTAGAGGTGTGCCGCTCCGTCGCCTCCAAATACACGCGCAGCAAGGTGCGCAAGGCGCTGCCCGCCCACTTCGACTACATCATCGACGAGCTCATCAACATGGACCGCGACGACTTCGATAAAGAGGCGTACTACGGCGAGATCTTCACCTCCATCATCGAGCTGGGCAGGGCGGAGGCGTTCATCTGCGCCATCACAGACCTCATCAAGCGGCTCGCTGTCGACTCGCTGCACATCGTCGGCGACGTGTTCGACCGCGGCGAAAACCCCGATAAGATCATGGACCTGCTCATCGCCCATCACAATGCCGACATCCAGTGGGGCAATCACGACATCCAGTGGATGGGCGCGCACCTGGGCAACGAGGCGAGCATCCTCAGCGTGGTCGATCTCTCCCTCAAATACAACAACGCCGATCTTTTGGAAGAGGGGTACGGCATCTCCCTGCGCAAGCTCTCCACCTTCGCTTCCGAACACATCGACGACGATGCCCGCTTTTACCCCGCGGGCACCGATGCCGCTTCCGCTTCCGAAGAGACGCGCCGCCTCGCCAAGATGCGCAAGGCCGCGTTTTTGATGCAGCTCAAGGCCGAAGGGCACATCATCGGCCGCCGCCCCGAATACGGCATGGAAGAGCGGAATATCCTCTGCAATATCGACTTTGCCAAGGGCGAATTTTTCGGGGCGAAGCTGAGCGATACTTCCTTCCCCATCGTCGATCCCGCCCACCCGCTGCGCTTTTCCGCGGCGGAGCGCGAGGTCATCGAAGGGCTCAAGCGCTCCTTCCGCAGCAGTGAAAAGCTCTCCCGCCACATCGCCTTCATGATGCAGCACGGTTCGGCGTACAAGATCTGCAACGGCAACCTCATCTTCCACGGCTGCGTGCCGCTGGAGCCGGACGGCTCGTACATGAATTTCTGCGGGCACGAGGGCAGGGAACTGATGGACTACTGCGAAGCGCTCGTCCGCCGCGCCTATGCCGCCTTCCGCAAGGGGGAAGAGGACACCGAAGCGCTCGACTTTTTCTGGTACCTCTGGTGCGGGCGCTGTTCCCCCCTGTACGGGCGCGAAAAGATCACCACCTTCGAGCGGCTGTACATCGACGACCCCGCTTACCACAAAGAGCAGGACAACAGTTACTACGTCTACTGCCGGAATAAGGAGTTCTGCGAAAAGGTGCTGCGCGACTTCGGCATCTCCGGCAAGTACAGCCACATCGTCAACGGGCACGTCCCCGTGCGCACCAAGCTGGGCGAAAACCCCGTCAAGGCGGAGGGCAAGCTGATCGTCATCGATGGCGGCTTCTGCAAGGCGTACCACGAAAAGACGGGCATCGCCGGCTATACCCTCATCTACAACTCGCACGGGCTGCGCCTGTGCGCGCACGAGCCCTTCGACAGCATCGAAAAGGCGATCGAACAGCGCAGCGACATCCATTCCGAAGTCACCGTGTTTGAAACGCGCGAAAACCGCCTGCTGGTGCGCGATACCGACACGGGCAAAGAGCTTTTGGACCAGCTGGAAGGGCTGCAATTTCTGATGGAAAATTTCCGCAGCAAAAACGTATATTAAAACTATATTAAAGCGTTCCCCGTGCGGCGCCGCGAGCCGCCGCCGTGGCGGGAGCAATATGTTTTCCGTATATTTTCTATCTCGGAAAGTGCCTTTGCAGATGGAGCGATCGCCGGGGTGGGGGAGAAGGGCGGGCCTTTCTGCCGCCGGCCCATGCCCTACCCCGCGTGAGGCTATTGCGCGTATATGGCGTCCACGATCAGCGCCGCGAGCGAGGGGATCTCTTCCGCACAGTCGTCTTTCAACCAGCGCATGGATATGTTGAACAGCATCCCCGCGTAGAGGTAGGGCAGATAGGGGCTCTTGTCGGGGTGTTCGCTTGCAAATGTTTCGGCAAAGTGCGCGTTGAGAAAGTCCAGATAGATATCGCTCAGATGCGCCCGCTGCAGCAGTTTGAATGGTTCTTTGTTTTCTTTGAATACGGTCAGCACTTTTGTCACCACCTGTATATAGTCATCCCGGCAGCGCGGATAGATGTGCTGCCCGAATACGAATTCCCGCCTGTGGTGTTCAAAGTAGTAGACGATCACCGCTTCTTTGCTCTTGAAGTAGCGGTAAAAGGTCGCCCTGCCCACGCCCGCCTTGCGGGCGATATCGGTCACGCCGATTTTTTCATATTCATAGGCGCTCATCAGTTTGAACAGCGCCTGCACGATGTAGTGTCTTGTGTATTCTTCTTGCGCGATTGCCATGATACAGTTCCTCCCGTTGTGTCTTATCCGCGCGGACAAAAGCCGCCGTTCTGTCTTACCGCCTGTTCGGGCGGTTGATTTTTTTGCCTTTTTCTATTATGATACACTTGTCTTACGCAGAAGTCAACCGAAACGCGCGTCGGCGGCTTTTGCGTGGCAGATCAAATATCGGAGAGGTGTATCATGCAGGAAAAAGATTTCGTTTCATACGAATATAAAACCGTTTCGGTCAAGACAAAAGATCGGGCAAGGGCAATGGACTTATACGAGGCGTTCGGCTGGGAGGTGGCGGGCACGGCTGCTTCGGCGGTCGATGGCGTCACCCTGTCGCTCCGCCGTGACAGGCATCTGCCGCACAAGCAGGAGCTTACAAGGCTCGAACGGCAGGCGGAGGAGGCTTTTGCCTCCGTCAACGGGTTAGAGCGCGCCAAAACGCTGGGCGCAAGCGTGTTCGCCTACATATTCGGCTGTATTGCCGCGCTCGTCTTGGGCGGCGGCATGTGCCTCGTCATGCTCATCGAAGGCAGCGTCCCCGCTCTCATCGGCGGCATATTCCTCGGCGTCGCGGGGCTGGCGCTGTGCGGCGTCAATTACCTTATCTATAAAAAACTCGCTGCCAAAAAGACGAGGGAGCTGCTGCCCGTCATCGATCAGACGGAAGAAAAGCTGGCCGACATTTTAGAGCGCGGGAACGAATTACTGCGCACGGAGCTGATCTGAAGAGGGGCGCGCAGCGGTTTCGTTCGCGTCGGCAGACAGATCGGGCAAGAAAAAAGAGGGCGCATCCCGATAGGGGGATGCGCCCTCGCTTGCTCTTTTGTCAAATCGCCGCCGCTCGGCTTTTCTGCCGCGCTCGGCTGCGCTGCAAAAAACTTACGCCTTGTTCTCGCTGCCGAGCACTTCGACGATCTTGTGGCGGACGATCTCTTTGACGGCCGCGCGCGCGTCGCCCAGGTACTGGCGGGGATCGAAGTGGTCGGGATGCTCGAACATGTGCTTGCGGATGGCCGCCGTGCATGCCACGCGCAGATCGGAGTCGATGTTGATCTTGCACACAGCCATCGTCGCAGCTTTGCGAAGCATATCTTCGGGGATACCGATGGCGTCAGGCATCTTGCCGCCGAACTGGTTGATGATGGCGACCCTGTCCTGCGGGACGGAGGAGGCGCCGTGCAGCACGATGGGGAAGCCGGGCAGGCGCTTGCCTACTTCTTCGAGGATATCGAATCTGAGCTGCGGCTTCTGGCCGGGTTTGAACTTATAGGCGCCGTGGCTGGTGCCGATGGCGATGGCGAGGGAGTCGCAGCCCGTCTTTTCGGTGAACTCGCACACTTCGTCGGGATGGGTGAAGCTGGCGTCTTCCGCCTTCACGTTGACGGCGTCTTCGATGCCGGCGAGCTGCCCCAGCTCCGCCTCGACCACCACGCCGCGCTCATGCGCGTATTCGACCACCTTTCGGGTGATCTCGATATTCTCTTTGAAAGAATGGTGCGAAGCGTCGATCATGACGGAGGTAAAGCCGTCGTCCACGGCAGATTTGCAGGCTTCAAAATCTGCGCCGTGGTCCAGGTGCAGCACGATGGGCAGGCCCGTCGTCTCCACGGCTGCTTCCACCAGGTGCTTCAGGTATACGGGGTTCGCGTATTTGCGTGCGCCTGCGGATACCTGTAAGATGAGGGGGGAATTGCATTCCTTGCCCGCTTCCACGATACCCTGAATGGTTTCCATGTTGTTCACGTTGAAAGCGCCGATCGCATAGCCGCCGGCATAGGCTTTCTTGAACATTTCGGTTGAAGTTACCAAAGGCATAATTGTGTTCCTCCGAAGATAATTTTTTCCTTCGCCTTCTATTTTACAACAAAACCGAGCAAAAATCAATATAATTTGAAAAATATATTCGTTTTGCTTTATAATTTTTTCGCGCGGTATTATAATAGAGTCGTTTGAAAATCATTTTGCCCGCAGGGTGTTCCCTGCGGAAAGGAGCGTATAGATACATGAGAGATCCGAGGATCGAAAAACTGGCAGACGTTCTGGTCAACTATTCCGTACACTGCCAAAAGGGCGAAAAGGTGCTCATCGAGGCGCGCGGCGTAGACGCGCAGCTGGTCAACGCCTGTATCGAAAAGGTGTTTGAAGCGGGCGGCTATCCCTTTGCCGACGTCATCGACCAAAGCGTCGAGCGGGCGCTTTTGCTGGGCACGGATCGAGAACACTGCGCCCTGCGCGCCAAGTACGCGCTGCACCGAATGGAGGACATGGACTGCTACATCGGCATCCGCGGCGGCAGCAACACCTTCGAGCTTTCCGACGTCCCCGCCGACAAGATGCAGGAATACGATCGCACCTATTCCTTCCCCGTCCACCACGAAACGCGCGTGAAAAAGACAAAGTGGGTGGTGCTGCGCTATCCTAACCCCTCGATGGCGCAGAACGCGGGCATGTCTACCGAAAAGTTTGAAGACTTCTACTTCGACGTGTGCACCCTCGACTATTCCAGGATGGACCGCGCCATGGACGCGCTCCAAGCGCTGATGGAAAAGACGGACAAGGTGCGCATCGTAGGCCCCGGCACGGACATTTCCTTTTCCATCCGCGGCATCCCCGCCATCAAGTGCGCGGGGCACATGAACATCCCCGACGGCGAGGTGTACACCGCCCCCGTCAAAGACAGCGTGAACGGCGTCATCACTTACAACGCGCCCACGCTGGAAAACGGCATCCGCCACGAGCATGTCCGCCTCACCTTCAAAGACGGCAAGATCGTAGACGCCGTCTCTTCGGATACGGAAGCGCTCAACGCCGTGTTGGATACCGACGAAGGCGCGCGGTATATAGGGGAATTTGCCATCGGCGTCAATCCCTTCGTCAACGCGCCCATGCTGGATATCCTGTTCGACGAAAAGATCGCCGGCTCCATCCACTTCACCCCCGGCTGCAGCTACGACGACGCCTTCAACGGCAACAAGTCCGCCGTGCATTGGGACATGGTCCTCATCCAGACGCCCGCATGGGGCGGCGGCGAAATTTACTTCGACGGCGTGCTCGTCCGCAAAGACGGCGCCTTCGTCATCGACGAGCTGAAGTGCTTAAATCCCGAAAATCTCAAATAATGCAGGCTTGCGTTTTATGCAATTTGGCGAAAAAAGCGCGCTTCCTGTAACTATTTTTCATAAATTTTGCAAAATTGAAAGTATTTGGCGCAAACTATTGACTAAATTCCGCCGATTTGCTATAATAAAGACGCTGGCCAAACAGGCGAATAAAATATCTATTTTAATATGGAGGAATATTCAAAATGGCTAATGTAAGAGTTGCGATCAACGGATTCGGCCGTATCGGCCGTCTGGCGTTCCGTCAGATGTTCGGCGCAAAGGGTTATGAGGTCGTCGCTATCAACGACTTGACCAGCCCCGCAATGCTGGCGCATCTGCTCAAGTACGACTCTGCCCAGGGCAGGTATGCTCTGGCCGACAAGGTCTCCGCTACGGAAAACTCCATCATCGTTGACGGAAAAGAGATCAAGATCTATGCAGAAAAAGAGGCGAAGAACCTGCCTTGGGGCGAGATCGGCGTAGACGTCGTCCTCGAGTGCACGGGCTTCTACTGCTCGAAGGCGAAGAGCCAGGCGCACATCGATGCGGGCGCTAAAAAAGTCGTCATCTCCGCTCCCGCGGGCAACGACCTGCCTACCATCGTCTACAGCGTCAACGAAAAGACCCTGCAGCCTTCCGATACCATCATCTCCGCTGCTTCCTGCACGACCAACTGCCTCGCGCCGATGGCCAATGCGCTCAACAAGTATGCGAAGATCAAAAAAGGCTACATGACCACCATTCACGCCTATACGGGCGACCAGATGACTTTGGACGGGCCTCATCGCAAGGGCGACCTGCGCCGCGCAAGGGCTGCCGCCGTCAACATCGTTCCCAACAGCACGGGCGCTGCCAAGGCGATCGGCCTGGTCATCCCCGAACTCAACGGCGTTTTGGACGGCTGCGCACAGCGCGTTCCCGTTCCCACCGGCTCCCTGACGCAGCTCATTGCCATCTGCGAAGGCGAAGTGGACAAAGACGGCGTCAATGCGGCGATGAAGGCTGCGGCTTCCGATTCCTTCGGCTACACCGAAGATGAGGTCGTCTCCTCCGATATCGTCGGCATCACCTACGGCTCGCTGTTCGACGGCACGCAGACAAAGTGCATGCCCATGGGCGACGGTTCCACGCTCGTCAAGGTCGTTTCCTGGTACGATAACGAGAACTCTTACACCAGCCAGATGGTCAGGACCATCAAATATTTCGCCGAACTCAAGTAATTCGGTCAGAAAAGCCAAAGCCGCCCCGCCCCCGCGGGGCGGTTTCCTTTTGCCCCGCTTCGCTTTTGCGTGCGGGCGCTGAATCTCCCGCACCCGGCGTTCACGCCTTTTCTCCCACACCCGGCATTCGCTCCCTTCCCCCGCGCTTTTTCTGCCGCCGCGGCTTGACGGGGTCATTCTTTTATGGTACAATGAACGCATCGAGATCTGCCAAAGGAGAGGAGCCATGCCGCGAAAGCCATACGATATCGCGCCCGACTACGAAAACGACCGCATCGATGTGGCGGTCAAGCGCGACAAGCAGGAAGAGTTCTGCCGCAGCTACCGGGAATTCGGCTGGGAACTTGCCGAAAGCCGCCCCGATGCGCGCTACGGCAACATCGTTCACCTCGTTTTCCGCCGCCCGCATGCGCTCCCCAATAAAGATGCGCTGCAGCTTTTGCAGGTGCGGCTGGAGATCGTATGGAACAAGATCGGCGGCTGCCAGGCCGCGGTGCGGCTGCGCTCGGTGCTGTCTCTCGTGTTCGGCGGCGTCCTGTTCGCGGCGCTGCTCGCCGCCGGCATCCTCCTGTTCGTGTTCGGCGGCGCGGCGTGGGCGTATGCCGTCGGCGGCGTCTGCTGCGGGCTGGGGCTCGTATGCGGCGCGGGCGGGGCGGTGCTTTCCCGCCTGTTCTATGTGAAGGACGCAAGGCGCTACGGCGTCATCATCGGGCAGGCACACCGCGAGCTGGAGTCGCTCTGCCGCAAGGCGCACGCCCTGCGCGAAGAAGATGCGACGCAGCCCGCGCCTTCTCGTACGGACGGCGAAAGGGCCGAGGCGCGCGCCCTGCGCGGGGAGGAGAGCCATGCCTAAACGCCCGTTCCCGTTCAAATTGCTCCCCGTCACCAAATCGCCCGACCCCGGCATCGTCCGCATCAAGACGGAGCAGAACGTGT